>CAZHIC010000014.1:0-40051 GCA_964532405.1 uncultured Gallionellaceae bacterium | reverse complement strand
ATTACACTTAATATGCTCACTAACTCACCCCCCCTTGCCGGGGTTCGGCTGGTTGGGGGCACGAGTCGTTGAACGCTTCTACCCCCTCCCTAGCCCTCCCCCTGCAAGGGGGAGGGGATAGTACGGCTGGTGAACTGGAAAAATATATTGTTCAAGAACCGCACCAGCTCATGATGAGTGCCACTCCCATTCCGCGCACCCTGGCAATGAGCTATTACGCCGATCTCGACGTATCGGTGATCGACGAGTTGCCGCCGGGGCGCACGCCCATCGTCACCAAACTCATCAACGACACGCGCCGCGAGGAAGTGTTCGAGCGCGTGCGCATGGTCTGTTTGCAAAATCGCCAAGCCTATTGGGTGTGTCCGTTGATAGACGAATCGGAAGTGCTGCAATTGCAGACCGCGCTCGACACCTACGAGACACTGACGCAAATTTTCCCCGAACTCAGCGTGGGATTGGTTCACGGCAGACTCGACAACGCAGAAAAAGCGCGGGTGATGGCGGCGTTCAAAGCGGGAGAAATTCATTTGCTGGTCGCCACCACCGTCATCGAAGTCGGTGTGGATGTGCCCAATGCCAGCCTGATGGTGATCGAACATGCCGAGCGCATGGGGCTGGCGCAACTGCACCAACTGCGCGGGCGCGTCGGGCGTGGTGCGGCGGAAAGCTTGTGCGTGTTATTGTTCCAACAACCGTTGTCGGAGCTGGCGCGGGCGCGCTTGAAAATCATCTTCGAGAACACCGACGGCTTCGAGATCGCGCAACAGGATCTGCGCCTGCGCGGCCCCGGCGAACTGCTGGGCGCGAGGCAAAGCGGCGTCGCCATGCTGCGCTTCGCCGACATCAACGAAGATGCGAAACTATTGGAAACCGCCCGTACTTTGGCGGATGAATTGTTGCGCGATGCGCCCGAAGTGGCGCACGCACATCTGCAACGCTGGATGGCGAACAAACCGGATTTTTTACATGCGTGACCACTACTGGCAAAGTCTGTTGCTCGGCTCGGCAGGCTACACACCGTGGCTGCGCGACGAGGGCTCGCTCACGCGCCGCATCCAGCAGCGCTGCAAACTCTTTACCGTGCGTCCCTTGCGCAGCGGGCTGGCGCGTGTCGCTTATGACGAAGCTATGCTGTTGGGTATTCCGTATGACCGCTATGTATTTTCGCGCGAAGTTTTTTTATACGCTGACGGACGCCCGGTGGTGTTCGCACACAGTACTTGTGCTCATGAGCATTTGCGCGGCACTTGGAAGGCGATGCGCGGCTTGGGTAGTCGTTCACTCGGCACGCTGCTGTTCACGCACCCCTTGGTAAAGCGCCACCCGCTGCATTACAAGGCATTGCAGTTCCACCACCCTTTGTATCAAAACGCCGCAGCCGTGTTGGGCGATGCACCCGATAGGCTATGGGCGCGGCGCTCGCTGTTCTATTTGCACGGTGCGCCGCTGCTGGTAACGGAAGTATTTTTGCCGGAGATATTGGAACTCAAGTAACAATCGTCATTCCGGCACAGGTAAAATGACAGCATGAACCTCACCGAACGCCTGCATCTCTACGTCCAGCTCACCCGTCTGCACCGTCCCATCGGTATTTTGCTGTTGTTATGGCCGACGCTGTGGGGTGTGTGGATCGCGGGCGACGGACATCCTTCCTGGCTCATCGTATCCATCTTCGTGCTTGGCACGGTGTTGATGCGCTCGGCGGGTTGTGTCATCAACGACTATGCCGACCGCGACATCGACAAACATGTGCAGCGCACCAAAGATCGTCCGCTCACCAGCGGCAAAGTCAGCACGCGCGAAGCATTGCTGCTGGCGGCAGGATTGGCGCTGCTGGCATTTCTGTTGATCTTGCCGCTGAATAAATTGACGCTGTTGCTTTCCGTGCCGGCAGTGTTCCTCGCCGCCAGCTATCCGTTCACCAAGCGCTTTCTGGCTATCCCGCAGGCTTACCTCGGCATCGCCTTCGGCTGCGGCATCCCGATGGCCTTCGCCGCAACGCTCGGCAACGTGCCAATCGTGGCGTGGGTACTACTGCTCGCCAACGTGTTCTGGGCCATCGCCTACGACACCGAATACGCGATGGTGGATAGAGATGACGACATCCATCTCGGCATCCACTCTTCGGCACTGTTCTTCGGCAAATACGATGTGATGGCGGTGATGGCTTGCTACGGTATCACCTTGTTGTTGCTGGCCGTAGCCGGATTGATGGCGGGATTGGGGTTGGTTTACTTTGTGGGCTTGATCGTTGCGGAAGGCCTCGCGCTGTACCACTACCGTCTCATCAAAGACCGAAGCCGCGAAAAATGTTTCGCGGCTTTTCTGCACAACAACTGGTTCGGGGCGGCGGTGTTTGCGGGAATGGTTTTGGATTACTGATTGAGGTGAAAGTGTAGGTTGGATATCGCGTTGTTCAACCCATCTACGCTTGCTTTCATCTGTAGGGAATTCACTGGGAGGCCTTGTTGCGCGTCACCCACAGACTGGCAAACATGAAGGTGGCGATGATGACGCCGACGATGCCCAGCGACAGCCCCACCGGGATTTTATAATAGTCTACGACCAGCATCTTGGTTCCCACAAACACCAGCACCGTGGCCAAGCCGTATTTCAGCAGGTGGAAACGGTCGGCCATGCCGGCCAGCATAAAATACATCGCGCGCAGACCCAGAATAGCGAAGATGTTGGAGGTGAAGACGATGAACGGATCGGTGGTGATGGCGAAAATCGCCGGTATCGAGTCGACCGCAAATATCAGGTCGGACAACTCGATCATGACGAGCACCAGAAACAACGGTGTGAACATAGGCACGCCGTTTTCCCGCACCCAGAATTTTTCGCCGCGATAGTCCGGTGTCAGCCGCAGGTGACGCTTGACCCAGTTGAGCAGCGGGTTCTTGCTAAGGTCTGGTTCGGCCTCGGCAAACATCAGCATTTTGATGCCGGTGACGACAAGGAAAGCACCGAACAGATACAGTATCCAGTGGAACTCCTGCACCAGCCATGCACCCGCCACAATCATGATGGCGCGCAACACGATCGCGCCGATCACGCCGTAAATCAGCACGCGCCGCTGAATCTCCGCCGGCACGGCGAAGAAAGTGAAGATCATCAGGAAGACGAAGATATTGTCGACCGCAAGCGATTTTTCGATCAAGTAGCCGGTCAGGAACTCCATCGCCTTGACGTCGGCCACCTCGCCGCCGTACGCCCCCTTGAGATGCCACCACAACCCGAGGTTGAACAGCATGGCCAGCGTAAACCAAACGAGCGACCAAGCCGCCGCTTCCCTGAAGCCGACCCTGTGCGCCTTGTTGCCGCCGACCAGAAACAGATCGACGGCAAGCATCACTAGAACGAAGCCGATGAAAGCCGCCCACATCCAAGGTTCGCCAATATGCAGTGCAGTGTTCATGTTCGTACCTCGGTTATGGTTTTCAGGCTGACCGTACTGAAAATGTGATGTTTAGTACAACAGGGGACACGCTCGAATTTATTTCCCCCGCATTTTTTTGGCTCCGGCATCACGCGGAAAAAATCGCCGCTTGAGTTTTCACCGGAAAAACGCCAGTGCCGAGGTGCACAACGGCCTTATTCCTCTAACAAGCTCCGCAACATCCACGCATTTTTCTCATGCACCTCCATTCTAGCGGAAAGCAGATCGACCGTCGGCTGGTCGCCCGCCTTTTCGGCGACGAGTAACACTTCACGGGCAGTGCGCACCACAGTCTCCTGCCCATCCACCAATTGCCGGATCATTTCTCTTGCCTTGGGCACGCCATCGCTGTCCTTGATGCTGGTGAGCGCGGCAAACTCTGTGTAAGAGCCGGGGGCCGGATAACCCAAGGCGCGGATGCGCTCTGCCACCATGTCCACCGCCATCCAGATTTCGTTGTACTGGGTCATGAACATCAAGTGTAGGGTCTGGAACATCGGGCCGGTGACGTTCCAGTGGAAGTTGTGGGTCTTGAGGTAGAGGGTGTAACTGTCGGCCAGCATGCGGCCTAAACCGTCGGCGATTTTCTTGCGGTCTTTTTCCGAGATGCCGATGTTGATGGCGGTAGGTTTGCTCATGGCGTTCTCCTCGAATTAAGTTGCTCGGTTGTGGGCAGTTCCGGGTCGGCAGCGTAGCCTTCTAAACCCAAGCCCAGCATGGCTAATACTGCCACAAATTCTTGCAAATAAATATGGTTAGAAATAAAGGTGTGCATGGTATTTCTCCTTTTTCAGTGCCGCGCCGATAGTTATGCGACGCGGCAACTGACGGTTATTGTCATGCCAACAAATCACGCAAGATCGAAGCGATCCAGATTCATCACCTTGCTCCAGGCCGCCACAAAATCGCGGATAAATTTTTCTTGCGCGTCGCCACTTGCATAGACTTCCGCCAAGGCACGCAACTGCGAGTTCGAACCGAAGATCAGATCAACGCGGGTGCCCGTCCACTTGATTTTCCCCGTCTTGCGACTGCGCCCATCAAACACATCCTCGGCATTCGATACTGCCTTCCACTCTGTATCCATGTCGAGCAGGTTTACAAAAAAGTCGTTGCTCAACACCTCTGGCCGTTGCGTGAACACACCATGTCGGCTGTGTCCGACATTGGTGTTCAGCACGCGCAACCCGCCAATGAGTACCGTCATTTCGGGCGCGCTCAGGGTCAGCAGTTGCGCGCGGTCGAGCAGCAGCTCCTCGGCCGGGATGCGGTATTTCGCCTTCTGGTAATTGCGGAAGCCGTCGGCGATCTGTTCGAGCACGGCGAAAGATTCCACATCGGTTTGTGCCTGCGTGGCATCCATGCGACCCGGTGTGAAGGGAACAGTCACCGCGCGACCCGCATTTTTCGCCGCCTGCTCAACCCCGGCGCAACCCGCCAGCACGATGAGGTCGGCCAACGAAATCTGCTTGCCGCTGCCATTGAACTCGCGTTGGATACTCGCGAGCTTATCCAGCACTTTGGCCAGTTGCTCCGGCTGGTTGGCTTCCCAATCCTTTTGCGGTGCGAGACGGATGCGTGCGCCGTTCGCGCCGCCGCGTTTATCCGACCCCCGGAAAGTGGATGCCGATGCCCATGCGGTCGAGACCAGTTCAGACACCGACAGCCCCGATGCCAGCACTTTGCCTTTCAGCACGGCAACATCCCGCTCATCCACCAGCGCATGGTTCACGGCCGGAATCGGGTCTTGCCAGATCAGCGCTTCTGCGGGCACTTCGGCACCGAGATAACGCGCACGGGGGCCCATGTCCCGGTGCGTCAACTTGAACCAGGCGCGCGCAAACGCATCGGCAAACTCTGCGGGATTCTTGTGGAAACGCCGCGCGATCTTTTCGTAAGCCGGATCCATGCGCATCGCCATGTCGGCGGTGGTCATCATAATCGGCACGCGCTTGGCAGCGTCATGTGCGGCAGGTGCCATGTTGTCGGCGGTCGCCTGCTTCGGTGTCCACTGCTGCGCACCCGCAGGGCTTTTGCTCAGTTCCCATTCATTGCCGAACAGCATATCCAGATAGCTCATATCCCACCGGGTCGGCGTGGGCGTCCACGAGCCTTCCAGACCGCTACCGATCTGGTCGCCCCCCTTGCCGCTTTTGAAAGCCGATTTCCAACCCAAGCCCTGCTCGGCGATGTCCGCTGCTTCGGGTGCAACACCGACCAGTGCCGCATCCCCGGCACCATGAGCCTTACCAAAAGTGTGTCCGCCGCAGGTAAGTGCAACGGTCTCTTCGTCGTTCATCGCCATGCGCGCGAAGGTCTCGCGGATGTCGCGTGCCGACGCGAGCGGATCGGGCTTGCCGCCCGGCCCTTCCGGGTTGACGTAGATCAGCCCCATTTGTACCGCAGCAAGCGGATTTTCCAGATCGCGTTCGCCGGAATAGCGCGCGTCATCGGCCAACCACTTGGTTTCATTCCCCCAGTAGATGTCCTGCTCGGGGGAATAGATATCCTCGCGTCCGCCCGCGAAGCCGAAGGTCTTGAAGCCCATGGATTCCAGCGCGACGTTGCCTGCGAGTATCATCAAATCAGCCCAGGAAATTGCCTTGCCGTATTTTTGCTTGATCGGCCACAGCAGGCGGCGCGCTTTGTCGAGATTGACATTGTCGGGCCAACTGTTGAGCGGCGAAAATCGCTGGTTGCCGTGGCCTGCTCCGCCACGACCATCGCCTGTCCGGTAAGTGCCCGCGCTATGCCACGCCATGCGAATAAAGAACGGGCCGTAGTGACCATAATCCGCCGGCCACCAATCTTGCGAGTCGGTCATCAGCGCGACCAAGTCTCGCTTCACAGCGGCGAGGTCAAGCTGTTTGAATGCTTCAGCGTAATTGAAATCCGCATCCATCGGATTGGACTGCGGAGGGTGCTGGTGCAGGATATTCAGCTTGAGTTGGTTAGGCCACCAGTGATGGCTAGTCTCTCCTGTAGCAGCGGTGTGATCGAATGGACATTTGGCTTCGTTTGACATGGCGTTCTCCTTAATAAAGCTGCTTGAGTAAATAGTCACAGGCGCAATTTAGGCTTATGCCAACAATCAATCCAATTGATTGTTTCAACCAGTCTGATTTATTATGCAAATCATGAAATTTGTCATTCGTGCCTGATGGAACTACTAGCCATTCGATTAAGCCAGCAAGCTGGCAAGTCGCTGGTTATGCGCGGGAATGACGACTGAAGGAGAACGTTATTACCCTCAACGAGTTACGCTATATCGTCGCCGTGGCGCAGGAACGCAACTTCCGCCGTGCCGCAGAAAAATCGTTTATCAGCCAGCCTGCGTTGTCTTTGGCGATACAAAAGCTCGAAGAGGAATTGGGCATCAAAATCTTCGAGCGCGGAAAAAACGAGGTTTCCCTCACGGCTGTAGGCTCCGAGATCGTGGAGCAGGCGCAACGCGCTCTGGAAGAAGTCAGGCGCATCCGGGAAATTGCCCGGCAGGGTGAAGACCAATTGACCAGTGTCCTGCGCCTTGGCGTCATCCACAGCGTTGGCCCCTATTTGTTGCCCGACCTCGTCCCCGAGCTAAAAAAGATCGCGCCGGAAATGCCGCTGGAAATAGAAGAGAACCTCACCGAGAATCTGGACACTTTACTGCGCAACGGCAAGCTGGATGTCATCATCATCGCGCTGCCCTTCGGCGATGCCAGCATTCTCACGCAGGCTTTATACGACGAACCGTTTGAAGTGGTGGTCAACAACGAGCATCACTGGGCAGATCGGCGCAGCATCAAGGCACGGGAGTTGGCGGGGGAAAAAGTGCTGTTGCTGAACTCCGGTCACTGCTTCAGCAATCAGGTGGAGGAAGCTTGCCCCAACCTGAACCGTAAAGGTGCGGACATCCAGCAGGGAACGTCGCTGGAAACCATACGCAACATGGTCGCTTCCGGCCACGGCATCACCGTGCTGCCCGCTTCAGCCAACAGTCCGCGTTATTGCAGCCGTTTGCTGAAAGTTATTCCATTTACCAAGCCTGTCCCGTCGAGGCGCATCGCATTGGCATGGCGCAAGAGCTTTGCGCGTACACAGGCTGTCGAAGCGCTGGCTCAGGCAGTAGCGCTAGCCAAGATCACCAGCATCAAACACTTGCCATGAGCGTGCAGCGAAAAAAGATCAAAAAAACAAAACCCGCCGACGGCGGGTTTTTTTACACCCAGTCTTGCGGTACGAGGAACTTGTCGTACAGCTCCGCCTCAGGCGTACCCTTTTCGGGGTGCCAGTCGTAGCGCCATTTCACCAGCGGTGGCATGGACAGTAGGATAGATTCGGTGCGGCCGTTCGATTGCAGGCCGAAGATGGTGCCGCGGTCGATGACCAGATTGAATTCGACATAACGGCCGCGACGATATAGCTGGAAGTCGCGCTCGCGTTCGCCGTAAGGCGTGTCCTTGCGCTTTTCCAGCAGCGGCACGTAAGCCGACAGGAAGTGATCGCCCACGCTTTGCTGGATGGCAAAACAGCAATCGAAATCCGGCTCGCTCAGGTCGTCGAAGAAGATGCCGCCCACACCGCGCGGCTCGTTGCGGTGCTTGAGGAAGAAATAGTCGTCGCACCATTTTTTGTATTTCGCATGCAGCGAGGGATCGAACGGAGCGAGTGAGTTCTTGCAGACTTGGTGAAAATGCTGCGCATCTTCCTCGAAGCCGTAGTAAGGCGTGAGGTCCATGCCGCCGCCGAACCAGAACACGGCTTCGCCGCCGGGTTTGTGCGCCATGAACATGCGCACATTGGCGTGCGCAGTCGGCGCGTAAGGATTGCGCGGGTGCATCACCAGCGATACGCCCATCGCCTCCCAACTACATCCGGCTAACTCGGGGCGATGTGCAGTGGCCGATGCGGGCATCTTGTCGCCCTGCACATGCGAGAACGCTACCCCACCGCGCTCCAGCACGTTACCCTCTTCGAGGATGCAACTGATGCCTTCACCTTTGCCGATACCGCCGCTTCCGGTGGCGCGTGTCCATTTGTCGCGGATGAATTTTTGACCGTCCACTTGTTCCAGACGTTCGACGATGAGCTCTTGCAGTTCGAGCAGATATTTTCTGACGGCGGCGCTATCCATTTTTTTCTCCACAGTGTTTTCACCACAGAGACACAGAGACACAGAGAAAAGCAAAAACCAAGTAAATATACATTTGTGGCTTATTTCGGATTTGCATCAGGCGTTCGCTTTGATCTTGTTATGCACTGATATCTGATGAAATCCAAGTTGATATGCTTTTCTCTGTGTCTTTGTGTCTCTGTGGTGGATTGATTATTTGCGCACGATTCTACCATCCGACCATGCCTGTATCGTCGAAGGTTGTTTGCGTTTACCCACGCGTCCCGGCAGTACCCACACTTTTTTTCCAAATAAGCGCCGGCATTCGGCGTAGGTTTTTGCGGGACGTTGCCCGCTGCGGTTGGCGCTGGTGGAAACCAATGCGCTGTTGACGCTACGGCAAAGATTTGTTGCGAATGGGTGAGCGGTGAGGCGCACTGCCAGCGTGTTATGCGCGCCGCGCAACCAGCGCGGCGCGGAAGGACGTGTCGGCAGCAGGTAGGTGACAGCCTGTGTGCGGGTGTTTTGTAGCTTGCCCTGTTCGGCGAGCGTGAGCGCTTGCAGATAGCGTGCGACTTGATGGTAGTGAGACGCGATGAGGATCAACCCTTTGCGCTGCGGGCGCTGTTTGAGTTTGAGCAGCTTTAGCACAGCCTTGCGATTGGACGGATCGCAGCCCAGCCCGTAACAGGACTCGGTGGGGTAGGCGATAAGGCCGCCGCGCTTCAAATATGCAGCAATAGAGCGATGGTGCACCTGATTCCCTAAACAGGATGCCAGTCGTAAGACTCAAACCAATTGGCCGTACGATTCAAATCAATGCGTGATTGTGACGATTTGAAATACGTGTTGTGGTGATAGTTACGGTTCTGTGTCGCCAGCAAATTTTGCTGCTCTGTACAAATCGTTTGAATGCCCTGAAAGACTATTGTGTAAGCACTATCCAAAACAGTACTCACATCTGCGCCAGTAACTGCATCCCGATTCTGCACTACAAGATATTTATAAATCCCATAGCTTAACAACTCGTCCGAAAAATGAATGACGTCTGGTGTCGCATCAGTTGCATCGCTGCGTTTTCCGGTAACTACTTTGTAAATGGCATACACGTTCAGCATCTGGGCGTAGATCGGGGAATCGATGCTGCCACCAAACAAATAATGCAGTGGATGATCGACATCACCTGTGGCGTTATATAGCTGCTGCAAGACTTCGGCCTTAGAGCTCTTCGCAGTTTCAGGACGTTCGTAATAGGTAGCGAACCAGAATTTAAGAAGTATTTCGCTGGTAACGGTCTCGTGCAAATCTCGGCTCAGGCGGTTTTCAAAACTATCACCGCGCTTGGCGATATAGCCTATTCCCTTGTTTTCGAACAACGCTTTCAGATGTTGATTAAAACCTCGATTAGACATCTTGTCGCGCACGCCGATGCTGGTCTGTGTGTTTGTTGCCGTCGTTATTTTCTCAGCCAACTCTTCATCCTGTGTGTCATATAGCCTCACCATAACATCGACATCGACTAATTTTTCAGGATGCTGGCGATAGACTTCGTAAATGACTTGAGTTGACTGCAATCCGTTAACGATCACCGGATTGACGGTCTGTATGGGATACAAACTAGCTTGCATTGCATTAGGCAGCTTCACGGTTTCAGCAATCATCGTGATGCCGTTATTCAGGAATGGGAAATATGCAGCCGTATCTCCCATCAGGGTCGCTTTTATTTGCGGATTGGTTTTAATCGCACCTAAAAGTCCACGGATATTTTGTCCATATAAGTGGTCGTCATGTCCGTTAATCTTTTTTTCTTCTTCGATCAGCCGGCAAAGTTCTGTAGCTTTTAGGCGGAAGCCTACGGCACGAACATTACCCTTTGCATAGGTGGTAAGCGCTTGCGGGTCGTTGGCCAATGAGATATTAGATTTCTCCGCCATAAATGTGAATGGCACTGATTTCCGTTTGCGTTGCGCCGATTGCAATTGCTCGATTTTTGAATACAAGTCTTCTGCGTCCCATATTTCCAATATCGGATATGCTTGCATATGCCGCTCGGCAATGGCCTTATCTTGGCCTTCCTTTTTGCCATTAAAAATGAAAAACAAACGTGGCGAGTATGTAATCCCTTGCTTGGGAATATCCCAAACCGCCTGAAGTTTTGCATTTATATTCTTATTGAGCGGTAATTGCATAGTATTCATCCGCTCGAACAAATTTTGATAATCCGAAACGAATTTTGTTACCTCATTATCGCCAAGATGTTGAGAGACTTTTGTCTGAAAGATAGTTAGGGTTGCTGTATTTTCGTCGAAATAAATACCGTCAACGCCCCCATCATTCTGGCCTGTGTGAGCGCCGTCTTCGCTTTTTACCAATGTCGATATGTCGTTGTAAATTTCATCGAACGGTTTATCGAGAATAGCTGCAATAGAAAATATCTCAAAAGCAAAGCCTAAGTTTCCACCGAACCCAAAACGTTGATCAATCTTTTCTAGATAACTCTTGATAAACAGTTCTTGGTTCACTTTTTTCTCCAGACTCTTTGCATCGGACTACAGAATAAAGACGCTAATATTCGGCTTCTTGTATGCGGCACATTGTACTTATTTTCTATGTTGAATTGCCCGCCAGCCGATGTCGCGCCGCATCTGGCATCCGTCGAAGTGGATGTTATCGGCGATTTCGTAAGCGCGTTTCTGTGCCACTTTTACCATGTCACCGAGCGCCACGACGCACAGCACGCGTCCGCCGCTGGTGACCACTTTGCCATCCTGCATCGCCGTGCCAGCATGGAACACATGCGCGTCTTCCAATTTTTTCGGCAGGTCGTTGATAACATCGCCTTTGCGCGGCGTGTCGGGATAATTCGCTGCTGCCATCACCACGCCGAGCGCGGTGCGTCTATCCCATTCCGCTTCCACTTTATCCAGCGTGCCGTTGACGGCGTGCTCGACGATGGCGGCGAAATCGCTCTTCAAACGCAGCATGATAGGCTGCGTCTCCGGGTCGCCCATGCGGCAGTTGAACTCCAGCACTTTAATGCCGCCGTCGGGCGAGATCATCAGACCCGCGTACAAGAAGCCGGTGTAAATGATGCCTTCGCTCGCCATGCCCTGCACCACGGGATGGATCACTTCGCGCAGCACGCGCGCATGGATCTCCGGGGTCACCACCGGGGCAGGGGAATACGCACCCATGCCGCCGGTGTTGGGACCGAGGTCGCCGTCGCGCAGACGTTTGTGATCCTGGCTGGTCGCCAGCGCCAACACGTTCTTGCCATCGACCATGACGATAAAGCTGGCTTCTTCGCCCGCGAGAAATTCTTCGACCACCACGCGCGCTCCGGCATCGCCGAGTTTGTTGTCGGACAGCATCATGTCAATAGCGTCGAAAGCTTCATCCTTGCTCATCGCCACGATCACGCCTTTGCCCGCCGCGAGTCCGTCGGCTTTGACGACGATGGGGGCGCCGTGCTTTTCGACATACGCCTTCGCGGCTTTAATGCCGCTGAAAGTTTCAAAGAAAGCGGTGGGGATGTTATGCCGCGTCATGAAACGCTTGGCGAAATCTTTGGAGGATTCCAGTTGGGCGGCAGCTTGGGTGGGTCCGAATATTTTCAGTCCGGACACATGGAAAGCATCCACGATACCTGCCGCCAGCGGAGCCTCCGGTCCGACTACGGTAAGCTCGATATGTTCGCGCCGCACGAACTCGATGAGTTCAGGAATGGCGGTGATGGCGACGTTCTCCACGCCTTCTTCCAGTGCCGTGCCCGCATTGCCGGGAGCGACGTACACTTTCTGCACCTTGGTGCCCTGCGCCAAGCGCCAGGCCATTGCATGCTCTCGACCGCCGTTACCGATGACTAGAATTTTCATTTCAACCCCACTTGTTTTGCTGAACGACGTAATACCTGTACCGCTGGCGCGGTGTCGTGTTGTGCTGCAATTTTTCCGAATACCTTATCGAATGAGACAAATGCCCCGTCGCCAGCACTCAACGCCAAATGCAGTGCATCGCCAAAATCCATACCTGATTCATACCATTTGATTGCATGACACAAGGCCTCGAACGATTTGGGTTTGAAGTTGGGCAAACCAAACAATGTGCGCAAAGCTTGTAAGACTTCTGCGCGGGTGCAGTCATAAGATTCCAGCACCCACACCAATTCGAGTATGACCGTGGGAGGTGCAGTATAGAGATCATCTCGCGCCAGCAATTCTTTCGCTAGCCTGAATTGCGCCGCGTCGTCCTTGAGTAAGAGGCGCGCCAAGATATTGGTATCGAGCGCAATCATTCGCGTGTCGCCGCATCGCGTGCTTTTATCGCTTTTGCAATTTTCGCGCGAGTATTATTTTCGTCGGATTTTTTCGTCCCGCGCTTAGACAACAGCCCCCCTGCGTCATCCGCCGTGGTGACAGGAAACATCGGCAAGGGCGTCAAACGAATCTCATCACCCACAAAAGAAATCGCAAACTCCGTTCCGACCGCGAGGCGGTGGCTTTTGCGTATCTCATTGGGAATTACAAATTGCCCTTTGGTGGAAAGTTTAACGGTCTGCATAAACACCTCTTTTTGTAAGTCAGCGCATCTTACCGAATTACAAGCTGGGTGTCACATTTAGACTTAATGTCTAAAATGTCTAAAACCGGTAAACACCATCGCCAGTCCATGCTCGTCCGCTGCCGCAATGACTTCTTCGTCGCGCATGGAGCCGCCGGGCTGGATCACCGCTTTCGCGCCCGCAGCCGCCAGTACGTCGATGCCGTCACGGAACGGGAAGAAGGCGTCGGATGAAACAACGGAATCAACCAAACTTAGTCCGGCGTTCTGCGCCTTGATGCTGGCGATGCGCGTGCTGTCCACGCGGCTCATCTGGCCTGCACCTACGCCCAGCGTCTGGCCATTTTTGCAGAACACGATGGCATTGGATTTCACATATTTAGCCACGCGCCATGCGAACAACAGGTCGGTCAATTGTTGTTGGCTCGGCTGTACTTTGCTCACGACTTTGAGTTGCGACGCTTGCACGTTTAGCACATCAGGCGTCTGCACCAGCAGTCCGCCGTTCACGCGTTTGAAGTCAAATTGGTTATGCGCATTGGACAGCGGCACGGTGAGTACGCGCACGTTTTGTTTCGCTGCTGTCACTTTCAAAGCGGCTTCAGAAGCCGAAGGCGCGATGATGAGTTCGACGAATTGGTTGGCGGTAATCTGCGTGGCGCTTTCGGCATCCAACTCGCGGTTGAAGGCGATGATGCCGCCAAACGCGGAAGTGGTGTCGGTGGCATAGGCCAGTTTGTAGGCATTCAGCGCGCTGTCTGCAATCGCCACGCCGCAGGGGTTGGCGTGCTTGACGATGACGCAGGCGGGCTGGTCGAAGGTCTTGACCAGTTCCCAGGCGGCATCGGCGTCGCCGATGTTGTTGTAGGAAAGTTCTTTACCTTGCAACTGGGTGTAGTCGGCGATGCCGCCCGCTACCGGGTTGAGGTCGCGGTAGAACGCCGCGTGCTGGTGCGGGTTCTCGCCGTAGCGCATGTCTTGTACTTTGGCGAAATTGAAATTGATCTGCGCCGGGAACTCGCTCTTAGCCCCATTGCTGTGGATCGCGGTGAGGTAGTTGCTGATCATGCTGTCGTAGGCGGCGGTATGCGAGAAGGCTTTCTTCGCCAGATCGAAACGCGTCGCGTCGCTCACTGCGCCCTTGTTGGTTTGCATCTCGGCCAGCACGTCGGCGTAGTCGGTCGGATCGGTGACGATGGCGACATGCGCGTAGTTTTTGGCGGCGGAGCGCACCATGGCAGGCCCGCCGATGTCGATGTTCTCAATCGCATCTTCCAATGTGCAGCCGGGCTTGGCGATGGTGGCCGCGAACGGATACAGATTCACCACCACCAGATCGATGGTCGGGATGTCGTGTTTCTTCAACGTGGCCACATGCTCCGGCAGGTCGCGCCGCGCCAGAATGCCCGCGTGGACTTTCGGTTGCAGCGTCTTCACGCGTCCGTCCAGCATCTCGGGGAAGCCAGTGTAGTCGGCCACTTCGGTGCAGGGCACGCCGTTGTCGGCGAGCAGTTTTGCCGTGCCGCCAGTGGACAAAATCTTTACGCCGAGCTGATGCAGGCCTTGGGCGAATTCGAGTACGCCGGATTTATCAGATACGCTGATGAGTGCTTGTTTGATGGGTGCCATTTTCAGTTCCAAGTTTATGATTTTATCTTGTGCGCCTGTATCTTCTTGCGTAGCGTGTTGCGGTTTAATCCGAGCAGTTCGGCTGCGCGGGTCTGATTGCCGCCCGCATGGTGCAACACCGTTTCGATCAGCGGTTTTTCGACGCAGCCTATCACCATGTCGTACACCGCGCAGGAGGGCTCTTCGCCATCGAGATCGGTAAAATAATCGCCCACCGCTTGGCGCACATACCGCGCCACTTCATTTTCTTCCAACACGACAATCCCCCCTTTTTTCATGCTGCCAACTCCTCGGCGTATTGCAGACTCTCCCCAATCTGCAATTGCCCCTCAAAAAAATCGTTCACCGCTGTTAATTGTTCTGCAATGCTTTCCAGCTGGTTCATGTGGTGGCGAAAATGCGCCGAACCGGCCAGCCCCTTGGTGTACCAAGAGATGTGCTTGCGCGCCACGCGCAAGCCGGTGTGTTCGCCGTAAAACTCGTACAGTTCATGCACATGGCCGATCAGCACGCGCTGGATTTCATCCACCTGCGGTGCGGGCAAGTGTGTGCCAGTCTGTAAAAAATAGGCAATTTCGCGGAACAGCCACGGACGGCCTTGCGCCGCGCGTCCGATCATCACTGCATCCGCGCCGGTGCGCTGTAAAACGAAGCGTGCTTTTTCCGGTGTGGCGATGTCGCCGTTGGCGATGACGGGAATGCTCACTTGCGTTTTAACCGCAGCGATGGTGTCGTATTCGGCGTCGCCGGTGTAGGCACAGGCGCGCGTGCGACCGTGGATGGCCAGCGCTTGAATGCCGCTGGATTCGGCAATGCGGGCGATGTTCACCGCGTTGCGGTTGGCCTTGTCCCAGCCGGTGCGTATCTTCAGCGTGACCGGCACGTCCACCGCGCCTACCACTGCTTCCAATATCCCGGCCACCAGCTTTTCGTTTTGCATGAGAGCGGAACCCGCCATCACGTTGCAGATTTTTTTGGCCGGGCAGCCCATGTTGATGTCGATGATCTGCGCGCCGTTATCCACGTTGTGACGCGCGGCTTGCGCCAGCATTTTGGGATCGGCGCCGACGATCTGCACCGAAATCGGATCGACCTCGCCTTCGTGGTTGGCGCGGCGCTTGGTCTTCTCGGAACCGTACAGCAGCGAATTCGACGCCACCATCTCGGACACCGCCATGCCCGCGCCCATGCGTTTGCACAGCATACGAAAAGGCCTGTCCGTCACACCCGCCATGGGTGCGACGATGAGGTTATTCTTGAGTTGATAGGGGCCGATTTGCATAGTCATTTCCGAAGGGGGCGGCGATTATAATTTAATCAACCGCCCCATGCTATGATGCCGCCAAATTTTTATCGGTGCGAAATGCGATGGAATTCGATGTGATCATCATTGGGGGCGGGTTGGTGGGTGCGAGCCTCGCCGCTGCGCTCAAGCCCAGCGGACTGCGACTGGCATTGGTGGAAGGTCAGTCCTCACCAACTTTGCCCGTTGATCCCAACGGGCTTGCCCGTTCCCCTCTCCCCAACCCTCTCCCGATGCCCTCTCCTCAATCCTCTCCCGCAAGCGGGAGAGGAGGCGAACGTGAAAGGCAATCTTCAATCCCTGCGGGCGAGGGAGCAAACGAATCGCTACGCGAGTTTCATGCTGATGACTGGGATAGTCGCATATACGCCGTTACTCCCGGCAATGCCGAATTCCTGCGCGACTGCGGCGCATGGCAAAAGATGGATATGAACCGCGTGCAGCAGGTGGAAGAAATGCGCATATTCGGCGACAGCGGGGCGGAACTGGATTTCAGCGCGTATCAAATCGGCGCCGCAGAGCTGACCTTCATTTTAGAAAGCCGTTTGCTGCAACAGGTATTGTGGGACGGCCTGCAACAGCAAGACAACCTGACACTGCTCAACCCCGCGCGTTGCGCCGAGCTGACCTGGCATCCAGAAGCCGCATACCTGAAACTGGCGGATGGTCGCGAGCTGCGCGCCAAACTCGTGGTCGGCGCGGACGGGCGCGATTCGTGGGTGCGCCACCAGGCGGGCATGGCGGAAGTGCCGACTCCCTACCATCAGCACGGAGTGGTCGCCAACTTCAGCACCGGCAAAGCCCATCACGGCATCGCCTATCAATGGTTCTCGCCGGACGGCATCCTCGCGCTGCTGCCTTTGCCGGACAAGCGCGTTTCTATCGTGTGGTCGGTCAGCCCGGAAAGATCGGACGAATTGCTGGCGTTGTCGCCCGAAGAATTGTGCGCACAGGTCTCTGTTGCCTCGCAGCACACGCTGGGCGAATTGGGTTTGATCACGCCGCCCTCCGCTTTTGCCTTGCGCGTGCTGAATCTGGCTCATATCACCAAGCCGCGTCTGGCTTTGGTCGGCGATGCCGCGCACAATGTCCATCCTTTAGCCGGGCAGGGGGTGAATCTGGGTTTCCGCGATGCGCGTCAATTGGCCGAGACGCTGTTGCAAGGCGGCACGCAGGGCAATTGCGGCGACCTTCATCTGTTGCGCCGCTACGAGAAAGTCCGTCGTGAAGACATTCTTTCCATGCAACTCACCACGGACGCGCTGAAGCATCTGTTCGTTAACGACAACCCGCTGCTGCGCACGCTGCGCAACTTCGGCCTTTCCGCCACCAATCAAATCGCGCCACTGAAAAAAATGCTGGCACGGCACGCACTCAATTAATTCACCACTCAAGGACGCACCATGTTTAGAACACTACTGCTGGGATTGCTTTCAATTTCTTTGGCTCACGCTGCCGAAACTGACGCCACCGCCAAGCTCAAAAGCACATTGAGCAGGGAGCTGGGAGAGATCACCCAAATTAACAAGTCGCCAATTGCCGGCCTGTATGAAGTGGTGACGTCAGACCATGTTTTTTATGCGGATGAGAGCGGGCAGTATCTGATCGACGGCAGTCTGTTTGACATCAAAAACCGCCGCAATGTCACGGAAGCCCGCTCGCGCCAATTGTTTGCCATAGACTTCAGCAAGCTGCCGTTCGATCTCGCCGTGAAGAAAGTAAAGGGTAACGGCAGCCGCAAGCTGGCTTATTTCACCGACCCGAATTGCGGATTCTGCAAAAAGCTGGAGCGCGAATTGCAGAATGTAAACGACGTCACGCTGTACCTGTTCCTTTATCCGATCTTCGACGGCTCCGCCGAAAAAGTGCATGCGGTTTGGTGCAGCAAAGACAAGGTCAAGGCTTGGGACAACCTGATGCTGAACGGCGTGCAACCCGCTGCGGGCAAGTGCGACGTTCCCACTGCCAAGGTGATGGAGTTGGGCAAGAAACTTAAAGTGAACGGCACCCCCGCATTGATTTTTGCCAATGGCGTACTCAACCCCGGCTACATGCCTGCCGCAGAATTGGAAAAGGCACTGGATAACAACAAGTGATGCTGCGCAATTTACCCCGTCACCTCGCTGTACTCAGCGCCGCACTTTGGGTCGGCGGCACATGGGCTATCGGCTATCTTGCCGTGCCTGTGCTGTTTCAGACTTTGGCCGACCGGCAACTGGCGGGCATGCTGGCAGGCAAAATGTTCACCGGTATGGCGCTCGTCGGCATCGGGTGCGCGCTGTATTTGTTGGCGTATCAACTGCACCGGTTCGGACGTTCCGCGTGGAAACAAAAATCATTCCTTGTGACCGCAGCCATGTTGATATTGCTGCTGATCGGACAGTTCGGCATCCAGCCCATCATGGCAGATTTGAAACTTCAAGCTTTGCCGCAGGATGTGATGCAGAGCGTACTGGCATCGCGGTTCAAGACCTTGCACGGCGTCTCCAGCATCCTCTATCTGCTACAAAGTTTGCTGGGAATCGCGTTGCTTGTCCGTTCGTTGGATATGAAAAATATCTAGGCCTTTCCACGCATTGCTTTTTCGCGGAATGCGGGCAAGCTGTGAGTCGTAAAATACCAGTTCGATCAGGAGCAAGCCATGCTGAACAATCTCAATCGTGAAATCTATGGCGCAGGCGAGGTCATCTTCAGGGAAGGCGATGCGGGCGATTGCGCCTATTTGATCGAAGACGGATTCGTCGAAATAGCCGTGACCGTCAACGGCCAAGAGCAGCGAGTCAATCAAATCGGCAGAAGCGAGCTGTTCGGCGAGGTGGCATTGATAGACCATCAGCCGAGAACGGCCACAGCAAGAGCGTTGGAGCACACCGTACTCATTACCATCCAGCGCGCCTTGGTGAACGAGCTGCTGGACAAGACCGACCCCATCGTGCGTCATTTGCTGCTGGTCATTTTGGATCGCTACCGCAACAAACGCGGCACTTCACAGCCGCAATCCGCCGCACAACAGTTGGATCAGGCCGAAGTCACCAGCAAGCGCAACTCCATTCGCGGCGAAGCCACGCAAAAATTGACCATGGCGAACGACATCGGGCGCGCCTTGGTCAAAGACGAGTTCGAGATGTACTACCAGCCGATCTGCGACTTGCTTTCGGGTCAAGTGGCGGGTTACGAAGCACTTATCCGGTGGCGTCATCCAACGGACGGATTGGTCTCGCCGATGGACTTTCTCTGGTTGGCAGAACAGACCGGGCAAATTCGCGAACTCGGCTTATGGACTCTGGAACGCTCATGTCGCGACTGGCCCCTTTTGCGCAAGTCAACGAACGTCGCAACGCCCTTCGTCAGCGTCAACATGTCGCCTTCGCAACTCACCGGCGACAGTTTCGTTGCGGATGTTAAAGCCATCATCACCCGTCATCGAATGCCACCGACAGAATTGAAACTGGAGCTCACCGAAACAGTGATCATCAACAAACCGGAAATGGCGTTACATCTGCTCAATCAGTTATCTGAAATGGGGAGCACGATTGCCATTGATGATTTTGGAACGGGACACTCGTCACTGGACACGTTAAATCGCTACCCTATCGGCACGATGAAAGTTGATATCGCTTTCACCCGCACCATGCTGACTTCCGCACAGAGCCATGAGATCGTGAGCTCGTCGATCAGGCTCGCGCATTCTCTGGGCATGGACGTAGTCGCTGAAGGCATCGAAACCGAAGAGGTGCGTGCAAAACTTCTGGGGTTAAAGTGCAACTTTGGTCAAGGCTGGCTGTTTGGTCGTCCGACCGAGTTAAAAAACATCCCCGCATAACGCACAGCAGGCAATGCTTGCGCAGCCTCACCACACCTCAGTCTTGAAACGCTCGATCTCGCGCCGGTCGCGCTTGGTCGGGCGGCCTTTGAGTTCGGAAGGTTGCGGCTGCGCTTTGATCTCGGCAGCAAGCGCTTGACGTTTTACACGTCCCGCCTCTGTTTCGCGATAGAGTTTTTGCGCTTGCGGTGCCGGACCGCGCTTGTCCGACAAAGCGAGCACCTCCACTTCAAAAAAATACGAACCAAGGCGAATGCTTAGCATGTCACTGGCAGCGATGGTTTTAGCGGGTTTTACGCGCACCCCGTTCACCAGCACTTTGCCGCATTCGATCGCATCGACCGCGAGCGCGCGTGTTTTAAAAAAACGCGCAGCCCACAGCCATTTGTCGATGCGAAGTTTTGAGTTGTCCGGCGTGGCGGTTGAGTTCTTCGTCATGGAATGTCGCTAATATGCATCTGCTTTTGGGGTTGATATTGCAGCACAGAGAAAAACAACGAACAAGAGGATGGCGGAAAGGAGCTTGCGATCCGGCGGCGCAGCCGGATTACCAGTACACCCCTATCCCTGCACTCAATAACTGAGCATCATCACGTTCGTAACGTAAACGTGCGTATTCCGCTCCAAACTGGACACGGATTCCACGGCAAGCTGGACAGTCATTCCACGGCAACGTGAACACTGATTCTGCTCGAACGTGAACACTTTTTGCCCCTCACCAGAATAGGTGTTCACGATGCCAGAATCACTGTTCACGCAGTCGGAACGCTTGCGTGATTTGTGCTGGAACTTAACCTGTAATTGCCGGAGCATCCCTGAGTTTTTAAGGGGATGTTATGCCGGCAGCAAGGAGTTCCATGCGCAAGATCAAAGAGGTACTTCGTCTCAAATTCGAAGCCAATTTAAGTTGTCGTCAAATAGCCGCCAGCTTGAAGCTATCCGTTGGCGTTATTTCCAAATACACTCAAGCGGCTGAAGAGGCCGGATTGTCATGGCCACTGCCAGAGGGAATGGACGACACCACACTGGAAACGCGATTGTTTCCACCCGTCACATCCCCCCGTGAATATGCCATGCCCGACTGCACCCACATTCATTAGGAGCTTAAGCGCAAGGGCGTGACGCTGTTGCTGCTGTGGGAAGAGTATCAGGCAACCTGTGCGGGTCAGGCATACCAGTATGCGCAGTTCTGCTTGTACTATCGCCAATACGGCAGCAGGCTCAAATTATCCATGCGGCAAACCCACAAGGCTGGAGAGAAATTGTTCGTCGATTACAGTGGCGACGGCGTTCCCATCGTGGATCCATTGACCGGTGAAATTCGTCTCACACAAATCTTTGTCGCGGTGCTCGGTGCATCCGGCTACACCTTTGCCTGCGCCACGCTGAGTCAGAAGTTACCGGATTGGATCGGGTCGCATGTCAGAGCGTTTGAATTCTTCGGTTGCGTGCCGGAAATCGTGGTGCCGGACAACCTCAAGTCAGCCGTAACGAAACCTTGCCGCTATGAGCCTGAAATCAACACCACCTATGCCGAAATGGCTGCGCATTATGGCGTGGCGATCATCCCGGCACGCCCTTACAAGCCGAAGGATAAAGCCATGGTCGAATTGGGTGTACTGCTGGTGCAACGCTGGATTACAGCGCGCCTTCGCCGCCACACCTTCTTCAGTCTGCACGAATTAAATCGTCGCATTGCGCAACTACTGCAAGGCTTGAACAATCGTCCGTTCCAAAAGAACAAAACACAAACTCGCCGCTCGCAGTTCGACAGCCTCGACCGTCCCGCCATGAGGCCACTTCCCGCACAGCCTTACGAGTACGCCGAGTGGCTGAAGGCACGGGTCAATATCGACTATCACATCGAAGTGGACCAGCACTATTACAGCGTGCCGTTCCAGCTCGCCAAGACCCAACTGGATGTGCGCCTGACCGGTTCCGTGGTGGAGGCGTTGCACAAAGGGCGGCGGGTCGCCTCGCACGTCAGGAGCCCGCAGGCTTGGAAGCACACCACACTCACCGCGCACATGCCCAAGTCACATCAAAAGCATTTGGAATGGACACCCCAGCGCCTCTTGAACTGGGGGGAGAGCATCGGCCCTGCGACGTGTTCCATCATCCGCCGCATTATGGAAGACAAGCCTCATCCCGAGATGGGCTATCGCTCGTGCCTGGGGGTGTTCAGTTTATCCAAGCGTTATGGCGAGGACAGATTGGAAGCCGCGTGCGCGAGGGCGCTCTCGATTGGGTCGCCGAAACGCAAGGCTGTCCAATCGATTCTGGAGGCGGGACTCGACCGCCATGCAGAGCTGTTTCCGGCAGAGCCAACGCCACTGCCAACGCACGAAAATGTGCGCGGGCCGGACTACTACCACTGAGCAAAAAAGCCGCACGCCGGCGCGCTCCGGGCGCGCCGGCCAAGCATCACACCCACGTAATTCCAACTCAAAGAAAGGATTCACCATGCTGCACCAACACACGCTGACCACACTCAAAGCACTCAAGCTGCCGGGCATGACTGCGGCGTTTGAAGAACAAATCGTTCAGCCCGTCACACAATCGCTATCGTTCAATGACCGGTTCGGGCTCATCGTCGACCGGGAAGCAAGCTACCGCGACAACCAGAAGCTCGGGCGTTTGCTGAAGGGGGCAAGGTTAAAACATAACGCCTGCGTGGAGGACATCGACTACCGCGCCGATCGCGGGCTGGACAAGTCTGTGATGGCCAACTTGATTGACTGCGACTGGATCAAGCAAGCGCAAAATGTAATCTTTACGAGGCTCACCGGTTGCGGCAAAACCTGGCTCGCCTGCGCGCTGAGCAACCAGGCAAGGAAAGTCGGTCCTATACGTCAGAACGTCGCGGTTGTTGGAAGAGCTAAAATAGGCGCACGGTGACGGCAGCTTCAGGAAACGGTTGATGCAAATTGCCAGGATTGATCTGCTCATTCTGGATGACTTTGGGGTGGCAACGTTGACTCAATCCGAGCGGCAGGATCTGCTGGAACTCATCGATGATCGCACCGCAAAATCCACACTCATTACCAGCCAGATTCCGGTCAAAGCGTGGCACGATGTCATCGGCGAACCCACCCTCGCGGACGCGATTCTCGACCGAATCGTCCACCGCGCTCACCCCATCAAATTAACCGGAGAGACGATGCGAAAAACCAAAAAAACTTGACCCAACGTGAACACATGAAGTAAAAACCAACCACCAGCACAACACGCCGTTCAGGCGTTCACGTTCGAGCAGAATCTCTGTTCACGTTCCGCAGAATAGCCACTTGGCGAAGAAAAATTAAAATAATCAGTGTTCTAAATGTTCAGGGGGTGGCGATGAGTACGCTAGCGTTTGATACAAAAAGAATGGCTCCATCTGCTTTACACCCCAGCATCTTTTGTCTTTCGATCCTCCTGCTCTCATTGATGACAATGGTTCGTCCAGTGCATGCAGCCGGTACGGTGCCAGCTTTAGTCGCTGGCTATTACCTTCCGGGCTCACCGACTTGGACTGGTTTAACGCCTCCATCCGTGTGCATCTCTCATCCACACTTCTGTGGTGCTGCGCCAGGCCTGTACGTCAGGAGCATGACTTGCGGGACCGTACCCGGCTCTTCGTCTGGCTTTTGTAACACCTATACTGAAGCGATTGCTGCGCTGCCTCCTTGTCCTCCTAATGCCACTCCCTCGGGCGCAAGTTGCACTTGCGATCCAAACTTCCAGCCCGATGGGGCGGGGACGAGTTGTGTGCCTGTGTCGGCCTCTGATTGCCCGGTTACTGGCTTGACGCCGCTCACCGATCCGGTTGCAATAGACTTTGAAAACAGCAATCGCTGGAGACCGGATGGCCTGACAGCTGACTTTCAATTCAAGTTGGCCTGTGTTCAAAAAGGAATCAGTGACCGAGGTGGGGCTTATGTGGGTACTTCGGCGTATCGCCCAACCCAATATCAGCAGCATTTATTTGAGATTGTGGACAAGGATTATAATCTTGACGCAGATTACATGATCGCACACCCTGAATGTCAGGTGCTTAGAGACAAAGTTACGGGAGAAATGACTGGGCATGGCTTAAAGTTTAATCAGGATGTCGCTGCTCCTGGCATGTCCCGTCATGAATCACGTATGGCATTCGATCTCACGCCGAGCGGGCTGACCGATGTCCAACTGGCACCTGTTTATTTGGGCTGCGGGGTCACACATACTGCTGTACCCGGCGAACCTTGGCATGTTCAATAACTGAAAGGCGCATCATGACAATTCAATTGTTCCGGCAGGCTGTTTTAGGTAGCGCTTTCTTGATGGCTATTTTCACGGCTCCCGTAGCCAACGCTGGCGTACCAATCAAGATCAATGTTTATGCCATCCATTTTGGCGGGCAAATCGTGTATCGCTATCAGATCGAAAATAATTCCACCAGTACAATTCATAAAGCAAACCTTGGCCTCAATGCCGTTGGCAAGGAGTTGCCAGGGAAGCCGTGGTCGCTGAATCCAAATTATTCGGATGTACCCGCGCCACTTGATCTTGCACAATGCAAACCTTTTGTTTCCATGGATTGCACGATAAATGTGTTTCAGTTCGACTACATGGTGGAATCGAAATCTCGAATTAGTATGAGGGGAATAGAAAACAACCAAGTGCCGCCGCCCAAAGTTTTCTCAGGTGCCAATTACATAAGACCCGGCACGCTCAGTAGCGTGGCAGAATTAACTATTCCCATAATTTATCAATCATCAGGGTATCTCACTGCGAGCGGCAAGGTATTTTTACTCGATAACAACACAAAAGATCCAAGCGGAAAGATCATTACCTCTGCCGAAATTCCATTTACCCAAGTCGATGTGACACCGCCCACTCTCTCGGTCACGCTGAGTCCCAACACCCTCCGCTCAAACGAAAAGCTCGTTCCCATCACTGCCACCATATCGGCAAAGGATGACTACGACCCTCAGCCCGCAATTAAACTCGAATCCATCACTGCTAACGAAGTGTGGGAGGCCGGTGATATTCGCGCGCTTATCGGTACGGATGATCGGTCGTTTGCGCTCAAGGCCGAACGCGAGGGCAAAAATAAAACAGGACGCATTTACACCGTGATCTATTCGGCAACCGATGCATCCGGCAATAAGGCCATCGCCTCTGCCACTGTGATTGTGCCGCACGACGAAAGAGAGCAAGAAGACCGCCGTGATGAGAGAAACCGAAGGGACAGTAAGAACTGATCGGCTTGCCTAGGCTCCTAAGAATCAAGGAGACACAACATGATCCCTCCCTTTTCTCGTCTTTTGTCAATCCTCGCGCTGCTAGCAAGCACTGTTACGGCGCAGGCTCAACCCCCTGTTCAGGCTACTGGTATCCGTGTGCTGGTTTACGGCATCCACTATGGGGGCAACCTGGTCTACAACTACAAAGTAATTAACAACACCGACGCTCCATTCAATAATTTCACAATCGGCGGCTATTATGATATTGCTCAAAATTATGAGTACCCCCAGCTCACCAGATTGCCGCTGGGATGGTCATATGGGAGAGAGGGGGAGACTGGTGTCGCAGTCATTCTTGCACAGGGTAGCACCAGCCAGCCTCCATATTGGAAATCACGTGTATTTGGACAGCAGGATACCGATAACTATTATCTAGAGTGGATTACTCCTTGGGGAGACTGGTCATCCGTTATTCGTCCAGGTCAAACCCTTGCGGGATTCAGCGTGACAATTCCTTTAGTTGACAATGAGCTTGATTTGCCGGCAGCCACGGGGCAACCCGCTTTCACGGGGCCGGATGAAAAATATCTGAAAGGCACTTTCAAAGTGGGCTATAGCCCCGGTAATAAATACCAAAAAGTTTGGGGAACACTCGAACGTGAAGACACCACCCCGCCCAGCCTCACCGTCGCGCTGAGTCCCAACACTCTCCGCCCGAATGAGAAGCTCGTACCCATCACCGCCACCATCACGGTAAGAGACAACTACGATCCACAACCTGACATCAAACTCGAAGCGATCACCGCGGATGAAGCTCTGGATGAGGACGACATCAAGGGTCCTCAAGCTGGTGCCGACAACCGGCAATTCCAACTCAAGGCAGAACGCAAGAGCAAGGCAGGCCGGATATACACGGTGAGCTATTCGGCAACTGATGCTTCCGGGAATAAAACGATTGTCAGCGCCGCACGATCAGGATGACAAGGAAAAAGACGAGAGGAAAAACGGGAATAAGCGAGATTGATGCGGAGCAGGAAAATCATTTAGTATCTGCCCATTCAGTAACGTGCCGGCAAATGAAAAGAGAGCGAATGATTATTCGCTCTCTTTTCATTTGCGCTACAACCTAAGCTTTTAATTGTGCAACAACACTTTCCACCGCCACGATGCGCGCTTCGCGAATTTCCGACGCAGACTTGCAGGATAAATTCATGACGCTGGTTTATGCCACAGGCCGCAGTTGTCAACCGCTTCACGATGGTACGCCACCCGCAACCACAGCTAGCTATGACACGAAAATTGTGTGGAGCACTTCCTTCCGATTACAATAGCGCCATGTCCCAACTCGACCTCAGCCACCACTTCCTGATCGCTATGCCGGCGATGACCGATCCCTATTTCGCCAAGTCGCTCACCTACGTGTGCGAGCACAACGAGCAGGGTGCGATGGGCATCGTGGTGAACCGCCCGATCAGCCTCACCCTCAGCGAGTTGTTCGCGCAGATCAACATGCCGCTCAAGCCCGCCGAATTGGAAGATGTGCGGGTGCATTTCGGCGGCCCGATGCAAACCGATCGCGGCTTTGTGCTGCACGAGCCGAACGGCGAATGGCAATCCACCCTGCGCATAAACGACAAGGTCGGACTCACCACTTCCAAGGACATCCTGCTAGCGCTGGGTGAAGGACAAGGGCCGCGCCATTTGCTGGTGACGCTGGGCTATGCCGGATGGGCTGAAGGTCAGTTGGAACAAGAGTTGTCGCAGAACGCCTGGCTGAGTGTGCCCGCCGATGAGCGCATCATGTTTGATCTGCCAGCGGAAGAGCGCTTGTCGGCGGCGATGGCGTTGCTCGGCATTGATTTTGCCTCGCTTTCGGAGGAAGTCGGACATGCCTGAACTCAGAAGACAGAGGACAGAATACTGATGACAGAAAAAAGAGGTGCGACTAGGGGTCATCTGTCTTCTGTTAGCGCAGCGTCTGTCCTCTGTCCTCCGCAAGGTACGTTACTCGCATTCGATTTCGGCACTAAACGCATCGGTATTTCGGTCGGCAATACCATCTCCACCACCGCCCAGCCTCTCACCACGATCGACGACGAAAAGAACGACGTGCGCTTCGCCGCCATCGCCGCGCTCATCACTGAATGGCAACCTGCCGCGCTAGTAGTTGGACTACCGTGCAACGACGACGGTACGCCGCACGAGATGACGGCACTGTGCCGCCGTTTCGCCAACCGCCTCAAAGGACGTTTTGATTTGCCTACTTTGCTGGTGGATGAGCGTTATACTTCCGCCGCCGCGAGCACGGTGTTGAGCGAACGCGGGGTGCATGGCAGAAAACAGAAACCCCTGATCGACCAGTATGCCGCGCAGCAAATACTGCAAGCGTATTTCGATGAACCCAGCGCAGGAATCTACGCATGAACAATCCACAGTTAAACAAGAACGGCGAGCTGCAACATCTGCTTTCCACCGAAGGTTTGCCCGCGCGCATCATGCGCGACATCCTGGACAAAGCTTCCGAATTCGTGAACGTCGCCGAGGGTCGCGAGATACGGAAAGTGCCGTTGCTGCACGGCAAATCGGTGTTCAACGTGTTCTTCGAAAACAGCACGCGCACGCGCACCACTTTCGAGATCGCCGCCAAAAAACTCTCCGCCGACGTGGTCAACCTCAACATCGGCTCGTCCAGCACCAGCAAAGGCGAGACGCTGCTGGATACGGTGGACAACCTGTGCGCCATGCACGCCGATATGTTCGTGGTGCGCCACTCTTCCAGCGGCGCGGCGCACCTGATTGCCGCGCATGTCGCGCCGGAGATACACGTCATCAATGCCGGCGACGGACGCCACGCGCATCCCACGCAGGCGCTGCTGGACATGTTCACCATCCGCCACTACAAAAAAGAATTCCACAACCTGCGCGTCGCCATCGTCGGCGACATTCTGCACTCGCGTGTGGCGCGTTCGCAGATACACGCGCTGACCACGCTGGGCGTGCCGGAAGTGCGCGTGGTTGCACCCAAAACACTGTTGCCTAGCCACGTCGAAAAGCTCGGCGTGCGGGTTTATCACGACATGGCGCAAGGCTTGAAGGATGTCGATGTGGTGATGATGCTGCGCTTGCAGAACGAACGCATGCAGGGCGCGTTGCTGCCATCGGCACAGGAGTATTTCAAGTATTACGGGCTAACGCAGGAACGCTTGGCGCTGGCAAAACAGGACGCCATCGTGCTGCATCCGGGGCCGATGAATCGCGGCGTGGAGATCGACTCCAGCGTGGCCGACGGCGCGCAATCGGTCATCCTGCCGCAGGTCACCTTCGGCATCGCGGTGCGCATGGCGGTGATGAGTACGCTCGCGGGAAGAGCAAATTGATGCTATCAACAAGCAATGACCGTCGGCTTATAGGGATATGAAACAAATATCTGTAGACCACGCTGCGAAAATTGTGGGCGTTTCCTCCGCCACAATGAGGAACTGGGCAAAGGCCGGGCATATAGCGCCTGCCAAAACAACACCTTTGTCCTTCTCAGAAATGGAAGTGTTTGGCCTTAAAACTCAACTCAGCTCCGGCGCGCTACAGAAACTAAAAACACGAGCCAATAAAGCTCATTCTGAAGAGAATATTCTACCTAGTGAATACGCCTCAAACGATGCCCTTGTTGACAACATCAAAGCCATTATTGATCTTGTTCGGTCTCATAAACTTGATATTGAAATTGTTCTTTTTGTTGCCGCTTTGCGTATGCTCGCGGTCGAAGAAGAGGTTATCAGAGCGCCATCATCTGACCTATTTGATTTAAATTCATTCACTGCCTGGCGACGAAATGCTACGAAAATCGAAATTGAAAATTGGCATTGCTCATTAATAAATGTTGGAAGCAAGGTTCAATACTCAACAATTTACGATTTACTCACTTCGGCAATAGCGGATGATTATCTTGGGCTGCTTTATCAGTGCCTATCTATTGAGGGGCAAAAATCAGAAGGCGGTGCGTATTACACGCCTTCAGAAATTGTTGCAAATTCTCTGCATCAATTTGCGAATACAAACCATGCAGTTTTTCTTGACCCTTGTTGTGGCACAGGCAAGTATCTTATTTTTGCGGCCAAACTTCTTAAACTTAAGCCCGAAAATATCTATGGATTTGATATTGACCCCACGGCAGTAAGGCTTGCACGAATCAACTTGCTTATCGCATTTAAACACGATGAATTTTCGCCGCACATCCATTGCCTAGATGCTCTTAATGATCTGGCCACAGGTGAAATATTTTGCGCTACAAACAACCTGATCGGGACGGTGGATATTGTTGCAACTAACCCACCTTGGGGCGCGTACAAAAATAGAGATGCCTCACCGCAATTTGCCAATCAAATACAGTCGGGCGAAACATTTTCTATGTTCCTGGCAAAATCTTTAAATCTTCTTAGAGCTGGAGGCCAACTTTCGTTTGTGCTACCGGAATCCATTTTAAAAATTCGGACACATGCAGATATTCGAAAACTTATTTTGAAACATGGCCGCATCAAAAAAATAGTAAAGCTTGGGCGGCAATTTACAGGTGTTTTCACACCTGTCATTCGACTGGATTTCATCAAGGGAAAATTTGACCCAACTTGGCTTGTACCCATTGAGGACAATAGAAATGTTTCTTATGTTGAACAGAGCCGATTTCTTTCCAATGACCATTTTGCGTTTGACATCGACGTCAGTGGGAATGAAGAAATTCTATTAAATAAAATCTACGATACTGCGCATTTTACGCTTGCAAAAAATGCCGAATGGGCACTTGGAGTTGTGACAGGTGATAATAAAAAATTTATTTTAAATGCGCATGAAGCTGGCTCGGAAGCCGTTTTTCGCGGGGCGGATATTCATTCCTTTAGTCTGGGTGAGCCAAGGTCATTCATTCGTTTTACGCCGGATAATTTTCAGCAGGTTGCGCCAGAACGTTTTTTTAGACTCCCGGAAAAACTGGTGTATCGGTTTATTTCAAAAACCTTAGTTTTCGCTTACGATAACAAGCAACGATTAACGCTGAATAGTGCAAATATTTTAATTCCACGCATGCCCGATATGAGTATAAAAGTGGTACTTGCTTATTTGAACTCAAGCGTTTTTCAGTATGTATTCAAAAAGAAGTTTTCTACGCACAAGGTGCTGCGGGGAGACTTGGAAAAACTTCCATTTCCTGTCGTTGCCAAGCCAGTGCATGACAAAATTGAAGCGATGGTTGAATCCATTTTGGAGGGAAGCGATACGAGTGAAAAATTGGACGAGTTAATTTTTTCAACATTTAACCTTTCAAGCGAAGAGGCGGCACTTATCAAAAGTGCAGTGAGGAGTTGATATGGAGCAGTTAAAAGAAAAATTGATGAGTCTTGTTCATGAGCTAGAAAAAGAAAAACACGACAATGTTATGCAGCGGTTGGATGATCTGGTATCGGTTTATCCTTTCAACGAGTATGAGTTTCTAATCTCATCGCTAATGGGTTATCGGAAAATTTCTACTGATGAGTATTACGAGCTTCGAGATGACTACATTGCAAGAAATATGTTTATGTATGTCTTTGAAATTAGTGCCCCAAGAGGGTTCGGTGAGGCTTGGGCTCAAGGACATCTAAAAGAAATATGTCCTGAGTTAGTTAAGCCAACGAAAAAATTAGACCCCGCGTACTCTGGACAATATGATTTCTTTTTGGACGGAAAAATTCGAATCGAGGTTAAGGCATCCAGAGCTGTTGATTTCGATAGCAGCGAGGCACTATATGTCAAAGCACTATCTTCAGATTCGAAACTGCGGTTTGACATGAACTTTCAACAAGTCAAGCCGGCTTGCTGTGATGTGTTTATCTGGGCCGGAGTTTGGCGAGATGTCATTCGATATTGGGTGCTGCCATCAAACGAAGTTGCAGAAAATAAATACTATTCAACGGGCCAGCATAGAAGAAACACGGGTGAAGGCCAAATACATGTCAAAGATGACAATGTAAGTGAGTTTGCCCAGTTTGAATCTATTCCTAGAGCCCTCCTTGATAAAATCCGTATGGCATACAAAAGGCAAAAAGTTAGCTGAGGTGTCCAATGAATATCCATATCAAAAATGGTCGCCTGATCGACCCCAGAAATAATATCGACGCGCAGCAGGATGTGTTCATCGTCGACAAACGCATCGCCGCAATCGGCACGGCGCCGCAGGGCTTTGTGGCGGAGCGGGTGATCGACGCGAGCGGGTTGATCGTGATGCCCGGTCTGGTCGATGTGGCCGCGCGCTTGCGCGAGCCGGGTTACGAATACAAGGCCACGCTGGAGTCGGAAATGGATGCGGCGATGGCAGGCGGTGTGACTTCGCTGTCCTGTCCACCCGACACCGATCCGCCGCTGGACGAGCCGGGACTGGTGGAGATGCTCAAGCACCGTGCGCGTTTGCTCAATCAGGCGCGGGTGTTTCCGGTGGGCGCGCTGACCTACGGGCTGAAAGGCATCGAGCTGACCGAGATGATCGAGTTGACCGAGGCCGGATGCAAGGCGTTCAGCCAGGCCGACACGCCGCTCACCGACACGCGCGTACTCATGCGCGCCATGCAATATGCGGCGACCTTCGGCTATCGCGTGTGGTTGCGCCCGCAAGACGCGTTCCTCGCCAAAGACGGCGTAGCCCACGACGGTGAAGTAGCGACGCGTTTGGGTCTACCCGCGATCCCCGTGATGGCGGAGACCATCGCGCTCTCTACGATGCTGCAACTGGCGCGCGAGACTGGCGTGAAGCTGCACATCTGCCGCATCTCCAGCGCCGAGGGTGTGGAGATGGTGCGCGCCGCCAAGCGTCAAGGGTTGGCGGTGACCTGCGACGTGTCGATGAACCATGTGCATCTGTCCGAGATGGACATCGGCTTTTTCGATGCCAACTGCCACCTCATGCCGCCGCTGCGCAGCCAGCGCGACAAGGCGGCACTGCGCGCCGGGCTGCTCGACGGCACCATTGACGCGATCTGTTCCAACCATTCGCCGGTGGACGAGGATGCAAAACAATTGCCGTTCGCTGAAGCCGAAGCGGGCGCGACCGGCATGGAGCTGTTGTTGCCGCTGGTGTTGAAGTGGGCGGAACAGGACAGCGTGCCGCTGCTGAAAGCAATGGCACGCGTCACCAGCAATCCGGCGCAATTGCTCGGGGTGAAGATGGGGCATCTGTCGGTCGGCGCGCATGCCGATGTGTGCGTGTTCGATCCCGCCGCAACCTGGAAGATCGAACCCTCCGCGCTGAAGAGTCAGGGCAAAAACACGCCGTTCAACGGTTACACCATGCAAGGCAGGGTGCGCCACACTATCGTCGAAGGTCACATCGCATATTCAATTTAGGCCGCCGTTTACATTATGAAAACAAAAGCCTTCGACAAAGGAAAATCAGATTGGGATGCGATTCATCGCTGTTTCGATGCTATCCGCGAACTCATGGAAGAGCACCTGAATAAAATGGGATTCATGCCATGAGCATAATCACTCCGCCTGCCAGCAACCGCTATCAAGATTTCCTGCGCGACATCAAAACGCAGGTTGCGCAAAGTCGCCTTGGCGCAGCGCGGGCGGTTAATCGCAGCCTTATCGGCCTCTACTGGGCGCTAGGCAAGATGATCGTGGAGAGGCAGGAAGACTTGGGCTGGGGGAGCGCTGTGGTAGATCGGCTGTCTGCCGATCTACGAAATGAGTTCCCCGATATGAGCGGATTCTCACCGCGCAACCTTTGGTACATCAAGAGCTTTTACGAAACCTACAGCGCTGCTCCCGTATTTCTGCAACAGCTTGTTGCAGAAATACCTTGGGGGCAAAACATTTTGATATTTGAACGAGTTAAGGACGAAATTGCTCGCCGCTACTATCTGGAAGCCACCGCCCGGCTGGGCTGGACGCGCAATGTACTGCTAAACCAAATCAAGGCCGAAGCGTATCAAGCCAGCCTGCAAGACAAGTCGCACAACTTCCCCGCCGTGCTGCCGCAGCACTTGGCCGAACAGGCCGATGAAGCGCTGAAAAGCCGCTACAGTTTGGAATTTCTCGGCATCAATCAGGCCGTGCATGAACGCGAGCTGGAGCAACGGCTCATCGCCCGGCTCAAGGATTTCATGATTGAACTGGGTTATGGCTTTTGCTTCGTGGGCAGCCAATACCCGCTCACACTGGGCGAAAACGAATATTTTCTTGACCTGCTGTTCTACCACCGCTTCCTGAAATGTCTGGTCGCGGTTGAACTCAAGACCGGACGCTTTCGCCCCGAATATGCGGGCAAGATGGATTTCTATCTCGAAGTGCTGAATGAAAAAGAACGCGCGCCGGACGAGAATCCCGCCATCGGCATCATCCTGTGCGCGGAGCGCGACCAGTTGGAAGTCGAGTTCAGTCTGAAGTCCAAAGCGAATGCAATCGGCGTAGCAACTTACCAGCTCCACCCAAAGTTGCCCAAAGAATACCAAGGCCGTTTGCCGACCGATGAAGACTGGCAACGGCTGCTAGAATCGGCGCGAAATTTGGAATCTTCAACATGAGTACACAAATCTGACTGCTTGCTCATTAGGCGGACTAAGCAGATAAATAACGAATTATTTACCCACAATAAGCGGCAAAACTTTACACGGGATGCGCGTTTTTAGAGATATACGAAATGAAATTTGAAAAGAAAAAGGAACAATTTACAGTCGCAGAACTATTCTGCGGGTGCGGGGGATTCTCACATGGTTTCTGGAGAGCAGGCAGATTTAAAACTGTCTTTGGCAATGATGTAAAGAAGCAAACTAACTATTGGGGTCGGCATCGCAATAGTTATTGTTTGATCGTTACGTCGATTTGATAATGCCCAGCGTGTCCGCTTGCTGTTTGATTCTGGCCACAACATCAATGAGCATGTGCGTCGCCTCATCTGCGGCTTGCAGCGATTCCAGAAACAGTTCGGCCTCAGCCATGTATTCGTGAACCAGCAGGTTCCTGCGTTTTCTTGCGCTGACGAATGCTTCCGCGCTATCGAGCCAGCTGGTTTTTTCGGCATAGGCCAAATTGTCCAACAGAGATTTCGGTGCACTACCCAGCAGGGCTGCAAAACGCGGGATGAGTTTTTCCCCGATGTGATCTTGCAGGCGGCCAAATCGGCTGACGAAGGCATCAATTTTTTCCGCAAGGTCTTCGCGCTCGACGAGTGCCTGCACCCATTGCAAGTCTATGTGCTGCGCGAACAGAGTGCGATGGGTATAGGCCAAGTGCGCAGCTTCTTTCTCCGCCAGTTCCAGCACCCGCATGGCGTTTTCGGCATGCTCCGGCAAATAGGCGAGGCTCACAACAACACTCCAGTGCGCTTTGCGATATTGAAGATCAGAGCGTCGCGGGTACGCGCATCCTTGAGCAGGACGTCCAGCTTGCGATCCCCCAGAGCGTAGATCAGCGCACCATAAAGGCGGCAAAGCATTTTGGCGCGGTTGGGAAATGCAGCTTCTGTTTCGATCAGCAGGTCAATATCCCCACCCCGCAGTTCATCATCGACGCGGGAGCCGAATAACCAGACACGGCTCTCCGCTTCCAGCACGCGAGCTACGGTACTTTTGATGATTTGCTCTTGATCAGAAGTCAGCCGCATTTGGATTTATCTGCCTGTTGATGATGGGAAATAATACCACGCTGCGCCATTTTACCGATGCCTCGCCGGACAATGAAAGCCAGCCCGTAAATTCTGCAAACTGACAACGTGGGTTCGCGAAAATATTCTCTAACAGTTTGGGACGTTGCAGAAGCACTGAAGAAGCGCCACCGCGACTTCAATCACTACAACCTTTAAGACTCGCTGCAATGAATGTCCAATATCAACTTGGTGCCACAGGGTCGGGGCGCCTAAAAATAGGGCGTATGGCGCTGCATAACGTTGTGTGTCTTGCTGCACGTTGACAGGCACAAGTCTGCCTATTGCCAGAATGTTTCATAGTAAAATGTGTTCATTGGATTGCCCTCTACAGTATTTATTTCAGCTCATTCATGAACCCATTACTCGATTTTTCCGGTCTGCCGCGCTTCGCGGAGATCAAACCCGAACATGTCACTCCGGCTGTTGACGAGTTGCTGGCGCGCAATCGCGCGCTGACCGCCAAGCTGCTGGCTGACTCTACGCCGCCGACATGGGAAAATTTTGTGCAGCCGTTCGAGGACGCCAACGAGCATCTGTCGCGCGCATGGGGGCAGGTCGGGCATCTCAACATGGTGATGAACTCGCCGGAGTTGCGCGAGGTGTACAACGCCAATCTGCCCAAGGTCACGCAGTATTACGCCGAGCTGGCGCAGAATCTCGCGCTGTTTGAAAAATACAAGGCCATCCGCAACAGCCATGACCATGCGGGATTGAATGCGGCGCAGAAAAAAATCATCGAGAACGAGTTGCGCGATTTTCGTCTGGGTGGCGCGGAGTTGCCGGAAGACAAGAAGGCGCGCTTCATGGAAATACAAGAGGAACTCTCCGCGCTATGCTCGAAGTTTTCCGACAATCTGCTGGATGCGACCAACGCTTACACCTGCGTGGTCGAAAATGAAGAAGAGCTTTCCGGTATCCCGGCGGATGAGCGCCAAGTCGCCGCCGAGGCAGCGCAGGAAGCTGGCAAGAAGGGCTGGCTATTCACGCTGAAAGCCCCGTCCTACGGGCCGGTGATGCAGTATGCCGACAACCGTGCTTTGCGCGAACGCATGTACCGCGCTTATACCAGCCGTGCGAGTGAGCAACTGGCAGAGGGAAGCAAAATAGACTGGGACAATACGCCGCTGATGACACAGATTTTGCAGCAGCGTGCAGAAGAGGCGCGAACGCTGGGCTTTGCCAACTACGCAGAACTATCTTTGGCGAGCAAGATGGCGGATACGCCGCAACAGGTGGCGGAGTTCCTGCTCGAATTGGCGCAGCGCGCCAAACCGTTCGCGGAAAAAGATTTGGACGAACTGCGCGCATTCGCGGCAACCCAGTTGGGCTTGCAGGGTTTACAGGCGTGGGATGTGGGTTATGCGAGCGAGAAGTTGCGCCAACAGCGTTACGCGTTTTCCGAACAGGAAGTGAAGCAATATTTTCCCGAAGATGCCGTGCTGTCCGGCTTGTTCGGGCTGGTCGAGACTTTGTTCGGTCTCCAGATCAAGTCTTCTTCAGCTCCGATATGGCATGAGGCGGTGCGCTTCTTCGATATCCGCGACAACAAGGGTGCGCTGCTCGGCCAGTTTTATCTCGACCTGTACGCGCGTGCCAGCAAACGCGGCGGCGCGTGGATGGACGATGCCATCTCGCGGCGGCGCACGCCCACGGGAATCCAGACTCCGGTGGCCTATCTCAACTGCAACTTCGCTTCTCCCATTAACGGCAAACCCGCGCTATTCACGCACGACGAAGTCATCACGCTGTTCCATGAATTCGGCCACGGCCTGCATCATCTGTTGACGCAGGTGGAAGAGCTGGGCGTGTCCGGTATCAGCGGCGTGGAGTGGGATGCGGTCGAACTGCCCAGCCAGTTCATGGAAAATTTCTGCTGGGAATGGGACGTGTTGCAAGGCATGACGCGCCATGCGGATTCCGGCGAAAAACTGCCGCGCGCGCTGTACGACAAAATGATCGCCGCGAAAAATTTCCAGAGCGGCTTGCAGATGCTGCGCCAGATCGAGTTCTCGCTGTTCGATTTGCACTTGCACGGCGATTACGACGCGCACGGCAAGCAGACCGTGCAGCAGTTGTTGGACGAAGTGCGCAAGGAAGTGGCGGTGCTTATCCCGCCCGCGTTCAACCGCTTCCAGAACAGCTTCTCGCACATCTTTTCCGGCGGTTATGCGGCGGGCTATTACAGTTACAAATGGGCAGAAGTCTTGTCGGCGGATGCGTACAGTTTGTTCGAGGAGAACGGTGTGCTGGATGCGGCCAGCGGTAGCCATTTCCGCGAACAGATATTGGCGGTGGGCGGCAGCCGCGATGCGATGGATTCCTTCATCGCCTTCCGCGGCCGCGCGCCCAAGATCGATGCGCTGTTGCGGCACAACGGTTTGGTGGGAGCAGCAGAGGAGGTTTGATGATTCTTCGGGGAGACGACATGAAAAAACTGTTTTGGTTTGTGGCGCTATTGTTTCTGGCGGGTGTTGCTCAAGCAGAGGAGTACTACCGCTCTATCGATGGCGTGGGCAAAGTGCATTATGGCGATAAGCCTTTGACGGATGCGGCTGACATCGCAAAATTGAATTCGTTACCCGAGCCTACTCTCAATGAGCCCCTGCCATTCGAAACGCGGCGCGCCCGGGAAAAATTTCCGGTCACTTTGTATATCGCGGAAAGTTGTGGCGAGCCTTGCAATTTGGCGCACGAATACCTGAACAAACGCGGCATTCCTTACACGGAAAAAATTTTGGTGACGGTTGATGAGATTGAAGCCTTCAAAAAGGCATCGGGGAACGGCCACATTCCTACTCTAAACATAGGCAATGATTGGATTGAAGGATTTTTGGAAAAACAATGGAACAAAGAGTTGGATACCGCCGGATATCCGAAGATCGCGCCGTATGGCGTTCGCCCTGCTCTTAGGGCAACACCTGCCACAGAAAGCCCGCAAATCAAATGAAGTTGGCGACCTGGAATGTGAACTCGCTCAAGGTGCGCTTGCCGCATCTGCTTGAGTGGTTAGAAGCGAATCCCATCGACGTAGTCTGTCTACAGGAGACGAAACAACAGGATGCAGATTTTCCGCAAGACGCATTGCAGGCAGCGGGTTATCACAGCGCGTTCAGTGGTCAGAAAACTTACAACGGTGTGGCGATCATAAGCCGTGAACCGATTAGCGACGTGCAATACGGCATCCCGAATTTTGCGGACGAACAGAAGCGCGTCATCGCCGCGACCATCAGCGGTGTGCGCGTGGTGTGCGTATATATCCCCAACGGTCAGGAAGTCGGTTCCGACAAATACCAATACAAACTCAAATGGCTGGCCGCATTGCACGGCTGGCTTGCCGAAGAGTTAAAAAAATATCCCATGCTGGCATTGCTGGGCGACTACAACATCGCGCCGGAAGACCGCGACGTGTACGACCCGGCGGGATGGGCTGGGAATATTTTGGTCAGCGCGCCGGAGCGCGCAGCTTTTCAAGGTTTGTTGCAGCTTGGGTTGCGCGACACCTTCCGCTTATTCGAGCAAACGGAGAAATCCTACTCATGGTGGGACTACCGCATGATGGCGTTCCGCCGCAACATGGGGCTGCGCATCGATCACATTCTGATCAGCGACGCATTGCACTGCACCTCTTGCCTGATCGATAAAGCGCCGCGCAAACTGGAGCGCCCATCCGATCACACGCCCGTGCTGGCGGATGTGCAGGGCTGAGGCAACCGGCTCTGTGGGCGGTTCGCGCAGGGACAAAAAAGCCCCGCCGTTTTTGCGGCGGGGCTTTTAGTAAGTGCGGGTAGATTAGAAATTCATACCGAATCGCAACGAGGCACCCTGTTCACTTTTGTTATAGGCGTAGGCCAGATCCAAATGGAACTTGAAGTAGGGGATTCTTGGAGAAATACCCAGACCCACGGAAGTCACGTTGCGTGCTGTATTAAGCAAATCCGCACGATAGCCTGCGCGAAGCTGCGCCCAACCCAAAGCGCTTAATTCTCCGCCCAGTGCCGCGTATTGGGATTTATTTTCCAAGCCAGCCGGATCGTTCTGCGTCAGATCAAGATCGAATGCCAAAGTGGACCAGTCGTTTTCATGCGACACGCCGGCGCGGACCAATGGTTTGATGTCCAGCGTGGAACCGATGGCTACCGGGGTTGCCCCAGCTGTTGGCGCTCTTTTAAAATCGAAAGATTGAGGCAGTACGTTTTTCACGGTGACACCGGTACGCCAACCATTGAGATAGCTTTTTGCCGCACCCACGTCAAAATTGAGTGTGCTGTACTTGGCCAGATAGTCGTTGCCGGTAACCCCGCTGGTGGAGTTGCCGGAATTGGCGTCCAGCAAGGCATCGAACAATTGCAGCTGCATGACCTTGGGGGTTATACCTAAAGACCAAGTCTTGTCATTAACGACAAATCCGTGAGAAACCGACAGCCCTGCCTCGCTAATGATTACACCGCGCAGGTGGATTTTGGATGCAAGCGTAGTTGATGCGACTTTGCCGTTAGCATCAACCAAATTGCTTCCTGTGCCAAGGCAGGTATTAACATCAGCGAGCGTACCCGTGCCATTTTGTACACGGAGGCACGCTGCGGCAGCGGACGACAAAGCCGTTGCGGACGCTCTTACGGCAGTGGATAAATTTGAAAGTGTGGCTGCATCCTTGTATTCGAGCGTTCCGCCCATGGCCATCCATGCATCTGCATACAAAGCGAAGCCATAATTCTTGCCGGGGACGCCGATGACCGTCGCCGCGCCAAACTCGCCCTGCAACGGCTGGTTGTTTAAGGATGAAAGGGAGTTGTTGACCTTGTCGATATTGTTCGCTACGGCTGTCATATTGGCGGGCAGTTGCGCCACTTGAGCTGTGGTTGGATTAGCACCTAGATTCGTAGCGGTGATCGAATTGTTCAAGGCACTGATGTTATCGCTTAGTGTTGGAAGTTTAGTTTGCAAATCGCCCGGATCGAATAGACGTCCGCCGATGATCGGGAATTCAACCGAATACTTTAGCTTAGAGTCGGAGGCGGTAAGCAGTGCAGGGTTGAAGAACGGGGCGGTCGATGGATCGCCGACGGCGACACCGGCGCTGCCCATCGCCATCGAGCGCGGGTCGAAAGAATTGAACGGCAGAGCCAGTGCGGTGGCGCTACTCATCGTGAGCACCGTGATCGACGCGAGTTTCAAGTATTTTTGATACATGTCTGATCCTCCGATAGTTATTTAATCATGCCAGCTTCTCGGCAATCATACTATAAGTTAAGAAATGTTAAGAGTGTAAGCCTTGTCCAATGACACATGAGCCTGAACGAAAGGGTGTATTTCCAGCGTGAG
>CAZHIC010000013.1:0-62316 GCA_964532405.1 uncultured Gallionellaceae bacterium | reverse complement strand
TTGAAGGCGCGCCGATTCAAATCATTGAGCAGCTCCGCGATGGCTCGGTTGGCCTCGTCCAAGCTGAAGAACCGCTGGTTGCGCAGGCGTGCCAATATCCAGCGTTCAACCACAAGTACGCCGCCTTCTACTTTGGCCTTGTCGCGGGGCTTTCTAACCCGCGCGGGCAAGATCGCCACTCCATAATACGCGGCCAAATCGCGATAGGTGGGGTTAATCTCAGGATCGTAATACGAGGGTTGTTTGACGCCAGACTTGAGGTTGTCCGGCACGACGAGCTCAGGTACGCCGCCCATAAACTCAAAGGTGCGCACATGCGAGCCGATCCAGTCCGGCATCGTTTGTGTCCAAGTTGCCTCGACGTAGGTGTAGTTGGATGCGCCGAGCACGGCAACGAACAGTTGTGCCTGATGGATTTCACCGCTGAGATCATCGATGATGGGGATGGTCTGTCCGGCATAATCGACAAACAGTTTTTCGCCGGGCGTGTGGATCTGCCGCATGGTGACCGACAGCTTGCCAACCCAGGTGCGGTATTGCTTGCAGAACCAGCTATAGCGATAGCCGTCAGGATGATCGGCCTTGTATTCCTGCCACAGCAGGTCAAGGGTGACACTCTTCTTGCGCAGTTCGCGATGTACCCACGCCCAGTCAGGCTCGGACCTGATGATGTCGGGTGCTGGCAGCGGCGGAAACAGACGGGCGTTAATCTCGTCATCCGTCATGCCCTCTGGCAAGGGATAGGTGATGCCGGCCTGCTGGGCACGCCGCAGGTAATTCCCAACGGTGGTCGGTGATGACCCAATGGCCGCAGCGATTTCTCGGTGAGAGCGGTTGCACTCATGGAGCAGCCGTAGTGCTTCTGTGATTTTACGCATGGATAACCTGTTATTTGCCATGTGGCCTCCGAAAAATCTCCAAGAGTGCCACGGTTATCCCGCGTGCTACATCACATTACGACTGTCCAATTTGATCTGGAATCAGTGTCCACTTTGACGTGGAATGACTGTCCAGCTTGCCGTGGAATCCGTGTCCAGTTTGGAGCGGAATACGCAACATTTAGGCGACCTTCAAAAAAAACGAGTAGAGAATGGTGATACACGTCCAGTGTTCGGTATTTTTGTAGCAGAAACTATTCCTGAGACAGTGATTGGGCATTTAATCACACTCGCTCGATTTAATAATCAGCGTGCCAAAGGCCCCATTCGGATTATTCCAATGAGGAGGGAGCTTTTTGAGTTGTTTATGGAGTCTGCTTTACAACATCCAAATTTTAGTCATCGAGTGTTAAGGAATTTCTTTGAAAGTGTCTTTTCACTCAAAACATTGAGCATGGGTGAACTCGACTGGATGATTGACATAGAGATTAAAATAAATCGGTTTGCTGATCTACACGAATATGCTGCTGCATAATTCTTTTGGCTTAGAAGTTCCCAAGCTCTAAATTCGCAATCCATGAGGCCGTAATGCCGTGATGCCGACATTAACGTTTAATTATTTGGATCGCTGCATATCGGCAGGTCGTAATTGTTTCCAATGTATCTGCGGACTGTCGAGGTAGATAAAATTTCACTAGCGACCGTCTCCATCGTCCACGGGGCAGCCTACGACCACCGTCCGCTTCTGGCGATGAAGTTTTTATCTGAGTGGCGGCTCGGGCTGGGTAATTTCAATCCCAGACATCCAGGAATGGCGCACAGGGCGAGCGTGTTTCTGAACAGCTCCTTCTTGTAAGTGATCGTTAAGGATTCAAGATTACAGCAACTATCGCCCCGCTACCGCCATGCGCTCGATTAGCACCGAGCCGCACTGGCGCGAGCCCTGCACCAACACATCGTTACCCACCGCGACGATGCCCTTGAACATCTCTTTGAGGTTGCCCGCGATGGTGATCTCTTCCACAGGATATTGGATCTCGCCATGCTCCACCCAAAATCCCGCCGCACCGCGCGAATAATCGCCCGTCACCGGATTTACGCCTTGCCCCAGTATCCTTTTCTAGTGAATTCGCGGTGCGCCTCTCACCGTGCGTGCGATGAGATGTGCGTGTGACGTATTTGCAAGCGGGACGAACTTTATTCGAGATTGTCGGGGGGGGGGGCGTCAATGACATTGTGACTTACGATGAGGGGAGGGAGAAAGAAAAAATCTAGCGGTGTTTTTTTGATTGATGTGCCACAGCAAGAACGAACACTTTGTTGGCGGTCAGGCGATAGATGATGGTGTAGGGATACTTGGCTAGCACTAGCTCGCGAGGCCAGCCCTTTGTCCTGTGTGCCCAAGCATTGGAAATGCTGTCAAGCCGTATGCTGCTTTGCGGATTTCAACCAGCACTTTATGCGCCGCAGCTGGGTTGTCTGCATCAATGTATTCTTCAATGCTCGCAACGTTCGATAGCGAACGGATTGACCACTCAAGCAGCTTTTTTGCGTTCATGCCGCTGGCTTTCCAACCTCTTCCAAAATTCGGCATCCGGCAGGGTGCGCCCGGCTTTGACATCCGCCAGCCCTGCGTCTATCTGCTCAAGTTTCCATTCGCTGCAACGTGATGCGGTGGAAATTTTTTCAAGCCGCTTGAGCATCGCTTGCGGCAGTGTAATGGGTTGGTTCATATTGGCGTCCTTCCTGCGTATTAGGTGCGACGTATGTGTAATAAATTTACGATTGAGCCGAACTTTATGTAGTTAGTTAGGCGGGTGGTGTCAATGACGACATTGGATATCCGCGCCATGAGTTCTGTTTTCAATTTGAACTAAAGTCTGCATGTGCGGCCCTCAGCGCAACTTTGAATTGCTTACCGTCCCGCAACCGCCATGCGCTCGATCAGCACCGAGCCGCACTGGCGCGAGCCTTGCACCAGCACGTCGTTGCCGACTGCGGCGATACCCATGAACATCTCTTTGAGATTGCCCGCGATGGTGATCTCTTCCACCGGATATTGGATCTCGCCGTGCTCCACCCAAAAACCCGCCGCACCGCGCGAATAATCGCCCGTCACCGGATTCACGCCTTGCCCCAGCAATTCGGTCACCAGCAATCCGCGATCCATCTTTTTTAACAGGCCATTGAAGTCCAATTCCCCCGGCTGCACGATGAGGTTGTGGCTACCGCCCGCATTGCCCGTCGTTTTCATGCCGAGTTTGCGCGCCGAATAGCTGCCGAGAAAATAGCCTTTCAGCACACCGGCATCGACGATGGTACGGCGTTGCGCTTTTACGCCTTCATCGTCGAACGGGCTGCTCGCCAGCCCTCTGCGAATATCCGGCACGTCGTCGATGCGCATGACGGATGAAAAAATCTGTGTGTTCAGCCTGTCGAGCAGGAAAGAAGATTTGCGATATAAACTGCCGCCGCTCACCGCCCCGACGAAATGGCCGATCAGGCTCGCCGCGATCGGCGCCTCGAACAACACCGCGCACTGCTGGCTAGCCAGATTGCGCCCCTTCAGACGGCGCACGGTGCGCTCGGCGGCGATGCGCCCGACCTCTTCGACTTTCAGAATCTCGGCTGCATTGCGTGCCACGCTGTACCAGTAATCGCGCTGCATCGCATCGTCCTTGCCCGCGATCACCGCGCAACTGACACTGTGCCGCGAAGTGGGGAAGCCGCCGACAAAGCCCAAACTATTGGCATACACGAAGTGCGCTTCATGCACGTTGATGGTCGCGCCTTCGGAATTATTGATGCGCTTATCGGCAGCGTAGGCCGCTTGCTCGCACTCCTTTGCCAATTCAATCGCATCCTCCACCTCCAACAACCACGGGTGATACAGGTCGAGATCGGGAAACTCGGTTGCCAGCATCTCCGGCTCGGGCAGTCCGGCGCAATCATCGCTGGCGGTAAAACGAGCGATATTCAACGCGGCATCCACCGTGTCGCGCACGGCCTGCGGCGAAAAGTCGGAAGTGCTGGCATTGCCGCGCCGTTGACCGATATAGACCGAAACGCTCAGCCCCTTGTCGCGGTTGTACTCGATAGTCTCGACTTCGCCCTGACGCACACTGACGCCCTGCCCGAAACCGTCCGAGACTTCGGCTGAAGCTGCCGTGGCACCTCGCTTTCGGGCATATTGGATCAGGTCTTGGGCGATCTCTCGCAAAGCTTCAGGGGTATGGGAAAAGCGCGATTCGAGGGAAACAATAGCAGTCATAAACAGAATTTTAGGAAAATGATTTCTTAGAAGACGCTATCATATCAACATCTGTTTATATTTACCGACCCAGCCATGAATAAGCACCCGGATCAGCACCCAGACGACGAAGACCTCGCCGACCTACCCCCCAGCAAGACCAAGATCAAGAAACAAATGCACGATTTGCAAGACATCGGCGAGCAATTGGTTGCCTTGAGCAAAGATCAACTGAAGGAAGTGGAAATCCCGGAAAACTTGCGCGACGCCATCATTGAGGTGAAGCGCATGACTAAATTCGGTGCGATAAATCGCCAGATGCAATACATCGGCAGGCTGATGCGCGATGTGGAAACAGCCCCCATTATCGCCAAGCTGGAAACATGGAACGGCACCTCGCGCCAGCACATCGCCTGGTTGCATCAAGTGGAGCGCTGGCGCGAGCGCCTGCTGGAAGAGCCGGATGCCCTCACCGAACTGCTGGCCGCCCACCCGCAAGCAGATGCACAACGCTTGCGGACGTTGGTACGCAATGCGCTCAAGGAAAAAGAGCTGCTGAAGCCACCTAAGAGCTACCGCGAGATATTTCAGGTATTGCGCGACATCATTCCCGAATCACAGTGAAGTGAAACGCAAAGACCGGCGGCTCGCAAGCTCTTCCCGCACCAGAGGGCTACGCCCCACCGTGTCAGAGCAGCCCACCTAAGAATTACCGCGAGATTTTTCAGGTATTGCGCGACATCATTCCCGAAACCGAGCAAGCCCCATAAGCAGTGCTGCCAAAATCAAGCGGGGATGAACATCGTTCATCCCCGCTGGTTAATATTGCCATTAATTTGAAGCTCATCGAGCTTGCATCAATTATCAGCCGCCCTTGCTCATCTCCGGGTGCTTGTCGGTCACCACCTGATCGATAGCCTGCATCACCCCCATGCTGGCCTCTTCGGCACGCTCCAGCGCATTGAATATCCGATCTTGCAATACGTCATCTTTCTCCCAGGGCTGGCCCAGCATCGCCACCATGTCATGCACACTGCTATGCACTTTGCTATGGGGGTCGAGCAACTTACGGAATGAGGGCGTATCGCCGAACACCTCTTTACCCGTACCGGCATACCATTTTCCCAGCCGGCAATCGTTGTGATCAACCGCCACCGCACTTCTGATTTCCTGATTGTCGGGATCGTTGATCAACACATACGCGCGTTGTTTATAAATCATGTGATCCACTTTGATCAGGGAAGCGAAACTGAGGTCTTGCGCATAACGGGCGCCCATCAACGTGGTCACTGCCGATTCGTTGAATTGTGTAAATTTATGCTCCAGACGACTGATGACAGTTTGCGAAGAATTGGCGATTTCGTGCATCTCCCCGGAGTCCTTTTGCATCCTGGAAGCATCGTCTTGCAGCATGAGCATGATCTTGCCGATCGACTCGGAAGCATTCTTGGTGTTTTCCGCCAACTTGCGCACCTCGTCGGCAACGACCGCAAAGCCGCGCCCCGCTTCGCCCGCGCGTGCCGCTTCAATCGCCGCATTCAAGGCCAGCAAATTGGTTTGGTCGGCGATCGAATTGATCAAGCCGACCGCCTTGGTAATCTCGGCACTGCGTGCATTCAGCTCGGTGATCGCCTCATTGGCGCGATTCACCCGCTCGACGATACCGGACAATCGTTGCACGACGTCCTTGACCGAACTGCGACTTTCATCGGCATCTTCGCGCGTTTGTTTCGCCAGCGACGCCAAGCGCTCCATATTGTCGGTGATCACCTTCATGTCCTGCTGACTTGAGGACATATTCTGCAACAAGTTATCGGTATTCAGGGTATGCACCCGCGACAACATCTTGGTGCGCATGGATGACATTTTTTGCTCCGCCATGCCGGCAATCAAGACATTCTGATTAACCAGTCCCTTCTTGAATCCGCCATGCAGCCCCACATTCATCGCGGTGCGATAAAAATTGCCCGCCAGATTAGAACGGAAACTAGTTTCCTGTTCGCGAAAGAACGTACCGAGCTGATCCAGCATGTCATTCACGCTCCAACACAACAAGCTAATCTCATCCTTATTCCCAGAGACGCCAATCACGCGATTATTGAATTTTCCCTGCGCCACTTCGTCGATAACGACTTTTAATTTTGCGACAGGCGCCAACCAGCGTCGCGCCAGCAACTGCCCGTAGCCGGACACGGCGACAGAAATCACCATAAACCCCAACATATAGACATCCACACCGTGCATGACAAAGCTCGTCAGGATGATGACAAGGATGCCGAAGGAAAACGACCACAACAATGCGGAGAATTTAAATAGCAAGGACGAGTTCGTCATAGCTGAGCCCCTTTTCAGTCAAAATATTAACCAGAGTTTTGGTGGAGGCTGCGATGGCATTCGCCGGCCCGGCTTTTTTTTCTGCTTCCAACATGAGGCGATAAACCTCGCTCGCCGTTTTAACGCCACTCGCCTTGGGCTTGCGCCGTACCGAAAAATATCCCGTGATACTTCCCGAAGAATCAAAGGTTGGTGTCACGTTGGTGAACACCCAATAGAAACTGCCGTCTTTAGCCATGTTTTTCACATAAGCAAAGCACTCTTCGCGATTGGCAATCTTGCTCCATAGCAGATTGAACACCGCACGTGGCATGTCCGGGTGACGAATGATGTTGTGCTGGGTACCGATTAATTCGTCCTCGCTGTAGCCGGAGAACTCGATAAATGTCCTGTTTCCGTAGGTGACCCTTCCCGTTGTGTCGGTCATTGAGACGATGAAATCGTCCTCACGCATGACCTTCTCGACCGAAGTCGGCGTAATGTCTCTCTTCACTTTGCCTCCCAGCACTATTTGGTAAAACTACTAGCCATCTGACCTAAGGCAGCAAGCCACCAAGTCATAGGTTATATTTTTTATAGCCATTCCTAGTTGTTATCGGCACAATAGCCTTAATCTTTAGGTGTCGGTTAGGATGGCATCGCAACCATACCATTGACTCCTCATAACGCCGATTAGAAATCAAATATGCCCACTATTCTCCCTCACATCACGCTGGACACCGCGTCCGCCCCTCACCACAGCATCATCTGGCTGCACGGCTTGGGCGCAGATGGCGAAGACTTCGTGCCCATCGCCGAAGAAATGAATCTGCCCGTGGCGGTGCGCTATATTTTTCCGCACGCCCCCGAGCAACCCGTCACCCTCAACGGCGGCTACATCATGCGTTCGTGGTATGACATCGTGGCGACCGATATCGGATCAAAGCAAGATGCCGCAGGCGTGCGCGCCTCACAGTCGGAAATTGAAAAACTCATTGCCCAAGAAAAAGCGCGGGGAATACTTCCGGAAGACATCTTCCTCGCAGGTTTCTCCCAAGGCGGTGCGATTGCGCTACACACCGGCTTGCGCTACGCCGAACGACTGGGCGGCATCCTTGCGCTTTCGACTTATCTACCGTTAGCAGACACATTGAAAGAAGAAGCCGCTAGCACCGCAAAAAAAACACCGATATTCATGGCGCATGGACGTAGCGACCCTATCGTGCCGTATACGTTGGGAAGATCGTCGGAAAAAATACTGCTGCAACAAGGCTACCAAGTGGAGTGGCACGAATACGCCATGCCGCATTCGCTATGTCAGGAAGAGGTACGCGACATCGAGGCTTGGCTCTCGCCGCGTTTGAAAAGAACTTCTTAGCCACGGACAAACACAGATTTCTTGATGCGAACGCTCTTCAACCGCCGCTTTTCAACAATAACACGCTCTGATTTTATTGGCCGCCCAGCAACCCAATTGCCGCAACTCCAATTCAAAGATGCAGCGTTAGGGGTTAAGGTAATTCTGGGGGCTTTATCAACTGTATTGTCGAAGGGCGGCATCCTTGTATGTCTCAACATTGTTCTTTGCGGAAGTTCGCTGTTGAATTTTTCGAAAAAATATCTACGCAGCTATCCGCTTCGGGGGGAGCCGCAGCAGCTATCTTTCATATTTCTGTCTGCATTCCTGATGATTCCGGCTAGTGCTTTTTGCGATGAATCGGACTGGAGTATTGGAGGGTACGGCGGTCAATATTACCATTCAGAGCCTGCTGGATTATTAACTAATCAAAACGCAACATTTCTAAGTCAATATATAATTGCTCTTACTGCAAGCAGAACTGTCTGGCGCTCCAAAGCGCTGCCGTTATCTTTGGAAATAGACGGCATGGTCGGCCAGCAATTTGGCTTGGCATCTTTGAGTGAAATAGCCATTGCTCCTGTTCTTCGATGGAGCAGTTTTCCTTGGAAAGAAACACTGCAAACTGATTTTCGTTTTGGCCCTTTTGGCGCTTCTTACACAACATCTGTAAGTCCATTGGAGCGAGGCATAATAAGCGGCAAAGGCAGCCGTACGCTAAACTTCCTGCTTATCGAAGCGGCTTTCTCACTTCCCCAGATGAAATCGAAAGAAGCTTTTGTGCGGCTGCACCATCGTTCTGCCATATACGATTCGCTTAATGATGATGGCGCTAACGGTGAAGATTTTCTTGTCTTAGGGTACCGACGCCATTTTTAAAATATCGCGCTTAATTGTGAATATTGAGAATACGAGTGCCGGGCCATAAACAAAAAAATAAACTTATCCGCAGGTTCTTTGATTGCTGTGCGGCGCTTTGACTCAGCTCTCGTCGCTATCCGTGTCCTGCTCCATTTTGCGGTAACGCGCCAGATCATAATCCTCGCCGCTTTCCACCAGACCGAGCGGCAATAACAGGTAGGTCTTGTCGCCTATCCCCATATTGAAACTGCGATTGGCCAAGAATGCGCCCGGCTTCATCAGCAGCCACGCCTCGCCGCTATTGTCATTCGGTTTATTGAGATACAAGGCCAGATTGTTTTCACCGGAACCGGAATGGTCGCGCGCGCCCAGCGAAACACCGACCACCTGATTGGACAACATCTCGACCCCGACATGCAGATTGTTTTGCGCATCGCGACTTAAACGACGCACGATGCCGACGCCCCAGCTCCCGACATTTTCCGGCTTGCTGCCGATCAGCGAGCCGATCTTGACGCTATCCAGAGCGGACGAGGCCATCACGCTACGAAACCCGGTCACACTGATGTCTTCGACCTCCCAACTCTCGTTGGGCTCGCTGTTGAAATTCAAACCGACATCGGTATTTTCGACCAGTTTGAAAAATCCATTCGCCACATGCAGATTCACTTTTATCTTGCGGCGCACATTGCGGCGTGCCGGCGGCGGCAAGATGCAGCGCGCGAGCAATTGCCGCGCAACGTCGCGCACCAATTCGGCCTCATACACCGCCCCGCCCAGATTGACGTCCTGCGGCAGGATGCCTTTTTCCAGCGATTTCACCAGATCATTGAGCGCCCCCTCCGCATCCCCTGTCCCGATAAAACGCACACTCGGATGGATCGTCGTTTCCGCATTCACCCGCATCGGCGGTGTCGGCTGCACCAGATTGACAACCCATTGACTGCCTGCCGCTGCCTGCGCGCCTACCATCAAGTATTTATTCAAATGCGCGACGAGGCGCTCGGCAATATGGATATGCAAAGAAGGCAAGGAACCGGTACCCACCGCGAACCACACCATCACTCCGGCGAACTCACGTCCAACCGAGGTATTTATTCCCGTGCCGGGATAAAGAAAAAGCGATTCATCCAGAAAATTTTGTACTTCCGCGTAAGAATAAATCTCTGCAAGGTGCGCCCACAAAGTCGGATCGATCGGCGCATAACGCACTGCCGCAAGTTTCAACCGGTTCGTTGCGGCAGCGATACCGCGCGCCGCCAGTAGCGCCAATTGCGGCTTGACTGCCGACGCATTACGATCGCCTTTGCGACAGCGCGCAAGGATGTTTGTATAGGACTGCTCGCTCAGCGTAAAAAAATCATTCAGCGCTGCCCATATACGATTTTCCTGAAACTTGCCCAGGGGTTGCAGGGCAAAATAATCGCGCAGCAACTTGCGCACATGGGGTTGCGCCGCCTCGTCCAGCAAGCGTAGCACCGCAACCTGATGATCCAATTTGAACTCGTCCGCATGGTCGCGCAACGACTCGACCCAACTGGTCAATTCCTGCAATGCTTTTAACGCATCTATCTTCGGCACATCGGCCAACACCTGCTGCGCCGATTTTAGATTCACCAACGGATGATCTGATTTCTTTCCGAACAACCCTGCCAACATAAATCCTCCAAGCCTTGACGCCGCTCAACAGGACGCTATATAAGCACAAATAATACAAGCTGCCTATATAGCGAACGACCTATACCCCAGTGAAATCAATCTTCCTGCTACAGGACAAACAACCCTTTCCGCCAGTGGAACTGGCTCTCGAACAGCCCAACGGACTGCTCGCGGCAGGTGGCGACTTGTCTCCCGAACGCCTGCTGGATGCTTATCGCCACGGCATATTCCCGTGGTTCAACGCGGACGATCCCATCCTGTGGTGGAGCCCCGATCCGCGCATGGTGCTGTTCCCCGGCGAATTCAAAATCTCGCATTCCTTGCGCAAGACTTTGCGCAACGGCGACTACGAGGTACGCATCGACAGCACCTTCGAGCAGGTAATGCGTGCCTGCGCCGTATCGCGCGAAGGGCAAGCAGGCACATGGATACAGGAAGAAATGATCGCCGCCTATGGCGAACTGCATCGCATGGGCTACGCGCATTCAGTGGAAACCTGGATGGACGGCGAACTCGTCGGCGGGCTGTACGGCATGGCGCTGGGCAGAATGTTCTACGGTGAGTCCATGTTCAGCCGCCGCTCGGGCGCCTCCAAGATCGCCCTCGCCCACCTCGCCAAGCAGCTTGAGTGCTGGGAATTCGGCATGATCGACTGCCAGATGAATACACCGCATCTGGCCTCGCTCGGCGCACGCGAAATTCCGCGCGACGAATTCAGCCGCCGCTTGCAGGAATTGATACACTGTCCGCCCGTCAACACTTGGCAAATCGACCCCCATCTTTTCAAATGAACCTGCCGCGCGACATTCCCATTTCCGCTCTCCAGTTCTATTTAACCGCACCCTATCCGTGCAGTTATTTGGCAGACAGAGAAGCGCGCTCGCAAGTCGCCGCGCCCAGTTTTCTCATCACGCCCCCGCTCTACACAGAATTGGTGCGGCATGGCTTCCGTCGCAGCGGCACGTTTACCTATCGCCCGCACTGCGACAACTGTCGCGAGTGTGTTCCGGCACGTATCGATATTGGAGGCTTTAGCGCGAACCGCTCGCAGCGGCGCAGCCGGAAACAGCACCGGGGACTCGACGTCACCGTGCATACACTTGAAGATCGCCCGGAATATTTCCCGCTCTACCAGCGTTACCAAAACGCGCGTCACCGCGACGGGGGCATGAATAACGACAACCCGGAACAATACCGCAACTTCTTACTGCAAAGCCATGTCGATTCAATGTTGGTGGAATTTCGCGAGGGGGGCGTGTTGCGCATGGTCAGCGTTATCGACGTGCTCGAAGACGGGCTTTCATCCGTTTACACTTTCTACGACCCGGATATTGCGGGCAGCAGCTTTGGCACCTTCAATGTGCTGTGGCAAATCGAGCTATGCCGCAAACTGCAATTACCCTATTTATATCTGGGATACTGGATTAAACAAAGCCAAAAAATGGCGTATAAAGCCAACTTTCGTCCGTTGCAGGGACTGCTGCACGGCACTTGGCAAGCACTCGATTTGAAAGACACCTGATGAAAATTCGCCTCTCCCTGTTCGTTTCCATCGTATTGCTATTCCCGCCCTTAGCTCTCCTTTTGTCCGATCAAGAATGGCCGCAAGCAAATGCTATTAGCGGCAACTTCGTCCTGCCTGCCTTGCTCAGCGGATTCGTCTTGTTGGCCTTTACTTATCTGCTGGACACGCTCAGCTTTCGTCGCAGCGGCTCCAGCCTGTTGCGCACACAGACCCGTTACACACTTTGGCTCAGTGCAAGCGGCGCGTTGTTGTGCGCACTGCTGGTCTATTTGAACGCCTTTTCACCATTGTGGGTCAGCCCGCTCTCGCGCCCTGCCGAGATGCTGCTCGCCGCGCTCTTTGGCAGCATGTTATTGCCCGCCGTGCTCATCACACGCCTGTGGCTATCCGGCTTTCCTGCATTATTGCGGAGCCTCACACGCACTTTCGCCGTACCCGCCGCACAGTCAGAACCAGTCGCATCGCTACTCCTGCTCGCCACACTCGTCGGCTTGCTGGGCGGCGCTGTCTGGACGGTGCAACTCGCCTGGTTGCTGTGGCTATCCCCGCTGCTGCTGTTGATCGCCCTGCAATTGCTGTGGCACGAAAGCACCGTTTTCTCCGGCCTGCAAAATGGCGACTGGAGTCGCGTCGTGCTCGGTATCGCATCCGGCATACTGATGAGTGGCGGCACGCTCTCCGTCTATAAGCTCGCGGGCGGTGCGCTCTACATCGCAACGTCAGCCTGGCTCTTCACGTTATTGATCACCACATTCGGCCTGCTGTGTTTGCAGTTGGGCGATGTCATCGCCGAACAATGGCGCGGTAAAAAACGCGCCCAAGTGTTCAAGAAAAAACCCTTCCCTATTCCCGTTATCACAAAAGACTGATCCATGTTCCAGCTACTACGCCCCGCCCTGTTTTCCCTCGATCCCGAGACCGCCCACCATGCCACGCTCAATGCGCTGAAGGCCGCGCATTGCTTAGGCACACTGCCCCTGCTCGTCAAACGTCCGGCGAGTGATCCGCGCACCGTGATGGGCATCACCTTCCCCAATCCGGTGGGACTGGCAGCAGGCCTGGACAAGAACGGCGCATACATCGACGCACTCGCCGCACTCGGCTTCGGCTTCATCGAGATCGGTACGGTCACGCCGCGCCCGCAATTCGGCAACCCCAAGCCACGTCTGTTTCGCCTGCCCGAAGCGCAGGCCATCATCAATCGCATGGGCTTCAACAATGGCGGCGTAGATGCGCTGGTCGAGAACGTGAAACGCGCAAAATTCAAGGGCGTCCTCGGCATCAACATCGGCAAGAACGCCGACACGCCAATTGAGAAAGCAGCGGACGATTACCTCATCGGCCTGCGCAAGGTGTATGCGCACGCCAGCTACGTCGCCATCAACATCTCCTCGCCCAACACCAAAAATCTGCGCCAGTTGCAGGGCGGCGATGAGTTGGATGCCTTGCTCGGACAACTAAAAGCGGAACAGGAAAAACTGGCGCAGCAGCACGGGAAATATGTGCCGCTGGCGGTAAAAATCGCGCCCGACCTCGACGCAGATCAAATCAAGAACATTGCCGCGCTGTTCATCAAATACAGCATCGACGGCGTGATCGCCACCAACACCACCTTGTCGCGCGAAGGCGTGGAAAACTTGCCGCACGGCAACGAAACCGGCGGCTTGAGCGGCGCGCCCGTGCGTGAAAAATCTACCGCCGTCATCCGCCAACTTGCCGCCGAATTGAACGCCTGTGCCGGGCAAGGTCGAGGTAGCGCGTTGCCCATCATCGGCGTGGGCGGCATCCTCAAAGGCGAACACGCGCAGGAAAAAATGCGGGCGGGCGCTGCTCTGGTGCAGATGTACAGCGGCATGATCTATCGGGGTTGGGACTTGGTTGCGGAGTGCGTTGCGGCGGTCAAAGCCCAATAGCGTGAAATACAATTAAACCAGCTAGTGCAATGTATCTGTAATTGCCCCGTGGAATGCTGCGGGGAGAGGGTTGGAGTGAGGGGAGTGCTTCCAAATCGTAGAGCCGAAAACGGGCGAAGTCGGACACCAGCACGTATTTCGGCAGGTCGCGCTCTTTAATGCCGGGGAAGTAATCGGGTGCTTGAATGTAGGCTTTGTCCAAGTCTTTTCCGCGCGACTTGTGCTCGACAGCATGACGCCTTTCCAGAACAGGTCGATGTAACCCTGTGTGTCGCCGAGTTTTTTGACGGGTTCTTCAAAGCTGGCAACGCGCTTGCGGTCGATGCCGAAAACGTTGAGAAACTCTGTCCAGAACGCTTTGGCTTCGGCATCTTCCGATGTTTCGTGTTCCCAACGTTTGGAGAATGCCAATGCGCGACTGCGTATCTCGTTCCAAGCAAGTGCCATAAATACCCCGGTTATTTGCTTGCAGCGAAACGCGAGTGTTTGATTTTATGCCAAATAATGTATCACCACCCAACCTTTGACAAGGTCGAATTGCATTCACCCTAATGCAGGCGTATCGTGCCGCCCCAATCTTCCGCAGAGAAGAAACAAAGGGGAGCGGAATGAGTAACACGCAGACGAAACAAAAACTATCCACACTCGCGCTGGGCGCAATCGGTGTGGTGTTTGGCGACATCGGCACCAGCCCGCTGTACGCATTGAAAGAGACCTTCGCCGGGCATCATCCGTTACCGGTGGTCGAAGCCAATATCCTCGGTGTGCTGTCGGTAATGTTCTGGACGATCATGCTGCTGGTGACTCTCAAGTATGTGATTATCATCATGCGCGCGGACAACCGTGGCGAAGGCGGCTCGATGGCCTTGCTGGCCTTGGTGAGCGAACTGACTGCGCAAAGCCCCAAAACAAAATGGTTCATCACCGTGCTCGGCGTGTTTGCCGCCGCGCTGTTTTTCGGCGACGGCATGATTACTCCGGCCATCTCGGTGCTTTCGGCAGTCGAGGGGCTGGATGTGATTTCGCACCAGTTCAGCAGCTACATATTGCCTATCACCATTGTCGTTTTAACCGGGCTGTTTCTCATCCAGAAACGCGGCACCGGCTTGGTAGGCATGGCCTTCGGCCCGATCATGGTTATCTGGTTTATCTGCCTAGGAGTGTTGGGCGCTCTGTCCATAGCAAAAAGCCCGCAAGTGTTGTGGGCACTCAATCCGGCCTATGCTTACCAATTCCTGAGCGCAGACCTGTGGGTATCCTTTCTGGCGATGGGCTCCATCGTGCTTGCCATCACCGGTGGCGAAGCCTTGTATGCCGACATGGGACACTTCGGTAAATATCCGATTCGTCTGGCATGGTTTTCCTTCGTGCTACCCGCACTGGTGTTGAATTATTTCGGTCAAGGGGCACTGTTGCTGCACAACCCGCAGGCCATCGAAAATCCGTTTTACCTGCTCGCCCCGGCATGGGCGCTGATGCCGATGGTGTTGCTCGCCACCGCCGCCACAGTGATCGCTTCGCAATCCGTCATTTCCGGTGCTTTTTCCGTAGCCAGCCAATCGGTACAAATGGGATTTTTGCCGCGTATGGAGATTCGTCAGACCTCCGACAAAGCGCAAGGACAGATCTATGTGCCCTTCACCAACTGGACGCTTTATCTGGCGGTCATATTTCTGGTTCTTGCCTTCCAGAGTTCCAGTAATTTGGCTGCCGCTTATGGCATCGCCGTCACCGGCACCATGACCATCACCACAATATTGATCGCCTTTGTGATTGTGTTGTACTGGCAATGGCCGCTGGCCATTGCCATACCGCTAATCTCTGCCCTATTGCTCGTGGACTTGACTTACTTTGCCGCCAACGCCATGAAGATTCCGCAGGGCGGTTGGTTTCCGCTGTGCATCGCGGTCATTTCTTTTACCCTGCTCACCACCTGGAAACGCGGGCGCAAGTTGTTATTCGCCGAGATCGCACGGCAAGCCGTGCCCATCAAGGTGGTGCTGGATGGGCACGACAGCATCAATCGGGTACAGGGCACCGCGATCTTTCTGGCGAACGTTGGCGAAGGCGCCCCCTCTGCCTTGCTGCACAACCTCAAACACAATCAGGTGCTGCATGAACGCAACATTCTGCTCACCGTCATCATCGAGGACAAACCTTACGTCACTCAAGGCAATCGCTTGCTGATCGACGATATGGGCAAAAACTTTTTTCGGGTGCGTGTTTTCTACGGCTTTATGGAAGCGCCGGATATTCCGGTTGTTATGGAACTATGTGCTACGCGCGGACTGCCCTTCGACATGATGTCCACATCGTTCTTTATATCGCGTGCCATGATCGTCTCCAGCCCCAATCCCGGCATGATGAAATGGCGTGAGCGGCTGTTCATCGCCATGTCCAAAAATGCCATGCACGCGGCGGATTTCTTCAAAATTCCGACCAACCGCGTGATCGAAATGGGTACGCGCGTTGAAATTTAACTTTTGGGAATATCCATATTCCAGAAACGCGGTTGAAGCATGCAATAAATCGGCGGATAATCGCTGCCTTCGCCAAGGGTAATACTCGCGCAGCGAGTCGTTTTCCCCTTCCCTCGTTTGCGGGGAAGGTTGCACCCGCAGGGGGTGGGCCGTGGTTGTAGAGCCGACAAGTCGGCAACAACCACGCACGGAAGACGGAAACGGGCGTAACGATATTATTTCAGGGGCAGCATTTTGCTGAGCTCGTTAGAGGAAAGTGAATGACCGAATACATACTCATTCTCGTCAGCACGGTGTTCGTCAACAACATCGTGATGGTGAAGATACTCGGGCTGTGCCCGTTCATGGGGGTTTCCAAAAAACTTGAGGCCGCCGTCGGCATGGGCGCGGCAACCACTTTCGTGCTGACGCTAGGCTCCGGTACCAGCTACCTCATCCAGCATTACCTGCTCGGCCCCGACCTCGCTTATCTCACCACGCTGTCGTTCATCGTGGTCATCGCGGGCATCGTGCAGTTCACCGAGATGGTGGTGCAAAAAACCAGCCCGGCCTTGTATCAGGTGCTGGGCATCTATCTGCCGCTGATTACCACCAATTGCGCCGTGCTCGGCATTCCGCTGCTCAATGTGCAAGCCAAACACGACTTCATGGAATCGCTGCTGTTCGGCTTCGGCGGGGCGATGGGCTTTACCATGGTGATGATCATGTTCGCCGGCATTCGCGAACGACTGGAGGGCGCAGACGTGCCCGGCATCTTCAAAGGCTCGGCCATCGCCATGGTGACTGCCGGACTGATGAGTCTTTCTTTCATGGGTTTCTCAGGCTTGGTGAAATGATTGTTGCGCTCCTGGTGATGATCGGCATCGCCTTGTTCTTGGGCGCGGTGCTGGGCTTCTCCGCAATCAAATTCAAGGTGCAAGGCAATCCGCTGGTCGACAAGATCGACGCGGTACTGCCGCAGACGCAGTGTGGCCAGTGCGGCTATCCGGGCTGCAAGCCTTATGCGACAGCCATTGCCGCCGGAGAAACCGAGATCAACAAGTGCCCGCCCGGCGGCGAAGAGGGTATCCATAAACTGGCCGATTTGCTCGGCAAAGAATTTATCCCGTTCGGCGCAGGTGCCGCGCCCAAAGCCAAGTCGGTCGCGTTCATCGACGAGAACACTTGCATCGGCTGCACGCTGTGCCTTCAGGCTTGCCCGGTGGATGCCATCGCGGGAGCGGCGAAGCAAATGCACACCATCATCGCGCAAGAATGCACGGGTTGCGAATTGTGCGTTGCCCCCTGCCCGGTCGATTGCATCAGTATGTTGCCCATCGGGGAAGACATCACCAACTGGAAATGGCGCTATCCGGTATTTCCCATTCAGGCTGCGGCATGAAAGCAGCCTTCAAATTCCACGGCGGGGTACATCCGCCCACACACAAAGATGAATCGACGCGCACGCCCATCGCCCAAGCGGCAATGCCGTCAAAACTGCTCATTCCGCTGCATCAGCATGTCGGCGCGTGTGCTAAACCCGTGGTTCAAGTCGGCGAGCGCGTGTTGAAAGGCCAGCTGATCGGCAGGCCGGAAGGGCGTCTCTCCAGTGCGGCGCACGCCCCCACTTCCGGCACGGTCAGTGCCATCGACATGCAGCTGGTCACGCATCACTCCGGCCTGCCCGACTTGTGTGTGACCCTCATTCCCGATGGCAAAGATGAATGGGTCCCCCACGGCGGCGTTGACTATAAACAGACTCCGCACACCGAGCTGCGCCACTTGCTCAGACAAGCGGGAGTCGTCGGTCTGGGTGGTGCGGTATTCCCCAGCGACGTGAAAGCGTATTCCAACCAGCACAAGATCAAGACCATGGTGCTCAACGGCGCGGAGTGCGAGCCTTACATCACCTGCGACGACATGCTGATGCGCGAACGCGCTTCCGACATCCTGCGCGGTGCGGAAGTGTTGCGAGAGCTGCTATATGCGGAAGAGGTATTGATAGGCATCGAGGACAATAAACCGGAAGCCATCGCCGCGATGCGCCAGGCCGTGATCGACGACAAGCACGAACACATGCAAGTGATCGCCGTGCCGACGATCTATCCGAGCGGCGGCGCCAAGCAACTCATCCGCATCCTCACCGGCATCGAAGTCGCGGCAGGTGTGCGCTCCACCGAAAAGGGCGTCCAATGCTTCAACGTCGCCACCGCCTACTGTGCATGGCGCGCTATCGCGCACGGCGAGCCGCTGCTGTCGCGCATCGTCACCGTCACCGGCAATGTCGAGCGCGCGCAGAACTATGAAGTGCTGCTCGGCACGCCGGTCGATGAGCTGGTCGCACAGTCGGGCAGTCGTTCCGACACCGACAAACACATCATGGGCGGTCCGATGATGGGCGTGCAACTCCCTGCTGCCACAGTGGGTATCACCAAGGCCGCCAATTGCATCATCGCATCATCGCCCGCGCTGTTCCCGCCGCCCAAACCCGCACTACCGTGCATACGCTGCACGCGTTGCGCCGAAGTATGTCCCGCGGATTTGCAACCGCAAGATTTATTCTGGTTCGCCAAGGCAAACAATTTCGGCAAGGCGCAGGAATTCCATCTGTTCGACTGCATCGAGTGCGGCGCTTGCGCCTACGTGTGCCCGAGCAACATCCCGCTGGTGAATTACTACCGCTACGCCAAGAGCGAAATCTGGGCGCGCGAACAGGAAAGCCAGGCCGCCGAAATCGCGCGCGAGCGGCACGAGTTCCGCCAGTTACGCATCGAACGCGAGAAGCAGGAAAAGGCCGAGAAGCTGGCTCAAAAAGAAAAAGCCGCACAAGCCGCGAAAGCCGCAGCGGCAGTCGAACCACCGCTCACCCCGGTTAGCCCCGGCGGCGACCCGGACGACACCATGCAACAGCGCATCGACGCGGCACTGGCGCGCGCCAAAGAACAGGCCACCGCAAACAAGCCGCTGAACACCGAAACACTGACCCCGCAACAACAAGCCGAAATCGCCGAGGCCGAGGCCGAGGCCGATGCACGTCGCGCCAAGGCGCATGAAATGGCACTTTCCGATGCCGAACGAAAGAACGAATAACGCCATGTGGATATCCCCCTTCATCACTAAATCCAGCAGCGTCAGCGAGATCATGTTCAAGGTCTTGCTGGCGCTCGTCCCCGCCATCGCCTTGTACGTGTGGTATTTCGGCCCCGCGATTCTGGTGTCGCTCACGCTGGCTTCCATCACCGCGCTGGCGACCGAGGCGGCGATGCTCAAACTGCGCGAGCGTCCGCTGAAACCATTCCTGTCCGACAACAGCGCGCTGCTCACCGCCTGGCTGCTGGCACTGTCCATCCCGCCGCTGGCGCCCTGGTGGATGGTGGTGGTCGGCACGGCCTTCGCCATTGCCGTATCCAAACATTTGTACGGTGGTTTAGGCAACAACTCGTTCAACCCGGCGATGATCGGTTATGCCGTGCTCATCATTTCTTTCCCCGTGCATATGACGCACTGGCTCACGCCGCATGCGCTGGGCGGTATCGAGCTGTCTTTTGCCGAACAACTGGGCTACATCTTCAACGGCGTGTTGCCAAACGGATTGACGCTGGATGCGGTAACGATGGCAACACCATTGGACACGCTGAAGACACAATTGCATCTCGGCCTCTCCGTGCATGACATCCGCGACATGCCGATCTACGGGCGTTTGGCGGGCAAAGGCAGCGAGATGGTGGCTATCGGTTTCGCCATCGGCGGCATCTATCTGCTGTTGAACCGCATCATCACCTGGCATCTGCCGCTGGCCTATCTAGTCGCGCTGTTTGCCACTGCGGGCATCTTCCATCTCGTCGACCCGGTGCATTACGTTACCCCGTTGTTCCACTGGTTCTCCGGTGCAGCGATGATAGGGGCGTTCTTTATCCTCACCGATCCCATCACCTCACCCACCACCGCAAAAGGCAAGATCATCTTTGCGGTTGGCGCGGGCGTACTCACTTATCTCATCCGCGCTTTCGGCGGATTCCCCGATGGTGTCGCCTTCGCCACTTTGTTCATGAATATCTGCGTGCCGCTGATCGACGCGTGGACGCAACCCAAAGTGTTCGGCAAGAAGGGGGGCGGAAAATGAAACGTCTAGCCCGTGCCAGCCTGCAATCCGCCGCCAATCTGGTATTCTTTGCCGTCATCGGCACGGCGATACTGGCCTCCACCTTTTTCCTGACGCATGACGAAATCGTGAAAAGCGAAAAGGCCGAGAAGCTGAAACTCATCACCCAGATCGTGCCGCCCGCACTGTTCGACAACGACATCATTCAAGACTCACTAAACATCCCCTCCGACCCGCTGCTCGGTAATGACGACAGCACGCTCGCTTATCGCGCGCGCCTCAAAGGAGAGCCTTCCGCCGTGGTACTGGAAGCCATCGCGCCGGACGGTTACAGCGGCAAGATCGCGCTCATCCTCGCCGTACGCGCCAATGGCGAATTGGCTGGCGTGCGCGTGGTGGCGCACAAAGAGACGCCAGGTCTGGGCGATTACATCGAACTGCCGAAGAATCCATGGATAAAAGGCTTCGACGGCAAGTCGCGCGAAGTGTATAAAGAGGCGGATTGGAAAGTAAAGAAAGACGGCGGACAGTTCGACTACATGGCGGGAGCAACCATCACCCCGCGCGCCGTGGTCAAGGCGGTGAACAAAGCCTTGCAGTATTTTTCCGTAAACCGCGACACACTGTTTGCGGTGAGCGCGCCCTCCTCCCTTGAAAAATGGGCGGCGGGAGAAATTAAGGAGAAACAAAAATGAGCCTTCAGGAATACAAAGACATTCTCCACAACGGTGTGTGGAAGCAAAATACCGGTGTCGTACAACTGCTCGGCATGTGCCCCATCTTGGCGGTGAGCAGCACAGTGGTAAACGGCGTGAGCCTCGGCTTGGCCACAGCGGTGGTGATGGCCTTGAGCGGTGCCACCATTGCACCGATCCGCAACTATGTACCGAACGAGATCCGCATCCCCGTATTCATCCTCATCATCGCGGTGCTGGTCACCATGGTGCAATACCTGATGAACGCCTACATGTACGGCCTGTACATGGTGCTGGGCATCTTCATCCCGCTCATCGTCACCAACTGCATCGTGCTGGCACGTATCGAGGCCTTTGCCTCCAAGAATCCGGTGGGTGCTTCGGCGCTGGACGGCTTTGCCATGGGGCTGGGCCTGACCGCCGTGCTCGCCGTATTGGGCGGTATGCGCGAGATATTCGGTCACGGCACTTTGTTATCCGGTATTGATCTCGCACTCGGCACAGCCACGAAAGACTGGGTCATCCATGTCGTGCCCAACTACCACGGCTTCCTGCTCGCCATCCTGCCGCCCGGGGCCTTCATCGGCTTGGGTTGCCTCATCGCGGGCAAGAACTGGCTTAACCTGCGCGCCGAACGCAAGGCTCGCGGCGGCAATGCGATCGTCGCACCCATTGATGGCGGCTGTGCGCCCTCCATGCATTAGCGATGAACCCGAACAAACGGCGTGAAATTTTTCTGCGCCTGCAAGCGGCCAACCCCCATCCCAAACCCGAGCTGGAATATTCCACCCCGTTCGAGCTGCTGATCGCCGTGCTGCTGTCGGCACAAGCCACCGACATCAGCGTAAATGCCGCCACGCGACAACTCTTCCCCGTAGCCAACACGCCGCAGGCGCTGCTCGACATGGGAGAGGAAAAGCTGCGCAGTTATATCCAGCGCATCGGTCTGTATAAAACCAAAGCCAAACACGTTATACAAACTTGCCAGTTGCTGCTGGAAAAGCACAGCGGCGCAGTGCCGCAAACGCGCGAGGCATTGGAAGCCTTGCCCGGCGTGGGGCGCAAGACGGCGAACGTGGTGCTGAATACCGCTTTCGGTCACCCGACTATCGCGGTCGACACGCACATCTTTCGCATCTCCAATCGCACGGGCATCGCCCCCGGCAAAAACGTGCTGGAAGTGGAACAAAAGCTGCTCAAGTTCGTGCCGGACGAATTCAAACTGCACGCGCACCACTGGCTGATTCTGCACGGGCGCTATATCTGTCAGGCACGCAAACCCAAATGCGGCGAGTGCATTATCGAAAGTCTGTGCGAATTTAAAAAGAAGGTTTTCTGATGAAAAAATATTCACCACCGAGACATATAACCAGCGACTTGGCTGGCGCTTTTGCCAGCCTTAGTCGCATGGCTAGTTGTTCCATCAGAGACACAGAGATAACCAACAGCACATCAGGACTCAGTTCAGATGCGCTTTTCAGCCGCAGGAGACCAACATTACAGAAATGCTTTTATGAAAGTCTTTTCTCTGTGTCTCCGTGTCTCTGTGGTGCAAGGGTTTAACTATGTTCAATCCCACCCGCGATCAAGCCCGACAATTCCTGTTCGAGACATGGCGCAAGCGCCGGGCGGGCGAACTGCTCTCGCCGCTGGAAGACCTCACCGCCCAGCTCATAGCCAAGCACCCCGAATACCACGAGTTGCTCGCCGCCCCAGAACGCAACCGGGATAAGGACTACGCGCCGGATGGCAATGCCGTGAATCCCTTCCTACACCTGATGATGCACCTCACCATCGAAGAGCAGATATCCATCGGCCAACCGCACGGCATACGCGAACAATTTTCGCGACTCACGCACAAATACGCATCGGAACACGAGGCGCAGCACGCGATGATGGACTGCTTGAACGAGATGATCTGGCAGGCGCAGCGCAACAAGACCGCGCCGGATGCGGCGATTTATCTGGCTTGCCTTGAAAAGCAGTGATGGCACATCGTAAACAGCACAACATGTCTATGCAAAATTCGGAATTTCCCGCTGACGGGAAATTCCGAAGGCGTTATACTTCGCCCCCGGAAAGCACCAACTAACAAGATCGACGGAGAATTAAATGGGACACCAAAAGCCGAACACTTTGCATACTTTTTCTGAAGTTTCCAACATACTGGCTCCCAGCAACGAGCCATGGCAGGTGGCGTTAAGCGACCCGGCCACTTCGGTTATGACGGACTTCCGTGTGCGCGCTCTTTTCAAAGTCGACCCGGAAGACACCCTCGACGAAGCACTGCAAAAAATGAAGATCGCTGGTCTGCGTATCGGCTTCGTGGTTGATGCGGCATCGCAAAAAATTCTCGGCATGATCACTTCTTACGACATCATGGGCGAAAAGCCGATGCGCTACCTGCAAAGCGTCGGTTTCGCCGATCGCCGTGTCACGCATAAGGACATCCAAGTCAAAGACATCATGGAAAAGGTCGAAGACTGGGTCAGCGTCGAGATGAAAAATGTCGAATCCGTCACTGTTCAAGGCTTACTCGACGCTTTCCAAAGGACCGGACGCACACACCTTCCCGTACTGGATCACAAAGATGGCAAAGAGCACCACCTGTGCGGCTTGTTCTCTTCCGCCAAGGTCTTGCGCTTGACCGACTTTGCCCGCCGCAAAACGACTCAAGCCAAATAAGCTTTACCAAGTTGCATCCAGCAAAAAGGCGCATCGTAACGATGCGCCTTTTTCATTATGTCCGCAGACTAAATGCCGATCAGGGTAAAGGTTTTGCAGGCGGCTTGCGCATCTTCAACAGCCACGAAACGTAGCCGGAAAGTGCGTAGCCCAGAAAAATGAAGAACAGTACGCCGGGCGGATAGCTGGAGATCAGAATAAAGAACAATGCCAGCACAAAAATAGCGATGAAGGGAACGCTTTTGCGCATGTTGAAATCTTTGAAGCTGTAGAAGAGGACATTGCTCACCATGCTCAAACCGGCAAACACAGTGAGTGCAGCCGCATACCAACGCAACTCCTGTCCAACGTAACCGATGTCTCCCATCACCCACACGAAACCGGCCACCAACGCCGCAGCAGCGGGGCTCGGCAAGCCCTGAAAGTAGCGTTTATCCACCACGTCGATGTTGGTGTTGAAGCGGGCCAGACGTAGCGCCGTACCTGCACAATAAATAAACGCCGCGAACCAACCGATTTTGCCCAGATCGCGAAATGCCCATTCGTACATCAACAGTGAGGGGGCCACGCCGAACGAGACCATATCGGACAAGCTGTCGTATTCCGCGCCGAACTCGCTTTGCGTGTGCGTCAGACGCGCCACGCGACCGTCCAAGCCGTCCAGCACCATTGCGATAAAGATGGCCACTGCCGCATATTCGAACTTGCTGTTCATCGCTTGCACGATGGCATAGAAGCCGGCGAACAGCGCACCCGTGGTAAACAGGTTCGGCAGCAGATAGATACTGCGGCGGCGTAAGTCCATCGGGGGTTTGCGGTTGTCCAAGTCGGTCATGGTGTATTTACAACTGAGCCAGAATAGTGGTCGTGGCGGACACTTTATCACCGATGCTCACCTTGACGGTAGCCGTGAGCGGCAAATACACATCCACGCGCGAACCGAAGCGGATAAAGCCGTAACGCTGACCGCGCGATAGTACATCGCCCGCTTTGACGTAGCACAGGATACGGCGTGCAATCAGTCCGGCCACTTGCACGAAGGTGACAGTCTGCCCATCGGCGGTGTTCAGCACGATGGCATTGCGCTCATTCTCCAGCGAAGCCTTATCCAGATCGGCATTCACGAATTTACCGGGGAAATATTGCACTTTTTGTATCGTGCCATCCACCGGGCTGCGGTTGGAATGCACGTTGAACACGTTCATGAACACGCTGACCAGGATCGCATCGCGTTGGCCGTAGGGATCTTGTGTGCGTTCGACCTTGATGACCCGACCATCCGCCGGCGACAACACCGCACCGGCCTGTTGCGGTATCTCGCGCGGCGGATCGCGGAAGAACTGCAATACGAACACAAAGATGATCCACAACGGAATCGACCAAGCAGCGCACCACACGGTGGCAGCGATAGCAAGAATCAGGGAAATAGCCAGAAACGGCCAACCCTCGCGGGCAATGATGGGGTGGGGATATGAGTTCATGTGAAGATGTACCTGTGAAATGTGAAACGTGAAGATGAAGCTGTGAAGGGTGAAACGAAGCAAGGGTTCTACGTTTCACCTTTCACTTTTCACAATCATTTAGTTCTTCGACTGATCGACCAGCTTGTTATTACCGATCCAAGGCATCATGGAACGCAACTGACCGCCCACGACTTCGATTGGATGCTCGGCATTCAAGCGACGACGTGCGGTCATTTCAGGATAGTTGGTGCGGCCTTCCAGAATGAACTGCTTGGCGTATTGGCCGTTCTGGATATTTTTCAGACATTCCTTCATCGCGGCGCGCGCTTCATCGCCAATCACGCGATGACCCGTCACGTATTCGCCGTATTCCGCATTGTTGGAGATAGAGTAGTTCATGTTGGCGATGCCGCCTTCGTACATCAGGTCAACGATCAGCTTCAGTTCGTGCAAGCACTCGAAGTAAGCCATTTCGGGCGCGTAGCCCGCTTCGGTCAGTGTTTCGAAACCGGCCTTGACCAGCTCCACCGCACCGCCGCATAACACAGCTTGTTCGCCGAACAGGTCGGTCTCAGTTTCTTCACGGAAATTGGTTTCGATCACGCCGCCCTTGGTGCCGCCGTTCGCTGCCGCATAGGACAACGCGATGTCTTTAGCCTTGCCGCTTTTGTCTTGGTACACGGCGATCAGTGTAGGTACGCCGCCGCCCTTGAGGTATTCGGAACGCACGGTGTGGCCGGGGCCCTTGGGGGCGATCATGATGACGTCGATGTCGGCGCGCGGCACCACCTGGTTGTAATGCACGTTAAAACCGTGCGCGAAGGCCAGTGCGGCACCTGCCTTCATGTTCGGCGCTACTTCCACGTTGTAGACATCGGGAATATTTTCGTCGGGCAACAGCATCATCACTACGTCGGCGCTCTTCACCGCAGCAGCGACTTCGGCAACCTTCAGTCCCGCAGCTTCCGCTTTCTTCCAAGATGCGCCGCTCTTGCGCAAACCGACGATCACCTTGACCCCCGATTCTTGCAAGTTTTGCGCGTGCGCATGGCCTTGCGAGCCGTATCCGATGATGGCCACTTGTTTGCCCTTGATCAGGGATAGGTCTGCGTCTTTGTCGTAATAAACTTTCATGATTACTCCTAGTAAATGCGTGAAATGTGAAACGTGAAATGTGAAACGCGCGCACGGAATCCCATGCTTTTACGTTTCACTTTTCACTTTTCACTTTTCACAGTTTCAAAATACGGTCACCGCGCCCGATTCCAGATGAGCCGGTACGCACCGTCTCCAGAATCAAATTGCGGTCGATCGCCTGCAAAAAACTATCCAGCTTGGAACCCGTTCCGGTCAGTTCGATGGTGTAGGTCGTGTCGGAAACGTCGATGATGCGCCCACGGAAAATATCGACCATGCGCTTCAACTCTTCGCGCGCTTCACCCTGCGCGCGCAGCTTGAGCAGCATCAATTCACGTTCCAAGTGGTCGCCTTCGGTCAGATCCATCACCGCAACGACTTCGATGAGCTTATTCAATTGTTTATTTATTTGCTCGATGACCGCATCGGAGCCGCGTGTCACGATGGTCATACGCGACAGCGACTCATCCTCGGTCGGCGCCACCGTCAAAGATTCGATGTTGTAACCGCGCGCCGAAAATAAACCCGCCACGCGCGACAATGCACCGGCTTCATTTTCCATCAGCAGAGAAATAATATGTCGCATTACAAATCCTCCGCCAAAATCACTTCGGACAAACCCTTGCCGCCCGGCACCATAGGAAACACGTTTTCGGTCGGGTCGGTTTGAAAGTCCATAAACACCAGATCATTCTTGCGGGCGAACGCCTCGCGCAACGCGCCTTCCACATCGGACGGCTTGTCCACGCGGATACCTACGTGACCGTAGGCCTCGGCCAGCTTGACGAAATCCGGCAAGGCATCCATGTACGATTCCGCATATCGATTACCGTGGAAAAACTGCTGCCATTGCCGCACCATACCGAGATAACGATTGTTCAACGAGATCACCTTGATCGGCAGACGGAACTGCTTGCAGGTGGACAGCTCCTGAATATTCATCTGGATGCTGCCCTCGCCCGTCACGCAGGCCACGTTCGCATCCGGATGCGCGAGCTGCACGCCCATCGCCGCCGGCAAGCCGAAGCCCATCGTGCCCAAGCCGCCGGAATTGATCCACCGGCGCGGCTGGTCGAATTTGTAATACTGCGCCGCCCACATCTGATGTTGCCCCACATCCGAAGTCACGAAGGCTGCGCCGTGCGTGATTTCATACAGTTTTTCGATCACATATTGCGGCTTGATGATCTCGCTGGAATTCTTGTAGGCCAGCGAATTGCGGCTACGCCATTCGTCGATCTGCTTCCACCAAGCATCCAACGCGGCGGCTTCCGGTTTTTGTTTGCTGCTATGCAGCACTGCGAGCAAGTCCCCCAGCACATTCGCCACATCGCCGACGATGGGCACATCCACTTTCACGCGTTTGGAAATAGAAGCCGGGTCGATGTCGATGTGAATAATCTTGCGCGGCACCGAGCCGAAGTGCGCCACGTTGCCGATCACGCGGTCATCGAAACGCGCGCCCACCGCCAGCAACACGTCGCAGTTCTGCATGCCCATGTTGGCTTCGTAAGTGCCGTGCATACCCAGCATACCGACAAACTGCTTGTCGGTCGCGGGATAGCCGCCCAAGCCCATCAAGGTGTTGGTACAGGGTGCGCCCAACAGGTGTACCAAGTCGGCCAGTTGCCTGGACGCATCAGACAGCACCACGCCACCTCCCGCGTAAATCATCGGGCGTTTGGCTTCGATCAAGAGCTGCGCGGCGCGTTTGATCTGAGCAGCATCGCCGCGTTGCTCTGGATGATATGAACGAACGCTCACCGTGGAGGGATAGCTGTACTCTGCCTTTTGATTCGAGACATCCTTGGGAATATCCACCAATACCGGACCGGGGCGTCCGCTCTTGGCCAGATAGAACGCTTTCTTCATCGTGCTGGCAATATCCTTGGCATCCTTCACCAGGAAGTTGTGCTTCACGCAGGGACGCGTGATACCCACCGTATCCACCTCCTGAAACGCATCTTCGCCGATATAACTGGTGGGCACCTGACCGCTGATGACCACCAGCGGAATGGAATCCATATAAGCGGTGGCAATCCCCGTCACCGCATTGGTCACGCCCGGGCCGGATGTCACCAGCGCGACACCCACCTTGTCAGTGGAACGTGAATAGCCGTCAGCGGCATGCACCGCAGCTTGCTCGTGACGCACCAAAATATGCTTGACCTGATCTTGGTTGAACAGTGCGTCATAAATAAACAACACCGCCCCGCCAGGATAGCCGAACACATATTCGACGCCCTCTTCCTGCAAACACCTGATCGCTATTTCTGCGCCTGTCAGTTCCATATCAACAACCCTAGCTGGCAAAGATTAAAGAACCGCGCAAGATAAAGGCTGGCAGCGTTTTGGTCAACCCCTGCGCGAGTCGGGATGTTACAAAAGCCTCAAACTCAGGCAGGAATTTGTTAGTATTCCGCCCCACTCTATGGGAGCTTTCAAGCTGAGCAGCCACTACGAACTTTCGCAATTTCTGGTCGAAGTCGAACGACGCGCCTACAAACAGGCACTGTTTGCGGTTCGCGACGAACATGCCGCGCTGGACATTGTGCAGGACGCCATGCTTAAACTCGCCGAAAAATACGGCGACAAGCCTGTGGACGAATTCCCCATGCTGTTCCAGCGCATCCTGCAAAACACCATCCGCGACTACTACCGCAGGCAAAAAGTGCGCACCTTCTGGACGGCGCTGTTCTCTTCGCTTGCCCCCCAGCACGATGCGGAGAATTACGACCCGCTGGACACGCTGCAAGACAAAAACAACCACTCGCAACCTCCCGAGCCAGATACCTCGCTTGAACAGTCGCAACTGATTGCTCTCATTGAAGAAGCTTTGATCGGGCTGCCCACGCGTCAACGCGAAGCCTTCCTGCTGCGTTACTGGGAGGACTTGGATACCGCTGAAACTGCGGAAGCAATGGGATGCTCCGAAGGGAGCGTAAAAACACATTGCTCGCGCGCAACACATGCGCTGGCCGCAAAACTACAGGAAAAAGGAGTGAGCCTAAAATGGACGATATAAATCTGAATGCAAATTCAATCAAACAACTCCTGAACCAGTCTGTCGCACAGCTGGATGACGCCGCTGTCGAAAATCTTCGTGCCGCCAGAAACCGCACATTAGAAAGCCATCGCGCGCTGCAGCAGCACACGCCGATATTGGCGTGGCTCAATCACCACGGCGTGTGGCTCGGCAGTCCGACAAGCAACCATAAACTCCGCTCCTGGGCGTTCGCGCTAGTGCTTGCTGCATGCCTGCTCAGCGGCACCGCTTATTGGAAACACACCAACGAGCATGAGCACGACCATAGCGAAATCGATATTGCCATCCTGACAGACGACTTGCCTGTTGATGCCTACGTCGACTAATAACGCCCCATGCGCCTGACTTACTCCGCCACCCTGCTTGCCGCTTTATTGCTCTATCTGCCCGCGCTGGCAATAGCGCAAGCTTGGGCCGAACTCCCCCCCCAACAGCAGCAAGCCCTTGCTCCGCTTTCCAGCGAATGGAATTCGCTTTCGGAAAAACAGCAAAAGAATTTCATCGGCATCGCCAAACGCTACCCGCGACTTACCCCGCAACAACAACAACGCCTGCAAGAGCGGATGGTAAAATGGAGCAAACTGACACCCGCGCAGCGCCAACAGGCGAGAGAAAAGTACAAGTCCTTCAACCAATTGCCGCCGGAGAAACGCGAAGCCGTGAAACAGACCTTGCGCGAGCGACATGCCAAGAAACATCACGCTGCGGCCAGTGCCGTACAACCCGCCTCGCCCGCGAAGTAATCCAACCGCACCACTAACTGGGCCGGCACATCCGCACTGCCTGCGCCGCTAACGCCGTTCCGTTCGCCACATCAGCACCAGCGCTATCGCCAGAAATATCCAACTGATCGCCGTGGCACTCAACATCGGATGCCAATCATTCAGCGCGCCCAAATTGGAAAATAATTTGCCGCCGAAGTGAAAACTCAGGCCCAGCACGATACCGATAAATACTTTTCCGCTTATCCCGCCTTCGCGTCGATGATAGGCGGCGAAAGGCAAGGCCAACAGCATCATGATCAATACCGCGATGGGATAGACCAACTTATTCCACATCGCTATTTCATAGCGCCCGGTGTTCTGGTGGTTGTCGCTCAAGTGCCGGACGTACTGGTAAAGGTCCCATGAAGACATTTTTTCGGGCAACAACAACAACACGTTCAGCAGTCGCGGATTAAGCGTCGAGTGCCACTCGACTTTGTCCTGGTTGTTGATGGTGGTGCCTTGAGCGTTGAAATGGGTTTGCCTCACGCCCTCCAGCATCCACTGGTCGTTGCTGACATACGCGGCGCGTTGCGCAGCGGTGATCGTGCGCAGATGATAAGTCGCGTCAAACTCATAGATACTGACATTCCGCAGCGAGGTATCCGGCAAGACGTTTCTGATATTGACGAAGCTGCGCTCGTCCTTGACCCAAACGCCGGAGCGAAACCCCTTCAGCGTCACCTGTGCATTCTTCGCCTTCAGCAGCAACTCCTGCGCCAAATGGTCGCTCGGCGGCGCAATGAATTCACCAAACGCAAAGCACACCACCACCAATGGCAAGCCGATCTGCAGCACGGCGACAACCATTTGTTTCAGCGAAGCGCCGGAACTCCGGTACACCATCAGCTCCGAATTGCTCGCCATTTGCACAATGGCAAAGATCGAGCCTATCAGCGCCGCCAACGGGAATAACTCGTAAATATGTCCGGGAATGATGAGCGCCACATAAAGCAATACTTTGCCTATGTGGTAGTTGCCATCCCCCATGTCATTCAACTCCGTGATCAAATCCATAAAGGCGAACAACATGATCAATACAGCGAAAACCAAGGCCACGCTGGAATATATTTCCCTCGCCAGATATCGGGTGAGCAACCTCATCGCGCCAGACGCCTCCACGAGAACACCGACAAACGCTTGTAGAACATCAGCACCATCAGCAGCAACATCGCCCCATGCACAGCCCATAATCCGATAACGACGCCGATCTTGCCCTGTCCGACCCATGTGGTCGCCACGCCCATCATGTTGTTGTAAGCCATATAGATCACGACCGCGACGAGCAGATTGAGCGATCTTCCTGCGCGGGGATTAACAAAGCTGAGCGGGATAGCCAGCATCGCCAGAACCAACGCACTTATAGGCAATCCTATGCGCCACTCAAGTTCCGACATATTCCAGCTATTCGGGTGCTGTATCAGATACAGCGTGGAAAAACTTTTGTAATTCGGCGGCTTTTCTTTGATTTCTGCCGCTTCTATGCGCACCGAGTAGCGCTCGAACTCGACGATCTTGAAGTCGTGTTGCCCGGGCACTCCCTCATAGCGCGTGCCATTCAGCAGCACTAAAAAACGATCGCCGTTGGGCGCTGTTTCTTGCAACCCCTCTTTGGCGACCATCGTACCCTCTTTGCTGTTCTGCACCGACTGTACAAACACATTGCCCACATGATTGTTATTGGCATCGACGTTCTCCAAAAAGAACACCCGGTCAGCCTGTTTGGACTCGCGAAACGCACCCGGTGTAGCCAGCGTCACATCATCGCGCATATCCAGCCGGCTCTTAAACTCCTCCGATTTCTGTTTGGCCCATGGGGCAAGCACCAAACTCAATAACGCGATCACGCATACCACCGGCACGGCGAAGCCCATCACCGGACGTATCCAACGCGTCAAACCGATCCCGGACGAAAACCAGACCACCATCTCGCTGTCGCGATAGCTTCGCGTCAGCGTCAGCAACACGGCAAGGTACAAACTAATCGAGAGCAAGATCGGCAGGTAATTCAGCGCGCTGAATCCCACCAGCGCCACCACCCCATCGACCGCCAACAGCCCGCTGACCGAATCACCCAGCAGACGAATCAGCTGGGTAAAGACAATAATGCCCAACAGAATGGAAAAGACGAAAGCGCCGGTCACGGCAAACTCGCGCACCAATGAACGATAGAACACCCCGCCGACGACCCGTGAGCGCGATGGCTTTGACTTTTGTTGGTGAGATTGCGGATAATCCGGCATAGTGCGCAGCACGAGAAAATTTAAGGGGAACAGAATGGAATTTAGCATAAAACAAGCCACACCGGAAAAACTGAAAAGCGGTTGCGTTGTGGTAGGCGTATTCGACGGCGGCAAATTATCCGCTGCCGCACAAGTGCTCGACAAGGCCGCGCAACACGCCCTCAGCGACATGATTGCGCGCGGCGACATGAGCGGCAAAGCCGCATCCATCCTGCTGCTGCACAAGCTCCCCGGCATCGCAGCCGAGCGCGTTTTGCTGGTCGGCCTGGGTAAAACCGCCGAGCTGAACAACAAAATCACGCTGGATATTCTGCGCGCGACCTTCAGTGCCTTGAACGCGACCCCCGCCAAAGATGCGGCGCTGTATATCGTCGATGAAGGCCTGGGCAAAGATGCCAACTGGGTTATCAAACAAGCCGTATTCACGGCTGCCGAACAGGCTTTCCGTGCCGATGCACTGAAGAGCAAACCGTCCAAAGCGGCAACGCTGAAAGGCATCACCTTTGCCACGCTGAACAAACCTGCGGCCGCATCGAAGAGTGCACTCGACCAAGCCTCCGCCATCGCAAACGGCATGGATCTCGCCAAGACGCTGGGCAACCTGCCGGGCAACATCTGCACTCCCTCTTACCTCGCCGCCAAGTCACTAGCATTGAGCAAAGAACACAAAAGCATCAAGACCACCGTGCTGGAAGAAAAAGACATGCAGAAACTGGGCATGGGTTCCTTCCTTTCCGTCACACGCGGCAGCGAACAACCCGCCAAACTCATCACGCTGGAATATCACGGCGCGGACAAAAAACAGAAACCCGTCGTGCTGGTGGGCAAAGGCATCACCTTCGACAGCGGCGGCATCTCGCTCAAGCCGGGTGCCGAAATGGACGAGATGAAATACGACATGTGCGGCGCGGCCAGCGTGCTCGGCGTCATGCAGGCCGTCGCCGAGATGGGGCTGAAACTCAACGTGGTCGGCGTCATCCCGACTTGCGAAAACATGCCTTCAGGCCGCGCCACCAAACCCGGCGACATCGTCACCAGCATGTCTGGACAGACCATCGAAATTCTGAATACCGATGCCGAAGGTCGCCTCATCCTGTGTGACGCACTCACCTACTCCGCCAAGTTCAATCCCGACACCGTGATCGACATCGCCACCCTCACCGGTGCCTGCGTCATCGCACTGGGTCATGTCGCCAGCGGCCTGTTCAGCAACGAAGACAAACTTGCCCACGAACTGCTGACGGCGGGCGAACAAGCGCACGACCGCGCATGGCAACTGCCGTTGTGGGAAGAGTACCAACCGCTACTGGACAGCAACTTCGCCGACATGCAGAACATCGGCGGACGCGCGGGCGGCACCATCACCGCTGCCTGCTTCCTGTCGCGCTTCACCAAGGACTACCGCTGGGCGCACTTGGACATCGCGGGTACGGCATGGAAGTCCGGCAAGGAAAAAGGCGCGACCGGACGGCCGGTGCCACTGCTGGCGCAGTACCTCATCAATCGCGCAGGCAAATAACCACACGCTTGCGGCGCTACCCGGAGTCCGTTCGCCCTGATAACCAGCCGCTTTAGCGGAATGGCTAGTAGCATCATCGGTAGCCCGCATAGCGGGTGTATCGACTTGCGCTAGGCCACGAAAGCCCGGCCAATATCTGTGCTTATTTAAATGGCCGCATCGCACCCTAACTGGCAAACCGTCTTGCCCCGATCACGCACAGCGCAACCGCCAGCGCAGACGCGACCATCATCGCGCTGACGTGTTCGCCCAGCAGCGCAGCTGCCAGACCCAGCCCGAAGAACGGTTGCAGCAATTGCAGTTGGCTGATCGACGCAATGCCGCCGAGCGCTAGGCCGCGATACCAGAAGAAAAAACCGAGCAGCATGCTGAACAGCGAGACATAGCCTAAGCTCAGCAAGGCGGGCCAGGCGGCTTGTTGAAAATTGCCGGGCAGCGTCCACAGGCACAGCGGCAACATCAACGGCAACATCAACGGCAACGCCAACACCAGCGCCCAGCAGATAACCTGCCATCCGCCCATGCGTCGCGCCAGACGCGCGCCCTCGGCATAACCCAATCCGCATACGATAATCGCGGCCAGCATCAACAGATCGTCGAACAACGAAACGCTGACGCCTTGCCCCATCGCAAAACCCGCCACGACCAGACTCCCCGACAACGAGAACAGCCAGAACAACCCACGCGGATTTTTATCGCCGTGCAGCACGCCGAACATCACCGTCGCCACCGGCAATAGCCCGACGAACACGGTGGCATGCGCCGAACTGACGTGCCGTAGCGCCAGCGCGAGCAGCAGCGGGAAACCCACCACCACACCGAGCGCCACCACCAGCAAGGCGCGGCTGTCGCTGCGCGCGGGCCGAGGCTGGCGCAAAACCAACAAGAGCAACGCGGCGAGCACACCGGCAATCGCCGCCCGCGCCAGCGTAAAAAAGATCGGATCAAAAGTGGCGACCGCCACCCGTGTCGCGGGAAGCGTGCCGCTAAAAATCAGCACGCCCAGCAGCCCGCTGCTCCAGCCCTTGAATTTTAATTGCTCGCCAAACCGTTCGTGGTGAGCTTGTCGAACCACCGTCACCGCACGACAAAGCCCTTCGACTGGCTCAGGGCGAACGGGTGCTGGCAGGTCACATCTCATCGGGGCTGATGAACAATCCGGTTTGAATCCTTTGTCCATGTTCACACCCGCAATTTCACGTAAAGAAGGATTGCATCTTCCCCTGAAAATTATCGCCCCAACAGTGACAGATGGGTACAATTCAATGATACTGTCCGAAAAATTTAGGGGTACAAATGATAAAAACACCCAACCCGAAAGACGGCACCCGCGTAGAAGCGGTGATGCAAACCATACGCAAACAACTGGCCTCCCGCGTGCTGGTGCCGGGTGAACGGCTGCCCTCTATCAGGCAGATGGCCGAACGTTTAAGCGTCGCGAAAAACACCATCGTCGAGGCCTATGACCGCTTGGCCGCCGACGGCGTGATTACCGCGAAACGCGGCTCGGGTTTTTATGTGTGCGGGCACCTGCCGCCTTTGTCGCTGGCCGATGTGGGGGCGACGCGGGATCGCAGCATCGACCCGCTCTGGATCATCCGCCAGTCGCTTGAAGCCGAAGGCGACATGCTCAAGCCCGGCTGCGGCTGGCTTCCCCCCTCATGGTTGCCGGATGAAGAAATCCGCCGCGCCCTGCGCCGACTGGCCAGAGACCCGCAAGCCGGACTGCTGGAATACGGGCATCCGTATGGACACCTCGCCTTGCGCGAACAACTGGGTCGTCGTCTCGGCGAGCGCGGCGTCGCGGCTTCTGCGCGCCAGATCATCCTGACCGATTCCGGTACTCAGGCCATCGACCTGATTTGCCGTTTTCTACTGGAGCCGGGCGACACGGTGTTGATCGACGATCCGGGCTACTTCAACTTTCAGGCGCTGCTGCGCGCGCATCGCGTACAACTGATCGCCGTGCCTTATACCGAGCAGGGGCCGGATGTGCCGGCGATGGCCGAACTGCTGATGCGTCACAAGCCGCGCTTGTACATTACCAATTCAGTTTTTCACAACCCGACCGGCGCAGTGCTATCGCCCATCGTCGCGCACCGCGTACTCAAACTGGCCGAGGATCACAACCTGCTAATCATCGAAGACGACATCTATGCCGAATTCGCACAGAACACCTCGCCCCTGCTGGCCTCATTCGACGGCCTGAACCGGGTCATTCACATCGGCAGTTTTTCCAAAGTGCTGACGGCATCGGCACGCTGCGGCTACATCGCGGTGCGGCAAGACTGGGCGGAACAAATCGTCGATCTGAAACTGGCTACCACGCTCAGCAGCAACGGCTTAGGCGCGGAGCTGGTTTATTCCCTGTTGCGCCAAGGCGCCTATCGCCACCATGTCGAAGCGCTGCGCAGCCGCTTGGTCGACGCCATGGGACGCACGCTTCACAAGCTGGAAAAACTCGGCATCACCCCCTGGATGAAACCGCAGGGCGGCATGTTCCTGTGGATGCGCCTGCCGCACGGGTTGGACTCAGCCCGCGTATCGCAAGAAGCCCTGCACGAAGGCGTCGTCCTCGCCCCCGGCAACGTGTTCAGCCTGAGCCAAACGGCTATACCGTTTCTGCGCTTCAACGTGGCGCAGTGTCAGACACCGAAGATTTTTGAAGTGCTGGAAAAGGCGATGGAGAGGGCGGGGTGAATTGGCTGCGGGCTGATCAAAACCGGATGACTGTGAAGTGGAATTACGCTTTTTGTAGGCTAGGGCAGAAAACAGCGTGATGGAGACCCTTTAAGCATATGGCAGTTCATCGTTTTGAATTTGCATTAAACATCGAGCTTCACCACCCTACAATAGTTTACGTATAATCCATCGCACCGATCCTTTCCCGGGAACTTGCCATGAATGCCACAGAACATCAGTTGATTGAGAAAATCCTGCAACTGCCTCCAACGCGATTGGCAGAAGTAACCGACTTCGTAGACTTCCTGCGTAGCCGCGAAAAAGATCGTGGCCTAACACAGTCTGCCGCACAAGCCGCTGTCGCCAGCTTCGCCGCTGTCTGGGATAACGACGCCGACGCAGCGTACGACAAACTGTAATCCTCGCCGTGACTTCCGAATCCGATTACACCTTTGGCGAAGTCCTCCTCGTTCCCTTTCCCTTCACTAATCAAGAGGGGAACAAAAAACGTCCCGCCGTCGTAATCTCCAACACGGCCTACCACTCACATCGCCCGGACTTACTCATCATGGCGATCACCAGTCAACCCCTCACCACGGAGGACTTTGCCTCTTTTGCAATTATCGACTGGGAGGCGGCTGGCTTACTCAAACCCTCTTTCGCCAAACCTGTCTTGACTACACTTGAACAAACTCTCGTCATTCGCAGCATGGGCAACCTTTCACCTCGCGATCAGCACTCGTTACACCAAATGCTGGCGCAGATTTTGGGATAGTCCGTAGTTTCGTGAATCACACTGCTAAATAACCGTGATTTTCGTAGGAGCGAGCCTCGCTCCTACGAACACCTATCGCACTCTGAACAATGGATTGTCTTTCCCGAAGCTAATAATATTCGGTGACTGAGGAAAGCCCAGCGTCCTAGAAATATCCATCGTCTCCGCCTTGCCTATTCCCTCAGCTTTGCCACACTCACTTCACTGTCATGGTTGCTGTCCGTAGCGCTTCCTGCCTTCATGCTTTTCAGCAGCGCATGCGTAAACAAGCCATTGCCTTGATAGCCATCCGCTGTTGCGCCAAGGCGCCTATCGCCACCACGTCGACGCACTGCGCAGCCGCTTGGCCGACACCATGGGACGCACGCTGCACCGTCTGGAAAAGCTCGGCATCACCCCCTGGATGAAACCGCAGGGCGGCATGTTCCTCTGGATGCGCCTGCCGCACGGGCTGGACTCAGCCCGCGTATCGCAAGAAGCCTTGCACGAAGGCGTCGTGCTCGCCCCTGGCAACGTGTTCAGCCTGAGCCAAACAGCGGCATCATTCATGCGCTTCAACGTGGCGCAGTGTCAGTCACCGAAGATTTTTGAAGTGCTGAAAAAGGCGATGGGGAGGGCGGGGTGAGTTTGCTACGGGTGGGCGAAAGCGTGGGACAGGAAGTGGGACTTGCGCTCTATATTGGCTAACGTAAAAAGTAGTCTGATGGTGTTCCCGTTAGTTACACGCCACGTTTTTGTCTGATTTTTAAAGTTTTAATGAAAGGCGGGGCACTTTCTTCTGGTGGAATTAGAGGGTAATTAATTAGACGCCCTGCCAAGTTCAGCAGCGAGTTTTGCTTTGTCATTTATACCTAACTTTAGGTATAAATTTGTCGTGTGCGTTCTAACGGTTGCGGGGGAAATATTTAAATTGATCGCGATGGTTTTGTAATCACGTCCATCCGCAATTTGTTGAGCGATTTCATACTCGCGCCGGCTAAGAGCATCAGCAGACACCTTGGCTCTCGCACGCAACAAAATAATTTCATTGATCTTAAAAATACTAATCACAATGAACTGTCCTATGTAACTCTGGTTCTTGTGCATAACCGTTAAAACTTCTGGTGGCAAGAACGGCCCTTTCCATGACGCCCATTCTTCTCGGCAAATTGCCACGAAGGATGGCATCGCGACATGCAACAGCCCTGAGTCATTACATGCGGCCAGCGCATTAAAACTGCTGCGCTGATATGCGGAAAACATATTGGGAAGGTTCGTTAGCCAATTTATTCTCGCAGCCTCAACGAGATGCTGAAAGAGAATTTCTTTAAGGGCGCGCTCTTGTTCACTGAAAGGCTGATTGATATTTGAACGGTAAAAAACCATCGTATTTAATAAGCGCGTGTCCGGATCAATGGTTCCTGTCGCAACAAGATGCTCAATACAAAAATCCTTACAGTGCACATTGTAGATACTCGTATTTTCATACTCATGGGCGACATCCACATTAAAGGTACTGTTGCTATTTAGGGTGACATCACGAGTTACTTTATCTTCATGTTGAAAGCGCATCCAACTTTCGAGGAAGTGCTCAGCGAGGTTGTGAAGATGAATGGTATGAATAGCAGGGGTGTCGTTAATCCAGCTCCCCATTCCCCAAACGCAAGAATCAAATGGAATTAGATTTTTTGTTTCGGATAAAGCCCAATCTTTAAACTCGTCAGCGGGCTTTTCCAGCGCGCCGCGTGAAAGCTTTAGTAAGTAATTGCTAAATTTTTGCATCCTCATCCCCAGTCTTATCGGCATTCATAAAATTATTTATGAAGTCTGGCAGCAATGTCTCAAATAGGCAATTTCAAATTTTGGAGATAGTCAATACTGCAATTGCAGGATTTTGAGATGGGCGTGCATAAGGTAGAGTTAATGTTGTTTATTTAAAAGCTTTCACAAGAGCTTTTAAATCAGACAAAAACTTTAAACACATCAGGGAACTCAAAAAGCATAAGACAGGCTTCTAGGGACATACATAATTGAATAATCATGAAAATAAGGGACGGTATGAAAATTAAAATAGTGCATTTGATTCCATTGGTAGTGGTTGCAGTGACTGGCTGTACATCGACAAAAATCAGCGATCTTAATGCTTTTCAGAAAGTGCCTATGCAGCAGACAGAGCATATGCCTTCTAAGACTGCTTTGGCAGGAGGAAAGAGCCGGGTGATCGTATTTGGATTAGAGGATAAAAAGTGGGCAGGTGCGGGTGAGGATGTGTCTGATTTGGTAACCAAAGAACTTAATGCAACTCATAACGTAGTGATTGTAGATCGATCACTTGCGGGCCAACTTGGAAAGGAAATTCAACTGTCCGAAACTAAAGGCCGCACAGGCTATCAGGGACAGGATGTTGCTGACTTTGCGATCACCGGCAAAATTACCGACGGCGCCGCCGGGGTGACATTTACTCAAGCGAGCAGCTATAAGAATGACAAGGGCGAAACGGTCAATGTTTCGGCCAAATGCACTACTTCAGGGAAGGCCGCTTTTTCTTTGAAAATTGTGCAACTGCCATCGCTTGATGTCATCAAAACTATAGATCAGGAAGCGACTGCTAGCAGCACGCAAGATACAAGCTATTCCTGTCCTGCGTTATCGCAGGGTGCTGCTAAAGGAATCGTTGCTGCTGCTATAGCAAATGCAGTTCAAAAAGCTCACACAGAATTGAAGAATCAATTTGCCCCTTCCGGCTATGTTGTTGAGCGGAGAACTCATGAGAAAGACAGCATCTTCAAGACAACGCTGGGCGAAACCGGTGGAGCCAAAGAGGGTCTGCCAGTAGTGATAGTCCGTGCCGTTTCAGAACAGAATGCCTTGACGGGTGTAGCCAGTACGGAGCAGGTCAAGATTGCCGATGGAGTGATAAGCGACCAAGTGGGAGCTGGGTTTTCATTTTTGATTGTCTCCAATCAGGCGATGGCGGGCAAAATATTGATGGGTGACAAGGTTCAGGTCAAATACGAAGATTCATTTATGGATGGTTTCAACAAAATCGCGCACTAATTTTGGTGTCTGGTAACAAACCAAATCGCGTGGCTAATTTTTGGCCACGCGATTTTTGGTGTCTTGATGCGAAAGACGAGCAGGTCTCTTCGGTATGCAATTGATTATCTGGGTGGAGTTATTTTGAAATGGTCGCTATGAAAAAATTTCATTTTTTGCTGATATTCGCACTTATCTCTTGGGCGAACTATTCTTATGGTTTTGAATTTAAATTTGGAGGAGGCGCCAAGGAAATACCCCAATGGGTTGCCAACCCCATCGCAGATAGTGCGGAGTTTATCTACGGTGTCGGGGAGGGTGATACTCTTGAGAAGGCAGTGCAATCTGGGCTCAATAACATTAACGGAAAACTGGCTACAGTGGTGAGTAGCAATATCTCGTCTGAAACAACGGTTAATCAAGGTAAGGTGAGTGGCTATTCAAGCGAAGAGGTAAAGTCAAAGACACTTAATACCAAGCTCTCTGGTTACGAAGTTGTGCAGTCCGCTTCTCAAGATGACCATTTTTATGCCCAAGTAAAAATGTCCCGGCGTGCTTTTGTAAAAGACACCCTGGTGCGTTTGAAGATGATTGATGACCGATTGAATAATCGGGTCGCCTTGGCAAGCAAGGTGTCAAAGTTGCAGCACTATCTTGCACTTAATGAAATTAAACCGGACATCATTGAGGCGACAGCCCTTGTTCTTTTATTGCAAGCGGCTTCGCCCGGATTTGATAGCGAAAAGTATCTGGCCGTTTACCAGAAACATCAGGCGATGATGAATGAAATGCTGTTTCAGATGAAGTTTAGAATTGTGGCTGATCCCGGAATGTCTGCGATTGCCGAAATTCTAAGCAAGTTGCTTGACAGTGAAAAACTGTCAACCTCAATGTCTGGAACTGGACGAGCAGACGCGGTAATCACCATTAGTGGGAGCATCAAAAAGAGCATCGTTTATTCTGAGTTTTCAACCCAGCTGCGTATCAAGATTCAGGTAAAAGATGAGACTGGACGCATTATTAATACCGAAGATCATGTGGTCGGGGGAAGCTCCTTGTCGAACTATGATTCATCGACGATGACGGCCACCAATTTATTGGAACAGAAGCTAGAGGAAGAAGGCGCGTTTGCAATATTGGGGTTGAAAAAAGCTTTGTGAGGATTCTTTCAATCTCTCTGGCTCAAGTGTCAAATCAATGGGTATCAGCAGGAGGCAGGACTTTGAATTAGTTATTCTGAAGAGTAATAAGTATGGGGTAGCGCCATTCTGCTATATGTAAATTTTAGGTCGAAGGAGTTATGTTTTGGAAAATACATCTGTAGTTGCTCAGCAAGATTCAAAAAACATGGGATTGTTGATTTGGATTTTGACAATATTTTTTGGATTTATTCCAAGCTTAATATTTTTCTTGGTTAAGAAAGATGATCCGTATATTCAGGATCAGGCTAAAGAAGCCTTGAATTGGTCTATTACCGTATTGATCGGTTATTTGGCGGGTGCGATTCTGGCAATTATTTTGATTGGAATATTCGTAATGATCGCCGTTGGTGTTGCAAACTTGGTTTTTTGCATTATGGGGGCAATCGGTGCGTCGAACGGAAAGGACTTCAGAGTCCCCTTTGCCATTCGCTTAATTAAATAAATCCGGAAATAATTGAAGAGAGAGTAAAGAAATGACAAAAATCGCAAACGTGTTGTTAGTGTCTGTTATTGCCTTAGGTCTCACTGCTTGTGAGTCAAATCCAGTCAAAGAAGCGCCCAAAGCAAAGGTAGCAGATTGCGTATTTCCGAATACTCAGGATACAGCTCCGGGCTGGATATGTGATGAGCCTGTTGAAGGTATGGCTGTGAGTGCGGTTGGTTCGGCTGAGAAAACTGCGGCAGGGATCGAGTTCATGAAAAATATGGCTGCAACTGCTGCGCGCGTGCAACTTGCCCAGCGTATGAAAGTGCAAGTTGCAAATATGGTCAAGCAATATGTCGAAACAACAGGGGCTGGCAAGGATGAAACCGTTGATAAGGTGAATACCTCCGTCACCAAGCAAATCACTAACGAAACGCTGGTTGGCACACGAATCTACAAGAGCCGTCAAGGCCCGGATGGAACGATGTATGTGTTGGTAGGATTGGATGAGCCGTCAGTGCAGAAGCTGACTGAAGCAGCCGTTAAGACCAGCATGAACAATGATCGTGCTTTGTGGCAGAAATTCCAAGCGGGCAAATCCCAAGATGAAATGGCTGCTGCTATAGCCCAGCAAAAAGTAGAAGCTGCATCTCCAAAATAGTGGCTATGCTGCATTAAAAGTCTGTCTAAAGCCTATGCTAAATTATTGGCATAGGCTTTTTATATGAGATTCAGTAGGCAAATACTCCAGTTTGAAGTGCCAAAAAGCGAAGTGAATGATTGCGGATATTGACAAATGAATTGTTTAATTAAACTGATGCCAGCTCTGCTGTTATTGACATGTGCAAGCCATGCGAATGCGATAGATTGGCTCCCTTCGCTATTCGGCGCTGACAAGATTGAGGCTGTGGTTTCTGATCCAAATACAAGACCCGCGTGGATCGATAACCCCGGCAACGGTGTGTCAGCTTCAGCAGGCATGAATGTACGCGGCAAGGTTGCGCAGGAAGAATTGGCTGTTATGCGCGCCAGAGAAGAGTATGCGAAGCGTTCTGGAGTCTCAATCGATTCAATGCAGGGGTTCTCTACAACAGTAGAAAATGATCGCGCCAGAACCACTGCCGCTCACGTTTCGCGTGAAGAAACCAAGCAAACGGATGTGAAAGCGGTAGTAAAAGCGAAGTGGCGTGATGCAGAGGCAGATGTGTTGTGGGTATGGGTTGTTCCAAGCAATTAAGCTGATGCGGGAAAGTTATACGGGATCATTTGCAAGAGCAATTCGCGCGCGTGACCGTCAATCAATAAAACTGGAGAAAACTAGAATGCGAAATTTAATTAGCCTTGTTATTACCATCCTCTGTCTGATGGGATTTTTGCCACAAGTACAAGCAGCAGAAGCCAGCAAAGAACGTCTTGTTCTAATGCCGGTGCGTGGCGTTGATATATTGATTGCCGACGTATTGGCACGTAGTAACGGCGAACCAAAAGATGCCACTAACGAGGAAGTGCAGGACAACTCGTTCGAAGCGTATAAAAGGAAGCAAATGGAGGAGTTTGAAGCATTCAAGCGCGGTGCGCCAAGTGCAAAAGATATTGAGAGGCGCAAACAAGCAGATGCCAAGGCTCTGGCAGAGCGCATAGCGAGAGAAGACAAACGACTGCAGGCCGCTATAGAAGAGGTATTAGCTGAAGGGTTGGGGCAAAGCTATGAAGTTTTCTCTGGAGAAGAAGTGCTAAAAGCATCTCCAGCTGCGGCTAAAAAAGAATGCGATGAAACGCCTTGTATAATTAAAGTGGCAGAAGCTTTCCAAGCTTCATTTGCAGCCATCGCGACGATCACCAAACGCGAATACGGCTACTTCCTTGAGCTCAGCATTAAAAATATTACCAATCAAAAAGTGGTGTACGCCAACTCTACTCCTTGTCGGAAGTGCAGCGAATTTAAAGTCGTCATCAAGTTCAAAGAGCTGAGCAATATTCCAGCACCGGGGTTAGCAAGAGCCCCTGCAGAGCCTGTGGCAGCAGTTGCGCCGCAAGCGGCACCTGTAGAGGGTGGCGGTGCCAATTGTTATGCCGATGAGTTTGTAAAAATCTGCGCAAAGCCAGCCGATGGAGCAAAGAGCAAAATACCGAGCTTTACTTTCGTGGCAACAAACTTAACCGATGAAACACTCTTTATCGGAAGTTACCATTCCCCTCAATTGCTTGACGACGAAGGTAGTAGTTGCAACGACTATAGAGAACTCTTGGGAATAAATAGCGTAAACAAGGGCTGGACGAACGAACCGGGATATAGTCGAATTCCCGCAGGAAAATCAATCAACATATCTTACCGCTGGAACTGCGGTAAGGTTCTCGGCAGTGAGTTTTCGTCCAGCATGTTTCTTCAGCGCTTAAAAGATGGCTCTGCTAGCACCTTTGATGTAACCATACCGGGGATCAGGTGGAAATAAGGCTTGAATCAGCTTAATCCATTGCTCCCAGACTGAACTGGGGGTAAACGAGAAGCCAGGCATCAACAACCTAGCTTCCCTATTGGCACTAGCCGTGCGCACACAACACGTCCCCATGTTTTCTCGGCTATAAATAATTGGAGATTTGCGCCATGGAGCTTACCGATATTGAGCGGCTTGCGAAGTTGGATGAACATGTTGTTACCGCCGTATTTAATGATCGCGTTCGATTGGGATTGATCAAGATAATTTTGATTGAGGAATTTAACCCGCCGCAATCGTATGCATTTTTTTATGATTTTGTTGACCTGAGTGAATCGGCAAATAATGGCCCTGCGGGTGTATTGAAAGAAATAGCGCTCGTGCAAAAAGACTGGGGCACTTGGCGTGAAGCAGAAGCCAACGCCCCCGAATTTGCTAAGTGGCTGGTTGAGATTCTCCCGCAAGAGCAAAATATTTTGATGTTGTTTAGAGCATATTCGGCCATGACTCGTCAATGGGACGGAGAGCTGCCGCAGGCTTTGCAAGTTGAGGCTGATGAATACTTTAAGCGTCATGCAGAAAATATTTTGCTATGGCCTGCATCGGTGGTGATGAGGTTTGTCGCGTGGTCAAGCGAAGAGGAATCAACGTCTCAAAAAGAAGTATTGGCTCGCAAAGCGATGGCTCAAAAAATTAGCGATGCAATGAATGGTGAACAAGAATAAAGGGGAAAGACATGTCATACGAGTTTAATTCCGAGAGTAAAAAACTAGACGTTCCCAATCCATATCGGGTAGAAAATTATTTCCTTTTCATGGCGGCAGGTTTGCTGATGATTGGTGGAGTCGCATTGCTACTTTTGGGGCGCAAGGGTATTGCAGATCATGCCTCACTCTGGACCGTTGCGCCTATTTTGTTAGGGATTGCATTAATGGTAGTTGGGATTAAATATGCTGCACGCGCGGCGACCCAATTGCGTTTTTATTTTGGCCGGGGAAAGCCGCTAGGGCTTGCATCAGAACTATCCGTAGAGCAAACAGGAGACTCTGAACGCGCAAAGGCGCTGAAGGAAACCATGCGCCAGAATGCAGTTCATATTGAGGAACCTACCGGCCCCTTGAATGGCATATTGTATTCATGGATACCCGATCTTATTTTTGCGCCTAAGCCTATACAGATTGTGGCGCAGAGGCAGTTTCAAACGGCGCTCGCGATGTTGGTTACCTTCGCCAGTTTTGTAATTTCATGGTTTAGCTTTTCCGACGATGAGTCTTCCGCATGGATGGGGATGTTCTTTTTTTTGTTTACTGCGGCCTTGCTGCTTAAGCCCTTGGGAGTGGGAGCAGCCACGAAAGTCAGCTTGGGCATGAAGGGGTTAATTGGCCTTGTTTTGGTGGCGCTGCTTGGGCCTGTTTTGGTGCCAATGGTCGCGGGAAGTTTACCGGACATTCGCTGGCTTTCCACCAATATGCAAACTTTGCTGATGTTGCTTACCGCCATGGGCGGGGTATGGCTATTTTTTGTGGCGCTGACAAAACAAAGCTTTGCCCCACCCAATACTTCTATGGCATGTGAGCAAGCTGCGCTGTCGATGAATAGTGCACCGAAGCAGCTGATGGATGAACTCGACAGATTGATGCAGACAAAATGGGTAGAGCAGATTCCTAATCGGCGTTACACCAAAATGGACCCAGAGACATCTGCTGCGTCAGGATCATTTACGGGAGAGCTTTTGGAAGAGTCTCAACCTATGCCGCGAGAAGATTTGCGGCGCCTTGAGTTGGCAAGTTGCTTTACAGAGGCCAGATACAAATGGCTCGGCTGGCTGAATGTGCTCGGAGTCGTGATGGTGCTACTGGCGGCCAGCTGTTTGGTTACTTTTGGAATTCTTTTAAAACCCGAAGGTGCTGAACAGGGTCTGGTTCATTTTGTGACGCTGGGAATTGCATTTTTGTTGGTAGGCAGTTTCTGTATCAAGGCGGGGCACTTTCTTTGGGGGCGTTTCGATTTTGTCTCTGAGGTGGTGTGGATTGAAATGAAAGGTAACTACCAGTCCGCCAAGTTGGATTATGGCAATAGCTTGACAGATAAAGTTAGAACGCAAAAACAATTGATCAATATCGAGTCCATGACTTTGCGAGTGTGGGTCGCTCAACTTGATACAGTCACTTTCGGAAAAGACACTCAACGCTTATTGATAGGACTTAGAGGGCTTCCCGACAATGCTCGATATCTCAAAGAGCATATTGCACAGTTTGCCAACGATCAGAGCATTATGATCGCGCCAACTGCCGAAGTGGACTTGCAGAAGGCGGCAACGCTCGGCGCGATCAATAAACTGGGCGGTGCGGTAAGCGGTGAACAGATGTTGCTGCGATCCATTGTCGCTGCTGCTGCGGAAGAGCAATCACCGGCGACAAACTGTCCGAGCTGCAGTGCGCCGATTGATAGGGTGGCTTTGTTTTGTATGCAATGCGGGACTAAGCTTAGCCTGTCTAACGCAGTATAGATTTTGGTGGGGCCATTTGTAGGAAAGCAATTTCAAATAATTGCTCGGATTTTTTTGTAGGGTAGCCGCTCAGTAAGGCCACACACTATGTTTGAAGATTAATTGCAATTGATATCGATGTATGACTGCTTTGGAGCAAGCTAACCGCAGGGGTGTATGGCCGGTGTGGGCCGATGACTGCCCGAGAGCATTAGTTAATTTTGTGCGACAGCTTCGACCACGGTGCGGAACGTGTAGCATCAAGCTCGATGTCATAAAGCTGGCTCACAATCAGCCTTTGCTAGTGACAACTCCGCATTAGTGTTAGCCAATAGCGGATTGTCTCCCTTTGCTATAATCGCGCCGCCTTTTATCAACTATCAACCGCCTTTCCACCTGCGTCAAAAAATAACGACACATTGATGATCAGCGTTATTCTTGCTTTGAAATCTAGTGAACGGCATACTTGCCCCGTGACAAAATTTTTTGTTGGGAGACCACCTTGAATACAAAATTGCTTGATCTAATTACCATCGAACCCGGTCAATGCGGGGGGCGTCCTTGTATTCGAGGTTTGCGTATACGCGTCTCCGATATTCTCGGCCTGTTGGGCGCGGGGGCTTCGCATCAAGAGATTCTGGACGACTATCCTTTCCTCGAAGAGGCTGACATTCTGGCCTCTCTCAACTACGAGGCTATTCAATAAACATCCGTAGCTCAACAACCCCAATGACCAAAGTCGATTTCTATACCGGCAGTGAAGACAAGCTGCGCACCGCCTGCCAACTGAGCCAGAAAGCCATGCAGAACGGCCTGCGCGTGTTGCTGCATGTACCGGACGAAGCCGCTGCCGACAGGCTGGACAAGCTGCTGTGGCATTTCCCCGCTACCGCTTTCATGCCGCACTGCCGCAGCCATGATGCGGAGGCTGCCACGATGCCCGTTGTCATCGGACACGACGAGACATTCCCCCATTCCGAATTGCTCATCAGCCTGCACAACGTGTGCCTGCCGTTCTTCAGCCGCTTCGAGCGCGTCATCGAGATCGTCGGTTCGGACGATGCGGATGCCAAGCTGGGGCGCGAGCGCTACGGCTACTACCGCGATCGCGGTTACGAGATGCGCCACTTCGATTTGCGTCAAAAGCAAGGGGCGTGAGCGATGTTTAAGCGGAAGGGCGCTAACGTCCATGCAGGCCGAATTCCCGTGCTGACCGAAGTCGTGGGTGGCGCGCCGCTCGACATACCCGTCTTGACGGAAGAAGTGATCGTTAAAGATGAATCGCTTCCGCTATTAACCGCAGCCATTGCGACTAGCGAACCGTTTCTTCAAACACCGCTCACCTTGTCATCAACGCAATGCGAGGACTTTTCCGATGCCCTCATCGCTCGCATCGAGACTTGGTTATTCAAAAATTATGACTCTCACACTGATGCAGACTGGCCGGAACTTAAACAAGCTCTGCCGGAATTGATCCGCACTCAACTCATGGAATCCGCAGACACTCCGCCATCGGCGGACACCCATGGATTAGGTATAATCCCGCCCTCCTTCGACCAGCCTGTCCTGAGCCGAGCCGAAGGGCTCAAGACAGGCTCGTCCGCAGCACCTCAACCAAATAGTAAAAGTATGAACACCAACGAACTCGCAAAAAGTTTTGAACCCAAAACCACCGAAGCCTATTGGTATGACAAGTGGGAATCCTCCGGCTACTTCAAGGCCGAAATCGACCCGAACAAAACCGAATCTTTCTGCATCCAGCTGCCGCCGCCCAACGTCACCGGCACGCTGCACATGGGGCACGGCTTCAACCAGACGCTGATGGATGCGCTGACGCGCTACCACCGTATGCGCGGCGACAACACGCTGTGGCAGCCGGGCACCGACCATGCAGGCATCGCCACACAAATCGTGGTGGAGCGCCAGCTCGATGCACAAGGTATTTCGCGCCACGATCTGGGCCGCGAGAAGTTCATCGAAAAAGTGTGGGAGTGGAAAGAATATTCCGGCAACACCATCACCCAGCAAATGCGCCGCCTCGGCACCTCGCCCGACTGGTCGCGCGAACGCTTCACCATGGACGAAGGCCTGTCGCGCTCGGTCACCGAGACCTTCGTGCGCCTGTTCAACGAAGGCCTGATCTATCGCGGCAAGCGCCTGGTGAACTGGGACCCGAAACTGCACACCGCCGTGTCCGATTTGGAAGTGGTACAAGAAGAAGAAGACGGCTTCATGTATCACATCCACTATCCGCTGGTCGAGAAGGATGGTGTGCTGGGACTGACTCACCTCACCGTTGCGACTACTCGCCCCGAGACCATGCTGGGCGACGTCGCCGTGATGGTGCATCCCGAAGACGAGCGCTACAAACATCTGATCGGCAAGCAAGTCACACTGCCGCTATGCAACCGCACCATCCCCATCATCGCCGACGACTATGTGGATAAAGAATTCGGCACGGGTTGCGTGAAGGTCACACCCGCGCACGACTTCAACGACTATGCGGTGGGACAGCGCCATGCGCTTCCGATGATCTCCATCCTCACGCTGGACGCGAAAATCAACGAACACGCGCCGGAAAAATATCGCGGCCTCGACCGCTTTGAAGCTCGCAAAATAATTGTTGCCGATCTTGAAGCCACAGGCGTATTTGAAAAAGCCGAGAAGCACAAACTCAAAGTGCCGCGCGGTGACCGCACCAACGTGGTGATCGAGCCGATGCTGACCGACCAGTGGTTCGTCGCCATGAGCAAACCGGGCGACGACGGCAAGAGCATCACCGAGCAGGCGCTGGAATGCGTCGCATCGGGCGAGATCAAGTTCCACCCGGAGAACTGGGTGAACACCTACAACCAGTGGCTGAACAACATTCAGGACTGGTGCATCTCGCGCCAACTGTGGTGGGGGCATCAGATTCCCGCGTGGTACGGCGTGAATGGCGAAGTGTTTGTCGCGCGCGATGAAGCCGAAGCGCGCCACTTGGCGGACAAAGCGGGCTACGCCGGACAGCTAGCCCGCGACAACGATGTGCTCGACACCTGGTTCTCCTCCGCGCTGTGGCCGTTCTCCACGCTGGACTGGGAAGAAGGAAAAGCATTCCAAGATCAGAATCCTTTTGTGAAAGAATTTCTGCCGTCTTCCGTGCTGGTCACCGGCTTCGACATCATCTTCTTCTGGGTGGCGCGCATGGTGATGATGACCAAGCACCTCACCGGAAAAATTCCGTTCAAGGATGTGTACGTGCACGGTCTGATCCGCGATGCGGAAGGCCAGAAGATGAGCAAGTCCAAGGGCAACGTGCTCGACCCCATCGACCTCATCGACGGTATCGGCATCGAAGACTTGGTGAAGAAACGCACCACCGGGTTGATGAATCCCAAACAAGCGGAACAGATCGAAAAGCGCACACGCAAGGAATTCCCGGAAGGTATCCCGGCGTTCGGAACGGATGCTTTAAGGTTCACTTTCGCCTCGCTCGCTTCGCCCGGACGCGACATCAAGTTCGACATGCAGCGCTGCGAAGGCTATCGCAACTTCTGCAACAAGCTGTGGAATGCCACGCGCTTTGTATTGATGAATTGCGAAGGACAGGATGTCGGCTTGGACAATTCGCAACCGCGCGAATACTCCGCTGCCGACCAATGGATGTTCAGCCTGCTGCAAAAAGCCGAGACCGAAATGGCCACCCACTTCGACGAATATCGTTTCGATTTTGCCGCGCGCACCCTGTACGAACTGGTGTGGGACACCTATTGCGACTGGTACGTGGAACTGGCCAAAGTGCAGATAGCCAATGGCAATGAAGCCCAGCAACGCGCAACGCGCCGCACGCTGGTGCGCGTGCTGGAAGCCATCCTGCGTCTGGCGCATCCGATCATCCCGTTCATCACGGAAGAGTTGTGGCAAAAGGTCGCGCCATTGTGCGGCACGCAGATTGACTCCATCATGCTGCAAGCCTACCCCAAGGCCAATGCCGCGCTGATCTCATCCGCAGCCGTAGCAAAAATCGGCTTGCTGCAGGAGATGGTCAACGCTTGCCGCAAGCTGCGCAGCGAAATGAATCTGTCTCCCGCACTGCGTGTGCCGCTGCTCGCTTCGGGCGATGCCGAGACACTGAATACTTTCGCGCCCTACCTGCAAGCATTGGTCAAATTGAGCGAGGTGAATGTGCTCGATGTGCTGCCGGATACCGATGCTGCCGTGGCTATCGTGGGCAACTTCAAACTCATGCTGAAGGTGGAGATCGATGTCGCCGCCGAACGCGAGCGTTTGGATAAAGAAATCGCCCGCCTGTCCGCTGAGATCGCCAAAGCTCAAGGCAAATTGAACACCGAGAGCTTTGTCGCACGCGCACCTGCCGCCGTGGTGGAACAGGAAAAGAAACGTCTGGGAGATTTCAGCTCGACATTGACCCAGTTGCAAACTCAGCGCACCAAACTCAACTAAGGGAACAGGGCGATGATGCACGAATTTTTGATTGAATTTATCGCCTACGTCGTTCCCTTTACCGAACTACTCGGCACCGCCGTCGTGCTGTGGGGAACCCTGCAAGGCCTTGCCATGCTCGCACAGCGCGCATGGCGATCGCTTAACCGGCAACCGCTGCACGGCGCCCTCAGCGACATCCGCATTGCCATCGGCGAGAAGATGGCTCTGGGGCTGGACTTCTTTCTGGCCGGAGACATCATCGGCACCATCGTCGTACCCAGCAAGGACACGCTGCTCGTGCTGGGCGGCATCGTGGTGATCCGTACCGTCATGGCCTATTTTCTGGCCAAAGAGATCGAGAAAAAATCTGCTGCCGAATAACGGGCTTTCGTTTTCCGCAAACGTAGTTGAACAATGGAATTGCCCCCATTTCAGGGGGCACAAAGACTCTCGCAAAGTGATGTTTTTCCGCGCGCAATATAGAGAATATTGCCGCTGACACAAACGAAACATTTTGATAGAATTTAAGCCGACGACGTTATCTGGATGTGTTTTTTTCTGGGTCACTTTTTTCGGAGAACATCATGGCAATTTCCAACATTAGCACCGCCAATCAGCCATCATCCGCCACCCGCACCACCAGCACTGCTCCAACTCATGCTGTGCACAAAGAACGTCCGCGTGAAGACCGGAGCGAATCTGCCGTGGTTACTATATCCGCCGACGCGCAGAATCTCCAACGCGCGGAATCCGAGCAAAAGTATTCTCAGGAACACATCGGGCGGATAAGCGCATTAAATCGTTCCGACCAGATGGCGCAGGAAAAAATGGCTTCCAATGCGCGGGAAGATGCCAGAGTTCTTGCAGAAGAGCGAAAAATAGACGAACAGTTTTATAAACGAATTAATACGGTCGCTTAGTTCCAAACGTTCCGGGCAAAGCATCAACAATCATTTCCTGCTTGCCCCACGAATCAGTTCGCCTTGCGCAACGCCACCATCAGCGCCCATGCCCCGAGCAGCACATAGCTCACCAGCGACCACTCGGGGATGCCGAGCGTAAGGAAAGTCCAACCTTTTTCCGCGCATTCGCCGGAACCGTGCATCAACTCTTGCCACACGTCCGACATCGGAAAATTCTTCAGCATGAAATCCAAGCCGGGGCCGCAGCCGGGCACTTGGTCTTTGGGCAGATGTTGAATCCAGATGTGGCGCCCCGCCACCGCTACGCCGCTCAGAGCCAGCAATGCGATGAGTCCGCCATACACGCGTGCGGCGATGCGCTTGGGATTATGCAGTGCGGCGATAAAGAAGGCGATGCCGATGACGATGAAAATCACGCGCTGGATCATGCACAGCGGGCAGGGCTCTTGACGCAGGGCATATTGCAGATAGAGAGCCGACGCGAACATCACGCCAACGACGATTGCTCCCGCCAGATATAACCAGCGGGATGAGGTGGTGCGCCATAGCTCTAGTAATTTATTCATTGGAACTCCAAGCCAAAATAGAACAGGTGCTCATTGGGCTATTCCTAAACTGTAGGAACACGCCAGCGGGCGATTGAGTTTTCCATTCGCGAGCAGGGCTCACTCCTACACGGAAACATTACTCCGCCTTGTCTATCCACGCCGCCTGTATCGCTTCCAGCACTTTTTCGCCGCCGCGATGATGGTCGTCCTCGCGCAGTTTTCCGATTTTCTCGTGCAGCAGTTTCACGGTGTAGTCCACTTCTTCGTCCGTGGTAAAACGCCCGATAGTAAAACGGATCGAGCTGTGTGCCAACTCGTCGCTGCATCCCAGCGCGCGCAATACATACGACGGCTCCAAGCTGGCCGAGGTACAAGCCGAGCCGCTGGATACCGCGATGTCTTTCAGCGCCATGATGAGCGATTCACCTTCAACAAAGTTGAAACTCACGTTCAGGTTGTGCGGCACGCGCTGCTCCATGTCGCCGTTCAGATACACCTCTTCCATATCGGAAAAGCCTTTCCATAAACGGTCGCGCAACAGTCGGATGCGCGCGTTCTCGCCCGCCATCTCTTCCTGTGCGATGCGGAACGCCTCGCCCATACCGACGATCTGGTGCGGTGCCAGCGTACCGGAGCGGAAGCCGCGCTCGTGTCCGCCGCCGTGCATCTGAGCTTCCAGACGCACACGCGGTTTGCGCCGCACGTACAGCGCGCCAATACCTTTGGGGCCATAGGTCTTGTGCGCGGAAAACGACATCAGGTCGACCTTCAGCTTCTGCAAATCGATCACGACTTTTCCGGTCGCCTGCGCCGCATCGACATGGAACAGGATGCCGCGTTCGCGGCAGATTTCACCGATGGCCGCGATGTCCTGAATCACGCCGATCTCGTTGTTCACATACATCACCGAAACAATGCTGGTATCGGGACGCAACGCGGCTTTGAGCTTTTCCAAATCCAGCAGCCCGTTCGCTTCAGGAGCCAGATAAGTGGCAGAAAAACCTTGCCGTTCCAGTTCGCGCACGGTGTCGAGTATGGCTTTATGTTCGGTTTGCACAGTAACGATGTGCTTGCCTTTGTCGGCATAGAAATGCGCCGCGCCTTTCAAGGCTAGATTGTTCGATTCGGTCGCGCCGGACGTCCACACGATCTCTTTTGGATCGGCATTCACCAGTGCCGCCACTTGGCCGCGCGCGCGTTCCACCGCCTCGTCCGCCGTCCAACCGAAAGGATGTGAACGCGAGGCCGGATTGCCGAACTTTTCGGTCAGATAGGGGATCATCTCCTCGGCCACGCGCGGATCGACCGGCGTAGTCGCCGAGTAATCCAGATAAAGAGGGAAATGCAAGGTCATGAAAACCGCTAGTAATTAAACTGGCACATGCGCGGATTTTCCCGCATTTTTGATCAACACAATCGGCACGGTCTCGGCATGACTCTTTGCTTGACCGTCCACCAATTGCTGCAAGCTCACACTGGCGAGGTAAGCGTGTATTTTATCGTTCAGCCCGCTCCACAGGTCATGCGTCATACAAGGCTTGCCGTCATTGCAATTGCCTGTCGTGCCGCAATTGGTGGCGTCCAAAGGCTCATCCACCGCAATGACGATATCCACGATAGATATTTTGTTTGCCGGGCGCGCCAAGCAATACCCGCCACCCGGGCCGCGCACGCTGGCCACCACGTTGTTCTTGCGCAATTTGCCGAACAGTTGCTCCAAATAAGACAGCGAAATTTTCTGCCGCTCACTGATAGCAGACAAGGTGATGGGCCCGCGCCCGCCCCGTATTGCCAAATCAAGCATCGCCGTCACAGCGAACCGTCCTTTAGTAGTTAAACGCATAAATACCTCTTAGGTGATCTTTCATAACAGAACGCTCGCGCGTACCCCCGCATCTGGAACGGACAATAGAATACCCGATTTTTTTAGTCAACAATTTTATTTAAGTAATTGGGATCGAACTTATCCGCCGTCGCGCGCTCCTCCTCCACACCCACTCCCATTTTCTCCAGTTGCTGCAAAATGAGCTCGATGCGCTGATCGACCGTGATGCTATGTCCAATCAGGCCGTGCAGGGCTTTGGAGACCGGATCATTCTGGTCGCTGCCGATGCCGTAGGCATTGAAACCGGCGAATTTTTTCACCTCGTCCAGAATGCGTGCGGGAATACCCGCCGCCGTCGCACCCGCCGGAACATCTTTCACCACCACCGCATTGGAACCGATCTTCGCCCCGGCGCCGATGCTGATAGGACCCAGTATCTTCGCCCCCGCGCCGACCACCACGCCGTCGCCCAACGTCGGATGGCGCTTGCCTTCTTTCCACGACGTACCGCCCAGCGTCACGCCGTGATACAGCGTCACGTCGTCGCCGATCTCGGCCGTCTCGCCGATCACCACGCCCATGCCGTGATCGATGAAAAAACGCCGCCCGATGGTCGCCCCCGGATGAATCTCGATACCCGTGAGGAAACGCGCGACGTGCGACAGCAAACGCGCCAGCCAATATAGATCCCACTTCCACAGACGGTGCGAGATACGGTGCAGGATGCGCGCATGCACACCGGGATAGCAGGTCAGCACTTCGAGCGTGCTGCGCGCTGCCGGGTCGCGGTCGAATACGCTTTTTATATCTTCTCTAATCGCTTTTAACATTTTTCACATCTCGCTTCAGTTGTCCATGGTAGTGCGTCGTCAACGTCAGAATACCACGCAGAATATTGATCTCTTCCGGCTCCAGCCTCGCCCGCGCATACAAGCGCCGCAGCTTGTGCATCAGCTTGGTGGGGTGCTTGCTGTTCAAAAAGCCGATCTCGGCCAGCGCCTCTTCTAGCTGGCAGAAGAAGCCTTCCACATGCTCCGCCGGAGCCGGCGTCACTTCCGGCGCACCGCAATCGCCCAGCCCTGCCGCCAAGCGCAGTTCGTAGCTCACCAGTTGCACGGACGCGGCGAGATTGAGCGAGGTGAAATCCGGATTCACTGGAATGCGCACCATCAACTGACAGCGCGCCAACTCCTCGTTGGTCAGACCCGACATCTCCGTGCCGAACAACAAAGCCACCGGCTGTTGTGCCTGTTGCACCAACAGCGGCATCGCCTCGCGCGGCGCCAGCACCTCTTGCGAAATGTCGCGCACCCGCGCCGACATACCCGCCACGAACACCACGCCCTGCAAAGCCTCATCCAGCGAAGAACACACCACCGCATTCTCCAGCACATCGTCCGCCCCCGCCGCCATCGCCTTGGCCTGGGCATCGGGGAAGTGGCGCGGGTTGATGAGATACAGGCGCGACAGCCCCATCGTCTTCATCGCGCGCGCTGCCGCGCCGATGTTGCCGGGATGAGTGGTGTGACTGAGGATGACTCTGACGTTATTTAACATAGCTCATTTTTTAAAAGATTTTTATCCGCATAACCAGCGACTTGGTTGGCGATTTTTGCCAACCTTAGTCGAATGGCTAGTAGCTCTTCAGATTTCGCAGATTCACGCAGATTGGTAAATCAACAACTGAAAATCAAGACGACTTCGCTACGACCTATTTTTTCGGGATTTGCATTGGTTTAATCTGCGAAATCTGCGGACAACTGTTTTTTTATATGTTTATTCAAAACGCAATACCAACTAAAATAGCCGCCGTTTCTTCGTTCATTAAAAAGGTTTCGCTCTCATGCACCCCATGCTCAACATCGCGGTAAAGGCCGCGCGTCGCGCCGGAAATCTGATCCATCGTGCCGCCGACAACATCGACCATCTCACCGTCACCAAGAAATCCAACGCCGATTATGTCAGCGAAGTGGATCGCGCCGCCGAGAGCACCATCATCCAGACCATTCTGGATGTGTATCCGACCCATGCGATTTTAGCAGAAGAGAGCGGCTCCCAAGGCGAGTCGGAGTTCCTGTGGATCATCGACCCGCTCGACGGCACCACCAACTTTCTGCACGGCTTCCCTCAATACTCGGTTTCCATCGCCCTGCAACACAACGGCGTGCTGACCCAGGGCGTCATCTACGACCCGATCAGAAACGACCTGTTCACCGCCACACGCGGTCGCGGCGCGTTCCTCAACGACAAACGTATTCGCGTGAGCAAACGCGACATTCTCGCCGACAGCCTGATCGGCACCGGCTTCCCCTATTCCAATATGGAACATCTCGATGCGTACATGAACATCCTGCGCGACGTTATCCAGAAGACAGCGGGACTGCGCCGTCCCGGCTCTGCCGCGCTCGACCTCGCCTACACCGCAGCAGGCCGTTACGATGCCTTCTTCGAGACCGGATTGAAACCGTGGGACATCGCCGCCGGATGCTTGCTCATCACCGAAGCGGGCGGCATGGTCAGCGACTTGCAAGGCAACGAGAGCTACCTCAAGAGCGGCCACATCTGCGCGGGCAATCCCAAAATATTCGCGCAACTGCTGCAAGTGATCGCGCCGCATCTGACCGACGGCCTGAAAACCATCAAGGCTTAAACATGATGCAAGCGGCAGCACTGGAACGCACATTGCATGACGAGATTCCGCTCTCGCAAGCAATGGGCATCCGTGTAACAGCTTACGACGGCACGAGTTTAAAACTGGCCGCGCCGCTTGCTCCCAACATCAACCACAAATGCACCGCCTTCGGCGGCAGCCTCTATTCGCTCGCCGTGTTGTGCGGATGGGGTCTGCTGCATCTCAAGCTGACCGAAGCCGGGCTGCATAAACACATCGTCATTCAGGAAGCCGACATCCGCTACCTGCTGCCGGTCGATCAAGACCTGCACGCCGAATGCCATTTGGACGCCACCGCGTTGCAACGCTTTTTGCGCACGCTGGAAAAGCATGGCCGCGCCAGACTCGCACTCGATGTCGTCATCACACATAACAACCAGCCCGCAGTCGAATTCTCAGGCCGCTACGTCGTACATGGATAAGCCCGCATGACCACCGCACCCAACGAAAAACACACGCCGATGATGACCCAATTTTGGGGCATCAAAGCACAATATCCCGACATGCTGTTGTTCTATCGCATGGGCGACTTTTACGAATTATTCCATGAAGATGCGGTGCGCGCCGCCAAGCTGCTCGACATCACACTGACGCAGCGCGGTGCCTCCAACGGCAACCCGATCAAGATGGCAGGCGTGCCGTATCACGCCGCCGAGCAGTATCTCGCGCGCCTAGTGAAGATGGGCGAATCGGTCGCCATCTGCGAACAGATCGGCGACCCCGCCACCAGCAAAGGCCCGGTGGAGCGCAAAGTGGTGCGCATCGTCACGCCCGGCACCGTCACCGATTCCGCCCTGCTGGACGAAAAGCGCGACAACCTGCTGCTGGCGCTGCACCAGCGCAGCGGCAAGCTCGGCTTGGCTTGGCTGAATCTCGCCTCTGGCCAGTTCTTCGTGTGCGAAACCGCCACCGATAATTTGCCCGCCGAACTCGAACGCCTGCAACCCTCGGAAATTTTGCACGCCGAGAACGCCGCCGTGAAGACCAGTATCCACGCGGCTTTCAAGACCTTGCCCGAATGGCATTTCGAGCTCGACACGGCACGCCGCGCGCTGTGCCAGCAGTTCGCCACGCTCGACCTCGCCGGATTCGGCTGCGACAATTTCAGCGTGGGGCTGGAAGCCGCAGGCGCACTGCTCGGCTACGCCAAGCTCACCCAAGGCCAAGCCATCAGCCACATCCGCAGCATGCAGGTGTATAGCGCAGACCAATACGTGCGCATGGATGCCGCCACACGGCGCAATCTGGAAATCACCCAAACCCTGCGCGGCGAACCCGCACCGACATTGCTCTCCCTGCTCGACACCTGCGCCAGCAATATGGGCAGCAGGTTGTTGGCGAACTGGTTGCATCATCCGTTGCGGGATAGGAAGGTGCTGCGCGCGAGGCTGGATGCAGTAGATAAACTCGGCGAGCATTTTCGCACCATCCACGACCACCTCAAACCTAATGTAGACATAGAACGCATCACCGCCCGCATCGCCCTACGCAGCGCGCGTCCGCGCGACCTTTCCGGCCTGCGCGACACACTGCTCAGCTTGCCGCAACTGCACGCCGAACTCAGTAGGGTGGGCAGCTCTGCTGCCCACGCGGAATCCCGCGATGAAAACCGCGTGGGCAGAGCGTGCGCTGTTGGGGATTTATCTCCTTACAGCCACGGCCTACCCCTTGCGGGCACAGAAACGTGCCCACCCTACACATCCTTGCTGCAAATGCTGTCCGACGCACTCCACCTCCCCTCCCGCGCTGAGTCCCTCCAGTCCGTTCGTCCTGAGCCTGTCGAAGGATCGGCGCGCAGCGACGCACAGACCGGCGCGTCCGCTCATGCTTCGACATCGCTTTTAGTCCTGAGCGGAGTCGGAGGGTCAGCACGAACGGATGAAAATGAGTTGGTTTCAATTCTCCAGCGCTCACTAAAACCCGAACCCTCCTCCGTCCTGCGCGAAGGCAGCGTCATCGCCGATGGTTTCGATGCCGAGCTGGACGAGCTGCGCGGCATCCAAACCAACTGCGGCGATTTCCTGCTCGCACTGGAAACCCGCGAACGCGCACGCACCGGCATCTCCACCTTGAAAGTGGAATACAACCGCGTGCACGGTTTCTACATCGAAGTGAGCATCGCGCAATCGGTGAACGTACCGGACGACTACCGCCGCCGCCAGACGCTGAAAAACGCCGAGCGTTACATCACGCCGGAACTGAAAGCCTTCGAGGACAAAGCGCTTTCCGCCAACGACCGCGCACTGGCTCGCGAGAAATTTCTGTACGAACAGCTGCTCGACCAGCTCGCCCCGTTCATCCCGCAACTGCAACGCATCGCCGCCGCCATCGCCGAACTGGACGTGCTCGCCACCTTCGCCGAGCGCGCCGCCACATTGAATTTCAGCGCGCCGCAATTTGGCGACAATGCGCAAATCAACATCATCAAAGGCCGGCATGCGGTGGTGGAAGCGCAAGTGGACCAGTTCACGCCGAACGACACCACGCTGAATGAGGCGCGCCGCACGCTGCTCATCACCGGCCCCAACATGGGCGGTAAATCCACCTACATGCGCCAGGTCGCCATCATCGCGCTGCTCGCGCATGTCGGCAGCTTCGTCCCCGCGCAAGCGGCGGTGCTGGGCGAGATCGACCAGATATTCACGCGCATCGGCGCATCGGATGACTTAGCCTCTGGGCGTTCCACCTTCATGGTCGAAATGACCGAAGCCGCCAACATCCTGCACAACGCCACCGAAAAAAGTCTGGTGCTGGTGGATGAAATCGGGCGCGGCACCAGCACCTTCGACGGCCTCGCCCTGGCCTACGCCATCGCGCGCCACCTGCTGGAAAAAAACCGCAGCTACACCCTGTTCGCCACGCACTATTTCGAACTCACGCGACTCGCCGAAGAATTCGCCCAACTCGCCAACGTCCACCTCGCCGCCATCGAACACCAGCACAGCATCGTCTTCCTGCACAGCGTGAACGAAGGCGCCGCCAGCCAGAGCTATGGCCTGCAAGTGGCAGCTTTAGCAGGCGTACCCGTTGAGGTCATCCGCGCCGCCAAAAAACAATTACTCAAACTGGAACAGAACAGCGCCGCGCAAAATCCGCAGGGGGATTTGTTTGACCAGCGGCCAGTGGTGAAGGAAGAAGAGCCGGAGGAGCATCCGCTGGTTGCGGTGCTGCGCGATTTGCAGCCGGATGACTTGAGTCCGAAGGAAGCACTGGAGAGGATTTATCAGTTGAAGAAGCTGTTGTAACTTCAATAAAAGCTCATCGCCCGCTCTTCCTCTACGTAATTTTCCTGCCGCAGCACAAAGGAGACAAAAATGACACCGATTTGGTACCTAGTTTTAGCGATTAGCATTGCAACCCTTGCGCTGTTTGTTGCCACAAAAAACTATTATCGAAAGTCCGGTTTACTGATTCGAGGAATTTTCTCAATTTCATCAGACATCGACTGCAACGACTCTTTCGTTTCAAAAGTCATATTGGAAAACCTAAAAGATCGTGCAGTTACAATCTTCGGAAAGCCACTCGTATCTATCTTGATGAGGAGCGTTGAAATGGACAACGAAAGTAAACTTGAAGAAGAAATTCTGGCCTCTTTTGAAAGAGGCGAATGGCAGCCCGTTCCAAAAAACAAAAGTAAAATCGCACGCTTTGCGGCAATGGCTTCTGCATCTCTGGCTAAAGACAAGCGGGTCAACATTCGCATCTCTTCCCGAAACCTAGACGACCTTCAAGCAAAGGCCGCAGAAGAAGCGATTCCTTATCAGACGTTAATGGCTAGCGTCCTTCACAAATATGTCACAGGACGTCTTGTAGAGCCACAGACCAGCCTAACTTCACGTTCAAGCGGGACACGCCAGAAGCGGCGTGCCCCTTAGCTCCACGTTAGGCACTGCCCAAAAGTGTTTTGCATTTGTCAAAATGACATTGACTCACTGTAATCGTTCGACTACAATTTTCCCATGTTTTCGATCAAGCGCACCGACGAATTCAATGACTGGCTCAACGGTATCCGTGATGGTCTGACGCAACGCCGTTTGGTGAAGCGTTTGCGTAAGGTTACGCTGGGCAATTTGGGTGATGTCACACCCATTGGCGATGGTGTGTTCGAGATGCGCGAACACTTCGGGTCGGGCTGGCACATGTACTATATCCAACGCGGATCGGTGTTGATCGTGATGCTGGGCGGCGGTGATAAATCCACACAAACTGCCGATATTGCCAAGGCCGTGAAACTCGCGGCGATGATTGAGGAGTAAACCATGACCAAGAAAATTCGCATTGCCGACCTGCCTGATTTTGACGCTGCCGAGTATCTCGATAGCGAACAGGCGATTGCCGAGTATTTGACTGTTGTTTTGGAAGATAACGACGCATCCCTGCTGGCAGCCGCCTTGGGGGACATTGCCCGTGCGCGGGGTATGAGCGAGATCGCCAAGCAATCCGGTCTGACCCGCGAGGCTCTGTATAAGGCGCTCAGACCGAATGCGCATCCGCGCTTTGACACGATCAGTCGTGTCTGCGCGGCGCTGGGCGTGCGGCTTGTGGCGCAAGCTGTGCATGTGTGAGTTTCTGCGGCTAATAGCCTAACCCTGCGCTCAAGCGGGACTGCGCAAAAGCGCGCAGCCCCTTAAGATCTGTTAACAAATAAAACCGTAACAGTTAAAAATCCAACTATTGCAGTTATGCGGCTTCCACGTGCTATAAAATTACCGAAACTGTAACGGTAATTTTTTAACGACTCCTTAGCTCCACGTTAGAGGCAACCATGATTGATAAGGCATTCGCAATCATTTCGCAACTGACTGGGTAGCATCATTCCTGAAGAGTTTTTTGCGTGGTGCGCGCTGAATAATCAGGAAAGCAACGCCGCCTTAAGAGCCGAGTTCGTATCGGAAAAACTGAGTACCGTTCATAACGGCAAAACCTAAACGTGCGCTCAAACGGAACACAGCAAAAGCGGCACACTCCTTAATTTGCACGGCGCGCGCGAAATCTAAGTGCAACATTTTTTCATGAAAGAATGTTGCATGA
>CAZHIC010000012.1:0-62654 GCA_964532405.1 uncultured Gallionellaceae bacterium | reverse complement strand
TTGTGCAGCATGTGAGCGCTTTGGTTTTGTTCGTGTTTTTCGTGCCTTTCGTGGATAACTGCTTTTTCTAGGATTATGGAAAGCTCAATAGTTCTGCTGTTTCAGTTTGGAGGTTGTGGCTTCGGCCAGCGCTACGCGCTTTAACTTGCCATGCAAGTTAGCCTTTACCGCAACCTGGTATTGCTGTTGTTACAGCAATACCAGGTTGTCTCGATGGATCAATTCTAGTTCGTCTACATATCCTAGAATCGACGCTATCTCATTGCTGGCGTGGCGTGCGATGCGCCGCGCTTCGTCGGCGTTGTAGTTGATCAAGCCGCGTGCGATGTCTGCGCCGTTCTCGTCCAAGATGGCGACCACTGCACCGCGTTGGAATTCGCCGCTGACTTCGGTGACGCCGATGGGGAGCAGGCTCTTTCCTTCGCTACGCAGAGCGCGCACGGCTCCGGCATCCAGTTTTATTTTTCCGCTGACTTGTAGATGGTCTGCGAGCCATTGTTTGCGGGCATCCAGCGCCAGCGCGGAGGCGGTGAGCAGCGTGCCGATGCTTTCGCCTTGCAGTAAACGTGGCATCACGTCGCGTTCGTGACCGGAGGCGATGGCGGTGTGCGCTCCGCTGCGTGCCGCACGTTTGGCGGCGAGTACTTTGGTGATCATGCCGCCGCGCCCGATGGAGCTGCCCGCGCCGCCTGCCATCGTTTCCAGATAGGCATCGCCCGCCTGGGCCAGACTGATGAGTGTCGCATTCGGGTCTTTGCGCGGGTCGGCGCTGAACAGGCCGGTCTGGTCGGTGAGAATGATGAGGGCGTCGGCTTCAATCAGGTTGGTGACCAGCGCGCCCAGCGTGTCGTTGTCGCCGAACTTGATCTCGTCGGTGACCACGGTGTCGTTTTCGTTGATGATGGGGATGACGCCGAGCGTGAGCAGGGTGCGCAGGGTGGAGCGCGCATTCAGATAGCGTTCGCGGTCCGCCAGATCGGCATGGGTGAGCAAGACCTGTGCGGCGCGCAGGCCATGTTTGCTGAAACAACTTTCGTAGACTTGTATCAAACCCATTTGCCCGACGGCGGCAGCGGCCTGTAATTCGTGCACTGCGCTGGGACGTTGCTTCCAGCCCAGACGCTGCATGCCTTCGGCGATGGCGCCGGAAGAAACCAGCACCACTTCGCAGCCGCGACCGCGCAAGGTGGCGATTTGCTGCGCCCAGTTGCCGATGGCGGCAGTGTCCAATCCTTCTCCCTGATTGGTGACGAGGCTGCTGCCAACTTTGACGACGATGCGTTTGGCGTGGAGGAGTGCGGTTTTCATCAGCGCAAATTTTATTGTTCGTTAACGTTGATCTCGGTTTCCTGGGCGCTTGCGGCGATGGCTTCGCGCTCTTGTTCGGCAAGCTGTGTCAGGTGCTCCATGATGGCGTAAGTCAGCTCTTTGCAGCCTTCGCCGTTGATGGCCGAGATGGTGAAGTGGCGGGTGTCTTCGCCGAATTCGCGCAGGAAGGCGGCGATTTTTTCATCGCGATTTTCCAGCAGGTCTACCTTGTTCAGCACTAGCCAGCGCGGTTTTTCGTACAGCGCTTCGTCGTATTTTTTTAGTTCGTTCAGAATGGCGTGCGCTTCATACACCGGATCCACGCCTTCGTGCATTGGTGCAACATCGACCAGATGCAGCAACAAGCGGGTACGCGCCAAGTGGCGCAGAAACTGATGTCCCAAGCCCGCTCCCTCAGCCGCGCCTTCGATCAGGCCGGGGATGTCGGCGATGACGAAGCTCTTTTCCGTGTCCACACGCACCACACCCAGATTCGGATGCAGGGTGGTGAAGGGGTAGTCGGCAACTTTGGGGCGCGCGGCAGACACCGCGCGGATAAAGGTGGATTTGCCCGCGTTGGGCATACCCAGTAGCCCGACATCGGCCAGCACTTTTAATTCGAGTTGCAGTTCGCGGCGTTCGCCTTCCGTGCCCGGTGTGCTCTGGCGCGGTGTGCGGTTGGTGCTGGACTTGAAATGCAGATTGCCCAGGCCGCCTTTGCCGCCTTGGGCAAGCAGCGCTTTTTCTCCGTCGTGCGCCAGGTCGGCGATCTGTTCGCCGGTATTGAAGTCGGTGATGACTGTGCCGACCGGCATGCGCAGGAAAATGTCGTCCGCGCCTTTGCCATAGCAGTCCGCACCGCGTCCCGATTCGCCGTTCTTGGCGCGATGCATGCGCGCAAAACGATAATCGACCAGCGTGTTGATGTTGCGGTCGGCAATGGCATACACGCTACCACCCCAGCCTCCATCGCCGCCATCCGGGCCGCCCTTGGCGATATATTTCTCACGCCGAAAGCTGGCTGCGCCGTTGCCGCCGTCGCCTGCGATGACTTCGATCTTCGATTCGTCGATGAATTTCATATACCTTCAATCACCGTTCGCCCTGAGTAGCCCGAGCAGCGGGCGTATCGAAGGGCTAAAACAAAAAAGCCCTACCGTCAGATAGGGCCTATTGCATTTCGTCGGAAGCTATTACGCTGCGACGATGCTGACAGTCTTGCGATTCATAGCACCTTTGATCGCAAACTGCACCTTGCCGGTGATCTTGGCAAACAAGGTGTGATCTTTGCCCATGCCGACGTTGTCACCCGCGTGAACTTGCGTTCCGCGTTGACGAATGATGATGCTGCCGGCGCTGATCAGTTCACCGCCGTAGCTTTTTACGCCGAGTCGTTTTGAGTGTGAGTCGCGGCCGTTACTGGTACTGCCGCCGCCTTTTTTCGATGCCATGTTGTTACTCCTTCAGAATTTAAGCCGAGATACCGTCGATGCGGATTTCGGTATAGTTTTGACGATGACCCTGATGTTTTTGATAGTGTTTACGACGGCGCATCTTGAAGATGCTTACCTTGTCGTGACGACCGTGCGCAACGATGGACGCCTTAACGCTGGCACCAGTCAACAGAGGCTTGCCGACGGATAACTTGTCGCCGTTGCCAACCATCAGCACTTGATCCAATATGATCGCGCCGCCAACATCACCGGCAATGGTTTCAATTTTTAGGGTTTCGCCCAGGATGACACGATATTGCTTACCACCGGTTTTGATTACTGCGTACATAACGTCCTCGCTTGAATGCGGTTTTACAGAGCCGCGCATTATACATAAACTCGACTAGCCGTCAAAACCATTTTTTCATAAATGGATGGCGACGGAATCAGGGGATTTAACGGCGCATGGAGTCGAAGAACTCGGCGTTGTTCTTGGTCGCCTTGACTTTGTCCAGCAAAAACTCCATCGCATCCAGCTCATCCATCGGATATAGCAGTTTGCGCAACACCCAGATGCGTTGCAACAAGTCCTGCTTGATGAGCAATTCTTCTTTGCGCGTACCGGAGCGATTGACGTTGATGGCGGGATAGATGCGTTTCTCGGCCATGCGGCGGTCGAGGTGGATCTCCATGTTGCCCGTGCCTTTGAATTCTTCGTAGATCACATCGTCCATGCGCGAGCCGGTATCGACCAGCGCGGTGGCGATGATGGTGAGCGAGCCGCCTTCCTCGATGTTGCGTGCGGCACCGAAGAAGCGTTTAGGCCGTTGCAGTGCGTTGGCATCCACGCCGCCGGTTAATACCTTGCCGGAAGACGGGATGACGGTGTTGTAAGCGCGCGCCAGGCGGGTGATGGAGTCCAGCAGGATGATGACATCCTTCTTGTGTTCGACCAGGCGCTTGGCTTTTTCCAGCACCATCTCGGCGACCTGTACGTGGCGCGTGGCAGGCTCGTCGAAAGTCGAGGCAACCACCTCGCCGCGCACGGAGCGGCTCATTTCGGTCACTTCTTCAGGGCGCTCGTCGATCAACAACACGATCAAGGTCGCCTCTGGGTTGTTTGCCGCGATGGAATGGGCGATATGTTGCAGCATCACCGTCTTGCCGGACTTGGGCGAAGCGACCAGCAGACCGCGTTGTCCTTTGCCGATCGGGGCGACGATGTCGATGATGCGACCGGTGATGTTTTCTTCGGCGCGTATGTCGCGCTCCAGTGTGATTTGTTTGGTCGGAAAAAGCGGCGTCAGATTTTCAAACAGAATTTTGTTCTTGGCGTTTTCGGGGGGTTCGCCGTTGACTTTGTCTACCTTGACCAACGCCACATAACGTTCGCCTTCCTTGGGGGTGCGAATTTCACCCTCGATCGAATCTCCTGTATGCAGATTGAAACGGCGCACTTGGCTGGGGCTGACGTAGATATCATCCGGGCCGGCTAGGTAGGAGGTGTCGGGCGAGCGCAGGAATCCGAAACCATCCGGCAGCACTTCCAATGTACCTTCACCGAAAATGCTTTCGCCTTTTTTAGCATGACTTTTTAGCAGTGCGAACATCAGATCCTGCTTGCGCATGCGGTTGGCATTGTCGATTTGATTGGTGGTGGCCATTTCCACCAGTTCGGTGATGTGTTTGGTCTTGAGATCGGATAAGTGCATAGGGATGGGAGTGTGCGGAGGTTAGGAGGAGTTGCAGGGAATGTAGCGGTTAAGCGGAAAAGTCCCGCGCGGTTGAACTGTCTTGAATGTCTTTTATTATGGTTTTTGTGTGAATCTGGGGACGAAGCAGGAAAGTTGCAGGCGCGAGATTAAAGGGTTCAGATGTGGCTGTCAATAAATGCGGTGAGTTGGGATTTTGACAATGCGCCGACTTTGGTCGCTTCGATGTTGCCGTTCTTGAACAGCATCAATGTCGGGATGCCGCGCACGCCGTATTTCTGCGGTGTTTGCTGATTTTCGTCCACGTTGATTTTTGCAACGTTGATGCGGCCCGCATACTCTTTGGCTACTTCATCGAGGATAGGCGCGATCATGCGGCAAGGGCCGCACCATTCGGCCCAGTAATCGACCAGTGTTGGCAATGGGGCTTGCAGCACTTCGGCGGAAAAAGTGTCATCGGTGACGTAACGGATGTGTTCGCTCATGTTGGATCTCGCTTTAGTAATGAATCAGAAATAATGATGTTGCGGAGTAAATTTGAGGAGAGGCGCAAAAAATTCAACTCGCATCCTAGCGAAAAAATGCCCCACTGTGAAGAAGAAACGTAACGTTTTGTTTGCTTGGAAAATATATTGACTACATTCGCCAAACCAGCAGCGTTGAATGATGTAAATCATCAATCTGAATCGTTTGATGGGGTAACTGATCGGGAACACTGAATGTGCTGCTGACGAATATGCTGCCCGGACGCATCTCCTTTTGCGCCTTGCGCCAGAGCTGTTCCATCGGCACCGGGGAGAGGTAGGCGAACACCACATCGTATCGGGACAGGTCACAATCCCACAGACTACCCCAACGCACCTCGCAATTTTTATTGGGCTGCAAGCGTAGCCAACTCCACAGGAAGGGCAGAGGGGCGGACTCTACGCCGTAATAGCGGTCATCGGGGCGGACTGTGGCCAGATGTGCGAGCACGCCGCCCAAGCCGGAGCCGAGATCCATGAAGGCGACGGGTTTGTCTTGTGTTGGAGCGGGCAGCAGGTCGGTCAAGGCATGCCAAACTTTTTTGCTGGAAAGGTAGAGCGGAACTTGGGTGCGGAACGTGCTCCAATAAACGGCGAGCAGAATGAGAAAAGCGAAGAGAAACCAGTGTGGTGAAAGTTCGAGCGATAGCGTCCATGCCAAGGCGGGCAGAAAAAATATTTGAATTGGGAGCCACCACTTGTCCAAACCGAACAGGTGGCTTAACAGAGCGGCGATAAAGCCGCACAGGAACGCCAGTGCTATGAAGGTAATTTGACTATGTATGACGAAGGCCGTGGCGACTGTGATCAGTACGGCGGCTACTTGCAGCAGCAGCGCGATGATCGGAGGCGGAAGGAGCCGAAGGCGATTAAACACGGTATTCCATGACACGATAAAAGCCACCCAACAACGAGGTCTCAGGGCTGGAATGCAGTTGCTTCCCCTGTTTTGTCGCCAGCATATTAAGTTGTTCATGCAAATCGCTATGCCAGAAATCGCGCAGGAACGGTTCCAGTTTTTCCATGAACCAACGATAGGGCATGAAACGGTGCAGCGGGTGAGCGCCGCGATTCTCGCCGTATTCTGCAATCAGCAATTGTCCGCCGGGTTTTAATACTCGGATCGCTTCGCCCAGAGTGCGTTCGCGTGCTTCAGTTGGCAATTCGTGCAACAAGAAAAATATCACCACGCTGTCAAAAGTATTGCTCGCATATCCTAGCGACTCGGCATTCATACGCGCCATCGCGGCTGAACGCGATATTGCTTTTAGCTTGGCGCGCGCAGCGGCGAGTTGAATATTCGCGACGTCCATGACATGCAGCTCTCGGGTGTTTGCGGCGAGTGCCAACGTGGGAGTCAGCGAGCCGTAAGCGCAGGTGAGCTGCAACGTGCGTGACGCAGGTATCGTCGCGTAGCGGCGCATCACTTCGTCGAGAATGGCGCGATATTGGCCGAACAGAATCAGATTGATGATGGGGTGGTGGTCGAAAAACCAAACGCCGCGCGGGGCAAGATAGGCCCACCAATAATAATGCGCCAGGTACTCGGGATTGCCATCGATATAACGCCGCCACAACAACATTAGCGTTGCAATCCGGCGGCGACTTCCTCGCGCTTTGCTTTACCGACTAAGTGTTCGACCAGCGTCAAGACGAAGTCTATGGCGGTGCCGGGGCCGCGCGAGGTGATGATCTTGCCATCGGTTACCACTGCCGCGTGTTGCTGTTGCACCAGCGGAAACGGATCGAGCGCGCCGGGAAAGCTGGTTGCCTGTTTGCCATCGAGCAACCCTGCCGTGGCTAGCACGGACGAGGCCGCGCAGATCGCCGCGACATACTTGCCCTGCGCGGACATTTGTTGCAGTAACGCGATGATGCGTGCGTCCGCTTTGAGATGGTTGGTGCCGGGTTGTCCTCCGGGCAACACGATCATGTCGAACTCTTGTTGCAGCGCGGATTCCAACGTCGTGTCGGGTAACAGCATCACACCACGGCTCGCGCGTACGGGTTGCGCGTCGAGTCCGGCAGAGACGACCTCGATTCCGGCGCGGCGCAAAATGTCGATCACCGTGACGGCTTCGATTTCTTCGCAGCCTTGGGCCAGGGGAACGAGGACTTTGGGCATGGTCAGCGGAATGATCAGAAATTGCCGACGAGTTGTATGCCTGACATATCCGGGCCGAGCATCGGCAGCAGCACGAGTTTGTTGCCGCGCAAACTGCGGTTGTGGTTAACCACCGCCTTGCCGACATATATGCCAATGAAGGCTGATGCCACCACATCGGATGCAAAATGGGCATCGTGATACATGCGCGCAACGCCAACCAGACTGGCCGTCGAATAGGACAAGACGCTGACCCATGTTTCTTCGTAGTGCGATGCGATCACCGATGCCAGCGTGAAGGCTTCGGTGGTGTGGCCGGAAGGGAATGAACTGTTGTTGTTGAGCCCCGTATAGCCTTGGAAGTTAGAGACGCCCTGGTTGTCACGCGGGCGGCTACGATTGGTGACTGTTTTGAGGGATTGATTGAGCAGTGCCGATGTCGCGCTGGCAGCGACCAAGTCTTGAGCGACCAGAACCGATTTTTCATTGTCGGTGACGACACCCGCCAAATAAAAACCGCCCATCACGCCGAGTGCATAGGTCTTGCCGAAATTCTCTATCGTGGTTAGCGCAGAATTTGTAACCTCAGCGTTGGGGCCAGCACCCGGGCAACTACTTATCTTGGATTGCTGGCACATGAAATCGCGCACAGGACGATCCGCAATTACGGCAGTGCCTACCACCGCCAAGCTTGCCCAGCCCAAGGTTTTCCACTCTTCAGATTCCCAGCGAGAGGGAGCGGTGACCACATGTGTTACGTCATTGCCAATGATTGACGGGAAACTGGCCGTTTCTGCGGCATGAGAGGGCTGCATCGGAACTAGCGCCAGCAAGGCGGTCCAGAAGAGGGTCGGCAGATGTAGTTTGGAAGTGGGTTTCATTTTGTGCCTGTTGGTAAGTTAGTCGCGGAAATTTTGATACTGCAAGGGGAAGTCGGTGATGGTTTTTTTGACGAAGGTGATCGCGTCTTGCAAGTCGTCGCGGTTCTTGCCGTTGACGCGCACCGTGTCGCCCTGGATGCTGGCTTGCACTTTCATCTTGCTGTCTTTGATGTGCTTGACGATCTTCTTCGCCAGTTCGATCTCGACGCCGACCTTTACTTCGCAACCGCGTTTTACTTTGTTGCCGCTGACTTTCTCGATCTTGTCGCTGATTTCTAGGCACTTGATGTCCACGCCGCGCTTGGTCAGTTTGGCATTCAGAATATCCTGTACCTGATCGAGTTGAAATTCGTTGTCGGCCCACACGGTGAGCTTCAGTTCCGCCTGTTCGACGCGGGCGTCAGAACCCTTGAAGTCGAAGCGCGTGCTGACTTCCTTGTTGGTCTGCTCGATCGCGTTCTTGACTTCGGTCTTGTCTACTTCGGAAACGATGTCGAAGGTTGGCATGGTGTTCTCCTGTAAAAAATCAAAATCTACCACAGAGACACAGAGGCACAGAGAAAGTCAAAAGCGAACAAGAGTGCCAAGCACCTTATTCGTTTCTTGGGCTTGACCTCGTTTTTCTCTGTGCCTCTGTGGTGAATTTTTTTCAATCAACCAAAACTGCAAACGTAGTTGACGGCTTCCGTACCGGTATGGATGTCGAAGCTGCTGTTCGCCGCGACTTTGAAGCTGCTGCCTTCTTTGTAAGTCTTGAAACCCGACTCTCCGGCGATCTTCACCTGACATTCGCCGCCGCTGATCTCCATCAGCTCCGGTGTGCCGACCTTGAAGGTAAGCTGGCTGTCGGGCAACACCACGCCGACGGTCTTGCGTGTGCCATCGGCGAAGAGTACCGAGTGCGAAACACATTTCCCATCAAAGAACACGTTGGCTTTTTTAACGACGCTGACATTATCGAATTGCGACATGTGACTTCCTTATTTAGTGGGTTCGTTGGCCTTGACGCCTTTTTGGTAAGTAGCATAAACGTATACAGGGATGCCGAGATCACCGAGATGTTTCTCGATCAGCGGTTTGACCTCATACCATTCCAGACCGGTCATGCCGCACGCGAGCCGGGGCAGGGCGACGCTGGGTAACTTTTCTTTTTCAATCAGATTGCGTAAGGCATGCAGGGCATGATTGACGTGGCTGATTGAAGCGTCCCCTGGCTTGCTGCCGTGCGCGTAAGCGGCCTCTTGGGTGAACAGGTTGACGATGAAGTGACCATCGCTGCTCATCCACGTCCACAGCCCGCCGGACTTGGGATGCTGCGTCTGGCAGTAGTGGCGAAAATCCTTGTACATCGCGGGCATGCGTTCGCGCAGTTGCAGCGCGAGGCCGTGATGAAAGTCATCGTTGGGCGCGACGCCTTGCGCGATGGCTTTGGCACCGCTCAATAAGATGTCGCCGCTCAGTTCGTGGATCATGCGGTAGTTCCTAAGCGAGCAATTAAGTCACCACGCCTGAAAGTGGCAGAAAGTTGCTGTAATGAAATCTCTTGTTCGCCATACAAGCCATTTAGTGCTGTTTGTATGTCTGTGATGGCTTGCGTGAAATAGGTCTCTGCTTGAGTCTCGATGAGTTGCTTGGCTTGACCAAAATTACGATGATCTAAGTCGGCTAGAGAGATATTCATTGCATTGAGTAAATGTTTACCCATTTGCATCGCAATAAAACAAGATGCATAGCGCACAAAAGCAGGATCACTGTCGGTAGGGCGTTTGCGACGATTCTCGGCGATACGATAGAGCAAAACAGCAATCACGGTTTGTGATCCATTGAGCTGGTCGCTAAAAATAGTGTTGTACAACTTACCAAAATGTTCGCGGGTTAAAAATTTTGCTTGATGGGGGGCGGTGCGCCACACGGAAAGAATTGCTTCGGCGGCTACCCCTGATGTGATGTCGCTGACTCTTAAAGGTGTATCTATGCGTTTGCGGCGATAGTTAAATCCAAGTTCTTCGATGCTGCTTTGCAAGCGTTGTTGTTTTTCATCATTAGATTTTAAGTCCTTCAAATCAACTGGATTTTGACTGTTTGTGGCGTGGGTGATTTGCAACACCATGTCTTCGCTGTCTTTGGGGAGCTTGTAGATGCGCACCAACACATGAGCTGACGCTGGTAGTTGTTTGCCCTGTGCAGATAGCATTTCTTGAGTTTTGAAAATAGTCATGCAAGTCTGTCCACCATTGACGATTTGCAGATTTTCTACTTTGATTTGGTAATCACTGCCCTGTAGTGCGTTATACGCAAAATCATTACAAACCAGTGTTAGCCCATTGTTGAAAAAATAAAAATCTGACGGCTTGTCTGATTGCAATGTGGTGCGAATGCCTTCATTTACGCGATTGCCGTGCAGCCCTAAATAACTGCGGATGTTGCGTTGCAACAATTTTTCTCCATGGGTTTTCATCAACGCGGCGATTTCGCTAACCTGAATACGGCCAACGCACACTCGGCTGAAATCCATGTCTTCAATGATTGCCTTGCCAGTCAAGCGCAATGTTTCATCCACAGGCTTTATTTTTTGCAGGATGTTAATTAGTACATCGTGATTGACGTGCTCCCAACTTACTTGCTCACCAAAACCTGCCAGCTCGATGGCAGTCTGTCCTTTGTCGTTCCATTTGCTGCCGTTATTACAGGCAATGGCGCGCACACGGGGGATGTATCCATCGCGAATCATGGAGCGAGCAGTTTCAACTTTGGTTCTTAATCGGTCGTTGATCGTACCCAGTTCGGCGGCGGGATCAAAAATGTGGCGAATCGCGTTAATTAGTGTGTTGATGGCGTTTTCACCAAACTCGCTCTCACCGTCGAGTTTGGCTTTGTATTTACCCTGAAACAAGGTGACGGAAAACTCACCATCAATTTCCTCGGTTAGATGCATAGCATCTACACCAAAATCATCGCCACCTTCAGTCAGGCAATCAAAGGCAGAGTCCGTATCCAAATCCAACATGGTTTTGACGCAAAGATAAACAAAAGCTAAAGACTTCAACTTTATTTCATCATTTTTAATCTTCAATTCGTCAGATGCTTGTGTGCGAATTTCATCCTGCACACCTGCTAGGCGTTGGTCAATGATGGATGCGTTGATGTCCATGGTTTATGCTCCTATTTTCGATGCTTTAAATTCGCCGCGATACGCAGACGCAAGGCATTCAGCTTGATGAAGCCCGCCGCATCTTTTTGATCGTATGCGCCCTTGTCATCTTCGAAGGTGGCGATGGTCGGATCGAACAGCGAATCGGTCTTCGAATCGCGAGCAACCACGATCACGTTGCCCTTGTATAGCTTCACCCGCACCCAGCCGTTGACGGTCTGTTGCGTGCTGTCGATCAGCGTTTGCAAGGCGCGGCGCTCCGGGCTCCACCAGTAGCCGTTGTAGATCATGCTGGCGTAGCGCGGCATCAGGTCGTCTTTGAGGTGCGCCACTTCGCGGTCCAGCGTGATGGACTCGATGGCGCGGTGCGCCTTGAGCATGATGGTGCCGCCGGGGGTTTCGTAGCAGCCGCGCGACTTCATGCCGACGTAGCGGTTCTCCACCAGATCGAGACGGCCGATGCCGTGCTTGCCGCCCAACTCATTCAGCTTGGTCAGCACTTGTGCGGGCGACAGCTTGGTTCCGTTAAGCGCCACGATGTCGCCCTTGGCGAATTCGATGTCCAGATATTCTGCCGCGTCCGGTGCTTTTTCCGGCGACACCGTCCAGCGCCACATGCTCTCTTCCGCTTCGGCAGCGGGGTTTTCCAAGTGACGGCCTTCAAAGCTGATGTGTAGCAGGTTGGCATCCATCGAGTAAGGCGAGCCGCCGTTCTTGTGCTTCATGTCCACGGGAATGCCGTTTTTCTCGGCATACGCCATCAGCTTTTCGCGCGACAGCAGATCCCATTCGCGCCACGGTGCGATGACCTTGATGTTGGGGTGCAGCGCATACGCGCCCAGCTCGAAGCGTACTTGGTCGTTGCCCTTGCCGGTTGCGCCGTGCGAGATGGCGTCCGCACCGGTCAGGTTGACGATGTCGATCAAACGCTTGGCGATCAGCGGGCGCGCGATGGAGGTGCCGAGCAGGTATTCGCCTTCATACACCGTGTTGGCGCGGAACATCGGGAACACGAAATCGCGCACGAACTCTTCGCGCAGATCGTCGATAAAAATATTCTCAGGTTTGATGCCGAACTTCAGCGCCTTCTGGCGTGCCGGTTCCAGCTCTTCGCCTTGACCGAGATCGGCGGTAAAAGTCACCACTTCGCACTGGTAGGTGTCTTGCAGCCATTTCAGTATGACCGAAGTGTCGAGTCCGCCGGAGTAGGCGAGGACGGCTTTTTTGATTTCGCTCATTGTTGGTGTTCCGATTAGTTGTTGATCTTGCCCAGCATGAGGTATTCCATCAGTGCTTTTTGTACATGTAAACGATTTTCCGCCTCATCCCACACCACGCTTTGCGGGCCGTCGATCACGGCGGCGTCCACTTCTTCGCCGCGATGCGCGGGCAGGCAGTGCATGAACAGCGCGTCCGGCTTGGCGACGGACATCATCTCGGCATCCACGATCCAATCGGCAAAGGCTTTGCGGCGCGCATCGTTCTCGCGCTCAAAACCCATCGAAGTCCACACGTCGGTGGTGATGAGGTCGGCGTTGCGTGCGGCATCCATCGGATTGACGAACTCTTCGTAGTGGTCTTCACCGAACAATCCGGCGCGCTCCGGTTCCACTTCATAGCCGGGCGGGGTGGAGACATGCACGTTGAAATCCAGCAATTCCGCCGCCTGCAGCCAGGTGTTGCACACGTTGTTGGAATCGCCGATCCACGCCACGGTCTTGCCCTTGATGCTGCCGCGATGCTCGATGTAGGTGTAGATGTCGGCGAGGATCTGGCACGGATGGTATTCGTTGGTGAGGCCATTGATCACCGGTACGCGCGAATTGGCGGCGAAGCGCTCGATAATGCTTTGCTCGAAGGTGCGGATCATCACGATGTCGCTCATGCGCGAAATGACCTGTGCCGCATCCTCTACCGGCTCGCCGCGACCGAGCTGCGTGTCTCGTGTGTTGAGGTAGATGGCGGAGCCGCCGAGTTGCTGCATACCGGCCTCGAACGAGAGGCGGGTGCGCGTGGAGCTTTTCTCGAAGATCATCACCAGCGTGCGGTCTGCTAACGGATGATAAGGCTGATACGCTTTAAAGCGTTGCTTGATGATGCGTGTACGCTCGAAGACGTGTTCGAGTTCGGCGAGAGTCAGATCTTTGAATTGCAAAAAATGCTTAATGCTCATGGCCGTTCTTCCTGTTGTTAGGCTTCCTGCGACAAGAAATCGGTGATCAGCGGACACAGCATATCCAGCAACTGCTGTGCTTCGGCTTGCGAGAAGATGAGCGACGGCAGCAAGCGGATCACGCTGTCGGCGGTGACGTTGATGAGCAGGCCTTTTTCCAATGCTTTGGCGACCAGTGCAGCGCACGGCCTGTCGAGTTCGATACCCAGCATCAGACCTTGTCCGCGCACGGTGACAACACCTTTTACGCCGCCCAAGCGTGTCTGGAATTGTTGTTTAAGCCATGCGCCCAAGGTTTCGGCGTGGTCTAGCAACTTGTCTTGTTCCATGATGTTCAGCGTGGTTAGTGCGGCAGTCGAGGCCAGCGGATTGCCGCCAAAGGTCGAGCCGTGATTGCCGGGTTTGAACGTGCCCGCCGCTTTGCCAGCAGCCAGACATGCGCCAATCGGCACGCCGGAGCCCAGGCCTTTAGCCAGTGTCATTACATCTGGCATGATGCCCGTGTGCTGATGCGCGAACCACTTGCCGGTTCTGCCCAGACCGCATTGCACCTCGTCCAGCATCAACAGCCATTCGTGCTCGTCACAAATCTTGCGCAGGCCTTGCAGATAAGTGATGTCCGGCGTGCGAATACCGCCTTCGCCCTGGATCGGCTCGACCAGTATGGCGACGATGTTGGGTGTGTGTTGCGCGACCTGACGGATCGCGTCGAGGTCGTCATAAGGCACGCGCACAAAACCTTTAACCAGCGGCTCAAAGCCCGCCTGTACCTTGCGGTTGCCCGTGGCGGAGAGGGTGGCCAAGGTGCGGCCGTGGAAAGCCTTTTCCATCACGATGATGGTGGGTGTGTCGATACCGCGCTGGTTGCCGTACAGCCGCGCCAGCTTAATCGCAGCCTCGTTTGCTTCACAGCCGGAGTTGCACAGGAACACTTCCTGCATCTTGGAAAGTTCGCACAGCTTGTCGGCGATAAGCTCCTGCTCGCGTACCTGATAGAGGTTAGAGGTGTGGATCAGCTTGCCGATCTGCGCGGAAAGCGCAGCGGTGAAACGCGGGTGAGCGTGCCCCAGTGTGTTGACCGCGATGCCGGAGAGCGCATCCAGATAACGCTTGCCATCAGTATCCCATAGCCAAACACCTTCGCCGTGGGTGAAGGTGACGGGTTGCCGAGCATAAGTGTTCATCAAATGGGACATGGCAAGCTTTCTAGTCTTGTTACATCACTGATGCTGAAAAAATAAACAAAAAAGGCCGACTGCTTCGTCGGCCTTTTTGTCGCAGACTCATCGTCTGCAATAAATCAGGCCATCGCCTTGATAGCGGCGGACAGTCGGCTCTTATGACGAGCGGCCTTGTTCTTGTGAACGATCTTCTTGTCGGCGATGGAGTCCACCACGCTGGTAGAAGCGTTGAACACGGCTTGTGCGACGGCCTTGTCGCCGGCTTCGATAGCCTTGGCGACTTTCTTGATCGCGGTACGCAATTCGGAACGCAAGCTGGTGTTGTGCTCACGCTGTTTGATCGATTGTCTTGCACGCTTTCTGGCTTGTGCGCTGTTTGCCATGGTGACTCCTTGAGAATTCGGCTTGCGTTAAAAGGCGCGCATTATAGAAAGGTCGTCGGAATTTTGCAACCTCAATGTTGACCTCAATGTTGAAGGAGGGGGGCGAATAGCAGAAGAAAATTCCGTTGCGGCAAATGAATCACTTGATACGGCACTAAATTTTCTGAACGATTCATTTTGAAAACCATAAGGAAAGCTTGCTAAATACTTGGACTTTCATAGAATAGATCGAAACTGAAATAACGCGGATTGAAATATAGTGCGTGAATTACTTTATGTCAGGATTAAACAGAGGGCTTATGAAACTTAATTATGTCATCGGTTTTATTATATTCAGCATGGCCTCTGCATTCTGTCATGCCAGTCAGTTTGTCAATATGGGCCAACATTCCCTAGCGGGGACGATTAAAAACGGGTCAAGAGATAAGCCCGGTTATATTGTTGAAACTACGCCGGGAGAAACTTATTCGGGATTGGCACTTGACGCCCCAGTGAACATTACACATATCACGGCCGGGATGGATGTTAGTGAATGGCTTGTTCTAAAGAGAGGTCGGCTTGATCATATCCAAATGATCATGAATAGAAAAAACACGGCCTTATATAAAAAATTCTATGGCAAGCATGTTGTTGTGGACTGTTTTATTGATTTTGCCGGACGTTATGACACGCCGGTTTTTTGCGGCGTAATCAATATTACCTTTGCTCCTGCTCCCGTAGGTGTTGCTAGCAGCGAACCCTCTAGTCGAACAGCGGTAATTCCCAACAAATTATCTGAAAATAATTCTAAAACAAATAGACTTTTCGAGATGCTTTCATATTGTGTGGTTCCTGCTGTCCAATATGGTCAGTATTCATCTTACGACGGGGGAAAATCGTCCGGTTATCTATTGATGGACAAGTGCGCCAATGAATTTATTGCTTGGAATAAGTCATGTTTGGAAGATGGGGGTACAAAAGATAGCTGCTTAACAGAGGGGTTAGTTTATGTGCAGTCGATACTAAAAAAATTCAACAAATAATTTCTGAGATGCCCATCACGATTATTCGCGAGACTTATTGTCGTTACGCGAGTGACGTGAAATGAGGGGGGTTTTGTGATTGCCGCCATCGCACTCGATCTGGGTTCCACGTCGATCAAGGCGGGTCTGTTGCAGCGCGATGGCGCGTTAAGGGACATCGTGTCTGCGGCCGCACCTGAGATCGCCGTCGATGGCGGATGCTACGAAAGCGATGCGCTGGCCTATGCGCATATGGCGGAGCAGGCGCTCGCGACATGCCTGTCTAAAACAAGCGGCCAGCCGCCGCTCGGTCTGTGCAGTCAGCGTTCTTCGTTCCTGATATGGGAGAAGGCGAACGGGCAGCCGCTCACTCCGCTCATCTCATGGCAGGACACGCGCGGTGCGGCGAGTTGCGCAGCTTTGCGCGCTGCGGAAAGATCGATTCGCGACTTAAGCGGTTTACGTCTGACACCGTATTATTTCGCGCCCAAGCTGCGCATCCTGTTGCAGGAGCATCCGCAATGGCGCGCACGCCTTGAGCGCGGCGAGTTGCTGGTGGGTACACTCGATACTTTTCTGATCTGGCGCTGGACGGGCGGCAGGCAGTACGTCACGGATGCCTCCATGGCTGCGCGCACTTTGCTCATGGATATCCGGCAGCAGCAATGGTCGCCCGAACTCTGCGAAATCTTTGGCATTCCACTCGCCGTTCTCCCGCAAATAAGGCCTTCCGCTGGCTTGGCTATCCGTCTGGATAATGGCCTTACTTTGCAAGCCAGCGCGGGTGATCAGTCAGCCGCATTCTTCGCCAGTGTCGGTGCGGATAGCATGGCGGCACTGGTCAATCTGGGAACCGGCGGCTTTGTGATGCGCGACATGGCGCAGGAACAAAATGGGCTGGAAGGTTATCTGCGCACGTTGCTCTATCAGGACAGCGCAGCGCATGTCCACGTTGCGCTCGAAGGCACGCTCAATTCCATCGCTGCCGCTCTTGCCCCTTATCCGGTTGCGGAGTGTTGCATTGAGGATATGGCGTCGACAGATATATTCTGTCTCGCCGAACCCAGCGGTCTTGGCGCGCCCTATTTTCGCAACGATTTTGGCCTTCATTTTTCGCATCCCGTCGATCATTTGTCGCCGCTGCAAATCGGCAGCCTGTTGCTCGAAGGCATCGTCTTTCGCGTGGCGCGGATACTGGAGGAGTTTCATCGCGCCTCCTCCTTTGAGCGCGTCTACCTTTCCGGCGGCTTGTCCGAACTGTCTTGCCTGCAACAAGGTATCGCGCAGTGCGTACCCGCATTGCACGTCTATCGTTTACAGCAGAGGGATTCCAGTTTGCAAGGCGCGGCACTGCTTGCAGCGGGAATGCAGATGGCTTCGAGCCGGAAAGTTGAGCAGATCATCGTGGCGGATGGCGCGCCACGTTTGCCGGAAAAATATCGGCGCTGGAAGGATTGGCTCGACGCTCTGCTGACTAGCCAAGCGCGATGAGAGGAGGCCATGTGAGGTCGATGCGCCCGCAGTTGAGCAGGCTTCTTCCGCTCGGAGCAAGCGGGTAAGCCACCCATTGTCATGAAAGGACGCATCATGAAAAAATATTTGATATTGCTCTCTCTGGTTATCCCCGAACGGATCGCTGTGCTGGCCAACACCGTTCCCGTCTAAGGCGGAATTTCAAGCAGTGAAATATTGTAGGGTGCATTCCATGCACCAATGGCAATGGTGCATGGAATGCACCCTACATGGTTAATGCTCTTTTGAAAGATAAATGGAATAAGGCGGGAAATTTCAAGCAGCAAAATCTATGAGTTGAGGACATCGATGCCGCGTTTTTGCGCGGCATCGCGCGTTGCCGAGATGATGCGTTCATTCAGGCTTGCATCCGGCTCGCCAGCCAAGGGAATGTTCGCCAGTACCTTGTCGGCGAATTCCAGCGCGGCTTGGGCGCGGTCTTTCGGATACCCTGCCGGCGACGCGATGGCTTGAAAGTACAGCATGCCGTTGCGTTGCGTGATGGTCAGCTGGTAATGATCCTGTCCGTGTGCGGTGACTTCCCGGTCGCGCATTTCAAAGCAAAGCGTCTGGCTGTTTTGCGCGGGGTCGCAAGTCGGCGCAAGTCGCTTGGCGATGTCTTCGATCAACGGTTGTGCCAAGTTGAGCTGCGGCGCAAGCGTCATGTGGTACTGCCCTGGTCTCTGGATGATAAGCGGATTGTCCAGCGGGGGGGTCTTGCCGGGGCGCAGCAGCGATAACGCCACCAGAGTCACGACAGTGAGGATGGTCAGCTCAATCAAAATATATACCTTTGTGTGATGTCGAATACGTCGCGCATTCTAGCGCGTCTGCGCCTGGCTTTTACTACCACATGGCGATCAGGTGGCACGCAATTCCGCTGTAGCGAAATATTCGGGTAATAATGGTTTCTTATACTGGCCCGCGATGGGCTGTCTGAGCCTGCGCGCAGTTTGCGCTTGTGCGGACAAATATATTTCTATATTATTGGAAACGTGGAAATAAAAAGAGGCGGCTCCAATATGAAAATAAAATCGGCAGTAGTGGCGCTGGCCGCATTGGCGCAGGAATCGCGCTTGGCCGTGTTCCGTTTACTGGTGCAGGCAGGCAAGGCGGGGCTGGCGGCAGGTGCGCTGGGCGAAAAGTTGGGCATTCCGCCAGCCACTTTGTCGTTTCATCTAAAGGCACTGGCGAATGCCGGGTTGGTCAAGTCGCGCGTCGACGGGCGCTATGTGATCTATAGCGCCAACTATACCGAGATGGACAAGCTTGTTGCCTATCTCACCGAGCATTGCTGCGCGGGCGATGCGGCACAGTGTGCCCCGCTGAAAAAATGTTGATAACCGAAAAAGGAAAATTGAAATGAGTGAAAAACAATACAACGTGCTGGTGCTGTGTACCGGCAATTCCGCTCGTAGCATTTTGGGCGAAGTGCTGTTCAACAAACTGGGTAAAGGCAAGTTCAAAGCGTACAGCGCAGGCAGTAAGCCAGCCGGAAAAGTGAATCCGGGGGCGCTGGAGTGGCTGCAACAGCAAGGCTACAGCACCGAAGGACTGCGCAGCAAAAGCTGGGACGAGTTCGCCGCGCCCGGCGCGCCGGAGTTCGATTTCATTGTTACCGTATGCGACAACGCGGCGGGCGAGGCTTGCCCACTGTGGCTGGGGCATCCGGCCACGGCGCACTGGGGCATTCCCGATCCGGCGCATATCGAGGGCGATGAAGCGCGGCGGGCGGCGTTCAAGAAAGCGGCCGATCAACTGGCACGTCGTATCCAGTTATTTTTGAACCTGCCCATCGAGAAGTTGGACAAAATCACATTGAAAGAAAAACTCGCCGAAATCGGGCGCATTCAGGACTAAAACGATGAATATCTTTGAACGCTACCTGACCCTCTGGGTCTTCCTGTGCATCATCGTCGGCGTAGTGCTGGGACAAATGATTCCAGCACCATTTCACTGGCTCGGCGGTTTGGAAATGGCCAAGGTCAACATCCCTGTCGGCCTGCTGATCTGGGTGATGATTATTCCCATGCTGCTGCGGATCGACTTCGGCGCATTGCACCAAGTGCGAAAACACTGGCGCGGTATCGGCGTCACGCTGTTCATCAACTGGGCGGTCAAGCCGTTCTCGATGGCACTGCTGGGTTGGTTGTTTATCCGTTACCTGTTCGCGCCGTATTTACCTGCCGAGCAGATCGACAGCTACATCGCCGGACTCGTGTTGCTCGCCGCCGCACCCTGCACCGCGATGGTGTTCGTGTGGAGCCGTTTGGTGAACGGTGAACCCTTGTTCACCCTGAGCCAAGTCGCGCTCAACGACGCCATCATGGTGTTCGCCTTCGCGCCGCTGGTGGCGCTGCTGCTCGGCATGTCATCCATCATCGTGCCGTGGGATACGTTGCTGGTGTCGGTGGTGCTGTACATCGTGCTGCCCGTGTTGCTGGCGCAAGTGTGGCGCAAGCTGTTGTTGGCGCGCGGCGAGGAGGTGTTGCAACGTACTTTGGCAACACTCCATCCCGTCTCCATCTCCGCGCTGTTGCTCACACTGGTGCTGCTGTTCGCCTTTCAAGGCAAAGCCATCGTCGAACATCCGCTCATCATCGCCATGCTCGCCGTGCCTATCACCATTCAGGTCTATTTCACGTCAGGCTTAGCGTACTGGCTGAACCGCAGAGTCGGCGAAGCGCACTGCGTGGCCGGGCCATCGGCCTTGATCGGCGCATCCAACTTTTTCGAGCTGGCAGTTGCGGCAGCGATCAGCCTATTCGGCTTTGAATCCGGTGCGGCATTGGCAACCGTGGTCGGCGTGTTGATCGAAGTGCCGGTGATGTTGAGCGTGGTATATCTGGTGAAGCGCAGCAAGGGGTGGTACGAAAGGGCGCAGTGATAGGGAATTATTATTGAACTGTGCGGATTATATTTTTGTAGAAATAGCTTTTTCTGTGATTGCCAACAAGGTACGGATATTTTCGATTTCATTAACCCGTTCCAGCGGCTCATCTAAATCGGCAAGGCCATCTTCGTAACGTGCTTGAACCGCAAAAATCGTGAATTGAACCAGCGGCCAGAGATTCTCAACATCTGCCCCGGATTTTTCCAGCAGTGTTAGCAAGCGCGCCAGATCGTGTGTCGGTGGATAGGCAACATCAAATGCACAGAGCCAAGCCTTCAATGCTTTCTCCGCAGCTTGTTGCACATGAAATCCAAAAATCTCATCAGCGAATACAGCACTGTCCAGCATCCCAGTCAGCGCATTGAAATCTTTGTGCGCCATGCGCAACATGGCGCGGGCATGCTCAAAGTCGGCCATGCAATAGCCTCCCCTCTCGGCCTGCACGTCCAGCCAGATGATTCAACGAATTCCGCCAGCGCTCGAACTCCTCGCGGCTATACAAAAGAATATCTTTTGAGAGCGGCAATTTACGCAATGCCATTTGTAGGCGAGCCACTCCTTTACGACGGCTGTGTTGTGGAGAAAAAGGTTCTTTTTCTATTACCAGCAAATCTACGTCAGAGTCAGCGCGGGCATTTCCCCGTGCACGGGAACCGAACAGAATGATGACCTCCGGCGACCTTTCGCGGACGATCACGTCCACCATTTGCCGCAGCAAACTTTCCTCATCCACATCCTCGGTAAGCAGGGCAGAAACTGCCACTCGATCTTGCATAACACCTCCCTGTTTAAGCCACTTTCTTATTCCGTTTCACGCCTGCCGTCATCTAGTTTTACACGACAGAAGCAGTATAGTCTGAGAAATCGCGCGGTACAGCAATACCTTCGTGGAGATTATTTTTGATATGTGCCGAGAGGAGGTCGGATCTGTGGAGCTAGAAAAGTGGCGCATTTTTTTGCTAAACCGCGCGGAGCGCGACTAAGAAGTGACGCCCCCTTGCGGGGTGTGAACTTCTTAGTTGTAGCTCCCTCTCTCACCCCGGATGAACTACACTCAACAGCCGCGCAATGAGAATTGATCGTGTGTTGTAGCTCCCTCTCTCACCCCGGATGAACTACACTCAAGGAATTGCTCACCGCGCGTCAAGTAGCGTTGTAGCTCCCTCTCTCACCCCGGATGAACTACACTAAAACCATGAACGCAATCACAGAACCAACCGTTGTAGCTCCCTCTCTCACCCCGGATGAACTACACTACCAGATCGGGCGGCAGCAGCACGTCGAGAGTTGTAGCTCCCTCTCTCACCCCGGATGAACTACACTCACGCAAGGCTTTTTCATGCCGACCAATATGTTGTAGCTCCCTCTCTCACCCCGGATGAACTACACTTTCGTGCCGGTCGAGACCGTGCCCAAAGACGTTGTAGCTCCCTCTCTCACCCCGGATGAACTACACTCAAAACCGCTGCGCTGCATACAGAGCACGTGTTGTAGCTCCCTCTCTCACCCCGGATGAACTACACTTTTTTCTGTTCGCGCAAAGGATCGTTCGAAGTTGTAGCTCCCTCTCTCACCCCGGATGAACTACACTCTCACCCGGTGGCACAGTTCTATTTTGAAGGTTGTAGCTCCCTCTCTCACCCCGGATGAACTACACTCCACCCAGCAGGAAGGCGGCAATCTCAGTCGTTGTAGCTCCCTCTCTCACCCCGGATGAACTACACTTTAGATCAAGGCGACGACACCAAGATGCGCGTTGTAGCTCCCTCTCTCACCCCGGATGAACTACACTTAACCCTAATAGAATCGTGCTATGTTAAGCGTTGTAGCTCCCTCTCTCACCCCGGATGAACTACACTAAGGAACCCGTGCTGGTGTCCGGCACCGATGTTGTAGCTCCCTCTCTCACCCCGGATGAACTACACTCGGTCAGGGTGGTGAATGTTGCCCAGTTGGGTTGTAGCTCCCTCTCTCACCCCGGATGAACTACACTTGGCCCGCCATGTCAAGGATTTTCCGTAGCGTTGTAGCTCCCTCTCTCACCCCGGATGAACTACACTTGCCACGTAGCCATACACCGCCCAGCCGGAGTTGTAGCTCCCTCTCTCACCCCGGATGAACTACACTATCGATACCATATTCGCATATACCAGGTGCGTTGTAGCTCCCTCTCTCACCCCGGATGAACTACACTTGCTGCACTGGGTGGCGTACTAGCTTCAGAGTTGTAGCTCCCTCTCTCACCCCGGATGAACTACACTAACCAGTCAGGCAATAGCGGGGCTAACATGGTTGTAGCTCCCTCTCTCACCCCGGATGAACTACACTAGGTCTCATGCAAACGCCCGCCCAGCTTAGGCTGGACGGGCGTTGTGCTTGAAAAATTGGAACTTAAAACAGCAGCATTTGGTTCACTTTGAGCGCTTTTTCTTGGAAAAGCGGTAGACCGACCAAGAGTTTCATGCTGGCGTATTGTTTTTCAGTGACGGTCAGGCAACGCACCGAGCCGTCTGGTGGCAAGCTATTTACTAATCGTTTCATGTGTTTTTCCAGAGCGTCGTTGCCATTCACGATGCGCCCATACACCGAAAATTGAATCATGTCGTAGCCATCGTTAAGCAGGAAGCGGCGGAACAGCGTGTAGGCGCGGCGTTCGGCTTTGGTGACAACGGGAAGATCGAAGAGCACAAGTAATCGCATAAACCGTCGTGTCTCCTCGCTCATTTCAGCACTCCAGTCGGTGCTGCTCCAGTCGGATGAGTGTGGGTAGCTCCAGCAACGATTCGCTGCCCCCGTCGTAGATGCGTGCCAAGCTTTCGATAGTTTGCTCGATGGCGGATAGCACGGACATCTTGCCGCGCGGCATCCCCACATCTACATTGAGTAGGCCGACTAACGATACTTTGTCTTGCGGGTTTAACTCGTCGCCAGCTAGGGACATGTGCTTTGCGACAAACAAATCCACCACTGGGCGAAAAGGTTCGATCACGTCATCGGCGAGGTTGAATGCGTTTTGTTCGCTTGCGTGGAAGATGCCAAGGGAAGGCAGCAAGCCATGTGCGACCAAGCCCCGTGCAATCGTACCGCGTAACACCGCATAGCCGTAATCAAGTGCAGCATTGGCAAAGCGTGCCTGCTCACGGTGAAAGCCCTTGCCGAACAGTTGTACAAAATAAAATGCAGCGGCTTGTCCTTCCAGATTGCCGATGTCGCCAGAGCGCACACGTCGAGCGTAAGAGTCCATCCTATCCACTCCTTCGCGCCCCGTGAGTTGCAAACAGGCGGCTTGGTTGGCGATTTTCTGGCGCACGATAGTTGCCCAAGTCTGCTTGGCGACCGGGCGCGGCAAGTCGAGTTGCAGACGCATCCAACGTGTGGCGCGTGAGTGAGAAAGGAAGGGCAGAAACACACCGCTGGGATGATGCGTGTCGCCCGTGGCAAACAGGCTGATGCCGTATTCGCCGCAAGCCGAAAGCACCGGATGGGTGAGGGTGATTTCGCGGTGATTGAGTACGATCACCGCGATGTCCTCAAACGGCACGAATGCCGTTTGATCTTGCTCTATGGCAAGGCGAAATTGCTCGCGCCGCAGCTTGGCAGGGCGCGAGATGACGACGCTACGCCAAGTCATTTAGTCACTCTCTTCTTGTGGAATACCCAAGATGCCCACTTTGATTTTTTCGATAGATGAGGCATCTCCGACTATTCGCTTGATGTCACGAACTAGGGAAAATTTTAGCGATGGTGTTTCTTGCGGGGTGTGTGAAAACTCAAAATATTCGAGTTCTTCTGGTTCATCCTTCTTACTTTTCCCTTTCTTTTTTTCTTTGGGTTTAGCAATTAAGGTGAGCGATTCACTATCAAGCATTTTTCCAGCATCAAGTAGAAAAAACGCGCTGCCATCATGCAGTTGTACTACAGGCCTATCATTGCTGGGCTCAAAATAATTCCAGTATCCTTCAAATATCCCATCATAAAATATGGCTTCAACCTCAATTAGGGTGTTGCCAAAAGAATCTTTGTGGCGGCTGGTTTCACGATAGCAGCCAGCAAGGCTGGGGTGCTTGATGCGCACCAAATCATTCTTGTTTAGATTGCAAACGTGTTGTGCTCCCTTAGGCATGACGGGCAATCCAAAAGTATTTTCTTGAGTTGTTTTGTATCTGGCGCGGAACCAATAACAGCCTTCATGTTTATACATTTCCGTGTAGAGCGCGTCGCCTAGATTGGCGATCCCGCCTCGCACAAATATGCCAGAGCTGCGAGGTGCCGGAAGCTGAATTGATTTAATGCGAGGGCGGTCTTTGCCGAATGGATAGAACGGTTCGGCGAATGCTTTTTCGGCATCATCATCGTATTTAGTCAGTTGTACCTTGAGTGTTTCTATCATGCGCTGATTGCGATGGTAAAAAGCTGTCCCCAGTTCTTTTTCGCTCAACATTTTTAATGAAAGTTTATTGAGAGCCATATTCTTCTTGGCGGTGTCCTTAAAATTTTCAGTCGAACCGATAGCAGCAAGTTGCCGCTTTTCTGTTCCTAAATAATTGTCTGGCAACGATATTAAAGGCAATGGGATTGTGTGAATTGTTTTATCGCGACCTTTGGTATTTGTAGTCAGGAAGCCATTTTGGAAAGCGATTGCGGCATCACCATCGCAGGAATGTAGTTGCTGTTTGACAGCCCGAATTAGCTGTAGCCGCGCTTCTGGCAAGTTGGGCGGTAATAGGTTTTCATCCAACATGTCCAGCGTTAAATCAATCAAACTGACTGGATAATTTCTTAAGCTCATCGGGTTGGAATCATGTAGTTCAACGTTGCGCTTCTTTCGGATAGCACGTGTAACAAAAACCGATTCGTATTTTTGTAAAAATTCATTCCTGAAATTATCCCAAGGCGGCGGCAAGTAGAGTCCGCGTTCTCGCGCTTCTTGTTTAGTAATGATTTCACCAGTGCCTCGGTCAGTGTAGGTGTCGTCAGGATTGCGCTTAAATCGGTTGGGTATTTTTTCCTCATTGGCAAACCAGCTATTCACCCGATGGATAAATTCAGGAGTGCTTGCTGCAATGATGCAAGCATCGAGTGCATGGTGTTTGTCGCTTGCTTCACGGTCTTTGATGATGCCTAGCCAACTGCGTCGTAAAAAGGCAGTTAGCCCACCTTGCGGTGTACGGACACGGGATTTGTGGAATTTTTCTAGCCTAGCTTTGCCGCTTTCGGACGGGTCTATATCTTCAATGTTGTCTGCAACTTGCCCCTCAAAAAGCAAATGGTCGCGCACCATCCGCGCGAATAATCGGGTGGCGTAGCGGGTGTCCACCAAGTTGCGCGCACTAAATTCGTCCGCATCTAGCTCTAGTGCAAGCAAGCGTCGTTGCTTATTGCCGCTGATTCCTTTGCAGTCTAAAACATGCTTATTCACTACACGCCAATGCTCCTCACCGTATTTTTCCTTGATGAAGTCATAGGGGATGCGATCGCCTTTATCTTGATTTTCATTGGCAAGTACTAGCACCAGATTTTCCATGCTGTTGTCGAAGGTGCGGGAGCGAGGCCAGATGTGGTCAAGCTCGGCATAGTGCGGGTCATCTAGGATGCGAGATAAATTGAGGTCTTGCAGCGAATACATGGATTTGCAACCCTGCTCATGGTAGAGCCGTACCTTGAGAAGTTGTGTCGAATTAGGTTCGCGGATGTTGTACGTCGTAATGAAATTGTTTCGTATAGATTCACGTTTGGTTTTATTTTCAGCCTGCCGTTTAGACTCTGCATCTCGTTTATCTTTTGACTTGGCAAGGTCACGCGCTAGTTCGACATGTACGTAGGCGGGCGAGCCGTAGCGGTCTATTAGTGCATTGAGAACCAGCCGCGCTTGGTTGAATGCGCGAGCCACTACGGGATTGGTTAAATCTTTGTAACGTAGCTCTGTGTAGTTGGTTTTTTTGCCGTGGCGAACACGCTCATATAGGTAGGTCTCCAAGGGCGGCAAATGCTTAGTGCGCTGGTGAGTTTCAGTTTTGTAGCCTGCATTTTTGCAAGCGTCGGTATAGTTATTTCTTGCTTCAAGGTGCGGCAGTATTTTGCGCAATGCGATGAGACTGAGGTTGCGATATTGCTTGAAGCGAATTTGCCCCAACGCCTTAGTCTGGGTTGCGTTCAGGGTTAAAGCCGCCAGCCCTTTTTCTACATCCGCATCGGTCTGTGCCTTGGTCAACAATTCGGCAATTGCATCTAGTTGCTCGGCGGCAGCTTGCCCAGCATTGGACTGCGCATCAAGATAAGCGACTTGCAGGTTTGTCCACCAGTTTGGCTGCGAGCTTTCTAATGCGCGCTTGAATGCGTGCCATCCCTTGAGTTCAATCAGCGTTTCTTCCTCAGCCTTTTGTGCGTCTTCGTATTCAATAGGAACTTGAGTTGCCGCTTCATTTTCTAGCTGCACAGATTCTGAATTTTTACGACTGTATTCAAATTGCCAACCAGCATCTAGGCGATCAGCTTGTTCGATTGCAAGCCGAAGATCTGCAAGTGTTGCGTTCGGATTGTCATTGCTCAAAGTGGAGTATGCGTGCATCGCTCTACCTTTAAGGGTGAGGGCTTTTTTGCTCTTAGCGGGCAGTAATTTGACGAATGTTTTTGTACCGTCAGGAATCAAGTATTCAGTTTCCAATGCAAGCGGAACAATTTCGGTTTCATTCTGCACGCGCTCAAATACCTCACCCTCTTGCAATTGGAATAGTTGGCGCAATTCCGCGTAAGTCATCGTGCCAGTTTCCAGCCGATTTTTGAGTTCCTTGTTGGCTTTTTTACGAACTACCTCTTGCCCATATTTTCCTAGTGTCACTTTTGCGCCATCGCTAGCGATTACATTGAGCCAGCTTCCATCATCCTTGCGCTTATTGCGATACGTGACTTTGGTAAAACTGGCTTCACGCCAGTGCGCAGGGAAACCCAAGTTCGTCCTTAGCGCATCCCGTGCTTGTTTGAATGTCACCTTAGCTGTTGTGTTGTAAGGAAGGTTTATAAGTACAGCTCGTTCGTCAGGTGTTAGGGGGTTTTCTTTTCCATCGCGCTTTATGCGCAGGTTGTTGATGGTTTGCAACCAAGTAGCCCGCTCATTTGAAAAAGTATTTTTTGCTGCGCGCAGTTCATTTTTCTCTAGTTCACATTTGCCAATTAGCGCATCCATTTGCGAGGTATAAATCGGTGGATGTTGCATCTCCAACAAAGCAAAAACTTGGTCGCGAAAAGTCGCGCCAACCATCTTTGTTTCTGTACTGATTTGCACTTTGTTTAATCGCTCTAAATCTTCGCTAAGAACGAGGTCGGTAAAAGGGTTTGCGATGTGTGGTTGCTGCTGCGCATCAAAGAGTTTACCAAGCTCATCTATTAAGTCGTCACGATGAAACGCATGGCGATAACTTTTACCTTTGTTGCGAAATGACTCTTGAAAATCCTCGCAGTCCTTTGTTTCAAGGAGGTTGTCGTCTTTGTCTCGATAACTTCCGTCGCTTCCTTGCTGTGCATTAGCGAGGTGGTGGGCGGCGTTCCCTATAGTTTTGAACTGCGGATATTTTTTGAGCAGTTGTGCGGTGTATTGCAGCCCTTCGCGCAAACCATCCTGCTCCTTTTGTTCGGCAGATTTACTGCTAGAGCTAGCCATATCATTTGTATCTAAAGCTCGAGGGTCTTCCGTCTTACTGAAAAACTTGAAACCCCTATGCTTAACCATGTAATAAATAACTTGCGCCCACTCTTGGGGTGACAGTTTCCGTGTCAAGGCATCTGCGCGTAATGTCCACGGGCTAATTGGCTGAGTTTGATTCTTTGGTCGTGTGGCAGCAAACAACTGTTTGATTTCGTCTTTTGACAGTAAGCCAACATCGCGAAATAAACGAACCAGTCGCTTTAATCGCCATCTGCGCATCTGGTTGCGATTACGCGCAACGCGCGCGCCTCGGCGAGTTTGATTGTTCGGCTTGCCTTCTTTGTCTTCGGCGGCATCAAAACACCGCACACCCAAATCAATAATACGGTTTTCACCCAGTACCGCCCAGCCGACCGAGGCAATGCCAATATCCAATCCGAAAGTCAGTGCGCCGAAATTATCTTGCTTGCTAGTCATTGCGTTCTCCGTGATAATAGAATCGTTGTAGTAGTTCATCCGGGGTGAGAGCCGTTGCTACAATAAAGAATCGAAAGATTCTGTATCCGAAAGCCCAGTGGGGAAACCTGCTGGGCTTTCTCTTTGCCGAAAACAATTGGATTGAAATAGCAGAAGCCAAACATCGTGCGTGAACAGTCGCGGGCAATCGCCCGTGCGTCACGAATGAGAAGAATGGAGGCCAGTTGTCATCCCCTTAAATAACAGTCCGCTGCGCGCGGGGTATCACTGTTTCTTCGAGCGCTCTGCTCTGAAGATAATGTCTTGTGCCAGCCTCCTATGCTGATGATCCGCTGTGTCCGTGCCGTACGTTGCGGGACGTTATTGTTGCAGCGGTTGCGCAAGAAAGGCGAACTCTAGAGCCGGAGGGATGCAGGTGTCAATGACAAGGAGGATGAGGCACTTCATGCAGTGGTGCTGGCGTTTGCAATGTGGCTGAAAAAACAGCTCTCCGCGATTGGGATGTTGTAGGTGCTTGATGGGATCGCGGCCACGCGTTGCGTTTTGAGGGGAGGGCGTTTTACGGTATCATTGCGCCCCATGATCAAATACATATTCATTACCGGCGGCGTTGTCTCCTCTCTGGGTAAGGGCATCGCCGCCGCTTCCCTCGCGGCGATTCTCGAATCGCGCGGCCTCAAAGTCACCATGCTCAAGCTGGATCCGTATATCAACGTGGATCCCGGCACCATGAGCCCGTTCCAGCACGGCGAGGTGTTCGTCACCGAAGACGGTGCGGAGACAGACTTGGACTTGGGGCACTACGAGCGTTTTGTCACGGCCAAGATGCGCAAGGCGAACAACTTCACTACTGGTCAGATATACGACAGCGTGATTAAAAAAGAGCGTCGCGGCGAATATCTGGGCAAGACGGTGCAGGTGATTCCGCACATCACCAACGAAATACAGGCATTCATCGAGCGTGGCGCGGCGGCTTCTTACGAAGGCAACGCGGATGTGGCGATTGTCGAAATCGGCGGCACGGTGGGCGACATTGAATCCTTGCCTTTCCTTGAGGCCGCACGTCAAATGAATTTGCGTCGCGGACGCAACAGTACGGCGTTTGTGCATTTGACGCTGGTGCCGTACATAGCCAGCGCGGGTGAGTTGAAGACCAAGCCTACCCAGCACAGCGTGCAGAAATTGCGCGAAATCGGTATTTTCCCGACAGCTTTGTTGTGCCGCGCAGACCGCCCGATTCCCGATGATGAGCGCGCCAAAATATCGCTGTTTTCCAATGTGCGCGAAGAGGCGGTCATCTCGGTGTGGGATGCGGACAGTATCTATAAAGTGCCGCAGATGTTGTACGACCAGGGGCTGGATCGCATCGTGTGCGAAGAGTTGGACATCAATCCCGCGCCTGCCGATCTGTCGGTATGGAAAAAATTGATCTATGCGCTGGAACATCCGACGCACGAGGTCACCATCGGCATGGTGGGCAAGTATGTCGAGCTGACCGAGTCGTATAAGTCGCTGATCGAAGCCTTGCGCCATGCGGGCATCCACACGCTGACCAAGGTGAACATCGAGTACATCGACTCCGAAGTATTTGAAGCGAGCGACCGTGCGGGCTTGAAACATTTTGACGCGATCCTTGTTCCGGGCGGTTTCGGCAAGCGCGGTACCGAAGGCAAGATCGCCGCTATCCGTTATGCGCGCGAGAACAAAGTGCCGTATCTCGGTATCTGTCTGGGTATGCAGCTCGCGGTGATCGAATATGCGCGCCATGTCGCGGGCATGAACGACGCTAGCAGTACCGAGTTTGATCTGGAAACAGAGCATCCGGTGGTCGCGCTTATCACCGAATGGCTGGATCGCGACGGCAAGGTCGCCACGCGCAGTGCTGATTCCGACTTGGGTGGCACTATGCGCCTCGGCGCGCAGCGCTGTCCGATCAAGGCGGGAACGCTGGCCGAACGCATCTACGGCGCGGAAGTGAACGAGCGCCATCGCCATCGTTACGAGGTCAACAATCATTACGTGCCCGCGCTGGAAAAGGCCGGCATGATTATCTCGGCACGCACGCCATCCGAAAATTTGCCGGAGATCATGGAGCTGCCGCAAACCATTCACCCGTGGTTCGTCGGCGTGCAATTCCACCCCGAATTTACCTCCACTCCGCGTGACGGACATCCTTTGTTCAAGGCGTTTGTCGAAGCCGCTGTGGCGTACAAGGAGAAGGTATGAAGCTGTGCGGATTTGAGGCTGGTTTGAATCAGCCGTTCTTTTTGATCGCCGGGCCTTGCGTAATCGAGTCCGAGCAAATGGCGCTGGATACCGCCGGGAAATTGAAGGAAATTTGTAACGAGTTGCAGATCAACTTCATTTACAAATCGTCTTACGACAAAGCCAATCGCAGCTCCGGCAAGACCTTTCGCGGCTTCGGCATGGAAGCGGGCTTGCAGATACTGGAGAAAGTGAAAGCGCAGATCGGCGTGCCCGTGTTGACCGATGTGCATAGTATCGACGAGATCGGCCCCGTGGCGGCGGTGGTGGATGTGTTGCAGACGCCCGCCTTCCTGTGCCGTCAGACCGATTTCATCCATGCGGCCGCGTCGGCGGGTAAGCCGGTGAATATCAAGAAGGGGCAGTTTCTGTCGCCCTGGGATATGAAGAACGTGGTGGATAAGGCGCGCGAAGTCAGCGGTGACGACAACATCATGGTGTGCGAGCGCGGCGCTTCCTTCGGTTACAACAATCTGGTGTCGGACATGCGCTCGCTGGCGGTGATGCGCAATACCGGATGCCCGGTGGTGTTCGATGCCACGCATTCCGTGCAGTTGCCGGGTGGGCAGGGAACCAGCTCGGGTGGTCAACGCGAATTCGTGCCGGTGTTGGCGCGCGCAGCGATTGCAGTTGGCATCGCGGGTGTGTTCATGGAAACTCATCCGAACCCGTCGCAAGCGCTGTCGGACGGCCCGAATGCCTTCCCTTTGGGGCATTTGAAGGCGCTGTTGCGGACGATGCAAATTTTGGACGCGGCAGTGAAGCAACAAGGTTTGATTGAAGAGCAGATTGATTTACGTAATGTTTAGTCGTTATTAAAAACTGAGGAAGAATAAAAATGAGTGCAATTGTTGATGTCATAGCGCGTGAAATTTTGGATTCCCGCGGCAACCCCACCGTGGAAGCGGATGTGCTGTTGGAGTCGGGCGTGATGGGCCGTGCGGCCGTGCCTTCCGGCGCTTCCACGGGGACCAAGGAAGCGGTTGAGCTGCGCGACGGCGACAAGCAACGCTACCTCGGCAAGGGCGTGCTGAAAGCGGTGGAATTCGTGAATACCGAAATCGCCGAAGCCATTGTCGGCCTCGATGCGGCCGAACAAGCATTCATCGACCAGATCATGATCGACCTGGACGGTACAGAGAACAAATCGCGCCTCGGCGCGAACGCTATTTTGGCGGTTTCAATCGCCGTCGCCAAAGCGGCAGCGGAAGAATCCGGCCTGCCGCTGTATCGTTACTTCGGCGGTGCGGCGCGCATGGAAATGCCTGTGCCGATGATGAACATCATCAACGGTGGCGCACATGCCGAAGGCGGCGCCGACATTCAAGAATTCATGATTTTGCCAGTCGGCGCACAAAGCTTCCGCGAAGCGTTGCGTTGCGGTGCCGAAGTGTTCCACAACCTGAAAAAGATTTTGCATGACCGCGGCTTGGCGACAACCGTGGGTGATGAAGGTGGCTTTGCTCCCGCATTGGGCTCGAATGAAGGCGCGCTGAAAGTGATCGTCGAAGCCATCGAGGCTGCCGGTTACGTGCCCGGTGCCGATGTGGCGATCGGTTTGGATTGCGCCGCTTCTGAATTTTATAAGGACGGAAAATATCACCTCAAAGCGGACGGGCTGGTTCTCAATGCCCAGCAGATCATCGACCTGTACGCCACCTGGGTGGACAAATACCCGATCATCAGCATCGAAGACGGCATGAGCGAACACGATTGGGATGGCTGGAAAATGCTGACTGATCGTCTTGGAAAAAACATTCAGTTGGTCGGTGACGATATTTTTGTGACCAACACCAAGATATTCAAGGAAGGCATCAAGCGCGGCATCGCCAATTCCATCCTGATCAAAGTGAACCAGATCGGCACATTGACCGAAACTTTCGCCGCGATTGAAATGGCAAAACGTGCAGGCTACACCGCCGTAATCTCGCATCGTTCCGGCGAAACCGAAGACTGCACCATTGCCGACTTGGCAGTGGCGACTAACGCGCTACAAATCAAGACAGGTTCATTGTCGCGCTCTGACCGTATGGCGAAATACAACCAACTGTTGCGCATCGAAGAAGACTTGGGCGACAGCGCATCCTATCCCGGTCGTGGCGCGTACTATCAGTTGGGTTAATGCTACGCCCTGTCACACTGATACTGGCCGCTCTTATCCTGCTATTGCAGTACCCGCTATGGCTGGGTAAGGGCAGCTGGCTCAAAGTGTGGGATGTTGACCGGCAGGTCGAGGCGCAAAAGAAAATCAATCAACAAAATCAAATGCGCAACGCAGTGCTGGATGCAGAAGTGCGCGACCTCAAAAAAGGCACCGAAGCTATTGAAGAACGTGCCCGCAGCGAGTTAGGCATGGTCAAACGCGACGAAGTTTTTTTCCAGATCGTGGGCAATCATCCGCCCGTGTCTGCCTCCGGTGTGGGGAGTGCGCAACCGGCAGGTCACTGAGGGGCTGTAAATAGAAAAGCGGTTGGTCAGAGACTATCTGACCAACCGCTTTTTATTTGTGAATTGCTTAAACGCCCAGCAACTCCACTTCAAACACCAGTGTCGCATTAGGCGGAATGTCGCGGCCAGCACCGCGCGAACCATAACCCAGCGAGGCAGGAATAGTCAGTTTGCGAATGCCGCCGACCTGCATACCCTGTACGCCCTCATCCCAGCCGCGTATCACTTCGCCCGCACCCAGATTGAACTCGAAAGGATCGTTGCGATCCTTACTGGAGTCGAACTTGGAGCCATCGGTGAGCCAGCCCGTGTAATGCACGGTGACCCTATCTCCGGCTTTTGCGGCTGCACCGTCGCCAGTCAAAATATCTTCGTATTGCAGCCCTGATGTGTTGGTGATGATCGTCATGAAATTTTCTCCTTAAGTTATTTAGCAGTGCGTTCGGCTGCCTGAATTGTATTTGCGACCAGCATGGTGATGGTCATGGGGCCGACGCCGCCGGGAACCGGCGTGATCCAGCCCGCGACTTCTTTGGCGGAATCGAAATCCACATCGCCGCAGAGTTTGCCGTTTTCCATGCGGTTGATGCCGACGTCGATGACGGCTGCGCCCGGCTTGATCATGTCGCCGGTGATCATCTTCGGTTTGCCGGTGGCGACGACCAAGATGTCTGCTTCGCGGGTTCGGTTTTCCAAGTCGGCTGTCTTCGAGGTGCAGATGGTGACGGTTGCATTTTTGTGCAGTAGCAACAGTGCCATCGGCTTGCCGACGATGTTGCTGCGACCAACTATCACCGCATGTTTGCCTTCGATGGGGATGCCGCATTTTTCCAGCAAGATCATTACGCCAAACGGAGTGCAGGGTAGCAGGCCATGATTGCCGAGGAACATTGCTCCGACGTTGGTGGGGTGGAAGCCGTCCACGTCTTTGTCCGGACTGATGGCCGCCAGTACCTTGTTGCTGTCAATGTGCTTGGGCACAGGCAATTGCACGAGCAGGCCGTGGATCTTCGGGTCGGCGTTCAACTCGGCGATCTTGGCCAGCAGTGTGGCTTCAGGTGTGTCGGCGGGCATCACGATGTGCTCGGAATGCAGACCCAGTTCGGCGCAGGCTTTCACCTTGTTGGCGACATACACCTTGGAGGCGGGGTCTTCGCCGACGATGATGACGGCCAGCCCCGGTGTGATGCCGCGCGCCTTCAAGGCATCCGCACGAATTTTCCATTCGGCGCGGACTTCCTGTGCGATGGCTTTGCCGTCAATGATTTTTGCAGTCATGATGATTAGAATTCCGGTTTGACGTCAGCTTTTGCATAGTTGGCGACGCCTTCCATGATTTCCTTGCGTGCGCTTTCAACGTCTTCCCAGCCGCCGATCTTGACCCACTTGTTGGGTTCGAGGTCTTTGTAGTGCGCAAAGAAATGTTCGATTTGTTTCAGCACGATCTCAGGCAGTTCAGTGTGGCTCTTCAGGTTGCGATACAGCGTGGAGAGTTTGTCCACCGGCACGGCCAGCACTTTGGCATCGAAGCCGGATTCATCTTCCATCTTCAACACGCACAGCGGGCGGCAGCGCACCACCACGCCGCTGTTCAGCGGCACAGGGGTGATGACCAGCACATCCACCGGGTCGCCGTCGTCGGAAAGTGTGTGCGGGATGTAGCCGTAGTTGCAGGGATAGTGCATCGCCGTGTTCATGAAACGATCCACGAAGATCGCGCCGGATTCTTTATCCACTTCATATTTGACGGGTTCCCCGTGCATGGGAATCTCGATGATGACGTTGAAGTCGTTGGGAAGGTCTTTGCCGGAGGGGACTTTGTTCAAACTCATGATGCGCGTGGCCTTTGGGTAGAAATTTCGAGGCGCGAATTGTAGCATCCTGTGCAATGAAAAGGGGCTGCGCAAGCAGCCCCTGATTGCATAGCTGTATGTGGAGTTTATAACAACGGCACGATCAGCAGCGCGACGATGTTGATGATCTTGATGAGCGGATTCACTGCCGGGCCAGCAGTATCTTTGTAAGGGTCGCCCACGGTGTCGCCGGTGACCGCAGCCTTGTGCGCCTCGCTCCCTTTGCCGCCGTAGTGGCCTTCCTCGATATATTTCTTGGCGTTATCCCACGCACCGCCGCCGGTGGTCATGGAGATAGCGACGAAGATGCCGGTGATGATAGTGCCGACCAGTACGCCGCCCAAGGCTTTCGGGCCGAGCGTGAGGCCGACAATAATCGGCACGGCGACGGGCAGCAGCGAGGGAATGAGCATTTCCTTGATGGCGGCTTTGGTCAGCATGTCCACGCAAGTGCCGTATTCCGGTTTGCCTGTGCCTTCCATGATGCCGGGGATTTCCTTGAATTGCCTGCGCACTTCGACCACTACGCTACCGGCCGCGCGTCCCACCGCTTCCATGCCCATCGCCGCGAATAAATAGGGCACGAGGCCGCCGATGAACAGGCCGATGATGACGGTATGGTCGGATAAATCAAACAGCGTGGCATGCCCCAGATGCGCTTCCAGTGCGTGCGTGTAGTCGGCGAAGAGAACTAACGCTGCCAGTCCGGCGGAGCCGATGGCATAGCCTTTGGTCACCGCCTTGGTGGTGTTACCCACCGCATCCAGCGGGTCGGTGATGTTGCGTATCTCTTGCGGCAGACCGGACATCTCGGCGATGCCGCCCGCGTTGTCGGTAATCGGGCCGTAAGCATCGAGCGCCACAATGATGCCCGTCATCGACAACATGGAGGTCGCGGCGATGGCGATGCCGTATAACCCGGCCATCGCATAAGCCGCGTAGATGCTGGCGCACACCACCAGCACCGGCGCTGCGGTGGAGCGCATCGAAACGCCCAGTCCGGCGATGATGTTGGTGCCGTGGCCGGTGGTCGAGGCTTCGGCGATGTGGCGCACCGGCGCGTATTCAGTGGCGGTGTAGTACTCGGTGATGACCACCATCAAGGCCGTCAGGATCAAACCGATGATCGCCGAGCCGTACAGCGCATTCACGCTGTAGCTGCCGTTGTCGCCCATCAGCCAGGAGGTGATCGGGTAGAACGCGACCAGCGATAAACCCCCGGCCACCGCCAGGCCGCGATACAGCGCGTTCATGATCTTGCCGCCTGCGCGTGCGCTGACGAAGAAGCTGCCGACGATCGAGGCGATGATGGAGAAGCCGCCGAGTGCCAGCGGATAGATCACCGCGTTCGGCCCGGCATTGGCCATCAGCATGCCGCCTAGCAGCATGGTGGCGATGATGGTCACGGCATAGGTCTCGAACAAGTCCGCCGCCATGCCCGCGCAGTCGCCCACGTTGTCGCCCACGTTGTCGGCGATCACCGCCGGGTTGCGCGGGTCGTCTTCGGGAATGCCCGCTTCGACTTTTCCCACGAGGTCGGCGCCGACATCAGCTCCCTTGGTGAAGATGCCGCCGCCGAGCCGCGCGAAGATGGAAATGAGCGAGCCGCCGAAACCAAATCCGACCAACGGTTCGAGGATTTCTGTGGTGCTGGCTCCGGCGGGAGCGGTCGCGGCGAGGAAGGCGTAGTAGCCCGCCACGCCGAGCAGTCCCAAGCCCACCACCAGCATGCCGGTGATGGCCCCGCCTTTGAATGCCACGTTCAGCGCGGCATTCAGGCCGTTATGCGCGGCTTGCGCGGTGCGCACATTGGCGCGCACCGACACGTTCATGCCGATGTAGCCCGCCGCGCCGGAGAGCAATGCACCGATCAAAAATCCGAATGCAGTTTTCCATGCGAGCAGCAAACCGATCGCGAGGAATAACACTGCGCCCACGATACCGATGGTGGTGTATTGCCGGTTCAGATAGGCCGTCGCGCCTTCCTGAATCGCCGCCGCGATGCTGCGCATCTTGTCGTTGCCGGTAGGAAGAGAGACTATCCAGCGGATGGATAACACGCCATATACGATGGCGATTACGGCACACAGCAACGTAAAGATCAGTCCAGCAGACATGGCACTCTCCCTTAGAAAATAAATTAAACCAGCAAACATGAAGCCCCTTCGCTCCAGTTCCTTCCCCCTTTAAGGGGGAAGGTTAGGATGGGGGTAGATTCGTCGGAGTGCCACCGCTTCACACCTTGAATGCCGCCAGCTTTTTTGTCACTGCCACGTTCTTGAGCTGCACGTATTGCGGCAGGCCATCTTTGAACGGCGGGTAGTCTTCGCCCTTGATGAGAGGGGCGAGGTAGGTGCGGCATTTGTCGGTGATGCCGAAGCCGTCTTTGGTGATGAAGTTGCGCGGCATCATCTTTTCCACGTTGGCGACTTTGCTCAGTTGCGCCACGCCGATCTTCCATTTGTAAGGCTTATCGGAAATGCGCTCCACCGTGGGCATTACCGCATTCTCGCCCTTCAACGCCAGTTCGACGGCTTTCTTGCCCAGCGCATAGGCCTGTTCGACATCGGTCTTGGAGGCGATGTGGCGCGCGGCGCGTTGCAGGTAATCCGCCACGGCCCAATGGAATTTATAACCGAGCGCGTCTTTGACCATGTTGGCGATCACGGGAGCGGCTCCGCCTAATTGGGCGTGGCCGAAAGCATCGCGCACGCCTTGGTCGGACAAGAACTTGCCGTCTTCGCCTTTGACGCCTTCCGAGACCACCACAGAGCAGTAGCCGTGCTTCTTCACCATCGCATCTACCTTGGCGAGGAACTTGGCTTTGTTGAAGGCGATCTCCGGGAACAGAATGACGATGGGCAACTGGCAGTTTTCATCCGAGGCCAGGCCACCCGCCGCCGCGATCCAGCCCGCATGGCGTCCCATCACTTCCATGACGAATACCTTGGTCGAGGTCTTTGCCATCGAGGCGACATCGAAGCTGGCCTCGCGCATCGACACCGCGACGTACTTGGCGACCGAGCCGAAGCCGGGGCAGCAATCGGTGATGGGCAGATCGTTGTCCACGGTTTTTGGAATGTGAATCGCCTGCAGCGGGTAGCCCATCTTTTCGGAAAGTTGCGAAACCTTGAGACAGGTGTCGGCGGAATCGCCGCCGCCGTTGTAAAAGAAATAGCCGATGTTGTGCGCTTTGAACACCTCGATCAGACGCTCGTATTGGAGCTTGTTTTCTTCCAACCCTTTGAGCTTGAAGCGGCAGGAGCCGAACGCGCCGGAGGGGGTGTGGCGCAACGCCGCGATGTCTTTGATGGATTCTTTGCCGGTGTCGATCAGGTCTTCGGTCAGCGCACCGATGATGCCGTTGCGCCCTGCATACACCTTGCCGATTTTGTCTTTGTGTTTGCGTGCGGTCTCGATGACGCCGGAGGCCGAGGCATTGATGACGGCGGTGACGCCGCCGGATTGAGCATAAAACGCATTCTTCTTTGCCATGCTGAACTCCCTGTGAATGATTGAATGAATCGATACAGTGCGCGCCGGGTTGGAGTGCATCTTACGCCATTTTTTCGCGCGTGATAAATCTCTATCGGGGAGGCACCTGAAAATAGTTTAGCGGGTCTGGGTTACACTTGTGCGCATGGAAAACTTACTTCGATGGAATCGGGATGAGCTGCTGAAGTCGCCGCTGTTTGAGTCTTTGCATCCTTTTTTGCAATTGCTGGAGCGCGCTCATTTTCCCGCGTTGGACGATCTCAACGCGCTGCTGGCCTTGCAGTCCGGGATCAAGACGCAGAGCGGAATGCCGTTGCGCTTTGTCGAACAGGGGCTGGGCAATCTTGGTTTTGAAGCGCAATACGAACCGCGCTGCTATCTGAACGGCGAAGTGCAGACGCGCGAAAACAATCTGCACGACCTGTTCAATGCGCTGGTGTGGCTGACGTTTCCGCAGAGCAAAGCGGCGATCAATGCGCGTCACTATCGGGTGCTGACTGATGTTGCATCGCCGCTGCATACCCAGCGCGGCAGCGTGCGCGATATGGCGACCTTGTTCGATGAGTCCGGGGTGATCGTGGCTTGCGCGGATACGCGTTTGGCCGGGTTGCTTTGCGATTTTAAATGGAAGGAATTGTTTTACTCGCGTCGCGATGAAGTGACGGCAGCGATGGGTTTTTATATTTTCGGGCATGGCCTGCACGAAAAATCCATGTGGCCCTATGTCGGTATGACCGGGCAGGGCTTGGTGCTACGGGTGGATAGCGAATTTTTCACTTGGCCGCTGGCGCGCAGATTGCAGCATCTGGACGTGCGCGTGGCAGCCTATCTTAGCGAACCGTCGAACTGCCTTGATACGCGCGAGTTGACCCCGGTGCCTTTGCTGGGCATACCGGGCTGGTCAGCGGATAACGCGCATGTGGAGTATTACGACAATCGGAAATATTTTCGCTCCGGCAGGCGTGCGAGCCCACAAAAACATTTGTCCACGAAATTTACGAAAAACACGGACAGCTTCTAAAGTGCGCCACGTTGCCCGATATAACCCGATGGGTGAGCCTTTGAAGCACCACCACTTTATTGTTTTATTGCGCGCTTTTCGCGGATGAATTGCCGTTTTCAGATTTATAGGGCGGGATGCAAATGTTTGAGATAGCGTTGGCCGTTTTCCACATAGTGCGCGGTGTTGGCGTGCATGGCGGCGATCTCGTCCGCGCTCAGGCTGCGTACTACTTTGCCGGGAGAGCCGACCACCAGCGAGTTGTCGGGAATCACTTTGCCTTCGGTGATGAGGGTGTTCGCGCCGATCAGGCAGTTCTTGCCGATCACCGCGTGATTGAGGATGACCGCCTTGATGCCGACCAAGCTGCCTTCCCCAACCGTGCAGCCATGCAGCATCGCCTGATGGCCGATGGTGACGTTGCGGGCGACGCTGAGCGGTGCGCCAGGGTCGGTGTGCAACACCGCGCCGTCCTGCACGTTGCTGTTCGGGCCGATGTGGATGGGTTCGTTGTCGCCGCGCAACACCGCGCCGAACCAGACGCTGACATTGTTCTCCAGAATCACATGGCCGATGACGTCGGCACTGGGGGCAACGAAATGTGTGTCGCCGCGCAGTTCGGGGGTGCGGTCGCCAAGCTGATAAAGCATCAGAGTGCGGCGGCACCCGCTTGTGCGATCTGCCCGTCCTGAAACGATCTCACACCGCTGATGCCGAGCGCGCCGATGACGAAACCGTCGCGCAGCAGCGGCACGCCGCCTTCGGCGGGAATCACGCCGGGCAGGGCGAGGTGGATCAGGCGCCCGCTCATCACGGCATCTTCCGAGACCTTGGTGGGCATGTGCAAAGCGGCGGCGGCATGGGCTTTGGCGATGGCGGTCTCCACGCTGCCGAAGCGTGTGTCGTGGCCGCGCTGCATGTACAGCAGATGGCCGCCGTCATCGACCACGGCGATGGCCACTTTCCAATCGTTGGCGCGCGCTTCCGCTTCGGCAGATGCGGCGACGCGCTTGGCGTTGTCTAGGGTCAGGATAGGTTTGTTCATGCTTGCCTCATTATTCAATCTTGCGTGGGGTTACTTTTTCAGAGCCGCAAATACTTTGTCGCGGATGGACTCCACGCTGCCGACGCCGGGGATGTTGATGCATAGCGGCGCATTCGCGGCGCCGGACTGCGCCCACGCGGAGTAGTACTCCACCAGCGGTTTGGTCTGGTCGTGATAGACCGTCAGGCGCTTGATGACGGTGTCTTCGGCATCGTCGGGGCGTTGCACCAGATCTTCGCCCGTCACGTCGTCTTTGCCTGCAACTTTGGGCGGATTGAATATGGTGTGGTAAGTGCGTCCCGAAGCCGGATGTACGCGGCGTCCGCTCATGCGCTGGATGATCTCGCTATCGGCCACGTCGATTTCCACCACGTAATCGATGCGGATGCCGGCATCTTTCATGGCCTGCGCCTGCGGGAGAGTGCGCGGGAAGCCGTCGAACAGAAAGCCGTTGGCGCAGTCCGCATCTTTGATGCGTTCTTTCACCAAGTTGATGATGATGTCGTCCGACACCAGTCCGCCCGCATCCATGATCTTCTTCGCGGCCACGCCGAGCGGCGTGCCCGCTTTGACGGCAGCGCGCAGCATGTCGCCGGTGGAGATTTGCGGGATGCCGAATTTTTCTTTGATGAAAGTGGCTTGTGTGCCTTTGCCCGCGCCCGGTGCGCCGAGAAGAATAAGTCTCATGTTTTTGCTCCCTGTGTGAGTGAAGATTCGAATAGTGTCCGTGCCGCGATCAGGTCTGCTTGCGTATCGACCCCGCCCGGTGGTGCGTCCTGCGTGACGGTGACGCCGATCTTGTAGCCGTGCCAGAGTGCGCGCAGTTGTTCCAGCGCTTCGATCTGCTCGATGGCGGCAGGTGCGAGCTGGCCGAATGCGCGCAAGAAGCTGACGCGGTAGGCGTAGATACCTATATGCCGCAGGGCGGGCAAGTCATGCGGGAGTGCCGCGCCTTGTGCAAACGCATCGCGCGGATACGGTATCGGCGCGCGGCTGAAATACAGCGCGTTGCCGTCTTTGTCGAGCACCGCTTTGACGATGTTCGGGTTGCGCATCGAAGCTTCATCGTGGATGGGGTGGCAGGCGGTGGCGATGGCGCACTCGGGATGGTCGTGCAGATGCTGCGCGACGGCGCGTATCAACGCGGGAGGGATCAGCGGTTCGTCGCCCTGCACATTCACCACGAGGGTGTCGTCCGCCCAGCCTTGCTGTGCCACGACTTCGGCGATGCGGTCGGTGCCGCTGCTGTGGTCGGCGCGCGTCAGGCAGGCTTGGAAGCCGTGTGCATCGGCGGCGGCGAGGATGGTCGCATGGTCGGTGGCGATGATGATTTGTTGCGCGCCGCTTTGCGCCGCTTGTTCGGCCACACGTATCACCATCGGCTTGCCGCCTATCTCCAGCAACGGCTTGCCGGGGAGACGGGTAGAGGCGAAGCGGGCGGGGATGACGACGTGGAAAGCGAGCATCAGAGTTTCTCGACTTCTTCCGGGGAGAGTTTGCGCGCTTCGTCGGCCAGCATCACCGGGATGTCGTCTTTGATGGCGTAGGCCAGTTTGTCTGCCTTGCAGATCAATTCCTGCTCGGCTTTGCGATAGATCAGCGGCGATTTGCACAGCGGGCAAACCAGAATTTCGAGTAGTTTGGCGTCCATTATTTTTTGATCTTTTCTATGATGAATTGGGCGAGAGCCGGATCGATTTGTGCGTCTACGCGCAGCACCCAACATTGCTCGGTGGCGAACGCGGTGCATTTTACCGCATCTTTTTCCGTCATGAGTATCGCATCGGCAGCGCTGAACGAAATATCGGCGGCGCTGTAGTGATGATGGTCGGGAAAGGCGTGTGTTTGTGCGCGTAGGCCTAGCTGTTCGAGGTGGGCGAAGAAGCGTCCCGGATGTCCGATGCCCGCGATGGCATGGACGCGTTGACCGACGAATGCGGCGGCAGGGAGAGTCGTGTTCGGGTTGAGCAGGTTATAAAACAGCGAGCCACTCAACTGCATCGCATATTCACGGCTTTGTGTCGTACCCCCGTTGATGACCACGATGTCCACCGTGTTTAAACGCGAAACCGGTTCGCGCAACGGCCCCGCCGGAAGTAACAGGCCATTGCCGAAACGCCGTTTGCCGTCTACCAACACGATTTCGACATCGCGCTGCAAGCGGTAGTGTTGCAAACCATCGTCGCTCAGGATGACATCGCATTCCGGGTGCGCTTGCAGCAATGCCTGTGCTACAGCGGGCCGGTCACGGCCTATCCATACCGGACACAGATCGCGCTGTACCATCAGCAAGGGTTCGTCGCCGACAGCATCGGGCGAGTCGTTCATCCCTACGGCACGGGGGATGCTCGCTTGGTTTTGTTTGGCTTTGCTATAGCCGCGGCTGATGATGGCGGGGTGCCAACCTTCATCCAGTAGTTGTTGTGCCAGCCATAGGGTGAACGGGGTCTTGCCCGTGCCGCCGACGCTGATGTTGCCGACGATGATGACGGGGACAGGGAGCTTGATGCTGCGCAGCACACCAGTACGGTAGAGCGCGCGGCGCATGGCGACCAGCAGGCGAAAAAGTAAGCTCACCGGCCAGAGCAATAGATGAAAAGGCGTGATGCGGTACCAGTATTTTTCCAGCCTGTTCATTCTACGTCCCCTCCCCCTTGCAGGGGGAGGGCTAGGGAGGGGGTAGAAACGTTGCTATTCCACAGATATGACCCCCATCCTAGTTGCCCCCTCGCTTCGCTCTCCCCCTCTGAGAGGGGGAAGGAACAGTTCAGTGATAATGATCTATGTGGGTTCAAGCGAGTTACTTTGCCGGGTTCTGCGTGGTGAACGTGATGCGCCCGTAGCCGGCTACGCGTGCAGCTTCCATGATGTTGATCACGGATTGATGGGTGGCTTTGGCATCGGCGCTGATGACAATGGTCGGCTCGGCCGCGTCCCCCGCCGCTTTGCGCAAGGCCTGCGCGAAATTATCGATGCCGGAGAATGTGGTGTGTGCATTGTTGATCGCATATTGCTCGGACGAATCCACCGCCACAACAATTTGCTTGCCGGGTGTGCTGCTGCCTTGTTCGCCTGCGGCTTGCGGCAAATTGATCTGCAACTCGGCATATTTCGCGTAACTGGTGGTGACCATCAGGAAGATCAGGATCACCAGCAATACGTCGATCATCGGGATCAAATTGATCTCCGGCTCATCCCGGGTGCGGCCGCGCTGGAAATTCATTTGCGTTCGCCGTGTACGATTTCGACTAGCTTGATGGCCTGTTGCTCCATCTCGAAGGTCAGGCTATCCACCTTGGCGCGGAAGTGGCGGTAAAAAATCATGCTGGGCACGGCCACAATCAAACCGAATGCCGTGTTGTATAGCGCAACCGAAATGCCGTGCGCCAACTCTGCCGGATTGCTGCCGCCCGCGTTCTGCGCGCCGAAAATCTCGATCATGCCGACCACCGTGCCGAACAGTCCGAGCAGCGGGCTGATGGAGGCGATGGTACCCAGCGTGGTGAGGAAGCGTTCCATCTCATGGTTGGCCGCACGTCCGCCTTCTTCGATGGATTCCTTCATGATGTCGGGAGGACTCTTGATGTTTTTCAGCCCCGCAGCGAACACGCGCCCCAGCGGCGAACCTTCGCTCAATTTCGTGAGCATCGGGGGGCTGACCCCGCGTTGTTTGAGTTCCTTGACGGTTTCCTCCAGCAGCCCGGATGGGGCGATGCTGTTGGAGCGCAAGAACATCAGACGTTCCGCAATCAGCGCCACAGCGATGATGGACGCAGCGATCAAAAACCAAATGGGCCAACCGGCAGCTTCGACAATAGTGAACACGCAACTTCTCCAGATATGCTTAAATTCGCGAAGCGCGAACTGTATCTTGTCGCTCCTGATAGAGCAAGATTCATCCTGTACGTGACACATCATTTTGGCTAACTCACCACGGCATAAGCGATTTTTGGTTTATGCACAAAATCTGTGGATAACTTTGTGGATAATTGTGATGAAACAGGGTCTAGACCCTAGGCCAATAAGGCTTTTTATTGAGCTGCCTAATTTCTGCACTTGAGTTAAATTGATTAAAAACAATGAGTTGATATAAGTTGCACTTGGCGCGCATGGGTGCGTCCTCGCCAAATGCCGTCAATGCTGGGGTTGTGCATTATTTTGGATTGTCAATATGTCTTTTGGCCTAATTTGAATAAATAAATCGGGTGGGCGCGCTTCTGTGCCCACGCGGTAACGCCGCATCAACACGAACTTTCAATCAGCGTGCGCCACGTCAGGTTAAACGAAGGAATTCCCCCTATGCTTCGCACGATCATCAATATCCGCGACGACAGTTCATCGACTGCATTGAGATCTGCCCCTGTGTTTTTTCATGTACAACGAAATGGGTTATACCCGCATTGAGTGACGGACTGCGTACGTAAAGGTAGGACAATGGAACTCAAGCCGACTGTATCCAAAGCCTAGTACAATGCCTCCTCGCGAGAAATTACTCAGCAGTCGGATGATTGGGCTACACACCACCCTTGGTTTTACAAGGGATTTAAGGATGTTTTTGTAGCCTCAATTACGGATGGATGTGTAAGGCATTGTTCGATGCGCCCGGCGCTTTCCTGATCCATGCCTTCAAAAAAATGGTAAACGGGAAAGTCATAAAAAAAGAAAATGGCAAATATGAAAACTACAAAATTCAGGCATGGTGCGCGTGTCGTACACAAGTCGCAAACATACCATATCGACCGCCCGGTGCTGCTGATTGAAGACCAGCGCGCCTTGGCGCAAATGGCTGAGGCCATGTTGCGCGAAGAATGGAAATGCGAGGTGATGGTCGCAGCAAGTTTGAGCGAAGCCAAGCAACTGCTCGAAACTCACGGTTCCGCATTCATTGCCGCAGTATGCGATTTGAATTTACCCGACGCGCCTTATGGCGAAGTGATTGATCTGGTCAACAAATATGGTGTCCCGGCCATCGCCCTGACCGGTGCTTTCGGCGAAGAGTTGCGCAACATGGTAACCAAGAAGGGGGTCGTCGATTATGTGCTCAAGGAAGGGGCAAATTCGTATGAATATGTCGTTAACCTGGTCGGGCGGATACACAAAAATATCAGCATCAAGGTGCTGGTTGCGGATGATTCATTAAGCGCACGCGCCGTACTCAAACACATGCTGAGAGTACAAGGCCTGAACGTGCTCATCGCAAAAGACGGGTACGAGGCAATCGAAATGCTCGAACAGCATCCTGACATCAAGCTGGTTCTGGTTGATTACAACATGCCAAAAATGAACGGGTTTGCATTCGTTCTGGAAGCGCGCAAAAGAATGGGTAAGGATCAATTGGCCATCATCGGCATATCGGGTGAGGCAGGCGGAAATATTTCTGCGCAGTTTTTGAAAAATGGCGCAAACGACTTCATTGCCAAGCCCTACTCGTATGAGGAATTGATTTGCCGCGTGACCCAAAATCTGGAAGTGCTGGAAATGGTGGAATCCATTCAGAACATCGCCAACCGCGATTATCTGACCGGTATGTATAACCGGCGCTTCTTTTTTGAAGAAGGCTGTAACATCTACGAGCAAGCAAAAGATAGCGGCTCCAACCTATTTATCGCCATGATTGACGTGGATCACTTCAAAGCCGTGAACGACACTTACGGCCACGATTGCGGCGATCAGGTATTAAAATATCTGGCTACACAGTTGAGTGCTTATTTTAAAAACGACCTGATCGCGCGCATAGGCGGAGAAGAATTCGCCTTGTTGATTGCCGATGAAGATATAAAGATCACATACGAACGATTGGAAGCTTTTCGCCTGCATATCGGACGAGAAAAAGCACATTGCGGCACAACGAATATTGCATTCACGGTCAGCATCGGCGGTAGCCAGCACTTGCTGGAAAATCTGGACATGATGTTGAAAACAGCGGATGAAAATCTCTACCACGCCAAACAGGGCGGCAGAAACAAGGTGGTGGCATGAGCCTCACAGAAACCCTTCTTAAACCCAGATTATCCATTAGCCGTATTTTCACTGGAGCGAGCTTGCTCGCGAAAGCGCTTCGCGAGCAAGCTCGCTCCTACAAGAGCTCTCGGCCTAATGAACTATCTGGGTTAAAACGTAACAGTTCACCACCTCTAAAAAGCCGCTCTATTCGATGCATAAAAATTATCGCATGAGCGCCGATAACCACCAGTATGTTGCCGCTTTCCGACCTTGATCAACTGGACGTTGCCGCCAAAGATGCGCTGATCTGCGCGCTTTGGGATTTAAAGCGAGCGTAGGGTGCATTCCATGCACCATGGTGCGCAAAGCGCACCCTCCCCCGTTTTCATGCGAATGATTTGAGAATACGGAAAAAAATGAGCTTCGATAAAAATTTAGTATTAAGCGTGCGCGAGTTCAATTCGGCGGCGAAGCAGGTGATCGAGGCGGGGCTGCCTTTGTTGTGGGTGCGCGGCGAGATTTCCAATTTCGTGGGGGCGGCTTCGGGGCATTGGTATTTTTCGTTGAAGGACGAAGCGGCGCAGGTGCGTTGCGTGATGTTCCGGCACAAGAGCCAGTATCTGGACTTTAAGCCGGGCAACGGTATGCAGGTCGAGGTGCTGGCATTGCCGACGCTGTACGAGGCGCGCGGCGACTTTCAGTTGACCTTGGAGAAGATGCGCCCGGCGGGGTTGGGGGCGCTGTACGAGGCGTTCGAGCGGCTGAAGAGAAAACTTGAAGGTGAAGGGCTGTTTGATGCCGGGCGCAAACGTGCTTTGCCGTTCTTGCCGCGTCAGATCGGCATCGTGACGTCGCCGCAGGCGGCGGCTTTGCGCGATGTTTTGCGCACTCTGGCGAACCGCATGCCCGGCATTCCGGTGGTGCTGTACCCCACGCCGGTTCAGGGCGAAGGGGCGGGGCAGAAAATTGCCGCAGCTATCCGCGCGGCGAACGAACGCGGCGAATGCGATACGCTCATCGTGTGTCGCGGCGGTGGCAGCATCGAGGATTTGTGGGCGTTCAACGAGGAGGTGGTGGCGCGGGCGATTGCGGCCAGCCGCATTCCGGTGGTGAGCGGGGTGGGGCACGAGACGGATTTTACTATCGCCGATTTTGTCGCCGACCTGCGTGCCGCTACGCCGACCGCCGCCGCGCAAGCCTCCGTGCCGGATGGCGCGGAGCTGGGGCAGCGTCTGCAACGCAGCGCCCGGCGTCTGGCGCAGGCCGCATTGCGCCGCTTCGAGAGCCGCATGCAGCAACTGGATTATTTGCAGCGGCGCTTGCTTCATCCGGCGCAGCGTATGCGGCAGCAACGCCAGCATCTGGAACAATTGCAGCAGCGCTTGCAACTGGCGCAAGCCTACGGGGTGCAGCACCAACAATGGCGCTGGCAGGCATTGCGCCAACGTTTGCGCGCAGTGTGTCCCGATGTGGTGGAATTGCAAACGCGGCAAACCGCTTATGCACATCGCCTGCACGAAGTCATGGCGCACAACTTGGAACGGCACGCGTCGCGCCTCGCTTCCTTGCAACAACATTTGCAGCACCTCGATCCCAGACAAGTATTGGCGCGCGGCTATAGCATGGTGCGCGACGAGCACGGCAAGATCGTTGTGGACAGCGCGCAAATTGCACTTGGTGCGCGTCTGGAGGTGACGTTCGCGCAGGGATGGGCACGCACCGAGGTGAAAGAAAAGGGCGGTAGTTGAACCTAACCCTGTAGGAGCAAGGCTCGCTCCTATGAAGATACGATCACGTTTTGTCATGCGAGGTGATTCACCCCGTTCAATGGGATAGAATCCGCGCCGTCTATAAACTCTTGCGTTGCCCCCAGTTAATCGTTCATGCTCGATTCCTTTAAGCGCCTGACCCCGTTACAAGCCACCTTGCTGCTGATCGCGGCGAGTACGCTATTGCGCTTGCTCTCTGCCAATGCGGTGGGGCTGAGTGTGGACGAGGCGCACTATGCGCTTTATGGTTTGCACTTGGATTGGAGCTATTTCGATCATCCTCCGATGATCGGTTGGCTACAGGCTGTCGCGTTGCAGTTCGGCGATTCGGATCTGGCGATGCGTGCGGTTCCGGTGTTGTTGTTCGCGGGGACGAGCTGGGTGCTGTATCGCCTGACTCTCGTTTTGTTTCCGCATGAAACGCCCTGGTTGGGGTTCACCAGCGTTGCGTTATTGCATTCGGGCGTGATGTTCCAATTGATCGGCTTGGCCATGTTGCCGGACACGCCCTTGTTGTTGCTCGGTCTGTTGCTGCTTTGGGTGTTGCACGGGGTGATGATTGAAGGGCGCGCGCAGCATTGGTTATGGCTGGGTGTGTTGCTGGGCTTGGCGGCGTTGTCGAAATATACCGCCATCACTTTGCTGGTGACCGTGTTGCTGGCGTTGACGATGAGCAAGCAATGGCGGCAGTTGCGCAGCCTCTGGCCTTGGCTGGCGGTACTGGCGGGCACGCTTTTGATTATGCCAATTCTCTATTGGAACTATCGCCACGATTGGATTTCTTTCGCGTATCAGTTGCATCACGGCACAGGCAAGCCGAGCTGGGAAATTTCGCGATTTTTGTTGTCGCAGCTGGCGCAGCTACTGGCCTATGGCCCGGGCTTGTTTGTATTCGGCTTGATCGCACTCGTGTCTTCTCTGCGCCAGTGGCGCGAAAGCGGTGTGTGGCTATGTTTGTCGCTGGCCTTGCCGGTGTTGCTGCTATTCGGCTGGGGCGGCGGTTATGAAATGACGCTGCCGCATTGGACTGCGCTGGGATGGGCCGGGCTGGCACCGCTCACAGCGTACTGGTTGCATCGTCATTGGAATTCGCTTTGGGTGCGCATCGGCGTGCGCAGCGCCGCCGTTTATTCCGTGCTGGCAATCGCGTTGGTCTTCAGCGAATTCGTTTCGCCCTGGTTGCCCTTTAAAGACAACGAAAATCCGCTACGCGACTTATACGCATGGGAACAGGCGTCTCGTCGTGCCGAACAGCTGCGCGTGCAGATGAGTGCCGAACCGGCAGAGAGTTCGCCGTTGCTGTTTACCGACAATTGGATCTACGCCAGCCGTCTGGCCTGGTATGCCCGTCCTGTGGCAGTGCAGGTGACGGACAAACGCTACGACCAGTTCGATGTGTGGTTCGGCTCGCCGCAAAACGGTGCGCGCGGTATTTTAGTGTTGTGGCCCGAGCCGCAGGCGAAGCCTGCGACCGGCGGTGCCGGGCAGTTTACCGCGTGCGAACTGCGTGATAGTCTGCCCGTCCGCCCGCACGGGCATCTGATTTCCACCTTCTCTTTTTATGCCTGCCATGGATTTAGAAACTAAGCCTTCCGCAACATCCACTACACCGGCGGCATGGCTGTGGGGCGTGCCGCTGTTCGCCTTGATGGCGCTGGCCATTTTGCTGGCGACGGGAAGCAATGTGGCTTTGTTTGAGTTTTTGAATCGACTTATGGCGCACGCGGGCGATATCTGGTGGAGTCATCTCACGGTCTTGGGTGATACGTCAGTCGCATTGATGTTTATCCTGTTACTGTTGGGGCGGCGTCCCGACTTGTCCTGGCAGTTCGTTTTGGCGGCGCTGTTCGCGTCGCTATGGTCGCAGGGGATGAAGGAGTTGTTCTCGTCGCTACGCCCTCCGTCGGTATTGCCCGAGGGAGCTTTTCATCTTATCGGACCTCTGCTGGAGTTCAACTCCTTTCCTTCCGGGCATACCACGACGATCTTCGTGCTGGCCGGTTTGTTTTGTTTGCAACCATTGAGCAATCGGCTCAAATCGTTAGCGTTGACGCTGGCTGTTCTTGTGGGGCTCTCGCGCATCGCGTGCGGCGTGCATTGGCCGCAGGACGTGCTGGGCGGGATGTTCGGCGGCTGGCTCTCTGCGGTTGCCGGCGTATGGCTGGCGCGGCGCTGGCAAGCCGGTTTGAATATTTGGTTCCAGCGCGCGCTGGCGGTGTTGATTACGCTGCTGGCACTGTGGACGATGTTTTATTACGACAATGGGCTGCCCGGCACTTGGCTGTTCCAATTCGTCATTGCTCTGGCGTGTCTGGCTTGGTCGCTAAAAGGGCAATACCGTTTATTTAAAATTGGGTAGATTATCGATATGCAACTCGCTTTAAAAATTGACGTAGATACCTATCGCGGCACACGCGAAGGGGTGCCGCGCTTGCTGGATGCACTCCTTCGCCATAATGCGCGAGCGAGCTTTTTTTTCTCATTGGGCCCCGATCGCAGCGGACGCGGAATTTTTGGCAAAGCCCCGCGCGTTTCGCGCTTGGCGCATTACGGCATCAAGACTATGTTGTACGGGACGCTGTTGCCATCGCCGGACATTGGCCGTACCTGCGGAGATATTTTGCGCAGTGTGCGCGAGCAGGGTTTTGAGGTCGGTGTTCACGGTTATGAAAATATCCGCTGGCGGGATCAGGCGGCGAGTAAAGACGCCGGGTGGACACAGCGCGAGATGCAGTCGGCGGTAGAGCGTTTCACCGAGATATTCGGCGAAGCACCGAAAGCTCATGCCGCCGCAGGCTGGCAGATGAACCGCGATGCGTTTAGGCTGACCCAGCGTTTGGGTTTCGATTACGCTTCCGACACGCGCGGCACGCATCCTTTTATTCCGACCTGGGATGCAGAGATCATCGCGTGCCCGCAGTTGCCCACCACCTTGCCTACGCTGGACGAGCTCCTCGCGCGTAACGGCATCACCCTGGAAAACGTGGCGCAACATTTGTTGGCGTTTAGCGCGAACCCTACTGCCACCGGGCATGTCTTCACGCTGCGAGCCGAGCTGGAGGGCGGAAAATGGTTGCCCGTGTTTGAGCAACTGTTGGACGGATGGAAAGCGCAAGGCTACGATCTGGTCTCGTTGCGACAATATCTGGAAGGCATTCAAGACACATTGCCACGGCATGCGGTTAGAATGGGCGAGATGGACGGGCGCGGCGGAGGGCTGGCAGTGCAGGCCTGAGCGGCATTAAACATAACATGAGTTGGCTCCTACGATGGGAACACGGCTAATGGAATTTGCATTGAAATATTTTGTGTAGCGAGGTGATTCGCCAAGTCGGGAGATTCTATGCAACAAGAAAAAAAGAGTTTAGAGAATTGGGTCAGTTTTCTGAGCCAGACTGAAATCCCCGTACTGAAACAAACCGCACGCGATCTGGGAGCACTGCTGGATGATCCGAACAGACTCAGCGCGCGCGGGGTGGCATCGGTGATCGCGTTCGATCCCATGTTGACAGTCAAAGTCTTGCGCTATTTGCAAACGCATAAACATCGCAGCCAAACAAACGAAGTCATCCAAGTCGAACAAGCGCTCATCATGATGGGTGTGGAAGCTTTTTTCCATAAAGTCTCCCCTAAGCCCCAGGTGCAAGAAGTCCTGGCAGGGCACACGGATGCGCTCATCCAGTTGTTGCATGTGATCCATCGTTCGCATCGCGCTTCCGAATATGCCTTCGATTGGGCGGTGCGTTTGAGCGACCTGCATTACGAAGAAATGCGTATCGCCGCTTTGCTGCATGACCTCGCCGAAATGCTGATGTGGTGTTTTGCGCCGCAAGAGATGCTGGAAATCAGAGCAATGCAGCAGCAGGATAAAGCCTTGCGCACCCGTACCGCTCAGGAACAAGTGTTCGGTTTCAATTTGTTCGACATGCAAAAACAACTGGTCAAAAGCTGGGAGCTGCCCGAACTGTTGCTGACTTTGATGGACGACGCCTGCGCCAACCATCAGCGGGTGCGCAATGTCATCTACGCGGTCAATCTGGCGCGCCATTCCGCCAATGGCTGGGATGACGCGGCGCTACCGGACGACTACACGGATATAGCCGGGCTGTTGCGTATGACGCCGGAGCAGGTGATGTCGATGGTGGGGGCGGAGGCCGACATTTTGTGCGATACGGACAAGCAACATCCGCCTGCTGCCCAGTTCTGATTTTATTCGGTAGCTACGCCTGATTCGATGCTCGCGCATACCTGCGCATAGAGGTCGGGAGCGAGGCAATCCAGTTCGATGTTGTCCTGCATGCCGCGCAACCAGGTGAGTTGGCGTTTGGCTAGCTGGCGTGTGGCGGCGATGCCTTTTTCCCGCAGCTCGCCTTCATTGATTTCGCCTCCCAGATATTTCCAAGCCTGACGGTAGCCGACGCAGCGCATCGAAGTCATGTTCGGATGCAGCGGATATTTTTCGCGTAGCTCGCGTAGTTCATCCACTAACCCTTGCCGCAACATATCCGCAAAGCGTGTGGCGATGCGCTGGTGCAGCACCGCGCGGTCGGAGGGGGCCAGTGCAATAGAGTGGATGCAGTAGGGCAGTTTGTCTTGTTCCTGATGTTTGATTAACACCGACATGGGTTGGCCGCTGAGGCGATAGATCTCCATGGCGCGCTGGATGCGCTGCGTGTCGGTTGGCGGCAGACGGGCAGCAGAAGCAGCATCGACCTGCGCGAGTTGTCGATGCAGGTGCTCGATGCCGTGCTGCGCGATCTCGGCATCCAGCTCAGCGCGTAACGCGGCATCGGCTTGCGGCAGCGGACTCAAGCCTTCGCGCAGTGCTTTGAAGTACAGCATAGTGCCGCCGACCAATAGCGGTACTTTTCCTCTGGCGGTGATGTCCGCCATCAGACGCAGCGCGTCGTGGCGAAAGGCGGCGACAGAGTAAGCTTCGGTCGGGTCGATGAGGTCGATCAGATGGTGCGGTGCGCGGGTGAGCGTGGACGCATCCGGTTTGGCCGTGCCGATGTCCATGTCGCGGAAGACCAGCGCGGAATCTACGCTGATGAGCTCCACGGGAAAGTGTTGGACGAGCTCCACCGCGATGCCAGTCTTGCCGCTGGCGGAGGGGCCCATGAGGAAAATGGCGGGGGGCAGCTTATTCATTTAGAAAAAACATTTTGTCCACGAAAGGCACGAAAAGCACGAAAAAATCGGGCAGTTATTTCGTGTCTTTCGTGTTGTTCGTGGATAAATTTTGTTGTTTGATTCACCCCAACTCCTTATCGCGTGTCTCATGGATCAACAGCGCAGCCAATTTCGTCCGATTTTGTCGCCGAAATGCCCGAACAGTAATGCGCCGTACGGGCGCGCGATGAAGGCGATGCCGAAAGTGAGAAAGGCATTCAAGGCCTGCACTGCCGGATCGCTGTTGGGGAAAAACACCGGGCCGATCACCATCGCCACGGCGAGGCCGTAGATGTAGAAATCGTAGACTCGATGGCGGTGCCGATGAAGCTGGCGAAGGCGATGCGGGTGGTCGATGGGTTAGCCATTCTTTTCAACGATATGAGTAGCGCTGCCATCAATGCTTTGTTGGTTCTTTTCTTCCCAGTAAAGTTTTAGTCCATCTTCGCCTTTTTTGACTGCCCAATCGGAAAGCAACTCGCGCTCTCCGACATAGTTGCAATAGGGCACTGCCATGCCGCAGGAAGATTGCACAAGGTCTATCGATAGGTCGAATATCTGCCGGGCACCGGGTAATGGCTTGAACATGCCGAATAGTTCTTTCCATTCAGTGTCGTTTTTGTGTACCACCTTGGCTGAACCATAAAGACGCAGGATCAGCGGTTCTCCTTCGAAAGCACAGAACATGATCGTCATGCGCGGATTTTGCTGTACATGCGCTGAAGTTTCATTGCCGCTGCCGGTGACATTGAGCCAAACGACCCGTGATTTGCTCAAGACCCTAAAAGAATCCATGCCCTTGGGTGAGATGTTCACGCGGCTGTCTGCGGTTGCTGTCCCGACAAAGAACATCTTTTGCTCGGAGATAAACTGCATATCCTTATGCGAGAGTTCGTTATATCGCCGCCCCATTGTTATTCCTTGTCAAAAAGTTTGATTACTTCCCGCGCATAAACATCGCATCCAGCTCCGTCAGCGTGACCTGGAACCAGGTCGGGCGGCCGTGGTTGCACTGGTCGGCGCGTTCGGTCTGTTCCATCTCGCGCAGGATGGCGTTCATTTCGGGCAGGCTGAGTTGTTGGTTGGCGCGCACGGCGGAATGGCAGGCGAGGGTGGCGAGCAACTCGTTGCGGCGCTCGGTGAGCGCGCGGCTGGCGCCGAATTCGCGCAGCTCGTGCAGCACTTCGCGGGCGGCGGCTTCGGCGTGGGCTTGTTTGAGCATGGCGGGCATGGTGCGCACGGCCAGCGTGGTGGGCGAGATCGGGGCTATGTCGAAGCCCAGCGTGGCGAGCGCTTCCTGTTCTTCCTCGACGGTGGCGACATCCAGTGTGTCGGCGTGGAAGGTCACGGGGATCAGCAGCGGCTGCTTGGGAAGCTGCTGCCCATCCATAGCGGTTTTTAATTTTTCGTACACGATGCGCTCGTGCGCGGCGTGCATGTCCACTACCACCAAACCGTTTTCGTTTTGCGCGAGGATGTAGATGCCGGAGAGCTGTGCCAGCGCGTAGCCGAGCGGGTGCTCAGTGCTTCGTAGGATGGGTTGAGCAGAGCGATACCCATCGTTTTTCAACGGTGAGGGCTGATGGGTATCGCTGCGCTCAACCCATCCTACGTTGTTATTTGTTTGCGACTCCCACAGGCGATAAGTAGCCTGTTGCTGTGCCGCACCAAATGGGATGCGTTGTTGGGTGGGCGCGAACGATGTAGTGGTCTGTTCTTCATGCGGTGCAGCGACTGGTGTTGCTGTGGTTTCGGCCATAGTCGCACTCAACGCCTGTTGCAGCGTGTGGAACACGAACTGGTGGATGCCCTGACTTTCGCGGAAACGCACTTCGCTCTTGGCCGGATGCACGTTCACATCCACCAGCTCCGGCGGCATGTCGAGAAACAGTACGAAGGCGGGATGGCGCTGGTGATGCAGGATGTCCTGATAGGCCTGGCGCACGGCATGCATCAACACTTTGTCGCGCACGAAGCGACCGTTCACGAAGAAATATTGTTCGTCGCGCGAAGAGCGCGAGTAGGCGGGCAGGGCGGCGATGCCGTACATGTGCAAACTGGCGGCCTGCCGTTCGACTGCGACGGCGTGTTGTCCGAACTCTGCGCCGAGGATGGCGGTGATGCGCTGTGCCAGTTTTTGAGCAGGCAGTTGCCACACCATGCGCCCGTTGTGCTGCAACGAGAACGCGACATCGGGGCGCGACAAGGCGATGCGCTTGAAAGTCTCTTCGCAATAGGCGAACTCGGTGTTCTCGCTTTTGAGGAATTTGCGCCGCGCGGGCGTGTTGAAATACAACTCGCGCATCTCGATGCTGGTGCCCTGCGCGTGGGCTGCCGGAGCGGCGGCGCTTTGTGTGCCGTCTACCGCTTCGATCTTCCAGGCATGATCGGCATCCGCGTGGCGGCTGGTGAGCGTGACCTGCGCCACGGAAGCCATGCTCGCCAGCGCCTCGCCGCGAAAACCCATGCTAGCGACGCGCTGCAAATCGGCTAGCGAGGCGATCTTGCTGGTGGCGTGGCGCATCAGCGCCAGCGGCAATTGTTCCGGCGCGATGCCGCCGCCGTTGTCGCGCACGCGCAATAACTTGATGCCGCCGCCTTCGAGTTGCACGGCGATGTCGGTCGCGCCCGCATCCAGACTGTTTTCCAACAGTTCTTTCAAGGCCGAAGCCGGGCGCTCAATCACCTCGCCGGCGGCGATCTGGTTGATGAGCAGGTCGGGGAGGAGTTGGATAGGTGACATGGCGCGGCATTATAGCGTAGGGAGGGTTATAGGGCAGGGAGATGATGGCCGTTGCTATCCCGGCATCGTTGGGGATGGCGAGAATATTTGTGTATGAAATTTGCTGGCGTCTAGACTAATTCAAACGACAAAAGAATCGCACATCCACCTAGCTCCAAAAGACCCAGCATAAAAAAATAATCTGCATGTTTTTCTAACGGTGCCGATTTAATGCTGCGCATAGATGCGTAAGAAAGTAATGCGCTGACCGTAAAAAGTATGGCATCAATCGCCAAGAGCTTATCCAGCAGTGAGCCCATATGGCCAATGTGTAGTACCTTGACTAGGGATATAACGGTGATGCATACACCCACGAGTTGAGCTGAGGTCGGAAGAATGTGATGGGATAAATCGTTATGATCTGACATATTTGATCAATTTCCAGCGATTGTCTTAGTGGGCGAAAAAATATGCTTGGGGTAATGGCGATACAGCTCGGACAGCAATGAAACTTTGCTTTTAATTCTGCATTTTGGCGACAGAAAAAGGGATCGGGTACTTACCCAGCCCCTCCCTCAATCGTTATGCGTTAAACGCTATGTTTAAAATCGACCCTGCGATTTTCTTTCCAGCATTTTTCTTCATGGCATGAAAGACGTGGCTTGTCTTTTCCCAGGCTGACGGTCTTGATTTGTTTCGCTGGGACACCCAATTGCTCCAAGCTTTTTTTGACGGCATTGGCTCTCTTGTTTCCCAAGTCATGGTTGTATTCTTCGCTGCCTCGCTCGTCCGCATTTCCTGCCAGAGTAATGAGATCATTGCTATGGGCTTTGAGGAATTCGGCTTGTTTCCGAATTACGTCCTGATATTCAGGTTTGATGGCAAATTTGGCGTAATCGAAAAAATTACTTTCTTGTTGGAGTTGTTGTAATTCAGCATTCAATTTGCTCAATTCAAGATTCGCCGTAGTCGTTGGGGCTGAATTTTCTCCTGCCACTTCAGCGGAATTTTTATCGTTCACTTTGGATGCCTGCTCCGCAGATTTTCCGTTCGCTGAGGATGTAAGTGAGGAAGCTATTTTTGGCGATGAAGAGCATGCAGCAACCAGAAGTGCGGCCAAAACAACTGCTAATATTTTCATAACAAATCTCCTTAATAGAAAAAATGGAGTCTAATCTTAAGCGGGGGAGCGTTAGGGGAGCGTTAGGGGAGCGTTAGGGGAGCGTTAGGGCGGATTTTTTTTGCGCGTCGGTAAAGATCAGATGCGCCGATGTGCCCTGCCCTTCGGTGCTGTTAATCATTATTTCCCAGCCATAGCGATCACAGATGCGCTTAACCAGCGACAAGCCGATACCTGAACCCGTACTGCCGCTTCCTTTGAAATTTTGCTGAAAAATTTTGCCGATCTCTTCGCTGCGAATACCGGAGCCCGTGTCGCTGACCGTCAGGCCGTTATCTTCTATCGAGATTGAAACGGTGCCGGATGGCGTGTATGTGAACGCGTTGCGAATCAGGTTGGACAGTACAATGCTGAGCAATGTGCGTTCGGCCGCAATGCTCTGGTAGGAAAGGCCGATAATATTTACGGCGGTGGTTGTGCTGAGCAGATGACGATTCATTTCAATGACAGCACCAACCACCTTGCTGACGTCGCAGGATTGGACGTCGGTCTCATGGGTGTTTTCTCTGGCCATCAACAGCAAGGCGGTGGTCAGATTCACCATTTCGCTGTTGGCACGCCCAATTTTGGCGATGCGTTCCTGTTGTTTGTCTGGTGACTGCTTGCCGTCTTCCATCAGTTCTAAAACGCCTTGAACAATGGTCAGCGGGGTTCGCAGTTCGTGGCTGACATCACTCGTAAAATTGCGCTCGCGCTCAATGAAGTCACGCATACGCTTGAGGTAGGCAGAAAATACTTGTGCCAGTTGGCCGATTTCGTCGCGTTTAAAACCCTGAGCAACTGTCGCAGTATCGTCTTCCGGGTTGGCGCGACTGACGCGCCGCGCGAGTTCGGCGATAGGTGCGACGCCCCGTCCTGCGAGCCACCAGCCTACCCACGCCGAGATCAAAGTCATAATGAATGCACCTGATGCCAAATAAATAGTGAACATTTCTTCACGCTGGCGCTGGCGTTCCTCATTGAATAGCATGAAATAGCGCGCGTTATTTTTATCTACCACGGCAACTCGATAGGGCGTGTTATTCAGCTTCAGTCGATGCGTTCCTTCGTGTAGGGATCGCAGTTCGAAGGGAATATATTCATCGCTTTGTCCTTGCGTTAGCAGATAGCCTTGAATGCTGATGGTTGAGGGAAGGAGTGCCTTGGGGTTGCGTGCCCGTCTGGAAATATAGCCGTCAATCTCGGCACGTAGTGTTTCATCCAGCAGATGTTCGCCGAGATTTTTTGCGAAAAAGGAGATGCCTAACGACAACACAAGGCAGATCGTTGCGCCAAAGATGGCGAACGTCAGCGCCAGTTTGAGTCTGAGGCTGTGGCGTAGATTACTCATCACTGATCTGGTAGCCAAGGCCGCGTAAAGTTTTGATCAGCGGCTTATCTGTGTCTTTGTCTATCGCGTTGCGCAAGATATGCAGATGTCCGCGTAAGGCGTCGCTGTCCGGGGGAGCGTCTTCCCAGATGGCGCGCTCCACCTCTTCGCGCGACAACACGCGGGGTGAATGGCGCATCAGGATCTCGAGCAGCTTTAGGGCAATGGGGGGCAGCACGATATTGCGTTCGCCGCGCCGCACCTTGAGCATGCCGGTATTAAAAGACAAATCGCCGACTTGCAGCGTGCTGCCGCCTTCGCGCACTTGTGCGCGCCTGACCAATGCGAGCAATCGTGCTTCTACCTCGCGCATTGAAAAAGGCTTGACTACATAATCGTCCGCGCCTGCCTCAAGACCCGCTATTTTGTCATCCAGCGAATCACGGGCGGTCAGCATCAAAATCGGCGTGAATTTTCCCGCCTCACGCAGACGCTTGCACATAGTTAGGCCATCCATGCTGGGTAACATCACATCCAGAACGAGTACGTCATATTGATTTGTGGTGGCGAGATGCAAGCCGGGAATCCCGTCACGAGCGAGATCCATCGTATGGCCACGAGTTTCGAAATAGTCGAACAGGTTGGTGGCAAGATCGTGATTATCTTCAATCAGTAAGATGTTCATAAATTGTGCAAGAGCCACCCAAAAGCTAAGGCGTTAGATGCCTTGAAAGAAATAGACCGTTAGAACAAGACCCAATACTGCGACGATCAAATTACTGATGATTCCGGGATCTGTTCGATAGCCATCTGGTATTTCAACTGGCTTCAAGGTGTGCAGCACTTTACGGTATTGCACGGTGGAGTAGGCGGCGACGAATGCGCCCAGCAGCACGAAGATCAGTCCTGTCCAGAAGGATAAGCCACGTTGTAGCGTCGTGTCGTGCTTGGGCAAAAGAATGTACACCAACAAGCCGAATCGTTCGATGACAAATCCGAAAGCCATCAAAGCGAGGCTGCTACGGTTCCATGCGAGCAAAGTGCGCTCGGCGGCAAAGAAGACTCTTGGATCGTTGAGGTCGGACATGATGTATTCCTTCAAATTAGAGCCTTGGTAATATCTGCATCAGCGACCGCGCTACGCTGTGACCATCCCCGTGATGTCTGTTGCACCGGGATCCAGACTATTTGCCAGCAGTTCTTTCAGTGCCGAAGCCGGGCGCTCGATCACCTCGCCGGCGGCGATTGGGTTGATGAGGAGGTCGGGGAGGAGTTGGATGGATGGCATGGCGCGGCATTATAGCGGAGGGGTGCGTCGTGATGCGATTCAAACATCGGGTATTATCTGAACCCGTGCCGCAATATTTTTAAAATTTTGAACGAATATAAATCCGGCTTGTCTGTTGCGAGCCTTGTATACGCATAGATCCATGAAGTTATTTGCCATAAAAACATTGTTGCTCTGCCTCGCGTGTGTCGCGACCACTGGCGCGAACGCGGGCGAGATACCTGCACCTTTACCATGCAAAGCTGTGGACGAGACCGATGCGCTCGGTCTGGCCGATGTGGTGGAGTTCGCGCTGTGCGGTAACCCGCAAACCCGCGAGGTGTGGGCCAATGCGCGTTATCAGGAGGCGCAGCTGGCGGTATCTCAAGCCGCGTATCTGCCCACGGTGAACGGCACGGTGGGTGTGACGCGCAGTTATAGCGACAGGGTCGGTGCGGTTTCCCCAGTCGATACCAAAAGTGCGGCGCTGACGCTGTCCTATCTGATCTACGATTTCGGCGCGCGCGGCGCGACGCGGGAAAATTCGCGGCAGCTGCTCGCCGCCGCTGCGGCCACGCAAGACAACACGGTGCAGACGCTATTCCTTGCGGCGGTGCAAGTTTTCTATCAGGTGCAGGCGGCGCAGGCCGCACTGGCCTCGGCAAAAGAGGCGGAGCGCTCCGCTTTGGAAAGTCTGAAAGCGGCCACTTTGCGCAGCACGGTGGGTTCGGGCGCACCGGCAGACAGGCTGCAAGCGCAGACCGCGTATTCGCAAGCCAGCCTCAATCGCATTCAGGCAGAAGGAAATTTGCGCAGCGCACAAGGCAATCTGGCCAATGTGATCGGGCGCGATGCTAACCGGCCTATTAAGCTGATCGCCACCGGGGCTATAGAGTTGCCCGCCGATTTCGAGCACGATGTGGATGCGTTAATCGTGGCGGCGCGCGAACGACGCCCCGATTTGCTGGCCGCAGAAGCGCAAGTCAACGCGGCGCAGGCCAATGTGGATGCGACGCGGGCGGCTGACTTTCCATCCATCGTGCTGGGTGCGACAGCGACGAATTTGCGCAGCGATGTGCTCGCCCCCGGTAATGCCTACGACCTGTCGGTGAAGCTGAGCGTGCCGATTTATTCGGGGCGTGCGGCCACCAATCGTGTGTATGCGGCGGAAGCGCAGGTGGAGACCAAGCGCGCCCAGCGTGATCGCCTGCAACGGCAGATCGCGCTGGATGTCTGGAACGCCTATCAGAATCTGCAAACGGCCACGCAAAGTTTGCGTAGCACCGCCGATCTGGTGAATAGCGCGGAGCAATCCGAGCGCGTGGCGGCGGCACGCTATCAGGCGGGCGTGGGGAACCTGCTCGATGAGCTGGTCGCGCAAAGTGCGCTGGCGAGTGCGCGCCAGCAACGCGTGCAAGCCTCTTACAACTGGAACATCTACCGCGCGACCTTGGCGCAGGCGATGGGCAGTCTGGACGTGAAATTATTGTCGGCGCACAGTGTTGAAAAATCAGCAGAGAAGAGTCAGCCATGAAAAAGCCTTCCCGTTCAGCGGTTATATTGATCGTTCTTGTACTCGCCGTTGCGGGCGGTGTCGCCGCCTATCGGCAGTTCTATGCGCCGGCATCCGAACCGCAATATAAGACACAGGCAGTGGCAAAAGGCGAGGTCAAGCAGGTCGTGTCGGCCAACGGCACGATCAACCCCGTGACGTTGGTGAATGTCGGTACTCAGGTCTCCGGCACGGTCAAAAGGCTGTATGTCGATTTCAACAGCAAAGTGGAAAAGGGGCAGGTGCTGTTGGAGCTGGACGATGCCTTGTTGGCGGCGCAGCAAAAACAGAGCAAGGCCAATGTACAAAACGCCGTTGCTTCCGCAGAGCTGGCGACAGCGAACGAAGCGCGTGTGCGCAGTCTGTTCGATCAAGCCTATGTTTCGCGTCAGGAGCTGGACACTTCAGTACAGGCCAAGAAAGCGGGCGAGGCGCAGGTGCTGTTGGCGCGTGCCGCTGTGGAAAAAGACCAGGTCAATCTGGCGTATACGGTGATCCGTTCGCCGGTGGCGGGGGTGGTGGTCGACCGCTCTGTGGATGTCGGGCAGACCGTGGCTGCCAGTTTGCAGACGCCGACCTTGTTCAAGATCGCGCAGGATTTATCCAAGATGCAAATCCACGCCAACTTTGCCGAGGCTGACATCGGCAGTATCCGTGTCGGACAAGCGGTGAGATTTACCGTCGATGCTTTCGTTGGGAAAAATTTCAAAGGCGAGGTCAAACAAATACGCCTCAGTCCCACCATTCAGTCGAACGTGGTGACTTACGATGTCGTGGTCAATGTGGATAACCCCGAGCAGATATTGATGCCGGGCATGACGGCGTATGTGAGCATTGCCGTGGAAGAGCGCAAAGACGTGCTGCTGGTGCCCAATGCCGCTCTGCGCTTCAAGCCTGCTAATGCGGAACCGGTGAAACGAAGCGGTGGAGATGTGGTGGCGAAGGGCGGCAAGCCCAAGCGCGATGGATTCTCCGGCACGGTCTATGTGTTGCAGGGGGGCGTGCCGGTTCCGCTCGGTGTCGCGCTCGGCATCACCGATAACCGCAATACCGAGGTGGTCGGCGGCGATCTCAAGGCGGGCGATCAAATCGTGGTCGGCGACGCGCTCGCCAACAATAAATCGCAAGCGAACACTGCTCAGCCGATGAAAAGATTGTTCTGATGAGCCGGGATAGAGTATTCAGCGCGATATTCCCTCCCCCATGCAGGGGGAGGGTTAGGGAGCAACCGTGTTTGGGGTCAAGCATTTTTTGTGTTC
>CAZHIC010000011.1:59445-68490 GCA_964532405.1 uncultured Gallionellaceae bacterium | reverse complement strand
GGACTTTCACCAACTATCACTTGCCAGTTTGTGCTGGCGCACCCGTTTTTAGGTTGAATCGACCGAAGCTACACTGGCCTGGTATCGCCAGCGTGGCGAGGTGCCTGAGAACGGCATCAAGGATCTGCTCACCTTTAAAACAGGATCATACATTGACACTCTGTTTTGCAGAGCACTATACTCTGCAAAACAGAGTTCGAGCCAAATCAACCACACGGCATTGAGACACCCCCTTAACTCCAAGGTCTGAAATATGAAATTTCTATCCATCATTCTCGCCATTGCGCTTCTTGTTGATTGCACCTCCGCCTCCGCACACACCCCAAGCGATCCGAATTTTTTGCGCCCCGACTCCTCCAGGCAATGGAAGACGCTAACCACCCCGCACTTTCGCATTCACCACGAATCCTCGCACAAGGAGTACGCACAACAGATGGGGGCAATCGCGGAGCGCGTTCATAACAAGCTGACTGCCTGGATCGGCTGGCAACCCGAAGAACGCACCGAGATTGTCGTTCTGGATAGTGTGGACGATTCCAATGGCGCGGCCATGCCCATTCCCTACAACCGGTTCTATATCTACATGCCGACGCCGACCAAAGGCGAGATCATGGATCAAAATCCGTGGATGGAATACGTGTTCACGCACGAGTACATACACATCCTGCATCTCGACATGGCCGATGGGCCGAGCAAAGTAATGCGCGAAATTTTTGGACGCCCGTATGAGCTGATGACCGTTGCGACCTTTCCGCAGATATTCGCCCCCAGTTGGGTGACCGAGGGCTTTGCCGTGTATGGCGAGTCCGACAATGCGGGCGGATATGGTCGTCTGAACAATGCATGGTATGAGGCAAAAATGCGCATGGAGGTGCAGCACGGTTTGCGTTCATTGACCGAAATCAGCTTCGAGGGATACAGCGGCAGCCGTTGGCCTTACGGCCTGAATTATCTGTATGGCGCTTATTTCTTCAAATTTATCAGCGAGCGTTATGGTCGAGATGTGGCCGTCAACTATATCCGCATCTACGCTGGCAACATCATCCCGTGGCGCATGGACAAACGCTCGAAACTCATTTTCGGCAAACCCGCCGATGAGGTATGGGGCGATTTTCAGGATTACTTGCGGCAACGTTTCGAACCGCAACTCGCCAAGCTCAAACAGGCAGGTGCTGCCCCGTCCAAGCCAGTCTACGATGAACCCTACTTCAATAGCGCCCTGGCCGCCGCAGACAATGGCGATTTGTATTACTACCACAACGACTCGGCATCCCACCCGCAAGTGCGGCGCATACGCGCCGACGGCACGAATGAAGCGCTGTTCGATGCGGCAAATACCAACAGTCTCGACTGGCAGGATGAAGCAGGATTGCTACTGAGCCAAATGGCGGTCTGCGACAACATCAAACTCTATGCCGACCTGTACCGCTGGAAGCCCGGCATGACGGCTCCCGAACGCATCACCACTTGCGGACGCCATGTCCATGCGGCTTGGCGTCCGGACGGTCGGCAAATCGCGGCGGTTCAACTGGAACAAGGTTTGAGTCGCTTGGTATTGCTGGATGCCGATGGCGGACATCCCGAACAGATTGCCGAATTGCCGCAAGGCGACACGCTGGGTCAAATCGCATGGTCGCCGGATGGAGGGCAAATTGTCGCCTCGGTGCAGCGGCAACGCACCGGCTGGAACATCGAACTGTTCAATATCAAAGAGAAGCAATGGCGGCAACTCACCTCGAACAATGACCGCGTAGTCCATCCGCATTTTTCCAAAAATGGCCGCAGCGTCTATTTTGTTTCCGACCACGACAAGGTGTGGAACCTGCGCCGCATCAATTTGGCCGATAAAACAATCGAGACGTTGAGCAACTCGGCATCCGGCATCTACGAAGCCGTGGCAATGCCGGACGGCAATTACCGTCTTGCCGAACACACAGCACAGGGCATATCGCTCGGCTCGCTGCCGTCCAGCTCTCGCACGGGCGCGGCTTACCCGGCCAACTCAAACACGCCGCCCAAAACTGATGCCTTGGTGAATGCGGCGCATTACCAGCCTGTTTCATACGAGGGCGTGCAGGACTACTCTGCCTTGAGCACACTGAGGCCGCGCTCATGGGTTCCGTTCGCCGTCAGCGCTCCCGACCAGAATTCGTTCGCCGGCGTATCGCTTTACGGCACCGATGTCTTGGGCTTCCACCGATGGAACGCTATCCCCTTCCTTTACACCGACATTCACGCCTTGGGTGGGTATGCCTCCTATCAGTTCATCAACACCCTAACGCTTTCCGCTGACCGTCAGTTGTATACCTACGGAAAAAACACCGACCCCGGACAATACCGCACCGATGAACTTCGTTATCAGGCTTTACTGCATCACTCGTTCAACAGCACGGGTCGCAGCATTTACCTTGCTGGCGGCGTCTCCAGCGAACACATCAAAGCACTGTTTTCGCGAGACAGCAATGTCTTCTCGGACTATCAGGACACCCTGGCGGGAGCGGTGGCACGGTATGACAGCACCGAGTTTTATCAACGCTCAATCAGCCTGACTGACGGACGCCGCGTCCAATTCAGCAGCGAAAGTTACGATGTATTCGGCAATAACGCGCATAAAGGAATCACCCATCAACTCGACTGGAAAGAATACGTCGATCTCGGTGCCAGCCATGTGCTGTATCTCAGGCTGCTACTGACTGGAGGCGACAATGGCATACGCCCCTACAATCTGGGCGGAGCCATTGAAACCCCGAGCACCATAAATGCTTCAAGTGGCCTTGGCAAACGGCGTTTCATGTTGCGCGGTTATCCAAACGGACTCGCATCGCTGACCGGCACGCAGCTTGGCTTGGCCACTGCCGAGTGGCGCATCCCGCTGGGCATGGTCTACAACGGCTGGTTCGTCCCCCCGCTAGGCTTGGGCAGACACTCCCTCTCCGTGTTCGTCGACACTGGCGACGCATGGAATCAGGGCGAAACAATGCAGCGCAAAACGGGGGCTGGGCTGGCATGGAATGCTGAAGCTTTGCTCGGTTATGACTTACTGCATCTGGGCGTGACGGTGGGCGCAGCACACGGCTTCGATCAGGGCGGCGACAACCAATTATATTTGCTGCTGGGGCTCCCTTTCTGAGATCAACCGGAAAACGATAGTCAGGCACAAGTGCCGGGTATTAACCGACAATGATCAACAAACTCATGAGCCCAATCTCTCGAACAACAAAACATCGCCACACTTATGCCCGGCGGCTCATGTCGCCAGCCTGCCGCCTGAGCAAACGCATGTGTTTGATGATGAGCATCATCGCACTCGCTGGCTGTGCAACTACGGCCAGCCATCCGAGCCTGAAAGCTGGCAAGCATTTGGCGGGACTCATTCCGGTTCGGGATTTCGTGGCCAATCGGGATAGCAATTTTGGCTATAAAATTTCGCCCGATGGGAAGAAACTGGCTTGGGTTGCAGTTAAGGGGCTTTCACTGCATTTCTTCATCAAAGACCTTGAGCGCAACACCTCGCACACCATACTCGCAGGCGATTTTTACGGCGAATTTGAATGGGCACAAGACAGCCGCCAAATTATTTTTCCAATCCAGCAAGGAGATGAAAATACGGCCTATGTCACGCTGGATACCGAACAAACCAATGGCAACTCGCCACTCGTTTTGATTTCCCCGTGGGGCGGTGTAAAAGCGCAATTTGCACGCCGTATCGCAAATGATCCAGCGCATGTATTAATTGCCCACAACCAACGCGACAAAAACGTTTTCGATTTATACAAAGTCAACATCGACACCAAAGAACAAACACTGATTGCCAGAAATCCCGGCAACGTCACCGAATGGATCAGTACCCCGCAGGGCGAACTAAAAGCTCGCACCGGAACTGTCGAAACAGTCGTCGCCAATACAGGAGCAGCACATGCCGCAATTTGCAGCACAACAACTTGATTCTATTCATTCGATGCTATCCGCCGGGCAGCGCAATCTGCGTGTCGAACGACATAGTCTGGTGCTGTGGGGACTAAGCTGCGGAATCCTGATCCTGATTAGAGACCGCATTTTTACTGCCGAGCAATTTCCCTCATTGAAGCAGCAGGCTTTTGCGTGGCTGATTCTGCTTGCGCTCACTGTCTCGGGTGTCGCGCTAATCGACTGGCATCTCACGCGGCATGTAAAGCAGGCACGCGACGAAACATGGTCATTCATCCATCGCCAAATACTCAAAGTACTGTGGTTGCTAATGTCAATCGGCGTATTGCTGACCTTCGCCACCTTCTTTTATGGCGGCGGCCACATGACTTTGTCGGCATGGGTAGTGCTATGCGGAATCGGGCTGTATGTGCACGGCCTGTTTTCCGAAGAACTGCTGGAGTGGATAGGCGTACTCATGATCGCAATCGGTATTGGTATGCTGGGTCTGCACCTGCATTACCCGGAGTTAAAGTGGGTTGCTGCTTCAACGCTTGGACTGGGACTACCATTGCTGGCGACTATGCTGGATCACGGACAAAACCGATCAGCATGGTTCAGGCTAATCCAATCTGCGGGCTGGCTGTTATGCGTGCTGCTACCGCTGCTGCTGGCGCAACGAATCAGCGCCACCGATATGCCACCCAATACACCTGTCGTCTCGCTGGAAGAGTTTCGCCAACATCCAGACCGGCAGCAGGTCGTTGCCCTGCCCGCCGGCAGCACTATCCCGGTCAAAATCGAGGTGTCCGGTAACGTATTCAACGCTGGCAAGACTACCTGGTTCCCTCTGGTATTGAACGCCCCCGTCGAAGTCATGATGAGCAACGGCCAATCCACCGGTTACTGGCGTTCACCCGGTGCTAACTGGGAATCGGCGAGCGAAACCTACTCGATCAGTATTCCATGGATCAAAACAGAATTGACTGCGCAACACGGAGCGGAAGTACGCACCAGCCTGATCGTCGAAACACAACACCGACTCACACCCTAATTCGCCAAAGAGACTCTCAATCATGCTTCCACTTGACCCGTTGCTGCACCAGCCACTTCGCACCCAGCTCGCCGCTTTTCTGGCGGGCACTGGTGAAGCCACCTTCGCCGAACTCAAGCGGCAACTGGATGTCTCCGACGGCAACCTTGATTCACACTTGAAGAAATTAATTTCTGCCGATTACGTTAAAGTCCGTAAAGACGACAGCGCTGGACGCATTCAATCCTGCTATACCCTGACAAAAATTGGTCGTGCCGCTTTGCAAAGCTATATTCTTGCATTGCAGAAATTGCTGCCTATGGACAGCCCTGCGCAGTTTGTTCCATCTACACGCCACAGTAGCAAATTGAACTCGGCTTAGAGGCTAAGCGCATTACCGCATCCAACCGGACAGGTGCGGCATCGCGCGCGACGAAGCCAAGATGGCCGAACATGACCATGCTGAGCAGGAACGGAAAACTCGCAATGCCCGCCGTCTCATTCGAACAATATCTGCGGCTACCGCACAAGGAAATTCGTCTCGCCAACGGCATGCTAAAAATCGTTACCGACGCGGGAGAAGTTTGTTTTCAAGCCGTGCCGTATTTCGCGCACGACAGTGCGGGTGTGTTTGGCATTCCCATCACCAGCCCTTAATTTCCCTTAACTCCAAAAACCCGTAAAATGCGCACCTTCGCAAATTTTGCCGGTTTTAGTACATGCTCCCCTTTGGTTCCGACATAACGCCCGCAAGTGGGCATGAGTCTTCGCCGAAACTTGGCCCCAAGCCAAGTTTTCAGCAAGTCATCCTGACGTTACAAAATTTCTGGGACAAGCAGGGCTGCGCCCTGCTGCAACCCTATGACATCGAGATGGGCGCGGGCACTTTCCACACCGCGACCTTTCTGCGCGCCATCGGCCCGGAACATTGGCGCGCCGCTTATGTGCAGCCTTCGCGCCGCCCCAAGGACGGACGTTACGGCGAGAATCCCAATCGCTTGCAGCACTACTACCAGTTCCAGGTGGCGTTAAAACCTTCGCCCGACAACATTCAGGAGCTGTATCTCGACAGCCTGCGCGCCTTGGGCATCAACACGCGCGAACACGACATCCGCTTCGTCGAGGACGACTGGGAATCTCCTACTTTAGGCGCATGGGGTTTGGGCTGGGAGGTATGGCTGGACGGCATGGAAGTCACCCAGTTCACCTATTTTCAGGAAGTCGGTTCGCTGGTTTGCAAACCGGTGCTGGGCGAGATCACTTACGGGCTGGAGCGTCTGGCGATGTATCTGCAAGGCGTCGAGAACGTCTACGACTTGGTATGGGCCAAGAACGGCGACACGGTGGTGACCTACGGCGACGTGTATCACCAAAACGAAGTGGAGCAATCAAAATACAATTTCGAGTACTCCAATGTCGAGATGTTGTTCCGCCACTTCAACGAATACGAAAGCGAAGCCAAACGCCTGATCGAAGCTGGTCTGGTATTGCCCGGTTTCGAGATGGTGATGAAGTGCTCGCACTGCTTCAATCTGCTGGATGCGCGCGGTGCCATTTCGGTAACTGAACGCGCCGCTTACATCGGCAGAGTGCGCACCTTGTCGCGTGCTGTGGCGCAAGCGTATTACGATTCGAGAGAAAAACTGGGCTTCCCGATGCTCAAAAATGGGGAGAACAAATAATGCAAACCCAAACGGCAATTGCACCACAGAGACACATAACCAGCGACTTGGCGGGCGATTCTGCCAGCCTTAGTCGAATGGCTAGTGGTTTTATCAGAGAACACCGAGAAAAACGGGCACTCAGCTTTTCTTGCCTTTCTCTGTGCCTCTGTGTCTCTGTGGTGAGGAATTTAAAATGAAACAAACCCTATTGATCGAACTGCTCACCGAAGAGCTGCCGCCGAAGGCGCTTGAAAAGCTTTCCACCACTTTCGCCGACGAGGTATTCAGTGCGCTGAAAGAACAGGCTCTGGCTGGCGAAGACAGCGAGTGCACACCTTACGCCACACCGCGCCGTTTGGCGCTGACCATCACCCATGTCGCCTCATTACAGGCGGATCGCGTGATCGAACGCAAAGGCCCTGCCGTGAATGCGGGGCTGGATGCGGAGGGGAAACCGAGCAAAGCGCTGGAAGGTTTCATGCGCTCCGCCAATGCGACCTTTGAACAATTGCAACGCGTGAGCGACGGCAAAGCGGAGTATTTCGCCGCCAAGATAGCGCAGAAAGGCAAGGCTTTGGATGACTGCCTGACGGACATCGTCGTTCAAGCGCTGAAGAAACTCCCTGTCCCGAAGCTGATGCGCTGGGGCGACTCCGACCACCAGTTCGTGCGCCCGGTGCATGCCCTGACCGTGCTGCACGGCAGCCGCGTCGTTCTGGTCGAGATATTCGGTTTGCACAGCGGCAATGTCACCAGCGGGCACCGTTTTCTTGTGCAAGAGCCAATCACCATCGCGCAAGCCGACAGCTATGAATCCGAGCTAGAAAACGAGGGGCTGGTGATCGCGAGTTTCGCCAAACGCCGCGAAATTATCGCGGTCAAGCTGGACAAACTTGCCGACTCGCTCAACGCGATTTGGGTCGGCCATGCAAATTTTGATTTGCAAAAATTGCTCGGCCTGTCCAACGAAGACCGCAGTGTGTTAAGCACGCTGCTGGACGAGGTGACTGCGCTGGTGGAATGGCCGGAGGTGTATATCGGCGAATTCGAGCCGGAGTACCTCGAAGTGCCGCAAGAGTGTTTGATCCTCACCATGCAGCAGAACCAGAAATATTTTCCGCTGCTGGACAGCACTGGCCGCCTGCTGAACAAATTCCTCATTGTCTCCAACATGCAGGTGAGCGACCCGCATCACATCATCGCAGGCAATCAGCGCGTGGTGCGCCCGCGCTTGGCCGACGCGCGCTTTTTCTACAATCAGGATCGCAAGCAAAAACTGGAATCGCGCGTCGAGAAATTGGGCAACGTGGTTTACCACAACAAGCTGGGCTCGCAGTTGCAGCGCGTGGAGCGCATCACCACGCTGGCCGGCGGCATCGCACATCTGCTCGGCACTGACAAAGCTGACGCCGAGCTGGCCGCGCGTTTGTGCAAGGCCGATCTGATCACCGACATGGTCGGCGAATTCCCGGAATTGCAGGGCGTGATGGGGCGCTACTATGCGCTGCACGATGGCGAAAATGCCGATGTGGCGGAAGCGATCGAAGCGCATTATCACCCCCGCTTTGCCGGAGACAGCTTGCCGAAAAGCAAGCTCGCCTGTGCGGTGGCTCTGGCGGACAAGCTGGAGACGCTGCTGGGCATCTACGGCATCGGGCAAGTACCTACAGGCGACAAAGACCCGTTCGGCTTGCGTCGCCATGCGCTCGGCGTGTTGCGCATCCTGATCGAGACCCCGCTGGATATACCCTTGCCGCTGCTGCTCAAGATCGCGGCGGAGAATTTTCCCGCTGGCATGCTGAGCGCCACCGTGGCTAAAGATATGGAAAGTTTCATGCTGGACCGGTTGCGCGCCTATTTGCGCGAACGCAATTTCGAGGCATCGCACATCGAAGCCGTGTTGTATACAGTGGGGGGACGTTTGCATGAAGCCCTGCCGCGCCTGCACGGTGTACGCGCCTTTGCGGCGCTGGCCGTCTCCAAGGATCTTGCTGCCGCCAACAAACGCGTGCAAAACATCATTCGCAAGAATCAGGAAGAGCTGGGTGTTGCGATGAGCAATGCGAAGATCGACACCAAGCTGATGACCGACGAAGCAGAACGCAATCTGTTTGCGGCCATGCAGGACATCACCCCGTTCGCGCAAAGCTATTTCGATCGCGGCGAATACGGCCAGAATCTGAAAGCATTGGTGACGCTCAAACCGTTCATCGACGATTTCTTCGACCAGGTGAGGGTCATGGCGGAAGACAAAGCCGTGCGCATGAATCGCGCCGCGCTGTTACAGCAACTGGGCGGGTTAATGAATCAGGTAGCTGACATTTCCAAGTTGGCGGCATGAGAAAAATAATATGCAAAAGCCGTAGGGTGGGCACGTTTTTTGTGCCCACCAGGACAAACCCGGGGGCCACAAAAAATGCCCCCCCCACAAAATTTAAAAAA
>CAZHIC010000011.1:0-59435 GCA_964532405.1 uncultured Gallionellaceae bacterium | reverse complement strand
TAATCTGTTTGATGAATTTTCAATGTTGGCGGAATTATAAAAATAATATCAAAACGCCGTTGGGTGGCCACTTTTTGTGCGCCAACCTTGCTACCGCGTGGGCACAAAAAACGTGCCCACCCTACATTATGAAACTCATCATCCTAGACCGCGACGGCGTCATCAATTTCGACTCCGACCAGTTCATCAAAAACCCGGAAGAATGGAAACCCATCCCGGGTAGCCTGGAGGCCATCGCGCGCCTGTGTCAGTCGGGCTATCGCGTGGTGGTCGCCACCAACCAGTCCGGCATCGGTCGCGGCCTGTTCGATATGTCCACGCTGAATGCCATTCACGACAAAATGCACAAGGCCTGCGCGTTGGCGGGCGGACGCATCGATGCGGTGTTCTTTTGCCCGCACACCGCCGAAGCGAATTGCGCCTGCCGCAAACCCAAGAGCGGCATGATCGAAGAAATCGCCGAGCGCTACAACATCGAGCTGCAAGACGTCCCCGCCGTGGGCGATTCCTTGCGTGATCTGGAAGCGGCAGCACGTCTGGGTGCGCAACCTTTCCTCGTGCTTACCGGCAAGGGGACGAAGACCCAGGCCAAGGGCGGCCTGCCCGAGAGTACGCTAATATTCCCCGATCTGGCGGCAGCCGTGACCCACATTCTCGCCTGATATGGTCTTTGTCCGCTCATCCATTTTTCTGTTGCTGCAACTGATCTGGACGCCGATCTACGCGACATTTTCGCTATTCACTTTTCCGCTCCCCCCGCTTACGCGTTATCGCATCATTTCCGGCCTGGCCCACAGCATGATATGGCTGTTGCGCGTCGTATGCGGTATCCGCATGGAAGTGCGTGGCGCCGAAAACATTCCGCAAGAGCCCTGCATCGTGCTGTGCAAACATCAATCGGCATGGGAGACCTTCGCGTTGCAAACCGTGTTCCCGCCGCAGGTCTGGGTGCTCAAACGCGAGCTATTGTTCCTGCCCTTCTTCGGATGGGGCTTGGCGCTCACCAGCCCCATCGCCATCAACCGCAGCAAAGCCAAGCAGGCGATCAAACAATTGCTGGAACAAGGCAAGCAACGCCTCGCCGCCGGGTTTTGTGTGGTGATTTTCCCGGAAGGCACACGCATGCCTTATGGCGTGCGCGGCAAATACAAGATCGGCGGCGCGCTGCTGGGCGAGTCCAGCGGCGCACTGGTCGTCCCCGTGGCCCACAATGCCGGAAAGTTCTGGGGACGCCAATCCTTCCTCAAATATCCCGGCACCATCATCATGAGCATCGGCAAACCGATAGCCCCGAAGGGACTCAAGGCGGACGAGATCAACCGTCAGGTGGAAGATTGGATCGAAACTGAAATGGGAAAATTGAACTAAGATTACCCGCTGAAACCAGTCCTACCTGTAGGAGCCAGCTTGCTGGCGAAAGGGCTTCGCCAGCAAGCTGGCTCCTACAAAAACCCCGCGCCTACACCCAATACACCGTTTTCGTCATCACCACCGACATCCCACGCATCGCCAGCTTTACCGGCAACGGCAACTCCTCGCCGCCGAGTTCGATCGCCATATCGGCGTGACTGACCTCGTCCACATACATCTGCCGCACCACGGCGCGGCTTTTGGCATCTTGCACAGGGAGACTGTCGAGATGACTTTGCAGATGCGCGCCGACCTGACGTTCGGTCTCCGCCAGAAAACCCAGATTCCATTTGTCGCCCAACAAGCCCGCCATCGCCCCCAGCACCAGCGAGCCCGAGTACCAAAGCGGGTTCAGCAGGCTCAAATGGCCGCCAAGATCATCGACGCGCTTTGACGTCCACGCCAGATGCTCGGTTTCTTCCCACGCGGCCTGTTTTAACTTTTCCTGCACCAACGGATCGCGCGCCGTGAGCGCCTGCCCCTGATACAAAGCCTGCGCACAGATTTCCCCGGTGTGATTGATGCGCATCAGCGCGGCCGCATGCTTCTTTTCCGTTTCATCCATTGCAGCATCGGCAACATGTGCATCGGGATAAGGGCGCGCGGTAGGCGCTTTAGATAGCAACGTGCGCAGACCTTTATCGAATTCAATGATCAAGCCATCCAAGTTCAGCATAATTTTTTCCTCAGCAAAATGTCGTCATCCCCGCGAACTCAGGCCGTCCAGTCCTCGACCGACAATCCGGTGACTTGGCCAAATGCCCGGTCACTTGTCACTAATACAGCCCCTACACTTTGCGCATGTGTGGCAATCAGCAAATCGAGCGGCCCGAGTATCTTTCCCCTGCCTTCCATCTTGGCTCTCACGACCCCATAACACGCAGCCGTAGTGCTGTCCCAAGGCAGCGCATCAACGCGCAAAAGAAATTCTCTCACGGCAGCATGAAGGCGCTTTGCCTCCGGCCTCTTCGCCAGCCCGAACAACAACTCACCCTCGGTGATTGAAGAAATACAAAGCGACGCCATCGGAACACCCATCACGCGAGTGGCAACAGCCGGATGCTTCTTGATTAAATAACTGACCGTATTGGTGTCGAGCATGTAGCGCGTCATTCACTCCACCCCGCAAAGGGGTCTCGGTCTTGCTTTCCCTGTTTACGCTCCTTTTTGCCCAGAAAATCGGCAGGCACTTTTACATCCTTGAGCGCAGCAAAAAAACCATCCCAAGTGGCCGGCCTGCGCGACAAAATAACGTCACCCGTTTCCGGATCTTGGCGCACAAAAACCTCTTTTGCATTGAAGCGAAAAGCAACAGGCAGGCGTACCGCCTGGCTGCGTCCATTGATGAACAATTTGGCTACTTGGCTCATGCTTACATCCTCCTGTAAAAGTGCAGAACTAAGCTTATAACTGCCATGTAATATACCAAGGCATATACCCACCGTCAAATAAAACGGGCACCCGAAGGTGCCCGTTTTATTTTCTGTTTGCTTACCCCCGCAAGGAGGGATGGGTTCCCACGCGGCGCGTGGAACGAGACAACTTTTACAGCTTATTGCTTCGAAAATGGATTCAGGATAGTCAGCTTCCCATCAATGGCCTGTCCATGCTGCATGTCTTCGCTATACAGCATGGCACAATCGGCATCAAGAGCAGCCGCTACGATTAAGCTATCCCAATAACTAAACGAATATGAATTTCTAAGACGTGATGCCAGCAGGTGTTGAGACGCGTTCGAGTGAACGACGTTGCAGTCTTGATACCAGCCATGAATCAAAGAACGCAATTGCTCCTCCGGCATGTCCGTTTTTTTCTTCAGGTTGCTACAAATTTCACGAATCACTTGCGAGTTGATAACAGGAAAATCCAATGGGATGAGGAAATCCACAGCTTGCCGATGCTTTTCGTCATCGTCACTCTGAATGAGTGAATATAGCCAGATATTGCTATCGACAAAGACTTTAGCGGGCATTAGCCTCTTCCCGGGTCAAAGGGGTAAATCCAGTCACCCGCAGTGGATTTTTCATCATGTCAGCCAAGGAAGAATTCGCAAGCGTATGTTCTTCGCGGCGTTCAGTTTGATTACGGCTAGCCAAAAACTCAACGAAGTCGAAAACCTCAGCCTGCTTGGCCTCAGGGAGAGTTAGTAACTTTTTTTCGATTAATTCAGCGTAGCCCATCTCGCCCTCCTCGCTTTGAATAACGTTAAACATTTATGCCGATATTACGTGGGCGAGTTTAACAGAGATTGCTATAAGCAAAATACTCTCTTGCGTGACACAAAACCCATAGAAACATTCGCAATGTTAATGATGACCGTATTGAAATAGAAACGGAATTAAACCCTTGCGCTAAATAAAAACGGACACCCGAAGGTGCCCGTTTTAACTTCTGCCTGCTTACCCCCGCAAGGAGGGCATTCAATTAGAAGGAGTGGATCAAGCCCAAACCAGTTGCCGATTGTGTAGAACCTACATTGGTACCGAATGTAGTACCAGTGCTAAAGCCATACGCACCCGCTGTGTCATTCTTCAGCGATGTATAAGCTGCGAACAATTCGGTACGTTTAGACAAATTCATACCATAGCGCAGGGATACTTGGCTCGCACCAGTCGCAGCCGTCGCTGTTTCGCCAGCCTTGGCGTAGCTAAGTGCAATCGTGCTAGCACCCAGTTTGTACGAACCAACCAACTCCGAGTTAGCTTGGCTGTAGCTAGCGGTAGTGGAGGTATTCACTGTGATGTTTTCAACCGTCGCACCCAACCAGAAATCGCCGAGGGCGTAACGAGCCATCAAACGCGTTGCGCTATCGGTAGTAGCCTTGAAGGAAGCATCTGGACGGCTTTCATAAGCAGCGGTTATGCAGATGCCGCTATCATGGTCATCATAAGTGGCAGACAACGATGTTTGGCTCTTGTTAGAACCCTGCGTTGTAGCAACGCCGTTGCCACCTTCGTCCGGGCTGTAAGAAACGTTCACTTTCACGCCACCCAGTGATGGAGACCAGTATTGAACGACATTGCTTTTACGTGTATTGTAGTCAGCTGCCGTACCACCTGCGCGACCGATCAGATTGGTAGCACTAAACACTGTGGCGTTGTCGTGCAGCTCAATCTTGTTGTGCGCAAGTTTAAATGGGGTATCCCAGTTACCCAGCATCACTGTACCGAAGCCAGCATCGATACCCACACCGGTGTTGCGGGTGCCGTTGCCAGCACCAACGCCTTTGCCATTGGCATTGCTGCCATCGGCATCGATTTGCACTTCGTACTGATACCAACCGCTCAAGCCGTCGCCCAGATCTTCTTTACCCTTGAAGCCTAAACGCGAAGAGTTGGTTTGCACGCGTGTCGCGCTGCTCAGGGTTGACTTGTCGTTGGATACAGACTCAATGTTCAAAAACGCTTTACCGTAAATGGTGACGTTTGCGTTATCGGCGAACGCTGGTGCTGAAAACGCAGCAGCGATAGCCAAAGCGATAATTTTCTTTTGCATATTTATAAACTCCTTGTTTAACGTTAAATTGGTTTTGCCAGCACACTGTCCGGCAAAACCAAAATTCCCTCGAGTGAGAATTCGGGGCGAATTCTGCCGTAGGAAATCAAATATTCGGACTTGTAACAAAAATTTCATGCTGGATGTTGTTTATTTACAACAGCCCAAAAACCCGTGCCAACTCTGCGCCGGGATCGTCCGCACGCATGAACGCTTCACCCACGAGGAAACTATTCACTTGTACGTCTCGCATCAGCTTCACATCTTTCGCAGTGAAAATGCCGCTCTCGGTGACGGCGATGCGTCCTTGTGGAATGCGCGGCAACAAACCGAGTGTCGTTTGCAAACTCACTTCAAAGGTGCGCAGGTTGCGGTTGTTGATACCGATCAGCGGAGTAGCCAATTGCAGTGCGGCCTCCAGTTCCTCACCGTCATGCACCTCGACCAGCACCGCCATGCCGAGCTGGTGCGCCAACGCCTCGAACGTTTGCATCTGCTTGAGCGTCAGCGCGGCGGCGATGAGCAGAATGGCATCCGCCCCCATCGCCCGTGCCTGATAGATTTGATATTCGTCCACCATGAAGTCTTTGCGCAGCACCGGCAGGTCGCAGGCCGCGCGCGCCTGCTTCAGATATTCCGCACTGCCTTGAAAAAATTGCTCGTCGGTCAACACCGACAGGCAGGCCGCGCCGTGCTGTGCGTAGCTCGCGGCAATCTCCGCCGGACGAAAATCCGCACGGATCACGCCTTTGCTCGGGCTGGCCTTTTTGATCTCGGCGATCACGGCGGGCTGACCTGCCGCGATCTTAGCGCGTATCGCCCCGACAAAATCACGGGTGGGTGCGGCACGTTCCGCCTCGGCACGCAATTGCGGTAACGGCTTGACGGGTTTCGCTGCGGCGACTTCTTGCGCTTTGACCGCAAGGATTTTTTTCAGGATGTCGGACATGCCGGGCTTTCGTAATTCACTCTATTGCGATTATTGTAGGGTGCATTCCATGCACCATTTCAATTGGTGCATGGAATGCACCCTACATTGTGATGGCTGTTTTGAGAGATTGATAAAACAAGGTGCGCATTCTATCGCAAGCGGGATGCTAAAATGCGCGCCACTTGCAACACATGGAAACATCATGGAAGACGTAAAACAATACATGAAGTCCGTCGGACAACAGGCACGAGCCGCTTCGCGCCTGATGGCACAGGCCGACACGGCCGTGAAAAACCGCGCGCTGCTAGCCATTGCGGACGCCATTCTGCGCGACAGCGCCAAGCTCATCGCCGAGAACGCCAAAGATGTCGTAGCCGCGAAATCTAACGGCTTGGACGCCGCCTCGGTGGATCGCCTGACACTCACCGAAAAAACCGTGCGCGGCATGGCCGAAGGCTTGCAGCAGATCGCCACGCTGCCAGATTTGATCGGCGCGATCAGCGACCTGAGCTATCGCCCTTCCGGCATTCAGGTCGGCAAAATGCGTGTCCCCCTCGGCGTGATCGGCATCATCTACGAATCACGCCCCAACGTGACGGCGGACGCTGCAGGCCTGTGCCTGAAATCCGGCAACGCCGCCATCCTGCGCGGCGGCTCGGAGGCCATTCATTCCAATCAAGCCATCGCGGCTTGCGTACACGCCGGACTGCGGGCTGCGGGTCTGCCCGAAACAGCGGTACAAGTGGTGAACACCACCGACCGCGCCGCCGTGGGCGAACTCATCACCATGAAAGAATATGTGGACGTGATCGTGCCGCGCGGCGGCAAAAGCCTGATCGCGCGCATTTCGGAAGACGCCAAGGTGCCGGTCATCAAGCATCTGGACGGTATCTGCCATGTGTATATCGACGACGAAGCCGATTTGATAAAAGCCATCCGCATCGCCGACAACGCCAAGACGCACCGTTACGGCGTATGCAACACGATGGAGACTTTGCTGGTGAACGCCAAGGTCGCGACGCAAGTGCTGCCCTTGCTGTGCGAAATATATCTCGACAAAGGCGTTGAGCTACGCGGCGACGATGCGTCGCGCAAGCTGGTCGCACCAATGAAAACTGCCACCGAGGAAGACTGGCGCACCGAATATCTCGCGCCGATTTTGAGCGTGCGCATCGTGGCGAATCTGGACGAAGCCATCGCGCACATCAACACCTACAGCTCGCAGCACACCGACAGCATCGTGACCGAGAATTACACCAAGGCCATGCGCTTCCTGCGCGAAGTGGATTCAGCCAGTGTGATGGTGAACGCCTCCACGCGCCTTGCCGATGGCTTCGAGTACGGCCTGGGCGCGGAGATCGGCATTTCCACCGACAAGATTCATGCACGCGGGCCGGTCGGGCTGGAAGGATTAACGTCGCAGAAATACATCGTATTGGGTAGCGGGCAAATCAGGATTTAGCTGGCGTAGGATGGGTTGAACGAAGTGATACCCATCGCGTTTTTAATATCACCACCATGTTGGGTATCGCTGTGCTCCACCCAACCTACAATTGAAAGAGAACAACATGAGCCAAACCATCGAAATCAAAGTGCCGGACATCGGCGGATTCAAAGGCGTTGCGGTCATCGAGATCGCCGTCAAACCCGGCGACAAGATTGAAAAAGAACAAACGCTGCTCTCGCTGGAGACAGACAAGGCCGTGATGGAAGTCCCCTCCCCTGCCGCAGGTGTGGTGAAGGAGCTCAACGTTAAAGTCGGCGATAAGGTGAGCGAAGGTTCCGTGATTCTGATGCTGGAAAGCAGCGCCGCTGCACCACCGCCCGCCGCCGACAAATCGGTTTCACAAGCAGCCCCTGCTAAACCAGCGGCCTCCACTCTTCCCCCTGCTCCCTTACCCCTTCCCACCCAGAAGGGCGACCTTCACGCCGAAGTCGTCGTGCTCGGCGCCGGCCCCGGCGGCTACACCGCAGCCTTCCGCGCCGCCGACCTCGGCAAACAAGTGGTGCTGATCGAGAAGCACGCATCTCTTGGCGGCGTATGCCTCAACGTCGGCTGCATCCCGTCCAAAGCATTGCTGCATGTCGCCAAGGTCATCAACGAAGCGGAAGAGGTGTCGCATCACGGCGTGACGTTTGCAAAACCGAAGATCGACATCGACGCCATCCGCACTTGGAAAGAAAGCGTCATCAACAAGCTCACCGGCGGACTCGCCGCGCTCGCCAAACAGCGCAAGGTGCAAGTGGTGCGCGGCACGGCCAAGTTCACCTCGCCCAACAGCCTCGCGGTGCAGACCGCCGAGGGCGAGAAGATCGTCACTTTCGACAACGCCATCGTCGCCGCAGGCTCCAGCGTGGCGCGCATCCCCGGCTTCCCCTACGACGACCCGCGCATCATCGACTCCACCGGCGCATTGGCACTACAGGATGTGCCGAAGCGCATGCTAGTCATCGGCGGCGGCATCATCGGCCTAGAAATGGCGACGGTGTACGACGCGCTCGGCGCAAAGATTTCCGTGGTCGAATTGATGGATCAACTCATGCCCGGCGCGGACAAGGACATGGTCAAACCGCTGCACACCCGCATCGCCAAGCGTTACGAAGCCATCTATCTGAAGACCAAGGTCACTAAGATCGAAGCGACCAAGAGCGGCCTGAAAATTACCTTTGAAGGCGAACAAGCACCTGCCGAACCGCAACTCTACGACCGCGTGCTCATGGCCGTGGGTCGCCGTCCGAACGGGCGCGAGATCGCCGCCGAAGCGGCGGGCTTGATCGTAAACGAGCGCGGCTTCATCCCCGTGGACAAACAGATGCGCAGCAACGTGCCGCACATCTACGCCATCGGCGACATCGTCGGCGACCCGATGCTCGCGCACAAGGCGGTGCATGAAGGCAAGGTCGCGGCGGAAAATATCGCCGGACACAAGGCGTTCTTCGAGCCGCTGACGATTCCTTCCGTCGCCTACACCGATCCTGAAATCGCGTGGATGGGCCTCACCGAAACCCAAGCCAAAGCACAAGGCATCGAATACGAAAAAGCATCGTTCCCCTGGGCGGCATCCGGTCGTGCGCTCTCCATCGCGCGCGAAGAAGGCGTCACCAAAGTGCTGCTCGATCCGCAATCGCGCCGCATCCTCGGCATGGGTATTGTCGGCGTGAATGCCGGAGAACTGATCGCCGAAGGCGTGCTGGCACTGGAAATGGGCGCGGACATGGAAGACATCGGCCTCACCATCCACCCGCACCCGACGCTGTCGGAAACGCTGTGCTTCGCCGCCGAAATGGCGGAAGGCACGATCACCGATCTGATGGCACCGAAGAAACGGAAATAACGTAGGGTGGACACCCTCACCCACCTCTTCACCAGCGACCTCAGCCTTTGGGGTCTATTCCTCTCCAGTCTGCTCGGTGCGACGCTCCTGCCTGGCGGCTCGGAACTGGTGTTAGTCGGTGTGTTGAAACTTCATCCCGAATTATTCTGGCCAGCAGTGCTACTCGGCACACTCGGCAACACGCTGGGGGGAATGATCTCGTTCGGCATGGGACGGATGCTGCCACAGACGCAGCAACTCAAATATGTGGAAAAAGTGAGGCGTTACGGATCGCCGACACTACTGCTGGCCTGGGCTCCGCTCATCGGTGATGCGCTGTGCCTCGCGGCAGGATGGCTGCGATTGAGCCCGCTCCGCGCGGCGCTGTTCATGCTGATCGGAAAATTTGCGCGCTACGCAGTCGTGGCATTCGCCGTGCAATAGACATCACATAAACTCTATTTGCGTGGACACGACCCACAATCCGACCGCTGCCACACACACTCCGATCAGCAGACCCGCAGCGAGCAGCAGCCAATAAAGCCAGGCGGGTAAAAAATCCGGTTTGAATTTTAACAGCCGGGGCAGCATCATTTTTGCAGCATCGCCAAACCCCACGCCACACCAAAGCCGTTCACCTCGCTAGCAACGGCACCCAAACCGCCCTCGCAACGGCTGGCGGACAAATCCACATGCAGCCACGGCACGTCTTTTTCCACGAAGCGTTTTAGGAAGCGCGTAGCGAGGATGTGGTCGGCATCGCCGTCCAGCGTGCATTGTTTGATGTCGGCCACTTTGGAATCGAGCGCGGCTTCGTAATCTTCATCCAGCGGGAAAGCGCACAGACGTTCACCGCTCTGCTTGCCTATGCTCACGGCGCGTTGCGCCAATTCATCGCTGGTGGCAAACACGCCGCTATAGCGCGCACCCAGCGCCGTCGCCATGCTACCGGTGAGTGTGGCGAAGTCGATCAGCAAATCCGGCTTCGCGCGCGAGGCCAGCGTCAGCGTATCCGCCAGCACCATCCTGCCCTCGGCATCGGTGTGCACGACTTCGATGGTCGTGCCGTTCAGTGCGGTGACGATGTCGTTTTGTTTGTACGCCTTGGGGCTGATGTGGTTTTGCGCCAGCGCCAGCCAGCAGTCGATGTTCACGGCCAACTGGCCTTGCGTGGCCGCCAGCAAAATGCCGAGCGCGACTGCCGAACCGTTCATGTCCTCGTGCATGTTGTGCATATAACGCGCAGGTTTGAGGTTGTGGCCGCCCGTGTCGAAACAAATACCTTTGCCCACTAGAGCCACAGTCTGCTTGGCTTTTGGATGCCGGTAAGACAGATGCACGATAGCCGCATCGTCATCCGCGCTGCCCTGCGCCACAGCAACGAATGCGCCCGCCCCCATCTTGCGCAGTTTTTTCAAGTCGAACTCTTCGTGCGCCCAGCCATTCTCTTTTGCCAACTTGCCGATGCGGCTGCGATAGATAGCCGGAGTCAGTTCGTTCGGCGGCAACACCGTCAACTCGCGGCACAGCAGATTGCCTGCCGCCTGCGCTTTGAGTGCATCGAACACGGCCACATCCCCTTGCAGGGGGAGGGTTAGGGTGGGGGTAGAAGTGTGGATACTCTGCGACTCCCCCCCCATCCTAGCCTTCCCCCTAGCAGGGGGAAGGGACTGCGGCGCGCCGATCAGCTCGATCTTCTTCAACGCTTTGCGCTCGTCCTTCTTCTTGTGCACCGGCAGCAAAGCACCGTTCACCCATGCGCCGTACACCGCCAACTCGGCTTCACGTTGACGTTGCACCTCATCGCCGAGCACCACGATGGTGATCTGCTTGGGCTGTTCTTCCAGCAGCATCTGCATCGCCTTGCGCACCTGCGCCTGTTGCGCGAACATATCCTTGTCAAAATCCAGCATCGCCCATACCACCAGCAAACCCTTTTCCGCATTGGCGCTGACGGCGGATTTCGCCAGCTCGTCCGCCTTCATGTCGCGACGCTTGAGTACCGCAGCGAGCAACTCAGCGTTGGGCACATCCTTGGGCAAGGTCTTGGATTTAGGCAACAGCACCAGCAAGTGTGTCGCGGTCAAGCTCTTGGGCAGCGCGGAAGTCAGGGTCAGTTGTGCTAGCATTGCATCCTCAATTCAAGTCATTCAACACCGCGATTATACGGGCATTCACCATGCGTAATTACCTCGATCTGATGCAGCATGTGCTGGATCACGGCACAAAAAAATCCGACCGCACCGGAACTGGCACGACCAGCGTGTTCGGCTATCAGATGCGCTTCAACTTGGAGGACGGCTTCCCGCTCGTCACCACCAAAAAGTGCCATATCAAGTCCATCGTTCACGAACTGCTGTGGTTCTTGCAGGGCGATACCAACATCAAATATCTGAAAGAAAATGGCGTGCGCATCTGGGACGAATGGGCGGACGAGAACGGCAATCTCGGCCCGGTGTACGGCAAGCAATGGCGCTCGTGGGCGACAGTGGATGGCCGCGTGATCGACCAGGTCAAGATCGCCGTCGATCAGATCAAAAACAATCCCGACTCGCGCCGCATCATCGTCTCGGCGTGGAATGTCGGCGAACTGGAGCAGATGGCGCTCGCGCCCTGCCACGCTTTCTTTCAATTTTATGTGGCGGATGGAAAACTCTCCTGCCAGCTGTACCAGCGCAGCGCCGACATCTTCCTCGGTGTGCCGTTCAACATTGCCAGCTACGCCCTGCTCACCCTGATGATGGCGCAGGTGTGCGGACTGAAAGCGGGCGACTTCGTGCATACCTTCGGCGATGCGCATTTGTACTCGAACCACATGGAACAGACACGCGAGCAGCTGTCGCGCGAACCGCGTCCGCTGCCGACCATGAAAATCAACCCGGAAGTGAAAGACATCTTCGCTTTCAAATTCGAGGACTTCACGCTGGAAGGATACGATCCACACCCAGCCATTAAAGCCCCCGTGGCTATCTAGGAGTTAGTAGTGAACCAAACATCAACCCCCCCCATACCCCCCTTGTCAGGGGGAGAGCAGAGCCGCTCCCTCCCTGACAAGGGAGGGCTGGGGAGGGTTGCCTTTCGCATTTCCCTCATCGTCGCGATGGCAAAAAACAGCACCATCGGCGCGAACAACACATTGCCGTGGCGCTGCCCGGAAGACCTCAAGCACTTCAAGGCGCTGACCATGGGGCATCACATGATCATGGGGCGCAAAACGTTCGACTCCATCGGCAAGCCGCTGCCGGGACGCACCACGGTGGTCGTCACACGCGACCGCGACTTAATCATCGAAGGCTGCATCGTCGTCCATTCTTTGCCGGAAGCCATCGCCGCTTGTGCGGACGATACGCAAACTTTCATCGTCGGCGGCGCAGACATCTACGCGCAATCGCTGCAACTCGCGGACACGCTCTACATCACCGAGATTCAGCAGGATGTGGAAGGAGACGCGCACTTCCCCGCATTCGATAAAAGCGAGTGGCAAGAGATCGCCCGCGAAGTGCGCTCACAGGAAACCCCGCAACCTTTGCAATATCATTTCGTCACCTACCAAAAAGCATTGCCCTCTCCCCAACCCTCTCCCGAAGGGCGAGGGAGCAATCGCGGAAAACCCTAATAATCCCTGCAATTAAGGAACACCCATGAAATATCTCAAATCCGAATTCCCCATCGCTATCGCGCTCATCGTCCTCGGGTTGGGCTTCGCACTGGAACACGGCGCGGTCGAACATGGCGGCGGTGCATTGTGGGGGCTGTTGCTGGTGATCCTCGCCGCCATCATCGGCGTCGCTTTTCGCATCGCCCATCACGCCGAAGTGCTGGCGGTTCGTTTCGGCGAGCCGTATGGCACGCTCATCCTCACCCTCGCGGCAGTCTCGGTCGAAGTGGTGATACTGGTGGTGCTGTTGACGGGTGAACCCAACCCCACGCTGGCGCGCGACACCGTGTTCTCCGCCGTGATGTTCGACATCAACGGCATTCTCGGCCTCGCCGCCATCGTCGGCGGCCTCAAGCACGGCCAGACCAAATACAACATCTCTTCGGCGAACTCGTTTATCGCCATGCTGATCGTCGCCATCGGCATCGGCATGTTCGTCCCGGATTTCGTGCCGGATGCCCAATGGCATATCTACTCCGTCTTTTCCATCGGCATCATGGCCGTCATGTATGCGGGATTTTTGCGCCTGCAAACGGTGGAACATCGCACCTTCTTCGAGTACTCATCCGCGACCGACGAAGAAGTGCATGACGTAGCGCATAGCCCGAATTCGCTGCATATCGGCATCATGTTCGGCGCAATCGTTCTGGTCGGGCTGCTCTCCGAAGTATTGTCGGTGCTGCTGGATGCAGGTCTCGCCGGCAGCGGCTTGCCCATGTCCATCCCCGCCGTGTTGGTCGCGCTGATTTCCGCCAGCCCGGAGATACTCACCGCGCTCAAGGCCGCACAGCACAACCGCATGCAGACCACCGTCAACATCGCGCTCGGCGCATCGCTCGCCACCGTGCTGCTCACCCTGCCGGTGATCGAAGCCATCGCCCTGTTCAGCGGCGAACGCATCGTCATGGCACTCACCCCGGTGCAAGGCGGCATGTTGCTGCTCACCTTCGTCACGGTGATGAACAACCTGCATGACGGCGAAACCAACGCCATCGAAGGCATCAGTCACTTCGCTTTGTTTGCGGCGTTCATCGCACTGGTGGCGATGGGCTTGATCTAATACGCCGCTCATACTGTCGCAGTATGCGTGGCGTCCGGCCTTTAAAATTCGTACTCGACCTGCATTCTGAAGGTGTCATCGGGCGCGGCCTTGCTTGCACCGAATAACCAGGCGGCGTTGTATTTGATTGCCTGCCGCTTGCCGAGCGCAAGCTTGCCGAAGACTGCCGGGCCGAAACGATGATTTTGGTCAGCCTGTTTTTCCAAATCGTTCCATTTTCCCATCTCGCCAAATCCTTGCAATCCGTATTCAAAGACGCGTTGCAAGCGGTACTTTATTTGCCATTGATAACCGAACCCTGTGATGTACGGGTCATCACCATCGTTTAGGTGTCCGAACTTACTCTTCCACAGCAAATTCCCGTTGAGTTGCACCTTGCCGAATTCGCTTTGAAATAACGGGCCGAACTTGAATTCATAGGGCTCAGTCCCATTGTTTAACGGAGCCTCTAATTCAGCGACAAGACCGACATCCACAGGGTGTTTTCCGGTTTCAGTAAGCTGGAATTTGTTTTCCCATTCGGCCAATGTGATGCCCGCACCGCCTGCGGTCTCGCGCTTCAGATAGACCTCGGTGAACCATGATTCCGACACGCCATAGCCTAAGCCGATACTGCTTACCTGTTTAAGCGTCCCATCCTTTTGCCTGTCTGTACCGTATTTGAAATCAATCTCCTTCTCGCCGCTTTCCACAATGGGTGTGTAAACATAATCTGCCGGCCCACCGAACGCAATTCCCGCATTCAGCACACCCAGACAGAAAATCATTGCAAGGTTTTTACGCTGCATTCAAATAGCTCCCTTTGCTCGTTGACTGGATTCGCGTGCACGAGTTGCCCGTTTCATACCGGTGACGATGACAACCAGTACGGCGATATAAAAAACGAGTTGCATTCCTGCCGGACGGGCGTCGTAACCGACCAAGCTATGCAGCAGCATGCCGGGTACTCCGTTTTCCGGTAACACCGCCGACGTATCCCACAACGGTGCGACAAGACTGGGCAACAAGTCGGCTTGTATAAGAAAGTGCGCGGCCTGCGATGCCATACCCGCCGCCAACAACAGCACCAGAACACGGGTCACAGAGAAAAACCAGCGCATCGGCACACGCAGCAGTCCGGCATAGAGTGCGTAGCCGACAACGATGCCGAGTGCCATACCTATCAATCCGCCGAGCAACATGGATGATCGCCCGTTCTCCGAAGCAGCGATGCCGTACAGGAACAACACTGTTTCTGATCCCTCTCTAAGCACGGCCAGACCAACGATGAGCAACAGCGCCGAACACTCGCTGCGCCCATCACGGATATCTTCACCAACCATATTGGCACTGGCAGCCAGTGCGGCACCGTGCGACGACATCCAGATGTTGTGCCAGGCCAGCATCAGCACTGCGGCTCCAAGCACGCAGGCATTGAACAATTCCTGCCCCATTCCACTGGCGAACGATCCGATCACATCCGTGAATGCGGCGACTACCGCCGAGCCGACCAGACCAGCCAGCACTCCAGCGACCAGCCAGCGCCTGCTGCCGGGGACATTGTGTGTGGCTGCGGCGACAATCCCGATGATGATGGCAGCCTCCAGCACTTCCCGAAAAATAATAATTGCGGTTCCGAACATGGCTTGTTCTCCTATTTCGCGATGATCACGCCATGTGCGCTCGCTTCGTTGAATTCGCCGATGAAAGGATAGCGTCCGGGCTCCAAGGGGCCAATGTAGAGTGCTGCCTTGCCATGTCCGGTGATCACCTTCTCCCGGTTCAAGGAATGGCTTTCGAATTCCTCAGGCGTGTCGTCCTGATTTTCGATCAGCAGCTTGATCTTGCTGCCCGATGGAACGGACAACTCTGCTGGCTGAAAACGATGATCCTTGATTACCAGTGTGTACCCGGTATCAGCCGCAAAGACAGCAAACGGAAATAGCAGGGCTAAAAACAAAATATTTTTCATGACGATCCTTTTTGTTTGCTTGTTTTTTTGAACGATAATAGTTCTTGTTTGCATTTGCAAGCACTTTCTGTCATCATGCTAAAAAATAACTCAGGGACACTGTTATGGATAAATCGCAACCGGAGAATCTGAAAAACGTCGGCCTGAAGACCACCCTGCCAAGACTCAAGATCCTGAGCTTGTTCGAGTCTGGGCAAGAGCGCCACATGAGCGCCGAGGATGTATACAAGCAGCTGTTATCCACCGGAGATGACGTCGGACTGGCCACGGTCTACCGCGTGTTAACCCAATTCGAGCAGGCTGGATTATTGGTGCGCCACAACTTCGAGGGAGGGAAATCGGTATTCGAGCTCAATCAGGGCAAACATCACGACCACATCGTTTGCCTGCAATGCGGTCATATTGAAGAGTTCTATGACTCGACTATCGAGTCGCGCCAGAAAAAAGTAGCCGCAGAACTCGGCTTTGAAGTTCATGACCACTCGCTGCATATCTACGCGGACTGCACCAAGACGAAATGTCCGCATAAACGCTAAGCAGTTCAACACCTGCTTCAGAAAAACAAAAAAGGCAGCGCACAAGCGCTGCCTTTTTCATTGCCACAACCCGACAAAATTACTTCACGCAGTCCACGTAATACACGCGCTGCCCGTCCACCTCTCCTGCCACGAGGCCGTGAATATCGGTCTCGAAGCCGGGGAAGCGTTTATTGAAGTCGCGGGCGAAACGCAGGTAATCAACGATGGTTTTGTTGAAGCGTTCACCGGGGATCAGCAGCGGGATGCCGGGCGGATACGGCGTGAGCAGCACGGCGGTGGCACGGCCTTCGAGGTCGTCGATGCGCACGCGGTCGATTTCGCCGTGCGCCATTTTGGCGAACGCATCGGATGGCTTCATCGCCGGCACCATGTCGGACAAATACATCTCGGTGGTCAAGCGCGCCACATCGTTGGCTTTGTAGATGCCGTGTATCTGGTCGCACAGGTCGCGCAGACCGATCTTTTCGTAGCGCGGATTTTTGGCGATGAATTCCGGCAACACGCGCCACAGCGGCTGGTTCTGGTCGTAGTCGTCTTTGAACTGTTGCAGCTCGGTCACCATGGTGTTCCAGCGCCCCTTGGTGATGCCGATGGTGAACATGATGAAGAAGGAGTACAGGCCGGTCTTTTCCACCACCACGCCGTGCTCGGCGAGATATTTGGTGACGATGGCGGCGGGGATGCCGCTGTCGGCGAAGTCTCCGCCCACATCCAGCCCCGGCGTGATGATGGTGGCTTTGATCGGGTCGAGCATGTTGAAGTTTGCTGCCAGCTTGCCGAAGCCGTGCCAGCGGTCATCCGCACTGAGCATCCAGTCTTCGCGCGAAGCCATGCCCTCTTCCACCAGATAGTCCGGCCCCCACACTTTGAACCACCAGTCCGCGCCAAACTCGGCATCTACCTTGCGCATGGCGCGGCGGAAATCGAGTGCCTCGGCGATGGACTCTTCCACCAGCGCGGTGCCGCCGGGCGGCTCCATCATCGCGGCAGCCACGTCGCACGAGGCGATGATGGCGTACTGCGGGCTGGTCGAGGTGTGCATCAGATAAGCTTCGTTGAAACAGTCGCGGTCGAGTTTTTTTGAGTCGCTATCCTGCACCAGAATTTGCGATGCCTGCGACAGTCCGGCCAGCAATTTGTGCGTGGACTGTGTGGCAAAAATCATCGATTCCTTCGCGCGCGGACGGTCACGGCCTATGGCGTGCATGTCCTTGTAGAAATCGTGGAAGGTGGCATGCGGCAGCCATGCTTCGTCGAAGTGCAGCGTGTCGATTTTGCCGTCCAGCATCTGCTTCAACGTTTCCACGTTGTACAACACGCCGTCGTATGTGCTTTGCGTGATAGTCAGCACACGCGGCTTGCGCTTCTTGTCTTTGATGAACGGGTTCGCGTCGATCTTGCGCTGTATGGTTTCCGGCAAGAACTCGCTCAGCGGGATCGGCCCGATGATGCCGAAGTTGTTGCGCGTCGGCGTGAGGAACACCGGCACTGCGCCGGTCATCATGATGGCGTGCAGGATGGACTTGTGGCAATTGCGGTCCACCACCACGATGTCATCCGGCGCCACGGTGGAGTGCCACACGATCTTGTTGGAAGTCGAGGTGCCGTTGGTCACGAAGTACAGGTGGTCGGCACTGAAGATGCGCGCGGCATTGCGCTCGGAAGCGGCTACCGGGCCGGTATGGTCGAGCAATTGCCCCAGCTCGTCCACCGCGTTGCACACGTCGGCGCGCAGCATGTTCTCGCCGAAGAACTGGTGAAACATGCGCCCCACCGGCGATTTCAAAAACGCCACGCCGCCGGAATGTCCGGGGCAGTGCCAGGAATACGAACCGTCCTGCGCGTAGTCCACCAGCGCACGGAAGAACGGCGGTGCCAGCGAATCCATATAGGACTTGGCTTCGCGGATGATGTGGCGCGCCACGAATTCCGGCGTGTCCTCGTGCATGTGAATGAAGCCGTGCAACTCGCGCAGAATGTCGTTCGGGATATGGCGCGAAGTGCGCGTCTCGCCGTAAAGATAAATGGGAATATCGGAATTCTTGTAACGTATCTCTTCCACGAAAGCGCGCAAAGTACGCAGCGCCACTTCCGTTTCTTCCTCGCTCCCCGCGCCGAATTCCTCGTCGTCGATGGACAACACGAAGGCCGATGCACGGCTTTGTTGCTGGGCGAACGAGGTCAAGTCGCCGTAACTGGTCATACCGACGACTTGAATGCCCTCTTTCTCGATTGCCTCGGCGAGTGCGCGAATACCGTGGCCGCTGGCGTTCTCCGAGCGATAGTCTTCGTCGATGATGATGATGGGGAAATTGAATTTCATGTGACGACTCCCTAAATGGGGAAACAAGAAAATGTGCCCCTACGGAACTTAGGAAGCAAAATTTGGCGGAAGCTGTGAGATTCGAACTCACGGAACATTTCTGTTCGGCAGTTTTCAAGACTGCTGGTTTAAACCGCTCACCCAAGCTTCCATGTTATTCACTACGCAACAAAGGCGGCAGCGTTCACTGACTTAAGCCGTCATGTTACGGACACCCAAAATCAAGTGCTCTGATTTGGGAGGCGCGCATCATACCCGAAGTCACCCCTATCGTTAAAGCGCCTTCGACAGATAATTTATCGGGTGCGATTGCAACTTTTACCCTGTTTCTGTAGTCTTACGTTCGTTGTTGGAGATGCCTCAGGGAACAACTGAAGCGTCCCTTTCGTTAAACGTGTCACTTGGAGATAAATACCATGCAATTCCCAACCCTTACCCAAACCGGTGCCATCGGACTGGAACAGAACAAAGTGTTGCGCAACACCTACATGATGCTGGCACTCACCATGATTCCTACAATCATCGGCGCGTTCGTCGGCTTGGCGACCAACTTCTCCTTTATGGCGCAGCACCCGATCATGGCTCCGCTGCTGATGTTTGCGGTGATGATGGGCATGTTGTTCGCAGTCTCCGCCCTGCGCAATAGCGCGTGGGGCATCGCCGCCCTGCTCGGCTTTACCTTCGTCGCGGGCTGGTTCTTGGGGCCGATCCTGCAACACGCATTGCACCTGAGAAACGGCGCGCAATTGGTGGGTATGGCCGCTGGCGGTACGGGCATTATCTTTTTCACCTTGGCGACCATCGCCACCGTGACCAAAAAAGACTTCAGCTTCATGGGCAAATTCCTGTTCATCGGCGTGGTCTTGCTGGTGATCGCCTCGCTGGCAAACATCTTCTTCCAAGTACCCGCGCTGTCGCTGACCATCTCGGCCATCGCCGTGCTGATCTTCTCGGCTTACATCCTGTTCGACATCAGCCAGATCATTCACGGCGGCGAAACGAACTATGTGATGGCAACCATGACGCTGTATCTGGACATCTACAACATCTTCGTGAATTTGCTGAGTCTGCTGATGGCGTTCGCGGGCGAGAAAGATTGATATTGAACCTGCTGTAATAGAGAAGGCGGCGCGAGCCGCCTTTTTCTTGTCTGGCTAAACCACTCAACACGGAAAATAATATGGCGCTGGATGCCTTCTTAAAAAAATTGAACGCGTCACCCGAAAGCGTAGCGTTCAACGACACCATCGCGTTGATCGACTCCTTGTACGACTTCACGCCCACCTCATTCAAAAACGGTTCTTTGCTCAACGAAGCAGGCAAGAACAACGGCTCGTGTAAACTTTTTTCGTTCGCGCTACTGCACGGTTTGTCGCAACGGCAGACCCTGCATTGCTTCGGCACTTATTACCGGGACGATGTGCTCCAGCATCCGAGTGGATCGGATCATCAAAATATTCGGAATTTTATGAAGACAGGCTGGGCGGGTATCAAGCTCAACGGCACGCCCTTGATGGCCAATAATCCATAGCTGGGATACGTTACCTCTTCTCGAACACCGCGATGGATTCGACGTGCGAGGTATGCGGAAACATATTCATCACCCCCGCCGCTTTGATCTCATAGCCCTTCTCATGCACCAGCACATCCGCATCGCGCGCCAGCGTGGCGGGATTGCAGCTCACATAAACGATGGTCTGCGGCGCTGTTTCCGGCGTGATGGATCGCACCAGTTCCAAGCCGCCGTCGCGCGGCGGGTCGATCAGCCATTTATCGAAATGCCCGAGCTTCGCCAGCGCGGCCTCATCCATTTCAAACAGATTCATCGCGTCGAACTTGGTGTTACCGGAAAGCGCGTTATAAGCGGCATTCTCTTCGGCGCGCTTCACCAGCACCGCACTGCCTTCGATGCCCAGCACTTGTGCGCCGCTGCGCGCAATGGGCAGAGTGAAATTACCCAGACCGCAAAAGAAATCGGCAATGCGTTGATTGGGCTGCGGGTTGAGCAAACGCAACGCGCGACTCACCATGAGCCGGTTCATCGTGCTGTTCACCTGCGTAAATTCGGTCGGTGCATACGGCATGGTGATGCCGAATTCCGGCATGCTGTAGCTGAGTGCGGGCGCATCCAGCGGATAGAACGGCTGCACCGTTTCCGGCCCTTTGGTCTGCGTCCAGAACTGCACCTGATGCGTGTCGGCGAATTGTTTAAGCAGCGCTTCGTCGGCCGGCGTGAGCGCCTGCATGATGCGCAACACCAGCACATCGACATGCTCGCCCACCGCCACTTCGATCTGCGGCAACTGGTCGCGTATGGAAAGCTGTTCGTTGAGCTGCGCCAACAGCGGCAACAATCTGGCGATCTTGGGCGGCAATATCTCGCAATGCTGCATATCGGCAATAAAGCTGCTGCGCTTCTCGTGAAAGCCGACCAGCGTCTTGCCTTTCTTCAGCACATGGCGCACCGACAAGCGCGCGCGCTGGCGATAACCCCAGGCTTCGCCGTAGATCGGCGCCAGAATCATGCCCGGCTTGACCTTACCGATGCGCTGCAAATTGTCTTCGAGGATGCGCTGCTTGACGGCGACCTGCGCACGCACATCGAGATGCTGCATGGAGCAGCCGCCGCACATATCAAAGTGCGCGCACTTCGGTTGCACGCGCATGAACGAGGTCTTGAGGATGCTTGTGGCCACAGCATTTTCGAAGCTGGGTTTCTTGCGAAAAGAGGAATAGGTAACGCGCTCGCCGATCAGCGCGCCCTCGATGAAAATGACCTTGCCATCCGCGTGTGCGATGCCGCGCCCGTCTTGGTCTAGGGATTCGATGGTTACTACAGGTTCAATTTTTTCCATGATTTTCCAACTTTAATAATACGCTCCCCAAACCTGTCAGCGCCAAACCCCATCCGATCAACGCACCGCTTGCATTCGCCAGCATGTCGGCATATTCGAAAAACCGATAGCCAGTCATGCCTTGTAAAATCTCGATACCCACTCCCATCGTAACGAATGCCAAAAATATTCGAATACGTATTTCGCTATAGCACTGACAAAACCACAGCATCAGCAGCGCATAGGCAAGTGCATGCTCAAATTTGTCTGCACCGCTAAAGGAAACCGGCTCGGGGGGATGCGGGGTAAGCGACACATAAAACACGGCCACGACCCACACCCAGCCAAGAGCCAGCCAAGCATTACGCAGCATGATCTATCCCTTGTGCCACGCCGCCAGATATTCGGCCCAATGCGGCTCGGCGGATTTACCCAACGTGCTGCGCACCAATTCGCATTCCTGCTCATAACGCGCTTGAGAAAATTGACCGCGCATCAACTGGAAACGCGCGAACACCAAGTAGGTGTTCACCACATCGGTCTCGCAGTAGTTGCGTATCTCGGCCAGCTTGCCCTGCTGATACGCCTCCCACACCTTACTTCCGTCCATGCCCAGCTTGCCGGGGAAGCCGATCAGCTTGGCCAGATCGTCCAGCGGCGCATTGGCGCGCCCGGTGTACATCGCCAGTAAATCCATCAGATCGAGATGGCGCGAGTGGTAGCGGCTGATGTAGTTGTTCCACTTGAAGTCCTTGTCGTCCTCGCCCATATCCCAGTAGCGCGGACACTGGATGCCATGAATCAGGCCGCGATAGTGCAGCACAGGCAAGTCGAATCCGCTACCGTTCCAACTCACAATTTGCGGCGTATATTTTTCGATACCGTCGAAAAAACGTTTGATGAGGCTGCCTTCGTCTTCATCCAGCTCGCCCAGCGACCACACTTTGAAGTTGTCGCCCTCGCGCAACACGCAGGAAATCGCCGCGACGCGCTGCAAATGATGTTGGATAAAATCGCTGCCGGTCTTCTGGCGGCGCATTTGAAAAGCCATCTCGGCCACTTCCTTGTCGCTGATCGCGCTATCCAGCTCATACAGCTTGCGCAGTCCGTCCACATCGGGAATGGTTTCAATGTCAAAAACTAGCGTTGGATTCATCTGCTCTGCATCCCAAAAAATCAGGAACGGATATTACCAAACCCTTGCTAGAATCCGGCCACAAAATTCATATCCGACGCCCCTGCCTGTGCAAAAACTAAGACACCTGCTGCTCGCCCCCTTCACCTGGCTCGCCGCCATCGTGTTCCTCATCGAAGAAGCCATCTGGGATTGGACGGCAAAACTCATGGCGCGCTTGGGCGCGGTGCGCTTCGTTCATGCCATCGAACAGCGCATCGTAGCCCTGCCCCCGCGCTGGGCGCTGTTCACTTTTCTGCTGCCCAGCCTGATCCTCGTCCCCGCCAAACTCATCGGCCTGCACGCTATGACTACCGGACATTGGCTGATCGGAGGCAGCGTTTTCGTTCTTGCAAAACTCGCCGGCATGGCCTTGTTCTCGCGCATCTTCAACCTCACCCGTCCGGCCCTGCTCCAGCTCGGCTGGTTCGCGCGGCTCTACACAAAAGTGATGTACTACCGCAATCGCATCCACGACTATCTGGATCACTGGCAGGCTTATCAACTCGTCAAGCAACGCATTCATACACTGGTATCCGCTATCAAAACAAACTTTAAACGCAAATCGTGATGCACTTTTATCCTTGACGATCAAGCACAGAAAGTAAAGAATTCGTTCGGCGCAGCAAAAACCAATCAACCTCAGGGAGCGACCATGAACAAACATCTCACTGCCATTCTGGCAATTCTGACCGGCCTGTTAAGTTCCACCGTTTATGCGGCACCCGGCGAATATTGGGAAGTCACCTCCAAAATGGAAATGCCCGGCATGCCTTTCGCCATGCCTGCGACCACCACAAAAGTATGTATTGCCAAAGGCAATGAAAACGATCCCCGAAAATCCTCCGGCGACAAAGACTGCAAAATGAGCGACGTTAAAACAGTCGGCAAGAAGACAAGCTTTAAAGTGCGCTGCGACCACGACGGCGAGGTGATGACCGGCACCGGCGAACAAACCAGCACCGCCAACGCCAGTGAAAGCAAGATGCATTTCTCTGGCAAGTCGCACGGCGAAGACATGAATATGACCATGACGGCAAACAGCAAGCGCGTCGGCGGTAGTTGCGATTCGGAAGAGGCCGGAAAAAAGATGCAGGCGCAGGTAAAGGCGCAAGAAAAACAAATAAAAGGCCAGATGGACAAGCTGTGCGACACATCGGCTTTTGATACTTCTGCGTGGGTGAATAATGTCAGCCTGTTTATCGGTCAGCCACCTGTTTGTCCGGGCAAAAAAGAAGCACTGTGCCAAGTGCTCCGCAATGATGTCCCGCATGACCCACAAGCTTATGACCATCTGGTTCGACAAGAACAGGGTTGGAAAGGAAAATCTTCGCCTGCCCAAGTTTGTAACGTCAATCTCGACAGCATGAAGAAACCGCTGTGTAAGGCCACAGCGCGCAAAGGGCCACAATCTTTCTTGGATGCAAATTGCCCGGCGGAGGCCAAGGTATTCCGCGAATTGATGCGCAAACGTGAAGAGTGCGGCGAGCGCGGTTATACGGGTGGTGACAAATTAAAGCAGTGCATGGGCGGCGACATGATCGAGGAAGCAACGGGCAGCGGCCCGGCCAATGCTGCTTCCAAAAAAACCAAGCCGAACAAATCAAAGGCACATGAGACCGAAAATGATTCCGGGAATTCAGACCATGAAAGCAGTACCTCTACCAATGTGCTGGAAGGCGCCAAAAAGCTGAAGGGCGTGTTCGGTTTCTAAGTGCGCACTGGACTCTGCATCGGGCTGTGGCTGCTGTCCCAAATAACTTGGGCGGCATCACAGCCCGATCCATTTCCGCAAGTCGCCGATGCCTATCTGGTGGAAATCAACGGTGCTGTCGTCTGGAAAAGACAGGCTGACAAACGCCTGCCTCCGGCCAGCTTGACCAAGCTGATGACCGCCCTGTTGGTGCTGGAACAAAACCAACTGAAGGACACCGTAAGCGTCAGCCGCGCTGCCTCGCGCGAAACCGGCTCGCGCCTCTCCCTAAAACCCGGCGAACGCTTTCTTGTGCAAGACCTGCTCGCCGCCGCCCTGATCGAGTCGGCGAATGACGCCTGCCACGCGCTGGCCGATCATCTGGCCGGTAGCGAGACGGCATTCGTAACGCGCATGAACCGGCGTGCGCAGGAACTTGGATTGCACAGCACCCGGTTTCAAAATGCGTGCGGTCACGATGCGTCCGGGCATTATTCCTCCGCTCACGATCTCTCGCGTTTGGCGCACGAACTGCTCCAACATACGCAACTGCTGCCGCTCACCTCGCAGCAACACACGACGATCACCACGCTGGACGGCAAGCCATACCAGCTATCCAGCAAGAATGCGCTGATCGGGCGCTACGACGGCGCGCTCGGCCTCAAGACCGGATATACCGCCAAAGCGGGCAAGTGTCTGGTGGCTTACGCCAAGCGCGGCGAACACGAGGTGCTGCTGGTGATGCTGCACGGACACGACCGCTGGTGGGACGCGGCGGACATCCTCGATCTGGCATTCGCTCATGCACATAACACGCACTGAGACCAACACCGGCGTGCTGCTGTGGCTGGCATTCGCGGTATTGCTCTGCTATGCGAATGCGTTTAACGCTGACTTTCAATTTGACGACTACAAGGTCATCGTCAACAATCCGCGCGTGCATTCCTGGGCTAGCTGGATGGAAGGCCTGACCTTGGGCATACGTCCACTGCTCAAAGCCAGCTACACCCTCAACTGGACGACGGGCATGGGCGTGGCAGGCTTTCACCTGAGCAATATGCTGATCCATCTGGCAAACGCGTACCTCGTCTATCTGCTGGCAAAAGAATTCGTGCGTCAGCAATGGCAGGCGGATGGGCTAAAAAATGCTCCCTTCCTGGCCGCGCTGTTGTTCGCCGTGCATCCCATCCACACCGAGGCTGTCACCTATATCTGCGGTCGCTCCACTTCGCTGATGACGCTGTTTTATCTGGCCGGGTTGCTCACTTACATCAGCGGACGCACGCAGCAAAGCAAGGTCAAAGTGTATGGCCTGACTCCGCTGCTCTTCGTCATCGCCCTGAGCATCAAAGAAACCGCCGTGACGTTTCCGCTGGCACTGTTGCTATGGGAATATGCCTGCGGCGGCAAATGGCAACGCGCGCTGAAACCGCAGTGGCCGAACTGGCTGGTGCTGATTCTGGGCGCCCTGGTCTTTTTGTTCAGCGACAGCTATCTGTCGCAAATGGAACGCAGCGCCCAACTCAACTCCTTGCAAGGTAACGCGGCAACGCAACTTTATGCCTACGCCTATCTGCTGCGGCAATGGGCTGCGCCGCTGTGGCTGAATATCGACCCCAACCTGCCGTTGCAGCGCGACTTTTCCGCCAGCCTGCTGCCACTGCTCTTCTTCGCGGCGCTGTTCGCACTCATGCTGGCCTGCTGGCGCAAACGTCCTTGGGTCAGCTTCGCGTTGGCATGGGCGATGTTGCAACTGATTCCGCTGCACCTGTTCCTGCCCCGTCTCGACATCGCCAACGACAGGCAGATGTATTTGGCCGGATGGCCGTTGTTCCTCGCGCTCGCCATCGAACTGACGCTTTGGCTGAACACCAAGGCATTGCGCCTAGGCGCTGCCGCACTGCTGCTCGCCCTCGCCAGCCTCACCGTGCTGCGCAATCTGGATTACGCCAACGAGATCGCGCTGTGGGAAGACACGGTGAAAAAATCGCCCGACAAAGCGCGCGCACACAACAATCTGGGCTATGCCTATCTGCTCGCGCACCGCAACATTGAGGCGCGGCGCGAATTCACCAGCGCGCTGCAACTCGATCCTGAGTATTACAAGGCACGCTATAACTTGTACCGGTTGGATGATGAAGCGACCTTACAGACGACCAAATGAATTCAACCTCAGCGCATTAAACAGATTCACCCCCACCCTAGCCCTCCCCCTGAAATGGGGAGGGAATCTGCCTCCTTCCCCCTCTCAGGGGGATAACCAATGACTTGGCAGCTTGCTGCCTTAGTCAGATGGCTAGTAGTTTCATCAAGGTTAGGATGGGGGTAAGAGCTAATGCTTAATGGATAATCTTGGTTAGATAGTTACTCGCCCTGCTTGTCCTGCTCCCGTTTTTCTTCCCACTTGAGCAAGGCCTCGGCAAACAACAAGCGCCAGCCTTCCGCCGCCCGCTCGCCGCCGTGAACATTGCCTTGATGCAGCACATGGCTGGCCGCTTTGTCGACATGCAGCAGATGCCGCTGCAACAAGGGATGTAGGCCATTCAACACTTTTTCAACATCCTCGCGTATCGCCTTTTGCGCGACCTCGTCTGCGGCGTCCGCCACCCAGGAGATGGCGATGGTTTTCTCGAACAAGCCCCACACCCCTTTCTGCGCGCCGTTCATCACCTCCACGCTTTTGCGCGCCGGGCCGAGGCGTTTCAAACCGAGGCGTATTTTTCCCAGCATCCCATCCGAGATCACGTTGCGCCGGGTATCGAAGCGCAGCAAAAGCAGCGTGGCCTGCAATTCGCTGCTGCGCGACGCCGCCGCGCTCACCATATTCTGCTCCAGTGCCTGCTCGGTGGCCGTTGCGTAAAGACGTGCCAGGGTGAAGTAGGCGATACCCAGCATCACCGGTCCAGCCAGATTGATGTAGGTGTCGGTGAAGTTGATGCTGGCAAAGGAAAAAGCGATCAGAATAAATTGCGACAAACCGAACAGGGTGTCGACATTCCCGCGCCCTTCCTCGCGACGGAACGCCCATGCGGTAAGCCAGATGATGGCAAGCGTGATGAGCAGATACCAGAAACGTCCTTCGGGGAAACGCAGCGAGTCACCGTGTTTGTAATTATCGATCGCGGTCGCCAACACCTCCACGCCGGGATGCATCTCCGCCATCGGTGTGGAGCGGACGTCATAGAGATTCGGTGCGGTGGAGCCGATGATGATGATCTTGTCCTTGAACTCGTCCTGTGCGCGTTGCTTTCCCTTGCCCGCCATACCCAGATAAGCATCGGCAAAACTCACATAGCGATAGCTGAAAGGTTTGCCGCGCCAGTTCAACAACATGTGGTCGGTCGTCGGCGCGAGCCAACCGAACTCGCGGCCGATGCGCGTCGGCAGAGAGGGCACTTGCCAGCCATAGCCTGCCGAGTACACCGGATAATTGCGCACCACGCCGTCCGAATCCAGAATCACATTCTGCGTACCCAAACGGCCGCCGTCGATGGCCGACTTGAAATGCGGCAAGATCATGTTGATCGTCGCGTCGGCTTGCGGTGTTTCATCCGGTATCGGCGTGGCGCCCGGAATTTGCGCGATCTTCACCTGCCGCAAGTTATCGCTCGAGGAATCGATGAGCAGCATGGGGAAAAATGTGTTGCCGGTTTTGGCGATGCTCGCATCAAAAGAGGCATCGCTCTGCGGATTAAACACATCCGCATCGCTAAACAGAATGTCGAATATCACGGCTTTCGGATGCTGCTTTTCCACCTGCTCCACAAACTCGCCCAGCACTTGGCGCGGCCACGGCCAGCGCCCATATTGCTTGGACATCGCGGACAAACTCGCCTCGTCGATATCCACGATCACGATGTCGGGATCGGGCTTGGGCGGAGCCAGACGATAGCGCACCATCGCATCGAAGGTGACCGTGCGTATCTCGCTGGTGATATGCAGAAAGGCCGTATCCAACAACGCGAAGACTGTGAACAACGCGGCCAGATACAAATAGAAATTTCGTTTCCATTTGCGCGCCAGCAAGTTTGAAAAGGCCGCAAACGCGAAGCGGATGCGGCTCATTAAAAAAAGTCTCAGATTCATGTCTAGAAGTGTAGCAGGCTTCTGGCAGATAAAGAAAAGGCCGGGAAACCCGGCCTTCGATGAACGCTTTTAATGCAGATTACGCAAAGTTCTTCGCCACGAAATCCCAGTTCACCAGATTGGTCAGAAAGGTCTCCACGAACTTGGCGCGCAGGTTGCGGTAGTCGATGTAGTAAGCGTGTTCCCACACGTCCACGCACAGCAAGGCTTTGTCGCCCGTGGTCAAAGGCGTACCTGCTGCCCCCATGTTGACGATGTCCAGCGAGCCGTCGGCCTTCTTCACCAGCCACGTCCAACCGGAGCCGAAGTTGCCCACAGCGGAAGTTTGAAACGCCTTCTTGAAGTCGTCGACGCTGCCCCATTTTTTGTTGATGGCGTCGGCCAAGGCGCCGGTCGGGGCGCCGCCACCAGCAGGCTTCATGCAGCTCCAGAAGAAGGTGTGGTTCCACACTTGCGCCGCGTTGTTGTAGAGGCCGCCGGATGATTTCTTGATGATTTCTTCCAGCGTGGCGTTCTCGAATTCATTGCCCTTGATCAGGTTGTTCAAGTTGGTCACATAAGTCTGATGGTGCTTGGCATAGTGGTACTCGAATGTCTCCTTGGACATATGCGGTTGCAGCGCGTCGGTCGCGTAGGGCAAAGCGGGCAGAGTGTGTTCCATGAGATCTCCTTCAAAATTAGTAAAAATGATTAGTGAAATGGCGCGGCCATTGCCATGCAATATACCACAGGATTTACCTCAACTATTATGCCGGATATTAAAATTGCACCGAGGGTCTGAACACCAGCGTCAACGTGTTCGAGTCAGTCGTGCGCAATATCCCCGAATACTCTTCCGGGCTCGACCAAACAACCCCTATATCCAAAGTAGGCGTAAAAGACTGCCCTATTTTCGGATATTTTTTTCCCACAATATATTCCTGGCGTGTCAAGTGCGAGGTGACCTCCGAAAAATGCAGCTTTACATCCAAAGCGGAATTACTGATCCAGCTTAAGAATGGGAAGTTCGCATTCAAATTGCTGCGAAAGAGACTGACGTAAATCACGTCGGTGATATTCGGGTTGTCATGGAGTTTCCCCCCGACGCGAAAACTCCAGCCCAGCTTCTCATCCGAATAATCGACCTTACCCTTGATCTTCCATTCCAGCTCCAGCCAGTGGTCGTCGATCATGTCATTGCTCTTGATGTGCTTGCTGCCCGCGCTGACGAGATAGCCGGTGTAACCGATGTTGCTTCCGGTGCGGACTTCACCCGGCCGCACGATCTTGGCGATGTTGCCGAAAAAAGCCGACACCGCCCAAGGCTCCTGAAAACCCGCCGTCGCCGACTCGATGATATTGATGCCGCCCTGCCCTACTCGCCCCCCCTTATAAAAATTCGGCTGATCCGCTTTGAGGTAGGTACCCAGCAGCGGCATCGGATAGACACTGGCTTCCACCAGCATGAAACGCGGGATAAGCGAACCTTGAATGAGCTCGCTATAAATCACCGATTCGCGGGTCGACCTGATGGTCGGGATCGGTTTATTCGTAAGCGGAATATTGGCTCCAAAACTGGTGTAGTAGGGATCGAATTCGCCGGTCACCTCCACCTTGCTTGCTTCTTCAGCCGGAGGAACGGGGGCGGCAGGTTGCGGGGCCGCGTCGTTGGAGAGGTTCTGAGCCGGTGGCGCATCTGTCCCGGCGGCATAAGACGGAACACCAAACAGGAAACAAACCCACATTACTGCAAATGAAAAATATCGTCGCATGAAAATCTTTTCTTCAATAACACTTCACGTCCAGAGCAAATGACTCGCAGCCCGAGAGCATCTTCCCACAAATACCCCATACAATTCCAGCTGGAAGAGGCAAGTGCCTTGCATCAGTAACTCTCTCGCAGGTAGATGAACTCACTGTTGCCCTTGTACACGCCGAAAGTGGCGCGCGCGCCAGGATCGTTATTGTAACTGCCGCCCGGCGACCACAATCCCTGCAAATACGGCATATTCGCGGAAGCGGTTGCCGTGCACATCGTTCCCCCAACCGGGTCGGCGCCCAAATCCACGCATAAACCCACAGCCGCTCTTACCGGGGGGACGGGCTTGGTCAGGATCAGCGCCCCCACGCCGGACGAGAATACACCTCCGGCACCCAAAGTGGCACCAACGCCTGCGGGCGCGTTGGTGAGCTTGATGTTGCTGACGGCCAAGGTGGTGCAACTGTCGTCAGTATTTCTCACAAACGCCAGCCCGTTCCAATATTGCGTTTGAATCGTGATCGGCAAATTGAGCAGCTCCGAAGCATGCGCATTGGAAAGCTTGAGCCGTCCGAAGCGCATGCGCAGCGGGCTTCCCGAGAGCTTCTTATAGGCAAAATTGCTGCCGCCAGCGACGACGGGATTCATGTCTGCGCCGCTGACTGTGGGCACGGTAGACACGTCGCCATCAGTCACCGTGAGGCCGATATCGAGGGACTCGAAGGAGCCCCATGTGGCATCGGATAGCGTAGTCGCGGGGCGGGTGAACGTGGCGCTTGTACTCGCCAGAGTGTAGGCACCTAGCGTCCAGCTACCGCTCGGTAAAGCAAGACGCGCCAAGAGATCGGTGCCATTGTCGGCATTCTCGGCGCCAAAGCTGACCGAACTGGGCGCATAGGGTGTGACGTAATTTTTGGTCACTCCATTCGCCGCGTTTCTGGCTTCGACCACATTGGCGGACAGCGTGAAAGGTTGCCCCATGTAGGTGAAAGCCCCCGCCGCGCAGGCATTGCTGATGGCGCCGATCACCGTAAAATGATCCGGCACAAAGCGACCGCAGGGTCCGGCTGTGGCCGAACCGAACATGCAGCCGAACTTGCCCCCCACAGCGGGGCCATTATTGAAATTCGACGTGCATTCGCCCTTCACCGAGTCCACTTGAGCAAAGGCATCGTCATAAACCGCGTATTGGGACAAGCCAAAATTGCCCACTTCCGAATAGGTAAACCCGCTGGCTGTCGAGATTCCGCTAACGGCAGGAGGAAACGCCACCGCAGCCAGTGCTCCCAAATTAACCAAGCTGGTGGCAACCAGACTGGAATTAAGCTTGGGGGTACCTGTATAGAGAGTGGTCGCCGCCGTGGCGGTCAGCGAGAAGGTATCCGTCCCCGCCCGGAAGACGGGCGTGCCGGAGCTGCCCGTCTGCGTGGCACTGCTCGTCACCGTAAAAGACAGCGGGCGGATCGCGAAATTGTCCGAGGAGCAGGAGTAACTGGGGCCCGCCGTCGTCACGCGCACCCGGACATTGGGGGCCGCATTGGCGTAGGTGAAACTGAATGTCTTGCGCTGGTTGGCGGTGAAGGCGGAAGGCAGCGCAGTGCTCGTATTTGCGAGAGACGCATAGGTGCTGCAAGAACCGCTGCTGGCATCGACAAGCGCGACCGCAGTGGCCGTCTGATTACCCGCTCCCAACTTCAAGACATCCAGATTGAAGGTCGTGCTCGCCAGCTTGGTAAAAATTGGCGTATTCGCGGCAGCGCCCACCTCGATCACATCGAACGTGCAGGCGGCAAACGTCAGGATGCAAGTCTGCGTCGCCCCATTGAAACATTGGGTCGCATAGCCTGCCGTGGGCGAGGTTGCGGTAGCGCCCAGCGTATCCGAACGAACGACAGTATCGGTGAGCGTTACTGCCGCCTGACCGCCGCTGAAGGTGATCGGAGATAAGGGTGACCATGTACCGCCCGGCGTTGCGCTCAGGCTAACCGTCACGCTGTTCAGGTAGAGCGAGGAGCACGCCGCGTCGGCGCAGGCCTTCACGATCACCGTCGCCGGAGTGTTCGTACAGGCGGTGCCCCCATGCTCGATTTTGATGTGGTGGAGGGTGGGAGTCACCAGTCCCTGCACCGTGCAGATGCTCAGGTTGTCGATTTCGTGGATGTTGGTCAAAGCGCCCGTAGAGCCGGTAAAAGACAGGTTCCAACTGGCGGGTACGGCGTTCTGGCTATAGCCCGGATCCTTGACATCTAGGGCCGTGCAACCGCTCGTCACCCCCGGCGAGCAGCCGATCAGGGTCGTGTAGGCAGTGCCGCCGCCGCTGGTATCGCGCTCGACCGAAGTCCAGGCATGGATAGAGTCGGTGTGATCGACCACGATGCGATAGCGGTGGGGGGGCGTCAGCGGTGCTACCGAGTCGACTGCGGGACTGAGCATGCCGGTGCCCTGCAAAAAACGATACCCGGACATGCCGCTACCGGAACCGCGAAGCGCCACCGAATTGGGTATTTTTGTACTCGATCCGCCATAGCGGCCTTCCGTATTGGTCGAATAATTGCCGTATTCGTCGACGCCGATGCCCAGCCAGCCGCCCGTGAAACCCGGGCAGCCCCCCGGCGTGGTGCAATCGGACACGGGGGTATAGCCTTTCTGGGCATAGCCGAGAGACCCCCCGAAGGCTCCCGCCTGGGGCGCCACGGACGCGTCGGAGAGAATCACGCCGATGCCGTCGGCATGGGTGCCGCCGTAAGCGAAGTGATCGAATACCACGGTCACCTTGTTACCTGCGGCGGGGATCATGCGCTGCAAAGTCGCCCAGGTCGCAACACCGGTAGAGGTGTTGGTAAGTCTCAGCCGGTTGCCGAAAATGACCGGGTTGCCGAATGCCCCCGCCTTGTTGCCCACCGACCAGTTGCTCCCGGGCGAGGAGTTATTGGCCCCGATAAACGAGTCGGAGAAACAGTTGTTGGTTGATATTTCGCCGACGGCGAACTCGCCAAAACCGCTGATGCCAGTCGCCTGAGTGGAATAGACATTCCTTGTACCTGCGGTCTTCATCGACCATATCCCCGATGCCTTGAGGGCGACATTGAAATTGCCGGTGTTGGCGCCAGCATCCACTTCGGTCGCGGTGCATGAGCCTGTATTGGCGCAAAACTGAAAGGTCGCCGCATACGTGACGGAAGGCGACAGCGTGCCTGCCGTCAGCGTCCAGTAATGGTTGGCGCTCTTTGTCGAGTCGATGCCGGAACCGCTTGAAGTCGTATCGGGATGATCGCCCGCGTCGGCGCGGCCCGTGAGCGTTCCTCCCGCAGTCGCTCCTATCGCCACTGACATGGGCGCATAACCCGTGCTATCGCCCACATGATAAATACAAGTGCCTGCGGTAGTCGGGAATGTCAGCTGGAGATTGCCGATCACGTAACCGCTGGTGCGGGAGAGGCTCCCGTTTCCGCTGTTGGCCGCGCAGTTGCCCGCCAGTGTCAGAGTATTCGTGCCGGTGGTTAGATTGTTCGCACCGATGGTAAGCGGGACTGAAGCATTTAAGACTTTGGCCGCATTTAAAGTGATCGCCCCGGTATTGGCAATAATCACACCTCCGGTTGCAGCGAAAGGGGTGATCCATTCTTCTGTTGTGGCAGTTCTTGCAGTTGCCGTGTTGTATTGCAGCGTTGCAGCGGGGCCGTATGTAACCACTCCAGCGCCAGTAACGGTAACTGTTGCCGTTCCTTGCATAGAAAGTATGCCATTCACAGTGGGGGTAGTGGCGAATGTCTTGGCCCCTGAACCTGAAAGGGTAAGGTTGCTGTATGTCGTCACTTTCGCTGTTTGGGCGGCACCCGTGTAGCTGACTGCATTGCCAGCGGCAGTTGCAGTAAGCGTGGTGATAGCAGAAGTACCTCCAAGATTCAGAACACTTGATGCGGTGGCGTTAACCACACTTCCGGTTCCCGCCAATGCTGTCGCAACAGTCAATGTAGCGTTATTGGTAAGTACAACCCCGGTGACCGTAAGACGGGGAATCGCAATCGGGCTGCTGCCGCTAAATGATTGCGCGGCCGTTGTGTCAACAGTATAGATTCCGGTGCCGGCGGCAAAGATAGCGCCGTTGTGGGTGAGCCCCCCGCGAAAATTTATCGTTGAATTGCCACTATTCGACCATACGCCTCCAGCAAGAATGGTTGCCAATCCAGTAAAACGCGTATCCGATATACCGGTAAAATTTATTGTTCCCGCTATGTTTGTAGCACCAGACACGCGTATTCGAAACGTACTCAGCGTTAATACACCACCGGCGTTAATTGTGAGTGTGGTTACCGCAGCATTTGCACCAATGGTAATCGTGTGAGCATTCAGAATGGTGACAGTATCGGCAGCAACCGGGCCTCCGGCAATATTGCATGGGGCAGCCCAAGTTGTGGCAGTAGCCCAAGAGCCGGAAGCTGCTGAAGTGCATACCAGTGCATTCGCATTCGTCGCCAGCAACGACAACCCGACAAACGTGATAAAAATCGCAAACGACTTAACAAATCCACGTATAAGTCGTCCTACCGCGCCAGCCAGCATGCTGTGCCTGCCCTCAAATCCCGCGCTAAAATTTTTACGCTGCATCGTGTTCATACAACCATTATTCGTCATCACGAGGCACACCATAATGCACAAGCGGCGAGAGCAGATTTTGCACTTTGATTCCGCCCTGTTTTGCCAGCGCGGGATTATGAATCCACATCTGAATAAAGAACTCCCGCATCTGTTCGGACTGCGCCAAACGACTGAGCATCAAATGCTCGGGAATGACTTCGCGTATGCGGACGCCGGACTCAGACATTCGGGTCTTCTCCGCGCTTGATTTTTTCCAGTGCCACGACATCAAGTTGATCCTTGGGGCGATTCGCGATGCGTTTCATGGTTAGCAAATCGTCAATGGACGCGATCAAAATTTGTCGGGCGAACAGCTCTCCCGCTACCGCGTTAGCCGCTAACTTTTCGAACGAGACATCCGGCCGCACCAGTATATCCACCAGGCTGCCACCGATCCGTGGCTCCCTCAGCGCAAATGCCAACATGCCTTTTTCGCGATACCACTGGTCGATCTGGCTGGCATCTCTGAGTGATTCGATCGGGACCGGGTTCACCGGAACCAAGCCGTATTGTTTAGCGACCGCAAGAAATCGGACGATGTTCTCGTCATTCATTGCCAGAACCAGATCGATGTCGAAAGTGGATCGCAGAAATCCATGCAGCTGCACTGCCAGCCCGCCAACCAACACATACTGGACGCGCTCATCTGTCAGGGATTGCAGCAGTTCATCAATTTTCATGTGTCCTCATTTTTTTCTGGCTTTCCGATTCTCGGAGTTAGGCAAGCGCCCCAGCTACGCTGACTGCGCAGCCTGAATAGTTACTGCGCAATCATAACCGTCATCTGCCGCTCGACGTAGCCCGGCGAACCCACTGTCGCGCCCGCCACGCCCGATGCGGTTGAAGTGATGCCGTACATCCATACCGTAGCAGTATTTTCAACTGCCGACGAAGCATTGCATGAAACGGACACCGAGAACGCGGACAGCGTGCCCGCCAAGCTGACCGAGGAGCTGGCCGAAGCCGCCTGGCAAAGCGCCGCAAAGCCGCCTGCCCCTGAAGGCGGCGCCGCCACGCCGGATTGCACGATCTGAAATGCGGCCCACTCGATGCCCGTGCGCGAAGCCTGATAGGCGCGCGAACCCAACATATCCAGCGCCGAGCTTTGGTGTTGCGCGGTCGAGAACGTCACCATCGCTGCCCCCAACCCGGCCAGCACCACCAGCAGAAAGATTGCGGTTATCAGACTGAAGCCTCGCTGCGCCCTGTGCCGCATTGCCATCAACGTATTTTTCATGGCACGTTGCTCACATGGGTCGCGCTGTAAAGCGTCACGGTTTCTCCGCTCTCGGTGATAGACAGATTCATCGTCACCAATCCATTGCGTTGCGCGACCACGTTGGCGTCATAATTAAAGCTGCAACCGCTCACGTTGCTCGCCATCAAGGCGCTAGAGCCCCCAGCAGGAACTCCGGCAGAAGGCGTCGCGATCGGGAATCCCCAGTAGCGCGTCAAGTTGCCCGTCGCCGTATCGCAAATGTAGCGCACCTGTTCGTGCACGACCTGAAAGCGCTGTGCGGGCGACTCGAAGGGAAACTTTTTGCCCGCCGCAAATGTAATCACGCCTCCCGCGCTGGAGGAATAAGTTGCCCGATTGTCATTGAGATAGGTATCAGCTTCGAGGATGCCGAGGTTATAGACCACAACCTGGTCACTCGCCGTCAATATCGGCATTGTCCCGATCACCTCAAAAGAGGTATCTGCCGCAGAGAAATCGAGCGCATTGTTCGTCCCCCCGACCCCGGCACGATAGCGCCCGCCACCGGTGGTGGAGAGAAAATCAATCGTATTTGTGCCGCTCACCCGCACGCTGTTCGGCAACGCTAGGCGCAAATCACGCGAGATACGGCGCAGCGCCGTATCGGCAATGTCGGTCATTTCTGCGCGGCGCGCGCTGTCCACGTAGCCCTGCACCGGCGCACGAATGAACATCGCCACCATACCGCCGATGACGCCCGTAATAACCATCACGATGACCATCTCGACCAAAGTAAAGCCGCCCTGAGCGTTGCTTGTCCGGCTCATCATATCCTCGGAGAAAAACGCGTGCGGTAGCCGTCGAGCTCGACTTGCGTACCACCCGGGCCGTCCACCGTCACGGTGATCCGTAATGCGGCACCCGCTGGCACGCTGGACAAGGTCGCATTGCTCACATTGATGCCGGCGGAGTAAGTGCTCAAGGCAGCAATCGCGTTTCCGGTAATATCCTTGATGCCGCCATCCGCCACACTGTTAAATCCGTTGTAGTCACTGACATTGTCGAACGGAGTGGTCGCGCTGTAACGCGTCTCACCTGTCTCCGGCCCGAGCGGTAATTTGCTTTCATCATTGGCACCGCCCACCCCTCCGGTGCAACTTGCCGCGCTCACGGCGCTCGCCGCATTCACATCATCGGGATCGCAAAAAGTAAACGGCATCAATTCCACCTCTTCCAGCAACGACTCCGCAATCGCCAGCGCCTGCTTGCGAATCAGCGGATCGGTGCTATGCGCGGTGGTCTGGTTCATCACCGCCAATATTCCGATTAGCGCCGTACCGATGATGACGATGAACATGATGAGTTCGACGAGGCTGATGCCGCGCTGAAAAAATGGCTTAGTGCACATAGCCCGTTTCCAATTCGACCTTGATAGTTGTTCCGCCAACCGTAACCTGATCCGCCGCATTCGGAACGGGACGCCCCAGCGCATCGAAAATCACCGTCTTGGGAAGTGCGGGCGTCACCGTCACGCTACTAGATATCACGCAACTGACATTGCCCGCCGTCAGTGTCGCAACACAGTTAGCATCAGCTGCCGCAGAAATTTGCACACTCACATTGCGACGCTGTGCGATGGCGACCTTCTGCCCATAACGCAACGCCGCCCTGATCTGATCCAATGCTGGGCGCGACTGAAATCCGCTGTTGTCAAAAAACTTCGGCATCGCCACCGCCGCGAGGATGCCGATGATAACCATGACAGAGACCAGCTCGACCATGGTGAAGCCGTGATTTTTATTCGATTGATTCATGCCGGCTGCCACTTCTCCAACGAGGTGCGCAGTGTATCAAAAAGCGTAAACGACAGTCGGAAAGCCTCCCTTGTTTGCCATCAACATGCTACACGGGCTAAACCCTATGCAGCCAATATCCCGGCTCGCGATGGCAATGCATGACAGCAACGATCAAGATGTAATCGTCCTCTACGGTGTACAACACCGCATAGGGAAAGACTTTAGTTAGATAGCGGCGCACCTCCTCTTCCAAAATGCGCCCCAATAACGGCGAGTCGACGATGTGACCAATCGCCGTCTGAACGGCTGAGATATAACGCTCGCCCAAACCGCGCTGCTACTCCTCGTAATAAATCGATGCGGCCTGAAACTCGCCCAAGGCTTCCGGGTGAAAGCGATAATTCATCGCGCGATAGCCGCCCTGACTTGGGCAAACGCCTCTTCACCGGCAATGGTCGCCACGCTTCCGCTCCGCACCTCCTCGACACGCCTCCGCGCTTCCTTCATCCATAGTTGGCGTACATAACCGTCTTCCGCCGGATCGAGGCTTTCGACCAAACGGTCTGCCAACAGCGCACGCGCCTCGCTCGGTAAAGACAACGCCTCTTCGGCAATTTGTTCAACCGTGATTGTCATGTTGCACTCCTTCAGTCATTTTTCAATTGCGCAATGTATCACAACGGAATTGCGGTGTAGGCTCATGCGCATAGGCGCGTGATGCCGAAACCAAAAAGCGCAAACAGCAGACGAAAAACAAGGGAGGCAGAAGCCTCCCCCTTGATGTGTTCACCGCGTAGGGTGGGTAGACAGTTTTTTCGTCTGCCCACGCCGTTGGTATCCGCGTGGGCACAACAGCGTACCCACTCTACCTAGCTTATTGCACCCTACGCAGGCCAGGCTTATGCACCGATTACAGTATAGGTTGCCGTCTTACTACCTTCGTCGCCGGGGCCAGTCAGCGTGCACTGAGCAGACACTCCGGACGCTACGCCTGTTGCTGTCGAGAGCGCGTATCCCGTAGCCCCACCACCCCATGTTACGCCATCAACCAAATTCTGAACGTTTGCACTATTACAGGCCGCTATCGCGACTCCGCTAGCTGGATGCAGTAAACGGGTTGCATAGTTAATCGCACTTCCTGAGGAAAGTGCACCCGCCACACCTTTGACTGCGGCACTTGCTGCATCCGCTTTCAAATCGAAAAATTTCGGCAACGCCGTCGCTGCCAGGATACCCAGAATCACAATCACTACGATCAATTCGATCAAGGTAAAACCTTGTTGTTGTTTCATGTTTACTCTCCTAGTGTTTAAGGCCGCAGCCCCGTTAAAACTACAAGCCCGATTTCCACCGTGCCCAGCACATTGCCGCATCAGACAATGCTTAATGTAGAGGAACAACATCGGGGGCGCAAGCACTTTACATCAAGGCGATGAGATGAAAATCATACAGCCATACCAACATATTTGTTTGCTCATGCTCACCCACGCTTACCTCGCCCAGAAAGTCAATATCACCAAGGTAAGAGGGGGCTCAGAAAAAATGGGCCTATTTTTAAGTTAAAACCAGTTCACCCGCTCTTTCGGCTCGAACACTGTGCCAACCAGCTCTCTCTCATCCTCTTCCACTCCGCCCCGAACAATCGGCTCATATTGAACATTGACGTGGAAACGTATCCATTTTTTACCATCTTTGCCGGGCACGAAATGATCGGCCCGATCCGGCACGTAGATCAATTCATGCGCCCTGAGATCGAACATCCAGCTGCCGGGTGCAACGGAGCGCGGTGAGGGATCATAAAATTCACCCGAATAATTCTTGGGGAGCTTCTGCAGCCATTTCACCGGGTTCTCGCTAGTGAGCAGATTGATGCTTTCCTGATTGCCGCGCACGTAATCCTTGGCGTGCCGCATGCTCAACGCGCTTTGTATCGCCCCCGCCTCTTCTTGCATCGCGGTCTTCTCCGCCAGCTCCTGGTAATACCAAACGCGCTCAAGGAGAAAGGTCATCAGTATGCTGATGATGGCGATGACGATGATGAGCTCGATGAGGGAGAATCCTTTGGAGAAGCCGGGATCCTGTTTTTTCATTTATGCAGCGCCGCTTTGCCCAAGTCCCACATCGGCAGGAATACACCCAGAGCGAGGATGAGTACCAGCACGCCGAGGGCGACGATCAGGAGGGGCTCGATCTGCGCGCTCAGTGTCTTCACTTCGTATTCCACTTCCTGCTCGTACATGCCCGCGACTTCGAACATCAAGCCATCTAGGTCGCCGGTTTCTTCGCCCACGGCGATCATTTGCAACACGACAGGATTGAATACGCCGGTGGCGATGGCGGAGCGCAAGATGCTCTCGCCGCGCTCCACCCCGTCGCGCATCTGCTCGACGCGGGCGCGCATGAACTCGTTATCCACCACCTGCGCCACGGCATTCAGCCCCTGCACGATGGGGATGCCGCTCTTCATGCCCAGCGCCAAGCTGCGGGCGAAGCGTGCCAAAGTGGATTTGAGGATAATCTTGCCGACGATGGGGATCTGGAATTTGTATTTATCCCATTTGTATTTGCCCTCGACGGTATGGGTGTAGGAACGGAAGGCGACCACTGCCCCTGCGATCATCGCCAGAACGAGCGGCCAAAAATTGACGAAGAAGTTGGATGAGCCGATCAACAAGCGCGTCATCAAGGGCAGCTCGGTGTGAAAGCCCGCAAACACTTTAACGAAAGCGGGGATCACGAAGATGTTCACAATCACGACGGCGATGGCCATCGCGACGACGACGAAGGTCGGGTAGCGCAACGCGCTCTTGATGCTTTCCCGCATTTGCTTTTCAAATTCAAGATGGGCGTACAGCCGGATGAAGGTCTCATCCAGCATGCCGGTCATTTCGCCGACTTGAACCATGCTGATATAGAAGGGAGAGAAAATATCGGGGTGGCGGCGTAGCGCGGCGCTCAGCTCGCGCCCGCTATCCAGACTTTCGCGCAAATCTTGCAGCATGGCAGCCAAAGCGGGACTCTGCGTGGATTCCTGCAAGCCCGCCAACGCGCGCATGATGGGTACGCCGGCTTTCAACAGGGTGTACATCTGGCGGCTGAACAACATCAAGTCCAGCGGGCTGACCGGTTTGTCGTTCAGCCTTTTCCACCACGCTCTCCGGGATCCGACCGATTTTTCTTCTGCGCGCAGTTTTTTGGAAGGCTTGATGTCTGTCGGGGTGATGCCGGTGCTGAAAAGTTGGTCGGCAACCGCCCCGGTGTCCGCGCCTTCGAGTATGCCCTGCACCAGATCGCCGCTCGCGCTGCGGCCTTTATAAGCGAATACCGGCATCAGTCTTCCACCTGATTGGGGATGCGCATGACTTCAGCCACGGTGGTGATGCCCAATTTCATTTGATTGAGTGCGGCATCCAGCAGCGTCTTGCCTTTTAGGTATTCACGCACCACCTCCATAAAATGGCTGGATTCTTCATGCGCTGCCGCATCCGCGATGGCTTGGGTCATTTCCAGCATTTCGTAAACCGCCAACCGCCCGAAATATCCGCTGCCGTTGCAATGCGAGCAACCGCGCCCGTGCGTCAACTTGCCCCAGTTATCAGCTTGCAGCCCTTCGTTGCGCAACCATCCAATTTCTTGCACGCTCGGGGTATGCGCTTCACTGCAACTTTCGCACACGCGGCGCACCAGACGTTGCGCCAAGACAGCCTGCACCGAAGACGCCACCATAAATTGGGGCACCCCCATATCCACCAAGCGGAACAAGGTGCCGGCGGTGTCGCGGGTGTGCAGGGTGGAGAACACCAAGTGACCCGTCATCGCGGCACGCAGACCGATCTGCGCGGTTTCCGCATCGCGCATTTCCCCGACCAGAATCACATCTGGATCTTGACGCATGGCGGCACGCAACACGCGCGAGAAGGTGAAGTCGATCTTTTCGTTCACCTGCACTTGAATGATGCCGGGAAGACGATATTCCACCGGATCTTCCACGGTGATGATCTTTTGATCGATGGTGTTGATCTCGGACAAGCCCGCATACAGCGTGGTGGTCTTGCCGCTACCCGTCGGCCCCGTCACCAACACCATGCCGCTGCTGCGCCTGATCACTTCGCGGAAACGTTTAAGCATTTCCGGCGGCATGCCCAATTTGTCCAATCCCAGAATGCCGCTGCTCTGGTTCAACAGCCGCATGACCACCGATTCGCCGTATTGCATGGGCAACGTGGAGATACGCACATCCACTGCCTGATCGCGTACGCGCACGCTAAAACGGCCATCCTGCGGCAGACGCTTCTCGGAGATATCCAGACCCGCCATCAACTTCAAACGCAGCACCAGTGAAGGCTCGATCTTGCTGTCCGCCTCGGTTTGCAGATGCAACGCGCCGTCGATACGGAAACGAACTTGCATGCGCGTTTCTTGCGGCTCGATGTGAATGTCCGATGCCCGCACCTGCGTGGCGTCGTCGAACATGGACTGCAACAATTTGACGACCGGCGCCTCTTCCAACCCGACCGTGTCGCTCATCGCGCCGAAGTCGATGTAGCTATCGCCGAGGTCTTCCGACAACTCGCGCGCCAAGCCGCTGATCTCTTCGGTGTGGCGATAGACGCGATCGACCGTTTCCAGCAACTGACTTTCGGTGACCACGGCCAAGTCGATGTCGCGCTTGAGGAAATGCGATATTTCATCGTAAGCGAACAGATCTGTCGGGTCGTCCATGCCGATCAACAGCGCGCCATTGCGTTCTTCCAGCGCGATGGCGCGGAAACGCCGCGCCTGATTTTCCGGCAACAGGCGGACGATTTCGAGATTAACGTTATAATATTTGAGGTTGATAAAGGGGATGTTGAGCTGTTTGGCAATCGCCTCCGACATTTGATCTTCGGTGACGAAGGCGTTATCTACCAATACCCGGCCTAATTTTCGCCCGCTGGTCTTTTGTTGATTGAGCGCGAATTGAAGTTGCTCCAGCGTGATGAGCTTCTGCTGTAGCAGCAGGTCGCCCAAGTGGATTTTTTCGGGACGCGCCATAGAAGTGTTGCCTTTTAAGAGTGCGCCAGCGGCGGCAATTGAAGGCGCAAGTTAGCCTTTTTTCTTATTACTGACAAGCTTTACTGAAGCAAAAAGCACCTATCCACGAAAAACACGAAACTCACGAAAAAATTCAAACAATGCCATGCTGATAATTTCGTGCCTTTCGTGTTTTTCGTGGACGACGTTTTTGATTGAAAGATTCCAATGTTTAACGTGATCTTGTTTCAACCCGAAATTCCGCCCAACACCGGCAACATCATCCGTTTGTGCGCCAACAGCGGCGCGCAACTGCATTTGATACGCCCGCTCGGCTTTGAGCTCGACGACAAACAATTGCGCCGCGCGGGTTTGGATTATCACGAATATGCAACCATACAGGTACATGACGACCTCGATGCCTGCCTGCGCACCTTGCCCGACTCGCGCCTGCTCGCCTTTACCACCAAGGGTTCGCATCCATACCATGAGGCCGCATTCAAAGAAGGCGATGCGTTTCTGTTCGGCCCGGAGAGCCGCGGCTTGCCTGCGAACATTCTGGAATCGCTTCCGTCCGAACAAAAGCTACGCCTGCCGATGTTGCCCAACAACCGCAGCTTGAACCTATCGAATACCGTGGCGATTGCGGTGTATGAGGCGTGGAGACAGTGCGGGTTTAAAAGCTGTGAAACGTGAAAAGTAAAATGGAGAAGCGTCCCTGCATTTCACTTTTCACAGCATCACCTTCACGTTTCACAACTCCTCCCAAACTCATCGCTCGGCTGACGGCTGAGCAGGCTCTCGGTCGCTTTATCCGCCGCAAGTTGTTCGTACAACACGCGATACACAGCTTCGCAGATCGGCATATCCACCCCCAAACGCTGCGCGACTTGATGCACTTCGCGAGCCGTATAGACGCCTTCCGCGACATGCCCTAATTCTTTCAGAATATCCGGCAACGCTTTTTTCTGCGCCAGCAACATGCCTACCTGGCGGTTGCGCGACAAATCGCCGGTACAGGTCAGGATCAAGTCGCCCACACCGGATAGTCCGCCCAGCGTTTCGGCCTTGCCGCCCAGCTGCAAACCCAGCCGCGTCATTTCGGCCAAGCCGCGTGTCAACAAAGCAGCGCGGGCGTTGTAGCCCAAGTGCAAACCATCGCTAATACCCGCCGCAATCGCCAATACGTTTTTGATCGCACCGCCCACTTCGACGCCCACCACGTCGGCGCTGGAATAAATGCGCAGCCGCGAATGGTGCAGCGCTTGGGCGATGCGCTGCGCGAAGCCAATATCGCTGGAAGCGAGTGTCAATGCGGTGGGCAACCCGCGCGCTACTTCTTGCGCGAAACTCGGGCCGGACAACACAGCGCGAGGGAAATTAGAAGGCAAAACTTCGGCCACGATCTGATGCGGCAGTTGCGAAGTCTGCGCCTCGAACCCCTTGCACAACCAAACCACTGGTGTGGACACGGGCGATGCGGCGATGCGCTGCAATATGCCGCGCAAAGAAGAGACCGGGACAGCGGCGATGAGCAATTCGGCATCGGCCAGCGCGGCATCCATGTCGGCGGTGAGTTGCAATGACTGCGGCAGCGGCATGTCCGGCAGGTAGCGCTGGTTGCTGCGACTGGCCTGCATCGCAGCAATCTGCTGCGCATCGCGCGCCCACAAGCGGACTTGATGGCGCGGCGCCAAACTGATCGCCAACGCGGTGCCCCATGCGCCGGCGCCCAACACGGAAATTTTCATCAGTCGCCCCACACTTCGGTGATTTTGACATACCCCGTCACCCCATCGAGATGGCGGATTTTGAGCCAACCGCTCCCCGTGTCGCCCAGCCATTCCAGAGCCAATTGTTGCGACGCTTGGAAAACCACGGCTGAACTTACCTCGGGATCTGCGCGCACAGCGGCAACAGGCAGGCTCACGGTGACAAAACGCTTGCTGCTCAACGCGCGTTTTTCAATCCAATACAACTTTCTGGAACTGTCGCGCACTTTGACCCAGTTGTCCAAGCTCACGATTTGCTCCAAGGGCAAATAGCGCGTGGCGACGAAAAGTTTGTGCGCTTTCAGCGATGGGGCATCGTACAAAATGCTTGGGGTCGCCACCGAAACAAAGTCGAAGGCGAGCGCGGGAGCTACCACAGCAAGCAGCCCGCAAAGCATCGAACTCTTTGCAATCAGCACCACCTTGTCGGCAACGCGGCTCATACAGGGCTTGATCAGTGCTTCACTTCCGTGGCTTGCTGTTTTTGCTGCTGATACAGCGCATCAAAATTGATGGGGCTGAGTATCACCGGCGCGAAGCCGGCACGCACCACGACATCGGACACTACCTCGCGCAAATAAGGATAGAGGATGTTCGGGCAGACCACGGCCAACACCGCCTCGATCTCGCTCTGGGGAATGTTGCGCAACTGAAAAATCCCCGCTTGCTTGGCTTCAACCAGGAACATCACTTTGTCCTTCTCCGGCAGCTTGGCCGTCACGGTGACGGTGATGGTGACTTCGTAAACAGCGTCTTCGACGGGTGTGGCATTGGTATGCAATTGCAGATCTATCTGCGGATTTTCGCGTTCCAGAAAAATGGCGGGCGCATGGGGTATCTCCAGCGACAAGTCTTTCACGTAGAGTTTTTCGATGTTGAACATCGCCTGCTGTTCTTGTTCGGGTGTTACGTTAGCTTCGCTCATGATTTATCCTAAAAAATAAAAACAAAATGTTTTAACGACCTAACATCGGATCTAGTTTGCCGCTGCGATCAAGCGCCGCCAGATCGTCAAAGCCACCGACATGGTGCTCGCCAATGTATATCTGCGGCACGGTGCGTCGGCCCGTTTTTTCTATCATCGAGTCGCGCATTTCCGGCTGCAAGTCGATGCGAATTTTCTCGATCTCGGTCACGCCTTTTCTCTTCAACAAGCGCTCGGCATTGACGCAATAGGGGCACACTTCAGTGCAGTACATCAGCACCTTGGCCATGCTATTTTTTCTCCAGCGGCAGGCTGGCTTTTTGCCATGCCACCACGCCACCCGCCAGGTTATATGCCTGATCGAATCCCTGCTTGGTGAGCTGCGCAGTGGCGGACGAAGAACGCTGTCCGCTGCGGCATATCACCACGATGGGTTGCGCGCGGAATTTTTCCAACTCGCCGATGCGTTCGTTCAACTTGCCCAACGGGATCAGTTTCGCATTCAACACATGCCCCGCGTCGTATTCGGCTTGTTCGCGCACATCCAGCACCATCGCGTCTTTGTGGTTGATGAGCTGTAACGCTGCAACCGTATCCACCTCTTTGATGCCGCGAATCTTATTGCCAAAAAAAGACCACAGCAACATCAAGCCGCTGCTGACCAGCACTAACAACATCATGTAATTATTTTCCAGAAACTGCACGTTGGTACTCCTCGTATTTTAGGGTGGCGAATTCTAACAGAGCGGAAAAGTGCGCAGGGTCTTTCAACGCTAATTGGTTCAATTCGGCTTGCGCCCCGCGAAACTCGGCCGGATAAGACCATAAGGCACGCTTCAATTGGATCTTGGCCTCGTCCGGCTTGTCGGACAAGGCCAGCAACCAAGCCTGGCGATACACCACCGGCGCGATCGGCACAAAACGCATGGCGCGCTCGTTCAATGCCAGCTTGTCCGCCAGATGATCTGCACCGACCTCTATCATGCCGCTCATAAAGAGTTCAGCGTAAGGGCGCAGCAGCGCATAGTCGTATACGCCGACCAAGCTGTCTCGCAGACGCGCCGTGTATGTGGCATCGCTGCCGGACAGGGGACGCAGCGACAGCGTGGCTTCCAGTTTTTTATAGCCTTGGAACAGTTGCACCAGCGACAGAGTTCCGAGCAACAACATCATGACGACCGACAGACGCCCCAGATTGCGCAATTCCAAGCGATAGGTTTTGCTTTCCATCATGCCCAGCGCGACAGCCGCGATGCCGATGAAATAGCCGTACCACAGAGGATATTCCAGCAGGCTGTGAATGCCCAACACGGCAAGCACGATAAAGCCCCACCAGTGATAAATAGTGCGCTGCCCGCTCCATGCTGACCACAACCAAAGACCGAGCGTACCGAACAAAATAGATAAGCCCGCCAAACCGGTTTCTGCCGCCAACTGCATCACTAAGTTGTGTGCATTGTTGTACAAGCCGCTGATGCTGATATTTTGCAGATCGGCCCCCAACTGAAAATGTTGCCAGGCGAACTGGCCGAAGCCCGCGCCCAACAAAGGGAACTGGCTAAATATCAGCAACGATTCTTTCCACAGATATAGGCGAATACTGCCGGTTCCCACCTCTCCGAACATACGCTCAGCCGAGGTGATTTTTCCGCCCGCCGCTGCCAGCCAAGGAGTCTGTACCACGAAGTGCATCAAGGCAAAACCCAACAGCAACAACAGTGCGTATTTCAGCAACGGCAAATAGGCTTTGTCGCGGCGTTGCCACAGGAAAGTCATGCCAGCCATAAACAGCAGGTATAACCATGCACTGCGCGAACCGCTCAACACCAGCACAAACAGCAGCGGCAATACCAGCAGTGACGTTTGCCAGGCACGCAACAGCCAGCGGATGTGCAGCAAGCCAATGGAGGCTAGCCCCATGGCGATGTAATCGGCGAAGTGATTCGGCTGCGCGATGTTGCCATATATCGCCGATGCGGTTTTGACCGTGACCACGGAATCCAGGAACGTGTGCCAGCGATAATGCTGGACGAATCCGGCCAAGGCACTCAACTCCGCCCCCAGCGCGAGGAACGCCGCCAACACTGTCGCCAGCAGCGGCAACCCCAGTTCGACACGCAAGCGATGCCCCAACATGACCAGCAGTGCGATCCAAAGAAAATACAGCGTGAACAGCAATGCCTGATCGAAGCTCAATATTTTGCCGAGCAGATGCTGCACCAGCAACAGCAGCATCATGCCGATGGGCAACAACACGATGCGGGGAATTTCCGGTTGCCGCCAATAGCGGGGCGTCACCAACAACGGCATCGCGCACAGACCCAGAATCGCGGCGCCCCACTCCTGATAAAAAGTGGTGATGGGATAGGCGTGGTGGTAATACAGGAAAGGCAAAACCCACATCAACCCGACCAGCGTCAGGCTAATGTGGGCAAGGGTGATCGAGCGGAGGGATAGCTTGGTTAGCAACTGCCTTTAACGCCGAGCTTGGCAAGAATGTTGTTCAATGGACAAACCCGCGTGAACCCGCTCTGAAACAGATTCAACCCCACAAATACGGTGACCAACAAAAAATAATTGCTGACGAACACGGGGCTGGCTTCTACCCCCAACGACAGCGACAATAAAATTAAACTGCCTGCGACGATACGAATAATGCGTTCTGCGTTCATGCTTAAAGCTCCTTTAAGGTTTTTCGCCTTTCTCGTTTGCCCCTTCGCCCGCAAGCGGGAGAGGGTTGGGGAGAGGGCGGGTTTGGTGGGTGATTTTACATTAGAAAAAGCACGTAGGGTGGGCAGGGGTTTTGTGCCCACGCGTTTTCCAATTTATGCACCGCGTGGGCACAACGGCGTGCCCACCCTACAATTTCTTGTACAAAGTTGCGTAATACAACACTGGAATAACAATCAACGTCAGCAAGGTGGAGACGAGGATGCCGAATATCAGGGAGATGGCGAGCCCGTTGAAAATCGGGTCATCCAAGATGAACAACGCGCCCAGCATCGCCGCCAATCCGGTCAAAATAATGGGTTTGGCGCGCGCCGCTGCCGCATCAATCACGGCATGCTGAAGATCCACCCCATCGCGTATTTGCAAGTTGACGAAGTCCACCAGCAAAATCGAGTTGCGCACGATGATGCCCGCCAGCGCGATCATGCCGATCATCGACGTTGCGGTGAATTGCGAGCCGAGCAGCGCGTGCCCCGGCATCACGCCGATAAGGGTGAGCGGGATCGGCGCCATGATGACCAAGGGCACGACGTAGCTCTTGAACTGCGCCACCACCAGCAGATAGATCAGAATCAGCCCCACACCGTAGGCGATACCCATGTCGCGGAAGGTCTCGAAGGTGACTTGCCATTCGCCATCCCACTTCAAGGCATAACTCGCATAAGGGTCGGAAGGCGTGTTGAAGTACCAGCTTTGCAACGTTCCGCCCTCGCTCAATGCCATGTTATCCGTTTTGCTGTTGATGTCGAACATGCCGTACAGCGGGCTATCCAGTTTGCCCGCCATATCGCCGAACACATACACCACCGGCATCAAATCTTTGTGATAAATCGGGTAGTCGCGTGACGTATGGATCTGTTGCACCACCTCCGACAACGGGACCAGCACGCCATCGCGGGCACGCACTTTGAGCTTGAGCACCTCGTCGATCTGGCTGCGTTTCTCGGCAGGCAATCTCAAGCGCAACGGCGGCGCGTATTTTGAAGTGTTATCGTGCAGCGAGGCCACATCTTGCCCGGACAGTGCCACTTGCACCGCATCGACGATGTCGCGCTGCGCCACACCCAGTAAAGCAGCCTTGCTTTGCAGCACGCGCAATTGCAGTTTTGGTGCGGCTTCGCTCACGCTATCGTCGATACCGATGATGTCGGCAGTCTTGCCGAATTGCTCGCGTACCTTGCCCGCCACTTTACGCGCGCCCTCATAATCCGGCCCGTAAATTTCCGCCACGATAGGCGACATCACGGGCGGACCCGGCGGCACTTCGACGATCTTCACCTTGGCATTCCATTTTTTCGCGATAGCCTCAACGGGTTCGCGCACACTGCTGGCGATCTCGTGGCTGCTGCGATGGCGGTGATGCTTATCTTGCAGATTGACCTGAAGGTCGCCCTGCTCCGAGGCGGCGCGCAAATAATATTGCCGCACCAAACCGTTGAAATTGATAGGGGCCCCACTGCCCGCGTAGCCCTGATAGTCGGTGACTTCCGGCACGGTGGCGAGATAAGCGCCGATGTCGTGCAATACGCCCGAGGTCTGCTCCAATGCCGTACCGGTGGGCATATCCACCACAATCTGAAATTCGGATTTGTTGTCAAACGGCAGCATCTTCAGCACCACCAGCTTGAACACACCCAACGACACCGCGAATAGCAACCCCGCCAGAATCCCCAGCCACAATTTTCGGCGTGCGGGAATACCGTGCTTACCGTTAAGGAATGGGCCGATTGCATTTCGGAAAAAGCGCGCCAACGCGGTATCGCGCTCATTCTTCACCACGGCATGATGAGCCGCAGAAAAGCGCAGTGCCAACCACGGGATAATGACAAAAGCAACAATCAGCGAAATCAACATACCCATGCTGGCATTGATCGGGATCGGGCTCATGTACGGCCCCATCAACCCGCTCACGAAGGCCATCGGCAACAGCGCCGCGATCACGGTGAAAGTGGCGAGGATGGTCGGGCTGCCGACCTCGTCCACGGCTTCGGGAATGATCTCGGACAGCGGTTGGTGTTGCGCCAACTCACGCCGACGGTGAATGTTCTCCACCACCACGATGGCATCATCCACCAGAATACCGATGGAAAATATCAGCGCGAACAGCGACACGCGGTTCAGCGTAAAGCCATACGCCCAGGACGCGAACAAAGTCAGCGCCAGCGTCAGCAACACCGCCACACCGACGATGAACGCCTCGCGCTTGCCGAGTGCTATCCACACCAGCACCACCACGCCTGCGGTGGCAAACAGCAGCTTTTTGATGAGCTTCATCGCTTTGTCATTGGCGGTCTCGCCGTAGTTGCGTGTCGTCGTTACTTGCACGTCGGACGGGATCACGCTGCCTTTCAATTCCTCCACGCGCTGCAATAATTTGTCGGCAACCTCCACCGCGTTCTCGCCCGGCTTTTTCGTAATCGCCACCGTCACGGCGGTAAACTCGCCCTTGGCTTTGATAGCCTTGTCGCCCGCCGCCACGCCCGTACCCAACCATACGTAACTGGAAGGCTGATCCGCACCATCCAGCACTTCTGCCACATCATGCAGGAATACCGGCTTACCCTCGAACACGCCCACCACGAGTTGACTGACATCGTTGGCGCTACTCAAAAAATTACCGGTCTGCACCAACACTTCACGATTGTTTTGCACCAGACTGTCTGCCGATTCGGACATATTGGCAGCTTGCAATGCGGCGCGCACTTCCTGCAAAGACAGTTGATGGGCATTCAGCGCATCGGGATTGAGCTGCACGCGCACGACTTGCTGGGTGGCGCCCAGCGTGATCACTTCGCGCGTACCTCTAACGCGCTTCAACTCCGCTTCAATCGCATGCGCGACATGGGTGAGCGCCAGCCCGCCGCCCAAGTTTTGTTCGCGCCACAAGGTCAAGGCCAGCACGGGAACATCGTCGATGCCTTTGGCTTTAATGATGGGCTGTGCCACGCCGAGAGTGGGCGGCAACCAGTCGGCATGCGAATGGATCACATCGTAAAGTTTGACCAGCGAGGGAACATGCTGCTCGCCCACCTTGAATTGCACGGTGAGCACCGCCATGCCCGGTTGCGACACCGAGTAAACGTGATCCACACCGGCGATCTGCGACAACACCTGTTCCGCCGGTGTTGCGACGGTGCGCGCCACATCCTGCGCCGAGGCGCCGGGATAAGCGATCAGCACGTTCGCCATGGTGACGTTGATCTGCGGCTCTTCCTCGCGCGGCGTCACCATCACGGCAAATGCACCCAGCAACACCGCCACCAACGCCAACAGCGGCGTCATTTGCGAATGCAAAAATATTCTAGCGATACGTCCTGAAATACCCATCACATCACCTCGTTTGATAACGTATATGTTTTTAACTGAACAGTCCCTTCCCCTCATGCAGGGGGAAGGTTAGGATGGGGGTGAATTCGTTGAATTAGCCACGTTTCTTCCCCCACCCTAGCCCTCCCCCTGCATGAGGGAGGGGATGTTCCTACTAAAGAATTATTTAGCCTTAAAAGACATGCCGGCCTTGACCGCATCGACCGCAACGCGCTCGCCCTGGGTTAAACCGGACAGCACCTCGACTTCATTCTCACCTGCCGCCTCGCTGACACGAATCTGGCGCAAATTGACCGCACCTTTTTCATCCACCACATACACCGCCACCACCTCGCTGCGACGCACCACGGCACTGGACGGAATCAGCAATTTGCTGGCTTTGCCAACCACAAAATGCGCCCGCACAAACATGCCGGGATACAAGCCGGATTCGTTTTCCGGCAACGATATTTTTACCTGAGTGCTGTGCGTGCGAATATCGGCGGAAGGTTGCACCACCACCGATGCCGCTTTGATCCAGCGCGACAAGGAAGGAATTTCAATTTTCACGGCTGGGCGCGAACCGATGTCAGCCAACTTGTATTGCGGCACATTCACGATGACACGCATCTGCGACGGATCAAAGCCCGTCATCAGCGGCTTGCCGACCATCACCATTTCGCCCAGCTCGACCATGCGCGCAGAAACCACCCCGGCATAAGGCGCGATAACGGAGGTATAGGCCTGCGCGAGCGCCGATTGTTTTGCCCCGGCTTCGCTTGCCGCCGCTTGAGCCTGTGCCATCTTGTAATCGGATTGCGCTTTATCCAATGCGGACTGGCTGATAAATTTTTGCTCGAATAATTGCTGCGAACGCTCGTAGTTCAACTTGGCATTTTGCAAAGCCGCTTGCGCCTGCAGCACCTGCGCCTGACTTCCTGCCAGGGCCTGATCGGCCTCGCGCTCGTCGATGCGCAAAATGACCTGGCCTTTTTTGACCTTGTCGCCGATGTCGAAATTGACTTCTTTCACACGCCCGGAAATCTGCGCCGACACAGTAGATTGGCGCGTAGCCTCTACCACCCCCTCCGCACTGTAGGTTTGCGCCACTTCACGGAATTGCACCGGAGCGGTCGCCAAAGGTTCGCCCGCCTGAGCAAACACAGACACCGAAGAAAATATGCAAGTAGCCAACCAGCGATAGTCTTTTTTCATTGCATTCACCTCTTAAAAATCAATAAATATTAGAATATACTAATATTACTAATTATACAAGTCTCATGTGCGGGGCGCCCCCAAGAAGAATCGCCGAAAATTAAGGGAAAGGTAGGCTTGCTCGGGGCAGGGCTGCCCAACGGGCGCACTCCGACCTACGCGACTATCGCGTCAAACAGAACAAAACACGTCACGCATCATGCTCACTAATTTGAGCGTGCGCGGATCGCCGATGCGATAGAACACCCGGTTGGCATCCTTGCGTGTCGCCAGCACGCCTTTGTCGCGCAGAATGGCAAGATGCTGGGAGATATTGCTTTGCGAAGTTCCCACATGATCCACGATGTCTTGCACGCTTAACTCTTCTCCCGCCAATACGCACAATATTTTCAATCGCAAAGGATGAGCGATGGCTTTGATCGCCAACGATGCCCGCATGATGTCTTCGTCTTTATCGATTAACTTGCTTGTCATTTCCGTGCCCTATCCTTCGTTCACCGGGGCCATACACCGCCCCGAAATCAGCTAAAATGCGCAGCCCGTAGTGTGCATAGTCGCCGCTAATTTAGCAACCACTAATATTTTGATACGCAAGCCCCTCCAGTCCGACATGAAAGATAAATCCGCATGAAAATCACTCCCGTCCTTCTCCTCATCCTCGATGGCTTCGGTTACCGCGAAGATGCCGACCATAACGCCGTGGCACGGGCGCGCAAGCCCAACTGGGACAGGCTGTGGAGTAGTTATCCGCACACCCTGATCAATGCTTCCGAACTGCATGTCGGCCTGCCTCGCGGCCAGATGGGAAACTCCGAAGTGGGGCATCTCAACATCGGTGCAGGCCGCGTGGTCTATCAGGACCTGACAAAAGTGGACGTTGCCATCGAAGACGGCAGCTTTTACACCAACCCGGCTTTGAGCGAAGCGGTGGCTGCGGCCAAAAAACAAGGCTCGACTTTACACATTCTCGGTTTGCTTTCTCCCGGCGGCGTACACAGTCATGAAGTACATATTCTCGCCATGTTGGAATTGGCGGCACGCGCCGGCCTGAAAAAGATCGCCGTGCATGCTTTCCTGGACGGGCGCGATACACCGCCGCGCAGCGCAGCGCAATCCTTGCATCTGCTTCAGGACAAGTGCGATGAACTCGGCGCAGGACGCATCGCCACCATTTGCGGACGCTTCTTCGCGATGGATAGAGACAATCGCTGGGAGCGCGTGCAGATCGCTTACGACATGCTCACACAGGGCAAGTCGCCATTTGTCGCCGCCACTGCTGCGGAAGGCCTGGAGTTGGCCTATGCGCGCGGCGAGGACGATGAGTTCGTGCAAGCTACGATCATTAACGAGCAAGCTGTGATGCGGGATGGTGACGTGGTGGTGTTCATGAACTTCCGCGCCGACCGTGCGCGCGAAATAACACGCGCCCTGACCGATGAGAAATTCGATGGTTTTGCGCGTACGCGCTTCCCCAAGCTGGCCAATTTCACCACGCTGAGCAGCTATGGAGAAGAGTTCCATTTGCCGAACGCCTATGCGCCGACATCGATTCACAATGGCCTGGGCGAGTATCTGGGTAACCTCGGACTGAAGCAGCTGCGCATCGCCGAGACCGAAAAATACGCTCACGTCACCTACTTCATGAACGGCGGTATCGAACAACCTAACCCCGGCGAAGACCGCATACTCGTGCCGTCACCCAGGGTGGCGACCTACGATTTGCAACCGGAGATGAGTGCCGCCGAGGTGACCGACAAACTCGAAGCCGCCATCCGCAGCAAACAATATCAAGCCATCCTGTGCAACTACGCTAACGGCGACATGGTCGGGCATAGCGGCAATATGGATGCGGCCGTTAAAGCGATAGAAACGCTGGATGTCTGCGTCGGACGCGTGGTGCAAGCCATGCTGGAATGCGGCGGCGAGATCGTCATCACGGCCGACCACGGCAATGCGGAACAGATGCTGGATCGCACCACAAAACAGGCGCACACCGCACACACCCTCAACCTCGTTCCGTTTCTGTACATCGGGCGCAAGGCCACCATCGCGGCGACGGGCGCCTTGCAGGATGTCGCACCGACCCTGCTGGCCATGATGGGTTTGCCGCAACCGCAAGAAATGACCGGCAAATCGCTCATCGAAATCTTGTGATCGCGTCAATAAATTTTGCGCAGCAAGTCCGCGTCCCTCTCTCCCGTTTACGGGAGAGAGTTAGGAGAGAGGGCTTGCTACTGCTGCTGTTTGTTTGCCTCTTTTTTAATAGCGGAGCGCATGCCTCACAGCAGGAAGAATTGGAAAATCTGCGCCAACGCATCACTGTTCTGCAACATGACTTTGAAAAAACCAACGAGTCAAAATCAGAAACCGCCGACGCGCTACGCGAATCCGAGCGCGCCATCAGCACCAGCAACCGCAAGCTCAACGAACTCGCGCAACAGCAAAGCGCGGCGAGCAATGCGCTGGCACAACTACAAAAACAATCTAGGCAGCTGGAAAAAGACATGCAGGACGAGCAAACCTTGCTCGGCAAGCTGCTCTATCAGCAATATCTCGGCGGTAAACAGGAATACCTCAAACTGCTGCTCAACAATCACGACCCCAATCGGGTTACCCGCGAATTGCAGTATTACGACTACATCGCGCGCAGTCGCGCAGTCTGGTTAAAAACCTTGCGCGGCAACCTGCTCAAGCTCCAAACCGTGACCGCACAAGCGCGTGACAAAAGCCAAGAGATCTCCGCCCTGCAAAACGAGGAACGCTCGCAACGCCATAGTCTGGAAAAAGATAAACGTGCGCGCTTGCAGACTCTGAATAAGATAGCCAAGCAGCTTAAACAACAGCGGCGGGAGATGGGGCGTTTGCAACGCGACGAGAATCGCTTGTCGCAACTGGTCGATAAACTCGCAAAGATGCTGGCGCAACCCAAGGGGAAAAATCAGGCGCACAACGAGAAATTACCCGACAGCACTTTCGACGGCAAACCGTTCGCCTCCCTCAAGGGCAAGCTTGCACTGCCGGTAAAAGGGGAGGTCGCGAACAGATTTGGCGGCACACGCCCCGACAGTACGGTGTTGTGGAAGGGCTTGTTCCTGCGTGCCGCCGCCAGCCAATCCGTCAAATCCGTGGCCGCAGGACGGGTCGTGTTCGCCGACTGGCTGCGCGGCTTCGGCAATTTGCTCATCATCGATCACGGCCACGGCTATATGAGTTTGTACGGCAACAATGAATCCTTGTTCAAACAGGTCGGCGACACCTTGCGTGGCGGCGATACCATCGCCTCAGTAGGCAATAGCGGCGGTAATGAGGAATTCGGTTTATACTTTGAACTGCGCCACGAGGGAAACCCGCTTGACCCCATGAAGTGGGTCGCCCGTTAAGCGCAACAGAATAATTTACGAAAGGTCTCATATGCGTCGTCGTATTGAAAAGTTCGGATTAGTTGCAGTCGGTCTTATCGCGGGCGTGTTTATCAGCCTGCACTTCTCGGCCATCGCCGAAAAAGACACGCTCGCCCCGCTGCCCATTGAAGAATTGCGCGCTTTCTCCGAGGTCTTCGGTCGCATCAAGAGCGATTATGTGGAGCCTGTCAGCGACAAGAAACTTATCACCGAAGCCATCAATGGCATGTTGAGCGGCCTCGACCCTCACTCCGCGTATCTCGACGCGGAGGGCTTTAAGGAGTTGCAAGTCGGCACTCAGGGTGAGTTCGGCGGTCTCGGCATCGAGGTCGGCATGGAAGATGGCTTGGTCAAGGTCATCTCGCCGATCGAAGACACCCCGGCCTATAACGCCGGCATCAAAAGCGGCGACCTCATCATCAAACTCGACGATACTCTGGTTAAGGGACTGGCCCTGAACGATGCCGTCAAACGTATGCGCGGCAAACCCGGCAGCAAAATCGTGCTCACCATCGTGCGCAAGAGTGAGCCGAGACCCCTGGTCATCACCGTGACTCGTGCCGTCATAAAAGTACAAAGCGTCAAATCCAAACTGATCGAGCCGGGCTACGCTTTTGTACGCATCACGCAATTTCAGGAGCACACCGGCGAAAACTTGGCTACCGCTCTCGATACCTTGCTCAAACAAAGCGATGGCAACCTCAAAGGCGTGGTGCTCGATTTGCGCAACGATCCGGGCGGCTTGCTCACTGCGGCAGTGGCTGTGTCTGCCGCGTTCCTGCCGAAAGACGCTTTAGTGGTTTATACCGAAGGGCGCACCGAAGACGCCAAGATGCGTCTCACTGCCAGCGCGGAGAATTACTTGCGCGGCAATGGTGCCAGCGATTATCTAAAGAATCTGCCTGCGGTCTACAAGGATATGCCCATGGTCGTTCTGGTGAACGGTGGCTCGGCCTCCGCTTCCGAGATCGTGGCCGGCGCGCTGCAAGACCACAAGCGCGCCGTCATTATGGGCACGCAATCGTTCGGCAAGGGCTCGGTGCAAACCATCCTGCCGCTGGGCAATAACACGGCCATCAAACTCACCACGGCGCGTTATTACACCCCGGGCGGACGCTCGATACAAGCCAAGGGTATAGTTCCCGATATTGTCGTGGAAGACCCTGCCACAGCGGCTCTGGACAATACATTCCGCTTGCGCGAAGCGGACCTCGATCATCACCTGAGCAATGATCGCCAGACCGATGACAAAACGGATGCCATCGCCGTCAAACCCGTCAAAGTGCAACCCAAGCCCAAGGAAGGTGAAACGACTAAGCCTGAAATTTCTGAATTTGGTGCGAAGAACGATTACCAGTTGAACCAAGCGTTGAACCTACTGAAAGGCATGAATATCTTGCACGGAAAGTGAGCCATGAATCCATTCGAACTTCAAAAAACACGCGAGTTGGTTTTTGCCGAGAAGCCTTTTTGCCAGATGGAGCGGGCTTATTTGCTGCTGAATGGAATGGAGAATTTAAAAGTTGAAAAGGGCAATAGTGCAAACAGCCTGATCATCCATTACAGCTTGGAACACTATACCCACGAAGGTTTGGAGAGTGCTCTGACCAAGGAAGGCTTTCATTTTAAAGAAAGTTTGCTCGGCAAAATGCACAAACAGGTGGTGCACTACTGCGAAGATGTTCAGTACCAAAACTTGAGCACCCCCGAACATCCGACCAAGAAGAACGAGTCCGAGGTGTTTGCGCAGGTGTACGAGCATCACCCTCATGGCAACCATGACGACACCCCCAAAGACCTGCGCGAATACAAATAATCGCGCATGGACGATCAGCAATTACTGCGCTACAGCCGCCATATCCTGCTGCCGGAAATAGGCATTGAAGGTCAGCAGAAAATAATTGATGCCCGTGCGCTCATCGTCGGCGCGGGCGGCTTGGGCTCCCCAGCCGCACTGTATTTGGCCTCCAGCGGTATCGGCACGGTCACCCTGTGCGACAACGACACGGTCGATCTCACCAACCTGCAGCGCCAGATACTCCACCACACCGCCAGCATCGGCAAAAGCAAAGTCGCCTCCGCGCAAAGCACGCTGGCTGAGATCAATCCTGAAGTGAAGGTGATTGCGCTGAACGAACGCATCGCGGATGCACGCTTGCTTGAACTGGTGGCACAGGCCGATGTGGTGCTGGATTGCAGCGACAATTTCGCCACCCGCTACGCCCTGAATCGCGCTTGCGTACAACTGAACAAGCCGCTCGTTTCGGGTGCCGCGATACGTTTTTCCGGGCAAATCAGCGTATTCGATTTTCGCCGTCAGGACAGCCCTTGCTATAACTGCCTCTATCCAGAAGAAGCGGAAGCGGAGGAAATTCGTTGTTCGGCGATGGGTGTGTTTGCCCCGTTGGTTGGCATCATCGGCAGCCTACAGGCAGGCGAAGCCCTAAAGCTATTGCTTGATACCTCTCACACGCTGTGTGGAAAATTATTAGTATTAGATGCGCTAAACATGGAGCCGAGGAGCATTAAACTGAGCCGCGATAGCTCGTGCCCCGTGTGTATGCCACGTAACGTCAGTCACTCCGCGTTACAAATGCGCACTGCCATATCGCTCAGTTAAATCATATTTGCAAAATCAGAAAGCAAAACGCCCCACTGCGGAAGGTGGGGCGTTTTGCTTTCTAGGAGTCTGACGACGACCTTTGCGGATTTCCCGAACCGCGGGTAAACAACATATTATCATGTGCGATGAAGTCATCGCTGTTAAGAAACTAAGCGGATTTAGCTCAAGACAGCGGGCGTCCCTCAACATAAGAAAAATGACAAATAGTGCCCGGTTGAACACAAATTGGAATTGGTTGGGACGCTATGTGGCGGTAATTGTGGTGTCTCTCATCTTGGGGGCGGCACTGGGCAGCATGCCGCTGTTTGCCAAAACCTATTTGATCAGCAGCAAGCTCAGTGCCGGACAGGTGGCGCGCTTTCTGGGGTATAGCACCGCACTCGTCGCGTTCTGGATACTGGGGCAGCAACTGGCAGCAGTTTTGCGGAAACAAGCCGGTCGCTGGGCGGTGCTGCACAACCTGATCTTGCCCGCGGTCACGCTGATCGTGGTTTCCGCAATGTATTCAGTCCTCCTGTTGGTGCTTGTGCCGATGCTGGATGCCACGCTGTACAAGATATAGGGCACCTCTAAAAATTGATTATTTGCACTTCGTAAACTTGCCCCTGTAAT
>CAZHIC010000010.1:0-72310 GCA_964532405.1 uncultured Gallionellaceae bacterium | reverse complement strand
AAAATTACAGGGGCAAGTTTACGAAGTGCAAATAATCAATTTTTAGAGGTGCCCACTAGCGGAAGAGTTGGGCGTGGCGATGCGCACGGTGTACCGCGACATTCAGGCGCTCGTCCTTTCCGGTGTACCTATCGACGGCGAAGCGGGCGTGGGTTACCGTTTGCGCGCGGGTTTCGATCTGCCTCCGCTGATGTTTCAGGCGGAAGAAGTCACCGCCTTGCTGGTCGGCAGTCGCATGGTGCAGGCGTGGACCGATCCCGATCTGGCGCAAGCCGCGAAGCAGGCCGAAGCCAAGATACTCGCCGCGCTCACGCCGCAGATGTTGATCGGCGTGTCGCGCTTGCCCTATCGCATTCCTGTGTATGAGCGTTCCGAGAGTGGTATCCATCGCCTGTTGCGCAAGGCTTGCGAAGGACGGCAGAAAGTTTCCATCGCCTATCGCGATATGAAAGGCCAAGACTCCACGCGCAGCTTGTGGCCGCTGGGCATGGTGGGCTGGGGCGATCACTGGACGCTGCTGGCCTGGTGCGAGATGCGCGACGAATACCGCAATTTCCGCTTCGACCGCATACAGGACATCATGCTGCTACCGGAGCATTACCCGCAGCACCCGGAACGCAATCTGGAACATTATCTGACGCGCATCGTCGGCGTTGAGGACGAGCAGAAACCCGCTTAAAAAATTCGACTCCTGCGTCCCGAACGCAGTGCTCTACTAGGCTGAGCCACACTCCGAGTGTTTCAAAATTAAGCTTTGCGCGAAGCGGCAAGCTCGGCCAATTTTAGCAAAGAATTTTTGTACTGGGTATCCGGGATATCGGCCAGTTGCGCGCGCGCCAGATCAGCTTCGCGTTGTGCCTGTTGCCTTGTGTAGTCGAGTGCACCGGTCTGTTGAACAATCTGCAACACTTCGGGAAAACGATCAATGTCGCCCTGCTCGATAGCTTCACGAATCACGTTCGCCTGTGCGGGAGTGCCGTGCTGCATGGCGTAGATCAAAGGCAAGGTCGACTTGCCTTCGGCCAGATCGTCACCCAGATTTTTACCTATTTCCTGCGCGTCGCCGGAATAATCCAGCACATCGTCCACCAGCTGGAACGCCGTTCCCAAGTGCATGCCATAGCGCGCAGCAGCCTCTTCGGCGGCCAAATTCTGCTTGCCGAGAATGGCGCCCAAGCGCATTGCGGCCTCGAACAATTTGGCGGTCTTGCGGTGGATCACCTGCAAGTAACTGTCCGCATCGACATCGGCATTGTTGCAGTTGAGCAGTTGCAACACCTCACCCTCGGCGATGACGTTCGTGGCATCCGCCAGCGTTTGCATCACGCGCATATCGTTGGCTTCCACCATCATTTGAAAGGCGCGCGAATAGAGGAAATCACCGACCAACACGCTGGCCGCGTTGCCAAACAGGGCATTCGCAGTCTCGCGGCCACGGCGCAATTCGGATTCATCCACCACATCATCGTGCAGTAGCGTGGCGGTATGAATAAACTCAACCACAGCGGCGAGATCGTGATGCAGCTTGCCCCGATAACCGAAAACCTGTGCGGACAAAATAACCAGTGCCGGGCGCAGACGTTTGCCGCCGCTGCTGATGATGTATTCGCCGACCTGGCTGACCAGCGCCACTTCGGAATGCAAGCGAGAGCGGATGACCTGATCCACGGCGGCCATATCAGCCGCAATCAATTGGTTTAGATTTTCTAGAGACACTGACTATCCTGAAATATAAAAACGCGATGGCGTGTTACTCACGCTCTTTTTGAGAACGCGCATTGTCTCATAAAACTTATTCATGAGATTCGACCGACTTGCGATCTGGCTTTGCACCACGAATACAGCCCGATGGCAATACCCAGTACGCTCAACGCTTCCACATAGTGAGCCGGAGCCAACTTATCCAGCGGCAGCAGCAGGCTCACCAGCACGGGAGTCAGGCCGCCGAATATCGCGTAGGCCACGTTGTACGAAAACGACAGCCCGGAAAAACGCACCGCAGGGGGAAAGGCTTTGACGGCCATGCCGGGGATCACGCCGACCACCCCGACAAAGAAACCGCACAGCGCATACAGCGCGTTGATGTTTTCCGGCGCAACGCCCATCTGCTGGTAGAACAACGCCGAAGTCATACCCAGCATCGCGCATCCCAACATCAATACGCGCCCCGCACCAAAACGATCCGCCGCCGCACCGAACAGGATGCAGCCGATACTCAAAAATACCGTCGCAATGCTGCTGGCCTGCAAAGCTACCGCAGCGGGAATAGCATAGAGTTTTTGCACCAGCGTCGGCGTCATCAGAATCATCACCACAATCGCCGCCGGTCGATGTTCGCGCACCACCTTGCGCAAAGGCAACTCGTTGGCCAATTCCTGCTTGGCCTGCATCTCCTTGAACACCGGCGTCTCATGCAGCCACTGGCGCAACCATACCGACACCAAGCCGAACACCCCGCCGACAATAAAAGGGATGCGCCAACCTTCCGCCAACACTTCGGCAGGCGTATATGTTTTGTTGATCGTCATCGCCACCAGCGAGCCCAGCAAAATGCCGCCGGTCAGCCCCGCCGTGAGCATGCCACAGGCAAAGCCGACATGGCGTATTGGCACATGCTCCGAGACGAACACCCACGCCCCCGGCACTTCCCCGCCGATAGCCGCGCCCTGCAACATGCGCAAAGCCAGCAACAACAGCGGCGCCCAGATGCCGATGCTGGCGTAAGTCGGCAACAAGCCAATAGCCAAGGTCGGAATCGACATCAACAAGATGCTCAACATGAACATGCGCTTGCGCCCCAGCAAATCGCCGAAATGCGCCATCACAATTCCACCCAGCGGACGCGCCAGATACCCCGCCGCAAAGATGCCGAAAGTCTGCACCTGCCGTAGCCAGTCCGGCATGTCAGGTGGAAAAAACAACTGCCCGATCACCACGGCAAAGAATACGAAGATGATGAAATCGTAGAATTCCAGCGCGCCGCCCAAAGCGGCCAGCAGCAGGGTCTTGTAATCTTGGCGTGTGAGAGCGCGCATAAGCGGTTTTTTCAAATTGAACGAGGCAGGGATTTTAACCGAGATATTTCATGGGAGGCCTTTCCATATAGGAGGGAACCGTTGCAAAATCTGCAACAGTTCAAACCGAGGGGAAGAAGCAAGTCCAGCCCAGCCCATTTCGCCCCCCGCCCGATTAACGCTATAATCCGCCCCTCCGAATCAACCGGCTTCCGAGCTTACCGCAGCATGCAGCTATTCGCTTTTGGCATTAACCATCAAACCGCGCCGCTCTCGGTGCGTGAGCAGATTGCGTTCAATGTCGATACGATGGAACCGGCTTTGCGCGATCTGGTCGATCACGGCGCAGTCAAAGAAGCGACGATCCTTTCCACCTGCAACCGCACCGAGGTTTATTGCAGCACCAGCACGCCCGATCAGGCTATCGATTGGCTGGCAAATTACCATCACTTGCCCTCCTCAGAAATCGCCCCCTACATCTACCAGTTGCCGCAGGAGCAAGCCATCAAACACGCTTTTCGCGTGGCGAGCGGGCTGGATTCGATGGTGCTGGGCGAACCGCAGATATTGGGGCAGATGAAGCAGGCAGTGCGCTATGCGGAGCAGGCTGGCACTTTGGGCTTTTTGCTGCACAAGCTGTTCCAGCGCACTTTCTCGGTGGCCAAGGACGTGCGCACGCAGACCGAGATCGGCGCGAATCTGGTCTCCATGGCGGCGGCAGCCGTAAAGCTAGCCGAACGTATTTTCCCCAGCATCGCCGAGCAGCGTGTGCTGTTTATTGGCGCGGGCGAGATGATCGAACTGAACGCGGTGCATTTTGCGGCGCGCAATCCCCTTCACATCACGGTGGCGAACCGTACTTTAGAGCGCGCACAGGCCTTGGCACGGCGCATCAACGGCCACGCCATCACGCTGAACGAATTGCCGGAGCAACTGGCGCAGCACGACATCATCGTCACCTGCACCGCCAGCACCTTGCCTATTCTCGGCAAGGGCATGGTGGAACGCGCGCTGAAAGCGCGCAAACATCGCCCGCTGTTCATCGTCGATCTGGCCGTGCCGCGCGATGTGGAAAAAGAAGTCGCCGAGTTGGACGATGTGTTCCTCTACACCGTGGACGACTTGGGCGAACTGGTGCGCGACGGCTTGGATGCGCGTCAGGGCGCGGTGAAAGAAGCCGAGGTCATCATCGATTCCGGCGTGAATGAATTCATCCACTGGATGGAATCGCGCGGTGTGGTGCCAACCATCCGTACCTTGCGTGATCATGCCGAACGCCAGCGCCGCAGCGAGATGGAAAAAGCCCTGCGCCTGTTGGCAAAAGGCGAATCGCCGGAAAAAGTGCTCGAATTCTTCGGCAATGCGCTGACCAACAAATTTCTGCATGCGCCGACGCAGACGCTGAACCATGCGCAAGCCAGCGAGCGCGAAGCGCTGCTGGATGCGGTGCACCGCATCTACCACCTGCATACCCCGGAATGAAACCCAGTATCGCCGCCAAACTCGCTCAGCTTGCCGAGCGCTTGGACGAAGTCACGCGCCTGTTGAGCAGCGAGGACGCGACTCGCGATATGGACATGTTCCGCAAGCTCAACCGCGAGCGCAACGAGATTGAACCGGTGGTCACCTTGTATCACGCGCACCAAGCCTGCGAGGCGGACATCGCCACCGCGCAGGAGATGGCGGAAGATCCCGAAATGCGCGAGTTTGCCGATACCGAGATCAAGGCCGGGCGCGAACGCATGGAGCAGCTGGAAGTTGAATTACAAAAGCAGTTGTTGCCGAAAGACCCCAATGACGAGCGCAACGTGTTTCTGGAAGTGCGCGCCGGAACGGGCGGCGACGAAGCGGCGATTTTCGCGGGCGACATCTTCCGCATGTACCTGCGTTTTGCCGAGCGCAAACGCTGGCAGGTGGAAATTATCTCCGAGAGTCTGGGCGAAAAAGGCGGCTACAAAGAAGTCATCGCTCGGCTCGTCGGCCAAGGTGCTTACTCGGTATTGAAATTCGAATCCGGCGCACACCGCGTACAGCGCGTGCCCGCCACCGAGACACAAGGCCGCATCCACACCTCAGCTTGCACCGTTGCGGTTCTGCCCGAAGCCGACGAAGTAGGCGAAGTGGAACTCAATCCCGCCGACCTGCGCATCGACACTTTCCGCGCCAGCGGTGCGGGCGGACAGCACATCAACAAAACCGATTCCGCCGTGCGCATCACCCACTTTCCGACAGGTACGGTGGTGGAATGCCAGGATGGCCGCTCGCAACACCAAAACAAAGCACAGGCGCTGCGTGTGCTGGCAGCGCGCATCAAGAGCAAGCAAGAGAACGAAGCGCACAACAAACTCGCCGCCGAGCGCAAATCGCTGGTGGGTAGCGGCGACCGCTCTGAGCGTATCCGCACCTACAATTTTCCGCAGGGTCGCGTCACCGACCACCGCATCAACCTCACGCTGTACAAGATGGATCACATCATGGACGGCGACATCAGCGAACTTACTAACGCTCTGATGGCCGAGTATCAGGCCGAACAACTTTCGGCACTGGCGGACGAGCGCTGAATTTAGGATGCCTCTAGATAATATCCGTGTCTGAAAATGGAAAGAGCATGACCACTCCAACCCCGCAGCAGATTTTGCGCGCCAAAGTGAATCTGGAAACTTCGCGCATCGCATGGAAAGAGTTGCAACGCTTCTTTGCCAGCGGCGGAGCCATTGCTGTATCGTCCGATCTCGATCTGATCGAGGTGGCATTTCAAATATCCGAGGACAACAAAAAACTGATCGCCCAATGGCTGTCCGGGGGTAAAATCGGCAAGGTGAGCGATGCGCAAGCGCTGACTTGGTATGAAGCGGATGCCGATGTGTGGGCGGTGGTGGTAAGTCCTTATGTGTTAGTTCAGGAGGTTAAAGATGTATTACATAGTTGAAAGTGAAAAATCATTTGAGCAGGCTGCGGCGGATCTGGATGCGGCGGCAAAACGCAACGGTTTCGGTGTGCTGCACGTGCATGACATCGGCAACACCTTGCGCGGCAAAGGTGTCGAGTTTGTAAATCAATGCCGTGTATTTGAAGTATGCAATCCGTTGCAAGCAGCCAAGGTGATGGCTGCCGATATGCGCTTGAACATGGCCTTGCCTTGTCGTATCTCGGTGTATACCGAGGGCGGCAAAACGCGCATCGGCATGATCAAACCTTCCGGGATACTCTCGTCATTGTCACAAGACGCAGCATTGGCTGTGGTTGCGCGCGAGGTAGAAGAAAAAACCATGCGTATAGTAGACGAGGCAAAATAATCATTCGCGCTTTTGTACAAAAATTGATGGCGCAAAAGTGGCGTCCATTTGCCATCAATGCGGTAATCGTTATCGTGGTCGTACTGGGTATGCGCATGTGGCAGCAGCGCGATATTGTCGCAGGACCTGCTCCTCAATTGCCCGGTGTGGCATGGAATAAGCAACCTACTCTGGTGCATTTCTGGGCGACTTGGTGCCCGGTTTGTCGCGCAGAGCAAAGCTCGATCGATGCACTGGCTAAAGACTATCCCAACACCGTGACGGTGGCGATGCAGAGTGGCAATGATGCGGCGATCAGCAAATTCATGCGCGAACAGTCATTGAGTTTTCCGGTAATCAACGATGCGGGTGGCAACATTTCACAAGCATGGGGGGTGCATGCCGTCCCGGCAAGTTTCATTGTAGATAGCCAAGGACAGATACGCTTCGTCGAAATCGGTTACACCACGGGCTGGGGATTGCGGCTGCGCTTATGGTTGGCGCAGTTCTAACGTGCGGTGGGCACACGATCAAAAGTTGATCGTGTGCCCAGTGCAGTTACTTTACTTCGACTTTCTTCATGGCCGATTCGATGCGCTGACACAGCGTCTTCAGCACTTTGATGCGCGCAAAGTTTTTGTCGTTGGCTTCAACCAGCGTCCACGGCGCAAGGCGGGTGCTGGTACGATCAACCATGTCGCAGATCGCCTGCTCGTAGTCCTCCCACTTGTCGCGGTTGCGCCAATCTTCGTCGGTGATCTTGAAGCGTTTGAAACCCGTCTTTTTGCGTTCTTCAAAACGACGCAGCTGTTCATCTTTGCTGATAGTCAGCCAGAATTTGACGACAATCACATGGGAACGTTCGAGCTGCGCTTCGAAATCGTTGATCTCGTGATAGGCACGCATCCAGTCGGCTTCGGAACAGAATTTTTCCACACGTTCGACCAGCACTCGCCCGTACCATGAACGATCAAATATGGTAACGCGGCCTTTGCGCGGCACGTGGCGCCAGAAACGCCACAGGTAAGGTTGTGCGCGTTCTTCTTCCGTCGGCGCCGCGATGGGCACGACTTGATATTGGCGCGCATCGACTGCGCTGGTAATGCGGCGAATACTACCGCCTTTACCGGCGGCATCATTACCTTCAAACACGGTTACCACCGTGATTTCTTTGAATCTCGGGTCGCGAGTTAATAAAGCTAATTTGCCCTGATATTTTTCCAACTCTTCCGCAAATTTTTTCTTCTCCAGTTTTTGCGTAAGGTCGAGCGTTTTAAGGATGTGCAACTTGTCGATGGAAGGCAACAATGGCGCCGCGCGCACAACCGTTTTTTTCTTTTCATCAGATTCTGCCAAGCGTTTGCGCAGGGATTCGAGGATGACTTTGCCGACGGTCAGGCCGCGATAATGCGCGTCCGCGCCTTCAACGATGATCCACGGCGCTTCAGCGGTGCTGGTATGACGGATAACGGCTTCGTGGACAGTAAGAAATTTGTCGTAACGTTTGTAATGTTCCCAGTCGCGCTTGGTGACGCGCCAACGGGTCTTGGGATTTTTCTCCAATAGTTTGAGGCGCGCTTCTTGTTTTTCCTTGGAGAGATGCAACCAGAATTTGATGATGAGCGCACCTTCGTCGGTCAACATCTTTTCCAAACGTTTGGCTCGCTCCAAACTCTGGTCGAGTTCGGCGGTCTTGGTTATGCCCATCACGCGATTCAGAATCGGCCAGGTGTACCAGGAGCCGAGGAACACGCCTATCTTGCCTTTGGGGGGAAGTGCACGCCAGAAGCGCCACATCATAGGGCGTTCCATCTCCTCGTCGGAGGGGTCGCCCATACCGTGCGTCTGCACATAACGCGGGTCCATCCATTCGTTGAGCAGATTCACGGTCTCGCCGCGCCCCGCCCCGTCCACGCCGCCCACCAGAATGATGACCGGAAATTTGGCTTTTTCTGCCAGATCGAATTGTGCGTCCAGCAGCGCTTCGCGCAACTTGGGCACTTCGGCATCGTAAGTGGCTTTGTCTATTTTATGTCCCAATTCTGCAGATTCAAACATCATGCCCTCCGAATAAATGAAAGAAATTACAAATGTTCAGGCGCGATAACAAGGCGCAGGATAGTCTGGTAATCTCCTTCGCGCTCACGCCGACTCAACCACCAAACCGCACCTTTTTTGATGCTCCAATAATTAGCCGTTCCCGTCATGACCAGTGCGGCGACTTCGCCCAGCCAAGGTTGATGACCGACCAACAAGGTCGCGCCTTTTGCCTGCGGCCAGTCCGCAGCGGCAAGTACTTCTTGCGCTGTAGCATGGACATTGATAGCAGGTTCGGTGATGAATTTTTTAGTGAGTGCGCTGGCAGTTTGTTGGGCGCGAAGAGCCGGGCTGACCAGAATGCGGGTGTTGGGCGGAAGTTGGGTATTCAGAAATTCTGCCATACGTTCGGCCTGTTCCCGACCTTTGCTGGTCAGAGCGCGGCTATGATCGGGTGTGCCGTCAACTGCCTCCGCATGTCGCCACAATATCAATTCCATCGCCGCTCTCGCTTGAATATTACAATTCTTTTTTCAGGATATACCGTATATACTGAATTTACTATATTTACATTGAGGAAAATAGATATGACCGAAAATAACGTTCCAACCAAAACTGCGGCAAAGCCCTTGGTCAAAAAGACGCCTGTTGCGCGTAAAAATGTAACCGCTAAAACGACCGTTGCCCAACCGGAAAAAAAAGCGAAAAAAGAAAAAAAACCCGAAGGCAAAATAAAGGTTGTGCGCGATAGCTTCACTATGCCGCGACCGGATTACGACATCATCGCCGAGATCAAGCAAAAGGCTTTAAAAGCCGGACTGCATGTGAAGAAAAGTGAGCTGTTGCGCGCAGGTTTGCATGTTTTGGTCAAGCTGAGCGGCGCTCAGTTGAAGCAAACTTTAGCCGGTTTAGAAAAAATTAAAACCGGTCGTCCCACTAAGGCCTGAACGCTTGGACTCACGGAAGGCTACTAGTTTTCTGCCGGGATGATCGGTTTGCTGGCTAGGTTTTCGAGCAGTAATGTTTGCGCGCATTTCGGTGAAGTGCTGCGCGTGGTCTTCAAATGCCAGCCGCCGTCGCCATCCATTTCCCACGCTTGGCAATTGTCTTGCAGATAGGTCTTTAATCCCTCATCGATCACGCGCTTCTTCAGCTTGTTATCGAGCAGCGGAAAGCAGGCCTCGATGCGGCGGAAAAAATTGCGATCCATCCAATCCGCACTCGACAGATAGACATCGTGCGCGAGATCGTTGCGGAAATAGAAAATGCGTGTGTGTTCGAGGAAGCGTCCGATAATGGAGCGCACGCTGATATTGTCGGACAGTCCCGGCACCCCCGGACGCAATGCGCAGACGCCGCGCACGATCAATTCGATCTTCACCCCGGCACGCGAAGCTTCATACAGCGCCATGATAATTTCGGGTTCGAGCAGCGCATTCATTTTGGCGATGATGTGCGCGTTCTTGCCCGCTTTGGCTAGCTTGGTTTCGTTCTGGATAGCGCGCAATACTTGGCTGTGCAGTGTAAAAGGCGATTGCCACAAATGCTTTAATTTGCTGGCTTTGCCCAAACCGGTCAGTTGTACGAACACCTGATTCACATCGGAGCAAACTTCTTCGTTGCAAGTGAACAACCCGAAATCGGTATAGAGTTTTGCGGTACGCGGATGGTAGTTGCCGGTGCCGAGGTGTACATAGCGCCGTAGCTTGCCATCTTCGCGGCGTATCACCATCAGCATCTTGGCATGCGTTTTATGGCCGACCACACCATACACGACATGCGCCCCGACTTCTTCGAGCCGACCGGCCCAATTGATATTGGCCTCTTCGTCGAAACGTGCCAATAATTCCACCACGACCGTGACTTCTTTGCCGCCTTGAGCCGCCGCGATCAGCGCTTCCATCAGAGCAGAGTCGGCACCGGTGCGGTAGACCGTTTGCTTGATGGCGACCACGTTAGGATCGGCAGCCGCCTGCTGGATGAAGTCGATCACGGGGCGGAAAGATTGATACGGATGGTGCAGCAGTATGTCGCCTTTGCGGATGAGCTTGAACATATCCGCGCCTTTTTTCTGTAACGACGGCGGCAGGCCGGGTGTAAAAGGAGGGAATTTCAGATCATCGCGTTCCACCTTGTCCGGTATGCGCATCAAACGCACCAGATTGACCGGGCCGTGAACGCGATACAAGTCGTCAGGCTGAAGATCGAATTGCTGCAACAGGAACTCCGCCATTTCCGGCGAACAATTATCGGCAACTTCCAGCCGCACCGCGTCGCCGAAATGGCGTTGCGGCAACTCACCTTGCAGGCTGATGCGCAGATTCTTTACTTCTTCTTCGTCCACGAACAAATCGCTATTGCGCGTGACGCGGAATTGATAACAACCCAGCACATCCATCCCGGAAAATAACTCGCCGACATGCGCATGCAAAATAGACGACAGGAACACAAAACCGTGTTCGCATCCCGCGATGTCGGAAGGCATTTTGATGGCGCGCGGCAATACGCGCGGTGCTTGCACGATAGCCTTGGCGGAATTGCGTCCGAAGGCATCTTTGCCGCTCAGTTCAACCGCAAAATTCAAACTCTTGTTGAGCACGCGCGGAAACGGGTGAGAGGGATCCAACCCGATAGGCGTAAGTATCGGCATCACTTCACGCAAAAAGAAATCTTTTACCCAGACACTTTGCGCCTCGTTCCAGTGTGCACGCCGCAGAAAATGTACGCCTGCAGTCGCCAGTGTGGGGATGAGGTCATTGTTGAAGATCAGATACTGCTTTTCAATGATCTGATGCGCCTGATCGCGTACCCGCTTGAGTATCTGCGTGGCATCGAGTCCGTCGGGGCCGGTAGTGACTGCACCGAGTTTGACCTGCTCTTTTAGACCCGCCACACGAATTTCAAAAAACTCGTCCAGATTGCTGCTGACGATGCACAGATATTTGAGCCGTTCCAGCGGTGGAATATTGGGATTTTCCGCTTGCGCCAAGACGCGCCGATTAAATTCCAACAGTCCAAGTTCGCGGTTCAGAAATTGTTGCGGGAGGTATTTTTTTACCACTTTCGTTACCTTTGTTAATGCGCCGGAGGAACGTATCCTGTCGGCATCTGAGAGCCTGCGCCAAAGAAATGGTTCTCCATTTGTTCGGCCAAGTACTTGCGTGCTTTCACGTCCGCCAGATTGAGCCGGTTCTCGTTCATCAGCATGGTCTGGAGTTTTATCCAACCTTGCCAAGCTTCCTTCGACACGTTCTCGTAGATCCGCTGCCCCAGCGGCCCCGGGTAGGTTGGACGATCCAGCCCCTCCGCTTCGCGACCGAGTTTTACGCACTGCACCATTCTTGCCATTTATCGACTCCATATCAGGTTGAATATTAAGCGTCCATTATGACGCCGTAATGACATGCCGTTGTTATGGCATGTCTGAATTGGTTCATTTTAACGTTTTTATAAAGACTTTTGAACGGCGCTGGTAGTTGTAAAGTGCTTTTTTCTCTGCCGGAAGTTGGCTCAGATCGCCTTCCTTGAAGCCGCGCTCAACAAACCAATGCGCTGTACGCGTGGTTAATACGAACAATTTTTTAAACCGTTGCGCAAGTGCTTCGGTACTCATATGTTTGAGCAAAGCGTCGCCGTAACCATGCTGGCGATACTTGGAGTGAACAGCCATGCAGGCCAGTTCAGCCGCTTTTTCATCCGGAAACGGATACAAAGCGGCACAGCCAATAATGCGGTGGTCGTGCTCCATCACCACGAAGCGCTCAATTTCTCGTTCCATCAATTCACGCGAACGCCGCACCAAAACGCCCTCCGCCTCCAGCGGTTGCAGCAGTTGCAATATGCCGCCTACATCATCGATGGTGGCATCACGTATCGTGTTCAGCGTACTTTCCACGACCATGCTGCCGATGCCGACATCGGAAAACAGTTCTTGCAACAAGGCGCCATCCTGATGACGGCTAATCAAATGGGCCCGGGCAACACCTGCCTCGCACGCACGCACAGCGCAAGGCAAAAACAGACCCACATCGTCGGGCAATTTACGTTTGCCGGACAGCACCTCGCTGGCAGAAGCGATGGTCAACTCGCGTAGCAGCTTACCTTGTTTGTCCATGACGCCATCAGTATCCATCAGAAAAATCAATTTATCCGCATCCAGAGCAATCGCCGTGGTCGTGGCGACGTCTTCCAGCGTCAGATTGAAAACCTCTCCGGTGGGCGAATAGCCGAGCGGCGAGAGCAGCACCACCTCATTGAATTCCAGCCGGTCCTTGATCGCCGCCACGTCCACTTTGCGCACACATCCGGTGTGCAACAGATCGACACCGTTGATCACGCCCATCGGTTGGGCGGTTATGAAATTGCCGCCAGCCACACGGATATCCGCATTGGCCATCGGGGAATTAGCCAAGCCCATCGACAATAGTGCCTCGACTTCCAGACGCGTGCGCCCGACCGCCTCTTTCACGCATTGCAAGGTCTCGGCATCGGTCAAACGTATACCTTGATGGTAATGGTCGGATATATCGTTGCGCGCTAAATGCTGTTCGATTTGAGGGCGGGCTCCATGCACCAGCACCAGATGCACGCCGAGGCTGGCGAGCAAATTGAAGTCGTGCGTGAGTTCGACAAACTTGCCGTCCGCCACGACTTCGCCACCGAAGGCAATAACAAAAGTTTTGCCCCGGAACGCGTTGATATAGGGCGCAACTGAGCGGAACCAGGCAACGAACTCGGCGGGATTATGGGCAGATGACTGTGACATGGTGGTTAGGCTTCAATAACATTTGGCGAAACGCAGTATCCTGCAATGCGAGCGTGGAGCGCAATAGCCGTGAGTTGTCCTACGAGGCCTTGACATATTAACGCGCCTCGTTAATATGCCTATATGATCAACACGTTCAGATGCGCCGATACTGAAGCGCTATTTAACCGCAAGCGGGTAGTACGCTTTGCCAATATTGAACAGGTTGCACGTAGAAAGTTGGAGCAACTCAACATGAGCGAATGTCTCGATGATTTGCGGATTTCTCCCGGCAATCGGCTCGAAGCCCTCAAAGGTAATCGCAAAGGACAGTGGAGCATTCGCGTCAACAATCAGTGGCGGGTGTGTTTCCGTTTTGAAAATGGCAACGCCGAAAATGTTGAAATTGTGGACTATCACTGATAATGCCAACGCAATATAGGAGCAAAAATTATGCGTGAATTACCCCCCGTTCACCCCGGTGAAATTTTGTTGGAAGAATTCCTAAAGCCACTGGAGATGAGCCAGTATGCACTGGCAAAAGCCATTGGCGTACCACCGCGCCGCATCAACGAAATCGTCCATGGCAATCGCGCTATCACCGCAGATACGGACTTGCGGCTGTGTCGGTATTTTAGATTATCGGATGGCTACTGGTTACGCGGTCAAGCTCGCTACGATACCGAAATAGCGAGAGATGTTTTGGCTGATGTGTTGAAAAACATTCACCCGTTGGAGCGGCTTGCGGCATGAGCATGGATAAAAATGAAATGCGCCCGGAATATCGCCGTGAAGATTTCGGCAAAATGGTGCGAGGCAAGTATGCAAAACAATGAGTTTATCCGGCAATTGATTCCAGAATATACGGCGTTTTTGCCATCGAATAGACGTAGAATAAGCCAATCGTGGACACCAAACAAAGGAGAGCGTCGTGAAGCAGTTCGAGAACCCTGCCGTCGCCAAAGTTTTCGAGACGTATCCGCCTCACATGCGCCGCAACCTGATGGCTCTGCGCAAGCTCATTCTCGAGACAGCGGCATCCACCGAGGGTGTTGGCAAGATCGAAGAAACACTCAAGTGGGGTGAGCCTGCCTACGTTACCTCACAGAGCAAGAGTGGAAGCACAGTCCGCATCGACTGGAAAAAGTCCGCACCATCGCAATACGCGATGTACTTTCATTGCCAGACCAATCTAGTCGAAACATTCCGCACACTGTTTCCGAACGACTTCAAGTTCGAGGGCAATCGCGCTATCCTTTTTAAGGAGGGGGACGTTGTGCCAACTGATTCGCTCACATACTGCATCGCCGCCGCACTCACTTACCATCGCAACAAGAGGCGAGCATGATAACCCTAACCCTACGCTCAAGCGGGACTGCGCAAAAGCGCCCAGTCCCTTAGCTTTACGTTAGAACTTATGCAACCTGAAAACGCAGTGTTTGAAAACAAAAAATCGTGATCGTGGGCGGCAGCTCCGGTATTGGTTATGCAGTGGCGCAAAAAGCCCTGAATGCCAGTGCTCAGGTTGTTATCGCTTCCCGCTCTAATGAAAGGCTCAATACCGCAGCAAGGCAACTCGGTGAGCGCGTCCAAACAGAGGTGGTTGATGCCTCGGATGACCAATCCGTCACAGATTTTTTTCAGCGTGTCGGCCACTTCGACCATTTGGCGGTAACAATCAAACCTCAGTTGCCATCTGGACGATTTCTCGAAAACGAAGTTGGCGCGGCAATGGCTGCCTTCGATGCCAAGTTCTGGGGGCAGTACCGGCTGGCAAAGCATGGCACCCAATATATCCGGCAAGATGGCTCTATCACTTTTACATCAGGCATCGCTTCTCGCCGTAGCTATCCCGGTTACTCGGCAGTCAGCGCCATGAATGCAGCAACGGAGGCGCTTGCTAAAGCGATCACTATTGAGCTTGCGCCCATTCGGGTAAACACGGTTTGTCCGGGTTTTGTGGATACCGAGCCACCGACTTCCGGTCGTGCTCAACACGTCAAGGTTCTGTTGCCAACTTTGCCCCTTAATCGTCTTGGCGTTGCAAGTGAAATTGCTGATGCTTACCTGTATCTGTTTGCTAATTCATACTCCACAGGCACGGTGGTGGTTGTCGATGGGGGAGCAATATGCTGAGAGAAGTTCTAACCCCACGCTCAAGCGGGACTGCGCAAAAGCGCGCAGCCTCTTAGCTCTACGTTGGGCAACCGTAAAATTATGTTCGTACAAATTGTAAAATTCAAACTCAAATCAGATACGTCCCGCGAATCATTTCTTGATCTTACGGAGCAAATGATTGCGTGGCTCAAAAACAAAACCGGATTCATTGCTTACGAATTGTACGAAGGCGCTGAATTTTGGTCTGGCCGAATTGCTTGGGAAAACCAAGAATTCGCTCAGGATGGTTTAAAAGAGTTTCTGACTACGGCTATTGCAAAAAATATGATTCATTTAGTTGAAGATGACTACAATAGCTTCTTCGGGCAAGCAGTTGCTTCAGCACCGCAAGAGCAAGGCAGCCTAACCCATCGTTCAAGCGGGACGGGGAGAGTCATTCGCCGGTTCGTTGGCCGCGCCCTTAACTCTACGGTTGGGCGATATACCCACGAGGAGAATTACATGCTGCAACTTCGCCCTTCCTGTGAGTGCTGCGATAAGGCACTTCCGCCCGAGTCCACCGAGGCACGCATATGTTCGTTCGAATGCACTTTCTGTGTGTCGTGTGCGGAGACCGTGCTCCACGGAAAATGTCCCAACTGTGGTGGCGAGCTTGTTGCAAGGCCAAGGCGTCCCGTCATCAAGCTTGCGGCGTACCCTGCCTCAACCGAGCGCGTTTACAATCCTGCCGGTTGTGCAAAGGCAGCCTAGTCTGCGCAGATCAATAACCGGAGAAGCTATGAATACCATACAACTTTGCGAATTACCTCAGGAGGCGCTGCTAAGCAGATACCAGCAAGAGGGCGCCTACACGGATTGCTATTTCATCGACCTGCCAAGCGCCGTTTCCCATGCCGAGTATGTGGAGGCCTTTTACACCACTGCTGTGTTTAAGGTCGAGCGCTTGATCCTTTCATTGCTCGTTTCAAAGCCATCGACGGATAGGCAAGCCAAACAGCTAGCCTCTGGCGAAGTCAAAACGTTTGCAGCCTGGAGCGTTGAAGGTCAAACCGCGAATCAACTGTTGCTCTGTGATTTTCTAGGACGCACGAGGTCGTGGCTGATGAGCGTTGTTGACGAGAGCAGCAATTCAAGCAACACACGCTTGTACTTTGGCTCTGCCGTCGTTCCTAAAGTGGATCCAGCATCCGGGCAAACTAGCTTCGGCTTTGCATTCCATGCTCTTCAAGGCTTTCACAAGCTCTATTCGAGAGCCCTCTTGCGGTCAGCACACTCTCGACTGGTACAGTCCAAGCATGACAAGCAATGAGCGTGCGTCGTACTGGCCTAGCTGGTTGTTGCGCACGGATGTCCATGCTGCGCATGGCCGCCGGTGAATTTGGGCGTTGGGCATTTTGATCGTCATGAATCCACGCCTTGTTTCTCTGAACGCGGCACTTGGAATTTCAAGTGAATTGATAGCGGCTCGTGGCTTGCGCGTTTGCGAAGAGGCCAGCAGCCTTGAAGTTGCAGAAGTCGGAGCAGACGGAAGAGATCATCTGCTTGTTGTCGCCGCTGCGGAGGCTTGGCGCAATCTCAAGACAGCAGCCCACGATGATGGCGTCTCGCTGTTCATTGTCTCGGCCTTCCGCAGCATCGACCGCCAAACCGAGATTATTCGCCGAAAGATCGAAACCGGAACGGCTGTTGAAGAAATTCTCACCGTATGCGCTCCACCTGGCTTCAGCGAACACCATACCGGGCACGCCATCGATCTAACAACTCCCGGTAGCCGTGCGCTTGAAGTCGAGTTCGACCAAACGCCTGCGTTTGCTTGGCTTAATGCGCGCGCTGCCGAATTTGGCTACTATCTGTCTTATCCCGTTGGCAATGACTGTGATTACCAATATGAGCCGTGGCATTGGTGTTTTAACGACGCCCAACGTTCAAAGAGCGAGCGATGATGCCTACGCTGCGCTCAAACGGGACTGCGCGAATAAAACCTCGCGCAGCTCCACGTTTTTCAAAGAGGAGAAGAAAATGCAGAAAACAGGAAGAAATATTTTAAGACCGTTGGCACCCAATCAATCACAGGAAATGCCATGAGCGCTTTACCCAAATGTCCGAAATGCAATTCCGAATTCACCTACGAAGACGGTAGCAATTACGTTTGTCCCGAATGTGCCTATGAGTGGCCGAAAGATGCGCCCGTCGAGAGCGGTGAGCAGCAGTGCGTTATTCGCGATGCGGTCGGCAATGTGCTTGCCGACGGCGATTCGGTGACGGTGATTAAGGACTTGAAGGTCAAGGGTTCGTCTGCGGTCGTGAAGGTGGGGACGAAGGTGAAGAATATCCGTTTGGTCGAAGGCGACCATGACATCGACTGTAAGATCGACGGCATCGGCGCGATGTCGTTGAAGTCCGAGTTTGTGAAAAAGATATGATGCGGCTCCCCCTTATCTTCTTGGCGCTACTGGCGCAAAGCGCGCTTGCTGCGGATGCGCTGCCTAGCCCCGATCACATCGTCATCGTGGTAGAAGAGAACAAGTCATTTTCCCAGATCATCGGCAATAAAGACGCGCCTTACATCAACGCGCTCACCCAGCGCGGCGTGCTGTTCACCAACTCCTATGGCATCACCCATCCGAGCCAGCCGAACTATTTAGCACTATTTTCCGGCACGACGCGAGGCATCGGCAGCAATGCCTGTCCGCTGGATTTGAGGGGAGAAAATCTGGGCAGCGCGTTGATCGCCAAAAGTCTAAGCTTTGTAAGTTATTCGGAATCTATGCCGGAAACCGGCTACACGGGCTGCATTTATGGTGCGTATATGCGCAAGCACAACCCGGCGGCTAACTGGAAGGAGTTGGCTGCGTTCAACCAGCCGTTCAGCGCGTTTCCGCAGGATTTTACCAGGCTGCCCACCGTCGCATTGGTGATGCCAGATCAACTCAACGACATGCACGACGGTAGCATCGCGCAAGGCGATGCGTGGCTGGAAAAGAACTTGGAGCGCTATGCGCAATGGGCATTGACGCACAACAGTTTGCTGGTCGTGACCTGGGATGAGGACGATGGCTCGGAAGGCAACCGCATCGCGACGATATTGATGGGGGCAATGGTTAAACCCGGCAAATCAATACAGCGTATCAACCATTACACGCTGCTGCGCATGCTCTCCGAGATGTATGGTTTAGCGTATTTGGGCGACAGTGCAGAACAGAAATCGATAAGCGATGTTTGGCTAAAACCCGGCAACAAACATTAACTTCTCGTTACGCTTGTGAATATCAGCCTTTCTGCCTACCTTCCACCCACCGGAGATTTACAGCTTATCTATACCGATGAGTTTTTGCTGGTAGTGAATAAGCCCGCCGGATTGCTGGCGGTACCGGGGCGCGGGGCGGATAAACAGGATTGTCTTTCCGCTCGGCTTCAGCAAAAATTTCCCGACGCGTTGGTAGTGCATCGTCTGGATATGGCGACTTCCGGCTTGATGGTATTCGCACGCGGAATTGAGATGCAACGCCGCTTATCGCAAATGTTGCGCGAGTGGGAGGTGGAAAAACGCTATGTGGCTGTAGTGACAGGCAAGGTGGGATTTGGGACGGGCGAGGTAAATCTGCCCATCTTGGCCGACTGGCCGAACCGCCCCAAGCGCAAGATCGACATGGAGTCGGGCAAGCCTTCGCTGACGCGCTATTCATTGCTGGCCTACGATGCTGCGTCCGATACCAGCCGCGTGGAACTCGAACCCGTTACCGGTCGCACCCATCAATTGCGCGTACACATGGCGGCTATGGGGCATCCCATTCTTGGCGATACATTGTATGGCAAAATATACAATGCGCCGCGCTTGATGCTGCATGCCAGCTCGTTACGCTGCCTGCATCCAGCCAATGGCTCGCTATTGAACTTCGTTAGTCCGTTCTTGTCGTAGGTACGGTATTGAAATTTGTAATACTGTCACCATCTAGTGAGCACGCTTTAGTTTATTAACCACTTTGAGGAATCACATGAAACGTTTCTTGTTGTTATTGACCATCGTTGTCTCCAGCCTTTCTTTGCTCGCAACCACTGCGGAAGCAAAACGTTTGGGGGGCGGTAGCAGCATCGGCAAGCAGCGCTCCATGTCTCCGCAACAGACCCAGAAAGCCCCTGCGGCTGCACCCGCACCGACAGCTGCTCCAGCCACGCCGGCTGCTGCACCCGCCGGTAACAAATGGCTCGGCCCTCTGGCTGGCTTAGCAATTGGCGCTGGTTTGGGTGCTTTGTTCGCCAGCGGCGGTATGGGTGGTTTGGGCGGCGCGATGGGCGGAATTTTGATGGCCTTGGCTGCCGGAGCGGTGATCATGTTGCTGATCTCGATGTTCCGCAAGAAACAACAACAGCCTGCGATGCAATATGCCGGAGCGGGTGCGCCTTATGGCGGCTCGTCTGAGCCTGTGCAACAGCCTATGGCAGGAAGCGTTGCTGCGGTTGCGCCTGTTGCCGGTAATATTCCTGTCGATTTCCCCGTAGAGGCTTTCCTGCGTAGCGCAAAGACTTCGTTCATCCGCTTGCAAGCCGCAAATGACCGCAAGGATCTGGACGATATTCGCGAATACACTACATCGGAAATGTTCGCCGAGATATCGATGCAGATCCGCGAACGCGATAATGCTGCACAAAAGACCGACGTCATTACGGTAAATGCCGAACTGTTGGAAGTAGCACAAGAGAACGACACGGCTATCGCCAGTGTGCGCATGAGCGGGCAACTGCGTGAGAATAACAACGCGCCCGAGAACTTCGACGAAGTATGGCATGTACAGAAGAACACCAAGGATGACAAGGCTGTGTGGTTGTTGAGCGGTATCCAGCAGATCGCATAAGTTAGTATTCGCTTTACCCTGAAAACGGCGTGCTTGCAGTCACGCCGTTTTTTTGGTCTTCAAATTACGCTCCGTGTCGTTGCTCAACGCTTGGTACAATTCGCCCGCAATATTATTTATGCACTATTCAGAATATAACCAGTTTGAAACGAGTCTTCAGCACAGCGGAAATTCAAAGTGATGCGTATCTTTCGAGTAATCAAAATTTTTTATGTGGTTCTGCGCTTTGGCCTAGATGAGTTTTTGCTCGCGCATGAACGCACCCGTTGGTTGCAAACGCCGCTGAATATTCTTTTGTTTGCACGCGATACTTCAGCTCCCCGCGCTGAACGTTTGCGCTTGGCGCTGGAGAAGTTGGGGCCTATCTTCGTCAAATTCGGGCAGATGCTTTCTACCCGGCGCGATCTGATGCCGACCGATATCGCCGATGAACTGGCAAAACTGCAGGATCAGGTGCTGCCCTTTCCCTCTTCTCAGGCAGTTGCCCTGCTGGAAAGCATCTACAAGAAGAAGCTCTCCGAAGTTTTCCGCAGCTTCGACGAAACGCCTATTGCCAGTGCATCCGTTGCGCAAGTTCACTTTGCCGTGCTGCCCGATGGCCGCGAAGTGGCCGTCAAAATCTTGCGCCCCGGCATCGTGCATGTCATCGAACACGACCTCGCTTTGCTCGATATCTGCGCCGGATTGATGGAGCGTTGGTGGGCCGACGGGAAACGTCTGAAGCCGAAGTTGGTGGTAGCCGAGTTTGAAAAATATCTGCACGACGAACTCGATCTGATGCGTGAGGCCGCCTGCGCCAGCCAGTTGAAACGCAACTTCGCCAAGTCTAACCTGCTGCTCGTACCGGAGATGTATTGGGACTGGTGCGACACCAATGTGATTGTGATGGAACGCATGCACGGCATTCCGATCAGCCAGATGGATGCGTTGCGCGCGGCCAATATTAATATTTCCAAACTCGCTTCCGACGGTGTGGAGATTTTCTACATGCAGGTGTTCCGCGATGGTTTCTTCCACGCCGACATGCATCCCGGCAATATCCAGGTGGCGTCCGACGGGCGCTACATCGCTTTAGATTTCGGCATCATGGGCACGCTCAACGATACCGACAAGAACTATCTTGCGCAGAATTTCATCTCTTTTTTCAACCGCGACTACAAACGGGTGGCCGAGGTGCATATCGAGTCCGGCTGGGTTCCGGCGCATACCCGCGTAGACGAGTTGGAGGCAGCTATTCGCGCGGTGTGCGAGCCGATCTTCGACCGACCATTGCGCGAGGTTTCGTTTGGTCGGGTGTTGCTGCGCTTGTTCCAGACCTCGCGCCGTTTCGGGATCGAGATTCAGCCGCAGCTGGTATTGCTGCAAAAAACGCTGCTCAATATCGAAGGGCTGGGCTTGCAGTTAGACCCCGAACTCGATCTGTGGAAAACCGCCAAACCTTGGCTGGAGCGCTGGATGAGTGAGCAGGTGGGCTGGCGCGGTTTCATCAAGTCGTTGAAAGAGGAGGCGCCGCGTTATGCCACTTTACTACCGCAAATCCCACGCTTGTTGCATCAGCGCTTGAATGAAAATCCCACAGCACAATACGAAGCAGTTCTACGCGACTTTGCGATCCAGCAGAGGAAACGAAATTTTTGGTTGATGGTGATCGCCGCAACAGCAATCATTGCGACCGCTTGGCTGGTGTCGCATTTCTGATAAGCAGAAAATCAATTCTCGAAGAATCCGCCTTTCATCAGTTCTATAGTTAACGCTTTGTAATCCGCCGCGCCGGGCGTATGTGGCCCAAAAGCAAATATATCCAAGCCATGCATCGGGCTGGTTGCCAATGCCACGTTCTCTCCGATTCGAGTGCCGCAAACTTGGGAACCATAACGCTCTTTCAGCTTGTCAAAAATGTCGTAAGAGAGTTTGCGGCGCGAATCAAAGCGGGTCACTACGATGCGCCGCTCAAATTTGCGCTGAAGTTTTCTTTCCAGCACGTTCAATGCCGCATCCAAGCGATGCACCCCTTGTTGCGAAAGAAAATCTGCCGCAACGGGAATCAATACCCTATCGGCTGCCAGCAGTGCATTAAGTGTGAGCACCCCCAGCATCGGGCAGCAATCGATCAGAATCGGGGCGCCTGTAAGTGCCAACTCTTCGCTCAAGCCCTGTTTCAAAAGCTTGGCTGCATTGGGATCGCTACCGTAGGTTGCGTCAATCTTGGATAGCTCGATAGAAGAGGGAATGAGTTGCCAGCCTGCGGGAGTGTCGTGTAGAAGGTTGACTAGTGGCGTTTTTTCCTTGAAAAAAGTCGCCATGTTGCGCTCTTGTGTGCGCGCATCTTTCAAGCCGGAAGCAATGCTCAGCGATCCCTGCGGATCCATATCCAAAGCGATAGGCTGTTTCTGGGCTATAGCTAACCCAGCGACAATGTTCAGGGTGGAAGTTGTTTTCCCTACCCCGCCTTTTTGGTTAAATACGGCGATGACCGCCATACGATTTCTCCACGTTGTGGGAACGATACTGAGTTTGACCGCCAGTCGAGAAACCTTACCTTACAACTTCTCAGCTTATTCGACCGTCACTGACTTCGCGAGGTTGCGCGGCTTGTCAACATCAGTTCCCTTTTGCAATGCCACGTAATATGCCAGCAGTTGCAAAGGTATCGTGTGCAGAATAGGGCTTAGAAAACCCGCGTGTTCGGGCATTTGCATCACATGCACGCCTTCGCTGGAGTGAATACGTGTCTCAGCATCGGCAAACACATATAGCTCGCCGCCACGCGCACGGACTTCTTGCAGGTTGGATTTCAGCTTTTCCAGCAGCGTATCGTTGGGTGCCACAGCGATAACGGGCATGTCCTCATCCACCAACGCCAGTGGCCCATGCTTCAACTCTCCGGCGGGGTAGGCCTCGGCATGAATATAGGAGATCTCTTTCAGCTTGAGGGCACCTTCCAGCGCGATGGGGTAATGCAGACCGCGCCCAAGGAACAGAGCATGATGTTTGTTGGCAAAATGTTCTGCCAGCTTGGCAATTTCCGGCTCAAGCTTCAATACTGCCAATACTGCGCTGGGAAGATGGCGCAGGTCGTGTAGATGCTGTTGTTCTTGTTGCTCATTCAGCTTGCCGCGCTGTTTCGCCAGCACGAGGGTCAGCAAAAACAAGGCGGCTAATTGTGTGGTGAACGCTTTGGTCGATGCCACACCAATCTCTGGACCCGCTCTGGTTAGAAAGCGCAGCTTGGATTGGCGGATAATGGCGCTTTCGGGCACATTACATATCGCGAGCGTGTGCAGATGCCCTATGGATTTTGCATGGTTAAGCGCAGCGAGCGTATCCGCTGTTTCGCCGGACTGGGAGATAGTGACCACCAACGTCTTCGGATTGGCGACACTCACCCGATAGCGGTATTCGCTGGCGATCTCGACCACACAGGGGATGCCCGCCACTTCTTCCAGCCAATAACGCGCGACCATTCCCGCATGGTGACTGGTGCCGCAAGCCAAAATCAAAATACTATCGATTTGAGCAAATGCGCTGGTCGCTTCCGCCCCAAACATTCCGGGTATCAATGATTGACTATTGCATACCGACTCTAATGTATCTGCCAAGGCTTGCGGCTGTTCATGAATCTCTTTCTGCATGTAGTGCTGGTACTCACCCAACTCTACGCTCTCATTACTTAACTCGCTGATATGGACCGGACGCTTAACCTCAGTACCCGAGGCGTCAATGATGCGGTAATTAGCTAGTGCCAACTCAACAACATCGCCTTCTTCCAGATACACGACCTTTTGCGTGACTTGCAGCAACGCCGACATATCCGAAGCAATGAAGTACTCACCCTCTCCGACACCCAATAACAACGGGCTACCTTTGCGCGCCCCGATCAACTGTTGTGGATTATCCGCCGCCACCACGCCGATTGCGTAGGCACCCACTAACTTGGCAAGCGCACTCTGTGTCGCCGCCAGCAAATTTTGGCCTTTGGTGTAATACGAGTGAATCAGGTGCGCGATGACTTCGGTGTCTGTGTCCGAGGTGAACTCATATCCCTCGGCGGTTAATTGCTTGCGCAGGTCTTCGTAGTTTTCAATAATGCCGTTGTGGACTACCGCTATCAGATCGCGACTCATGTGCGGATGGGCGTTGCGTTCGCTCGGTACGCCATGGGTTGCCCAGCGCGTGTGTGCAATTCCTATATGGCCTTGCGTGTTGGCGCTTTTCTCGGTTAATTCTGCGACACGCCCGGCACTCCGCACGCGTTCTAGTTTGCTGTCATTCACCACGACCAATCCGGCCGAGTCATAGCCGCGATATTCCAGCCTCAGCAAACCCTGAATCAGGATGGGTACAACATTGCGTTGCGCGACTGCGCCTACTATTCCACACATGTTTGGTTTCCGTTAATGAGTGAGTTTGTCTTATTTTTTCTTGGTGGGTCGTTGCCAGTCCGGTACGCTGACCTGTTTGGCTCGCGACAGTGTCAATTCCCCGGAAGGCGCATCTTTAGTGATCGTCGAGCCTGCGCCAATTGTCGCACCGCGTCCTATTGTTACCGGTGCCACTAGCTGCGTATCCGATCCTATGAATACATCATCTTCGATCACAGTGCGAAATTTATTGGCTCCATCATAGTTGCAAGTTATCGTACCGGCACCGATATTCACCCGGCTGCCAACAGTTGCATCGCCTATGTAACTCAGGTGGTTCGCCTTACTGTTGTTGCTAATTTCACTGTTTTTGATTTCTACAAAGTTGCCGATGTGGACGTCATTTTGCAGCTTGCTCCCGGGACGGATGCGCGCAAACGGGCCGATATGGCAACGGTCGCCAATCTCGGCTTGGTCGATATGGCTATAAGGCGCGATATGCGTATTCGACGCAATACGTGTATTTTTGACCACGCTGTAGGCGCCCACTTTCACACCATTCCCCAGCTGTACCTTACCCTCGAAGATACAACCGACATCGATCTCTACATCGCGCTCGCAGGCCAATTCGCCGCGAATATCCAATCTTGCCGGGTCTGCCAAAGTAACACCTTGCTTAAGCAACCTATCTGCCAATTCGAGTTGCCATATTCGTTCAAGTTGCGCCAACTGCACCTTGCTGTTTATGCCCATCACTTCCCAAGCATGGGCCGGCTGTGCGGTTTTAATCGCAACCCCCTGAGCAACCGCCATTCCCACAATGTCTGTCAGGTAGTACTCACCTTGGGCATTTTCGTTGCGCAACTTTCCCAACCACTCCCGCAGCAAGCCTGTCGGAGCGGCCAAAATTCCGGTGTTTATTTCTTGTATTTGACGCTGCTCGGTGGTGGTATCTTTCTCCTCGACGATGCAACTTACCTTACCGGATACGTCGCGAACGATTCGTCCATAACCTTTGGGGTCGTCCAAATTCTGCGTCAACAAGGACAGTGCGTCTTTATCCGCCAGTATCTTTTCCAGAGTGTTCTGTTGAATCAGGGGAACGTCGCCGTATAACACCAGCGAGACACTATCGTCATCCAGCTGGGGCAGTGCTTGTTGCACTGCGTGGCCTGTACCCAGCTGCGGCTCCTGAAGCACGAACAACGCAGCGCTCTGTGCGAGTGCTTTGGGCACCATCTCGCCACCATGCCCATACACTACGATGGTTTTCACCGGCCTCAGGTTCGCGGCCACATCCACAACATGTTGCAACATGGCCTTTCCAGCTATGGCGTGCAGCACTTTAGGTTTATCCGAGTGCATGCGCGTACCTTTGCCAGCGGCAAGAATTACGATGTTAAGCGTAGACATTTTTTCCACTATTTTTCAGATTGCGAAGTATAAACAAAAAAAACGGCTAGAGCCGTTTTCCTTGTGTTGGCTATTCATTCAAAATGAGACTTAATGCGGAGAACCTTTGCGCAGTCTTGATATGGCATGCAATTGCGCGATTGCCTCGGACAACTCAGCCTGAGCAGCAGCATAATCGATATCCGATCTGCGATTCTGCATGGCCTCTTCAGCGGCACGCTTGGATTCAAGTGCTTTTGCTTCGTCCAAGTCCGCACCGCGAATCGCCGTGTCAGCCAAAATAGTCACTACATTAGGCTGCACTTCCAGCATACCGCCAGATACATAAATCAAAGTATCTTCATTTTGGTCGGGCAACTTCAGGCGCACCGAACCGGGTTTGATGCGTGTCAACAGGGGAGCGTGACGCGGGTAGATACCCAACTCGCCCGCCTCGCCCGGAACAATGACCAGCTCCGCCAACCCGGAAAAGATGGATGCCTCGGCACTCACCACGTCGACATGAATTGTCATGGCCATATTATTCACCTTTATTGCAGTGTCTTAGCTTTTTCAATGGCTTCTTCAATTCCGCCGACCATATAGAAAGCTTGCTCTGGCAGGTGATCGTAGTCGCCGTTGATAATTCCCTTGAAACCCTTGATGGTTTCTTTCAGGGTTACATATTTACCTGGGCTACCGGTAAATACTTCAGCCACATGGAATGGCTGCGACAAGAAACGTTGAATCTTACGTGCACGCATCACGGCGAGCTTGTCTTCAGGCGCCAATTCGTCCATACCCAGAATCGCGATAATGTCGCGCAGTTCTTTGTAGCGTTGCAGAGTTTGCTGTACGCCACGAGCAACCGTGTAATGCTCTTCACCGACAACCAGTGGATCAAGCTGACGAGAGGTAGAGTCCAGTGGATCAACCGCCGGGTAGATACCCAGAGAAGCGATGTCACGGGACAGAACAACGGTCGAGTCCAGATGCAAGAAGGTGGTCGCGGGAGACGGGTCAGTCAAGTCATCCGCTGGTACGTATACCGCTTGAATGGAAGTAATCGAACCTACTTTGGTAGACGCGATACGCTCCTGCAGACGACCCATTTCTTCAGCCAGTGTCGGCTGGTAACCTACCGCAGATGGCATACGACCCAGCAACGCGGAAACTTCAGTTCCGGCCAGTGTGTAGCGATAAATATTGTCTACGAAGAACAGAATGTCGCGGCCTTCGTCGCGGAACTTCTCAGCCATCGTCAAACCGGAGAGCGCAACGCGCAAACGATTACCAGGCGGCTCGTTCATCTGACCGAACACCATCGCAACTTTGTCCAGAACGTTGGAATCTTTCATTTCGTGGTAGAAGTCGTTACCTTCACGGGTACGCTCACCTACACCGGCAAACACCGACAAACCCGCGTGTTGCTTGGCGATGTTGTTGATCAACTCCATCATGTTCACGGTTTTACCTACACCCGCGCCACCAAACAGACCAACCTTACCACCCTTGGCAAACGGGCAAACCAGATCAATCACCTTGATGCCGGTTTCCAGCAGATCCGTAGAAGGAGAGAGCTCATCAAACTTCGGCGCTTTTTGGTGAATCGAGCGACGCTCTTCACACTTAACTTCACCCGCATCATCAATGGGGCGTCCTAAAACGTCCATGATACGACCCAAAGTTCCCGTTCCAACCGGAACAGTAATTTGTGCACCGGTGTTCAGCACGATCATACCGCGACGCAGACCATCAGAAGAACCCATGGCAATCGTACGCACAACGCCATCACCGATTAGTTGCTGAACTTCAAGAGTCAAATCTTTTTCGGCAACGGAACTCGCCTCATCTTTAACTTTTAGAGCGTCATAAACTTTAGGCATCTGGTCGCGTGGAAATTCTACGTCAACCACCGCACCGATACACTGAACAATCTTGCCTTGACTCATTTTAAGATTCCCCACTTTATATTAATTCTGTACATAGCCGCCAAATCAGCCGGCGCTTTAATTAACCGCAGCTGCTCCACCCACGATTTCCGATATTTCCTTGGTGATCGCGGCTTGACGGGCTTTGTTGTAAACCAGCTTTAGCTCGCCGATAACCGTTTTCGCATTATCAGACGCCGCCTTCATGGCCACCATGCGCGAACTCTGCTCGGACGCTTGATTCTCCGTTACCGCCGAATACACCAACGACTCAACATAGCGCAACAGCAACTCATCCACCACCAGCTTCGCATCCGGCTCATAGATATAGTCCCACTGACCTTCGTGATCTGCTTGCAGGGCTTCGCCGGTCAACGGCAACAGTTGCTCGAATGTCGGCTCCTGTTTCATGGTGTTCACAAAATGGTTGTACGAAATGTAGATCGCATCGACTTCGCCGGCCACGTAGGCATCCAACATGGCCTTGACTGCACCGATCAAATCTTCAACGTGCGGCGTATCGCCCAAACCGGTCAGATGGGACTGAATCTGGGCACCGATGCGGCCCATAAAGCTAAAGCCTTTGTTGCCGATCGGACTGACACGAATGCCCGTTCCGGCATTGCTCCATTCCTTCATGCGACTTGTAACCAGACGCAGTACGTTGGTATTTAAACCACCACACAGGCCTTTGTCGGAAGTGATGACGATAATACCGACATTTTTTACCTGCTCACGCTTAGCCAAGTATGGATGCTTATATTCCGGGTTGGCATGTGCCAAATGAGCCGCTACTTGGCGAATCTTCTCGGCATAAGGACGGGCAGCGCGCATACGCTCTTGCGCCCTGCGCATCTTCGCCGCCGCCACCATTTCCATGGCACGCGTGATCTTGCGCGTATTTTCTACGCTCTTGATCTTGGTGCGTATCTCTTTGCTACCAGCCATGATTTAGACTCTCGCTTATAACCCACCACTCGGCAACCGATTTTGGCTTGCTTAGTGGGATGGCTAGTTGTTTTATCAATAAACTGCAGTGGACTTGAAGGTTTCAATCGCAGACGCCAAAAGCTTCTCGTTGTCAGCACTCAAGTCTTTGGTGGTATTGATCGCTTCCATCAAATCCTTGTGCTTGGACTTGAGGTACGCATGCACCGCAGATTCAAATGCCAACGCCTTTTTAACTTCAACGTCGTCAAAGTAACCCTTGTTTACCGAGAACAGCGTTACCGCCATTTCAGCGATAGACAATGGAGCATATTGCAATTGCTTCATCAATTCGGTGACCAAACGACCACGCTCCAACTGCTTGCGAGTCGCCTCATCCAAGTCGGACGCAAACTGCGCAAACGCTGCCAACTCGCGATATTGCGCCAATGCCAAACGCACACCGCCACCCAACTTCTTAATGACCTTGGTTTGAGCAGCGCCGCCCACGCGGGATACCGAAATACCCGCGTTGATAGCTGGACGCACACCGGCGTTGAACAAGTCGGTTTCCAAGAAGATCTGACCGTCGGTAATCGAAATCACGTTGGTTGGGACGAATGCAGAAACGTCACCAGCAGCTGTTTCAATAATCGGCAGAGCCGTCAACGATCCTGTTTTACCTTTGACTTCGCCCTTGGTAAAAGCCTCGACGTAATCGGCATTCACGCGGGATGCGCGCTCCAGCAAACGCGAGTGCAAATAGAACACGTCGCCGGGGTAAGCTTCACGACCGGGAGGACGGCGCAGCAGCAAGGAGATTTGACGATATGCCCAAGCTTGCTTGGTCAAGTCGTCATACACAATCAGCGCATCTTCACCGCGATCACGGAAGTATTCGCCCATGGTGCAACCGGCATAAGGCGCCAGGAATTGCATCGCTGCGGAATCGGATGCTGTGGCAACCACCACGATGGTGTAACCCATCGCGCCGTGCTCTTCCAATTTGCGCACCACGTTAGCAACGGTAGAGGCCTTTTGACCAATCGCCACATAAACGCAGGTCATGCCCTGACCTTTTTGGTTGATGATGGCATCAACTGCTACTGCAGTTTTACCTGTTTGACGGTCACCGATGATCAATTCGCGTTGGCCGCGACCGATTGGAACCATCGAGTCCACAGACTTGAGGCCAGTTTGCACCGGCTGATCCACAGACTTACGTTGAATAACGCCAGGAGCGACTTTTTCAACCTTGTCGGTCATCTTGGCATTGATCGGGCCTTTGCCATCGATAGGCTGACCCAACGCGTTCACTACACGGCCACGCAACTCCGGACCTACTGGCACTTCCAGAATTTTGCCTGTACATTTAACGGTGTCGCCTTCGGAAATATGTTCATATTCACCAAGAACAACAGCACCCACAGAGTCACGCTCCAAGTTCAGCGCCAAACCGAAGGTGTTGCCCGGGAATTCCAACATTTCGCCCTGCATCACATCCGACAAACCGTGAACGCGAACAATACCGTCGGTTACACTGACCACGGTACCTTCAGTACGCGCTTCAGTCAAAGCCTCAAAGTTTTCAATGCGGCTACGAATCAAGTTGCTAATTTCAGAAGGGTTGAGCTTCATCTGACTTTTCCTTATTTCGATAAATCGGTGATTAGGCCAAAGCGACAGCCAGCTCTGATAAACGCGTGCGCGCCGAGCCGTCTATTACTTTGTCCCCAGCGCGTATAACAATGCCACCCAGCAATTCGCGATTTGTTTCGCAGCTGAGTTTTATTTCACGCCCCATTTTGACTTTAAGCGCCGCAGCAACCTTTTGCTTTTGAGCATCGCTCAAATCGTAAGCAGAGGTCACGACAACATCTATGCTCTTCTCTGCTTCTGCGCGCAGCGTTTCGAACAGCGCGTAGATTTCCGGCAAAACCAACAGACGGCTGTTTTCTACCAGCAGCTTGATAAAATTCTGCGCTATCTGGCTAAACTTTCCCCCAGACAAAGCCAGCATCAAATCTGCCAACCGAGCCTTGTCCATCTTTGGATTACGGATAACCGCTTGCAGGTCGGCATTCTCTACCGCAGCAGCAGTAGCATTCAGCATTTCCGACCAACTTTTTAGTTCGCCCAATTTCTGAGCTTCCTCAAAAGCGGCTTGAGCATAAGGACGTGCGGCTGTAATGGCTTGAGACATAGCGTTTAGAATTCCGCAACAAGTTTGTCGAGCAGGTCGTTATGTGCCTTGGCATCAATTTCACGACCCAGAATTTTGCCCGCACCCGCCAATGCCACGGCTGAAACTTGTGTGCGCAGTTGTTCTTTTGCTCGAAATACTTCTTGATCTATTTCTGCTTTGGCTCCGGCAAGAATACGATCGCCTTCCGCTTTGGCATTCGCCTTGGCTTCTTCGATAATTTCGCTTGCGCGTTTTTCACCAGACACAATAATTTCCCCGGCCTTTTCTTTGGCTTGGTGGATTATTTCAGCCGAGCGTTTTGCCGCTAATTCAAGATCATGCTTGCCACGTTCAGCAGCGGCCAAACCATCAGCGATGGTTTTAGCGCGCTCTTCCATTGCTTGCAGCAAAGGCGGCCACACAAACTTCATGGTGAACCAGATAAGGATGGCAAATGTAATTGCCTGTCCTAGCAAGGTTGCGTTGATATTCAAGACAGCCCCTTTCAGTCAATAACGATGGACGAATTAGCCCTTAACAATCGCGATGAACGGGTTAGCGAACAGCATGTACAACGCGATACCCACACCAATCATGGTTACCGCATCCAACAGACCAGCCACAATGAACATCTTCACTTGCAGAGTAGGGATCATTTCTGGTTGACGCGCTGCGCCTTCCAAAAAGCGACCACCCAACAGACCAAAACCGATAGCGGTTCCCAATGCGCCCATACCGATCAGTATTGCCACAGCAATCGATACATTACCCAACAATAGTGCTAGTTCCATGTTTTCTCCTTAGAGGTTTAGTTAATTAATAAAGCGAAACTTTAGTGACTTTCGTGCGCCATGCTGAGATATACAATCGTCAACATCATGAACACGAAAGCTTGCAACGTGATAATCAGCAAGTGGAATATTGCCCACGGTGCACCCAACATCCATTGCAGATACCACGGCAACAGGGCGATCAGAATAAACACCATTTCACCTGCGTACATGTTGCCGAACAAACGCAAGGCCAACGAGATAGGCTTGGCAATATCCTCAACGATGCGGAACAAAATGTTTACCGGGATCAATAAGGGGAATTTGCCGAAGGGTGAAAAAAGGATTTCTTTGCTAAAGCCAACAAAGCCTTTTACCTTGAAACTGTAAAAATAGATCAGGAAAAATACCGAGAGCGACATCGCGAAGGTCGCGTTTAAGTCTGTAGAGGGAACAATTTTCAGATGACTTAACCCCACCCAACTCGCCACCAACGGTAATAAGTCGACAGGAAGGACATCCATCGCATTCATGGCAAAAATCCACACGAATATGGTCAGCGCCAAGGGTGCAATCAGATCGTTTTTACCATGAAACGTATCTTTGACTTGGGCATCTACCATGCCCACAACCATTTCGATGAAATTTTGCAGCCGCCCTGGAACGCCCGCTGTCGCGTTGCGCGTTGCCATCCACATCGTGCCAAAGACTATTAAGCCTATCGCCAATGAAACAAAGATGGTGTCCAAATGCAATGACCAGAAACCTTCCCCCACTTGAAGGTTGGTCAAGTGGTGCTGAATATATTCGGTAGTCGTCAAGCCTTCAATGCTCATAAAGTTTCACACAAAAATTAATGCTGCCCAATAAACCGTCAAAGTTGCAATGTATGTTGCAAACAGCGGCAACGCGTGCACTTCTTTAAACTGCGTAAAAATGAAGGAGAACAACAGAATGGTGAAAGCCAACTTGTACGCTTCGGCGCTGTACTGCGCTCTTAATATTTTTTTTACTTCGACACCTTGCGGCGTGAACATTTTTTTTGCGTATACCAAGCTGGTCAAAAAACCAACTGCCCCCCCTGCAAAGGCTGACGCTGCGACCGCCACATTCTGAACAACCAGCAATAATAACGTTATTGCCACGGTCACCAGCACTTGCACCAAAATTATTCGGCCAACCGCGTTCGCAATACCCAAACCTTTGAAGTCGCGCATTCTACTCAAGCTCACTTATTCACGTCAACGATTTATTTCAAACGAGTAATCAGCTCGTCAAGATGATCGTTGCTTGAATATTCAATAATCAATTTCCCGGCGCCCTTTTTCCCCGCTTTGATATGCACTGCAGTGCCGATGCACTGGGATAATTCTTCCTGTAAGTTCAAGACATCCCGATCCGGGGCTGTTTTTTTCGATTTGGGTTGCGGGTTCAGCAACGCCTGCACGAGCTTTTCTGCCTCTCTTACCGAAAGGCCGTCTGCCACTATTTTATTTGCCGATGCCACCAATTGCGCGGCATCCAAAGGAAGCAAAGCCCGCGCATGACCCATGTCGAGTTTATTGTCCATCAGCATGTTCTGCACCAATTCCGGCAGCTTTAATAGGCGCAATAAATTGCTTGCCGCGCTGCGCGAACGACCCACCGCATCCGCTGCCGTTTGATGCGTCATTTGGAATTCGTCGATCAGGCGCTGAATACCGATGGCCTCTTCCAGCGGATTGAGGTCTTCCCGCTGAATATTCTCGATCAGCGCCATTGCGAGTGCGGCATTATCCGGCACTTTGCGCACCAAAACAGGCACTTGGGTCAATCCGGCCAATTGCGCAGCGCGCCAACGACGTTCACCCGCAATAATCTCATAGCCGCCGTTCACCAACTCGCGCGCCAGAATGGGTTGCATGATCCCTTGGGCTCTTATCGAAGCGGCTAGCTCCTTTAGCGACTCTTCATCCATGCGGCTGCGGGGCTGATATTTTCCCGGCTGGAGCTGATCGATTTTCAACTCGCGCAGGGCGTCAGCACCTTGATCTTTGCTTCCCGCTAACAGTGCGTCCAGACCGCGCCCGAGACCTTTATTTGGTTTTGCCATGATTCTTCCTTAAATTGAACCTGTTGTCGTTCGCGATGCGTTATTGAGCAACTCCCCTGCCAGCGCCAGATACGCCAGCGTGCCCTTGGATTGACTGTCGTGATAGAGCGCCGGAAGCCCGTAACTGGGCGCTTCCGCCAAACGCACATTGCGCGGAATCACCGTGCGATAAACCTTCTCGCCAAAGTGTTGCTGCAACTGATCCGAGACCTGTTGCGCCAAAGTGTTGCGCGGATCGAACATGGTGCGCAGCAGACCCTCGATCTCCAATTCCGGATTAAGGTGAGCGCGCACTTTGCGTATGGTATTGACCAAATCGCTCAATCCCTCCAGCGCATAATATTCGCACTGCATCGGAATCATGACCGATTGTGCGGCACACAAGCCGTTCAGCGTCAGCAAATTCAGCGACGGGGGGCAGTCGATAAGCACATAGTCATAGTCGTCACGCACGACTTCCAGTGCTTTCTTCAGGCGCATTTCGCGATTTTCGAGGTCGACCAACTCGATCTCCGCCCCCGCCAATTCTCGGTTGGCGGGCAACACGTCATATTTGCCTTTCTCGGCAAGCGCGCGTACCTCACGGATGACTTTTTGCCCCAGAAGCACATCGTAGACCGTCGCGGTAAGCCCCAGCTTGTCGATGCCGCTGCCCATAGTGGCATTGCCCTGCGGGTCTAGGTCGATCAACAAAACCCTCTGTTTTGCGGCGGCAAGACTTGCCGCAAGATTCACCGTGGTGGTGGTCTTCCCCACCCCCCCTTTTTGATTGGTAACCGCAAGTATTTTGATCATTTATTTTCTCTCAACACCACCAAACAACGTGCCGCCTCTAGTTTTGGAACTTGCAAAGGAGTGACTTGCTCAACCCGCACCCCCTCGGGCAAGCGCGTCAATTCTTGCTCCGGCATCCCTTTCATTGCGACCCAACGCCCGTCCTTTGCCAGCAAATGGCGCGTTAAAGCTACAAATTCCGCCGTTTCTGCAAATGCACGGGAAATTATCCCGTCAAACTTTTCCGCGACTTGCCATTCCTCGATTCGCCCGCAATGCACTTCCACATTGCGCAATCCCAACTCTATGCAAGCCTGTTGGACAAAACTGGTTTTTTTGCTATTGCTATCCAGCAATGTAAACAACCACTCCGGTCGCACAATCGCCAATACAATACCCGGCAAGCCGGCCCCGCACCCCACATCCAGCCAGCGTTTTGGCCACAGATGCGGCAATACAGCAAGACTGTCGAGCAAGTGGTTACTTACCATTTGTTGCGGCTCGCGGATTGCCGTCAGGTTGTACACCTTGTTCCATTTCTGCAAAAGCGCCAGATAATCCAGCAATTTTTGTTGTTCCTCCGGTGCAACATCTACACCCAGTTGTGCAATGCCGCTCGATAAGTCTGCTGCCAACGTCATTGGTTCAAGCGGGCTATAGCGCTTGCAGCGCTCGCCCCGCCCCGCTTTAGGTGTACCAGCAGCAAAGAAATAGCCGCCGGTGTTATACCTGAAATCCTGGCAGCTTGCCCCAGTGTTTCCGGTCGTTGTTGATTCAATTTTTGTCGCACTTCCGCTGACAAGCCGGACACCCCCAGATAATCCATGGTTATCGGCAACTTCAATGTTTCATTCTCTATTTGTCGCGCGATCTCGTCATGCTGGCGCTCTATATATCCCTGATATTTGGCTTGTGTTTCAACCTGCTCGGCGACCTTGCTGTCGCCCACGCCTGCACCCGTGCCGCCCATAGACATCAAATTTTCATAACTGACATCCGGCCGGCGCAATAATTCGTACAGCGAATATTCGCGCTCAATGTTCTTTCCGAGAACCCGCTCCGCCTCTGCGGCTGCCAGTATTCTGGGATTCACCCAGGTAGATTTCAACCGCTCCAGCTCTTGCGCCACGCTCTCGCGCTTGCTCTCAAACGCCATCCAGCGCTCATCGTCAACCAGCCCCAAGCGACGGCCGATTTCCGTCATGCGCATGTCGGCGTTATCTTCGCGCAACTGCAAGCGATACTCCGCCCGACTTGTGAACATCCGGTACGGCTCCAGCACGCCCTGCGTGGTCAAATCATCCACCAACACGCCCAGATACGCCTCATCGCGACGGGGATGCCAGGAATCTTCCTCTCGAGCATAGCGCGCCGCATTCAATCCCGCCAACAGTCCCTGCGCGGCAGCCTCTTCATACCCCGTTGTTCCGTTGACCTGACCCGCAAGAAACAAGCCCTTTATTGCTTTGGTTTCCAGCGAAGCCTTTAGTCCGCGCGGGTCGAAATAGTCGTATTCAATGGCATAACCGGGGCGGGTGATATAAGCATTTTCCAGCCCCTTTATCGAACGCACCAGTGCCAGCTGCACATCGAACGGCAGGCTGGTCGAAATACCGTTTGGATAGACCTCATGGGTGCTCAGACCCTCCGGCTCCAGAAATATCTGGTGCGAATCCTTGTCCGCAAAACGCGTGATCTTGTCCTCGATAGAGGGACAATAACGCGGCCCGACACCCTCGATCACCCCCGTAAACATCGGGGAACGATCCAGCCCGCCACGGACGATGTCGTGGGTTTGTTTATTTGTCTGCGTGATCCAACACGGCAATTGCTGCGGATGCTGCTCTGCCCTGCCCATAAACGAAAACACGGGCACCGGATCGTCACCGGGCTGCTCCACCATGACAGAGTAATCGATACTGCGTCCGTCTATACGCGGCGGCGTGCCCGTCTTCAGTCGTCCGACAGGCAAACCCAACTCGCGCAGATCGCGCGACAGCGCGACGGACGGGGGATCGCCCGCCCGCCCCGCCGGGTAATTTGCAAGCCCCACATGAACAAGCCCGGACAGAAACGTGCCCGCCGTCAACACCACACTTTTAGCCATGAAACGCAGACCCAGCTGGGTTTCAATGCCGATGACTCGGTCGCCGTTCATTAGCAGCTTTTCTACTGCCTGTTGAAATAGCCAGAGACCGGGCTGATTTTCCAAGCGGCTGCGAATGGCTTGCTTGTACAAAGCACGATCCGCCTGCGCCCGCGTGGCCCGCACTGCCGGGCCCTTGGATGAATTCAAGATGCGGAACTGTATTCCCGCCTCATCGGTTGCAGCCGCCATCGCCCCACCCAGCGCATCAAGCTCTTTTACAAGATGCCCTTTACCGATACCGCCGATTGAAGGATTGCACGACATCACCCCCAGCGTTTCGATATTATGCGTAACGAGCAACGTGGCCCGACCCATGCGCGCACTTGCAAGGGCAGCCTCCGTCCCGGCGTGACCGCCTCCCACCACAATTACATCAAATTCTTTTGGGTAATTCATCAACAACCCGCTCCAAATAAAGGCGCGCATCATACAACAAAACAATGTCCCCACAAGAATTGCCCCGGAAAAAGCGTTTCACGTGAAACAACCCCGCCTACTTCCCTATACAAAAACGGCTAAAAATCTCGCCCAGCAAATCATCGCTGGAGAATTCCCCGGTGATCTTACTTAAGGCGTCCTGAGCAAAACGAAGCTCCTCGGCAAACAATTCGGTTCGCGTACTTTCTGCAGCGGCGCGTTGCAAGCCTTGTTTGGCTTGCAATAGCGCCTGCAGATGGCGCTCTCTGGCCATAAACACTCCCGACTCTGCATGCCAGTCCATCAACTGCAGAATCTTTTTGCGCAATAGATCGATGCCTTCATCGTTCTTTGCAGAGACGTAGATATAACTATCCCCTGCGCGGGTTTCTGTCCGTGCTTTTTGATTCAACAAGTCGATTTTATTGATCACATAGAGCTTGGGAATATTGACAGGGATCAACGCCAAAATCTCTTGGTGTGCCACCAATTCTTCTTGTTGCGCATCCATCAACAGCAGGATCGCATCGGCGTCCTGTATGGCCTGTTTGGTGCGCTCCATCCCCATCAGTTCAACGACATCCTGCGACTCGCGCAAACCCGCCGTATCAATGATGTGCAGCGGCACGCCGTCTATATTGATCGCCTGGCGTATGGCATCTCGTGTAGTACCGGCAACTTCGCTCACCAGAGCAATATCTTCCCCGGACAGCCGATTGAGCAGCGTAGATTTTCCAACATTTGGCTGCCCAACCAGAACAATATGCGCCCCTTCCCGCAATATGCTGCCCTGCCGGGCCAAATTGAACACTCGCTCTAATTCGGTATAAATTACATTTAGCTTACTTTTACAGCGCTCTGCATCGGCAATATCCAACTCTTCTTCTGGAAAATCGAGCGACGCCTCCACCAGCATGCGTAAATCAATTAATCCAGCAACCAATCCCTGTATTGCTTTTGAAAAATCTCCTTGCAAAGAACGGTGGGCGCTACGAACAGCCTGTTCGCTAGTGGCGTCGATCAAATCGGCCACGCTCTCTGCCTGAACGAGATCAAGCTTGTTATTGAGAAAAGCGCGTTGGGTAAATTCGCCGGGCTGCGCAAGACGAGCGCCCGATGTCAAACAGCGTTGAAGTATTAGATGCAAAACCGCCGTGCCGCCGTGTCCTTGCAACTCTAATACATCTTCTCCTGTATACGAGTTGGGACCGGGAAAGAATATTGCGATACCGTGGTCAATCGTTGAACCGTCGACATCTAAGAAGGGAGTATAGGTGGCATGGCGCGGAAGCGGCGTCTGCCCAAGCAACGCGACCATAACAGGTACAATATCAGCACCAGAAATACGCACTACGCCGATTCCGCCACGGCCGGGAGCCGTGGCTATAGCGGCAATGGCGTCAGGTTTTTGCAACACCCTTTTGCTCATTCTCTAACTCTAAACCACGGGTGATATACCACTGTTGCGCAATGGAAAGCACGTTGTTTACAACCGAATACAACACCAATCCGGCGGGGAAGAAGAAGAACACCACGCTAAACACGATCGGCATAAGCTGCATCAACTTGGCCTGCAATGGATCGGGAGGAGTGGGATTAAGCTTGCTTTGCAGCAGCATGCTGAGTCCCATGATCGCGGGCAATACAAAATAGGGATCGGCCGCAGACAAATCCGAGATCCAGCCCACGAATGGCGCATGGCGCAATTCAACGCTGGATAAAATCGCCCAATAGAGTGAAATGAACACGGGGATTTGAATCAAAACAGGCAAGCATCCGCCCAGAGGATTGATCTTCTCTGTTTTATACAGATCCATCATCGCGCGATTAAGCTTCTCGCGGTCATCGCTATATTGCTGCTTTATCTTTTCCAGCTTGGGGGCGACGACGCGCATCTTTCCCATCGAACGATAGCTGGCAGCGGAAAGGGGGAAGAACGCCAGCTTGATCAAGACCGTAAGGATAATGATGGCAACGCCCCAGTTTTGCACCCAGCCATGAATAAATGTAAGCATCCAGAACAGCGGGGTCGCGATTATCGTCAGCCAACCATAATCAACCGTCAGACCAAGTCCCGGCGCGATATCGTTCAGCTTGGCACTGGCCGGGCCGACATATAACGGCACATTGATACTTCCCTTTTGGCCTGGCGCGATCGTATTTAGCGTTAGAATCGTTCCAACGGAATACTGCTGGTTACCCAAGGACTTGGTGTAATACTCGCGCTGCACTTTGTCGCCAGGAAGCCATGCCGCCACAAAGTAATGCTGCAACATCGCCACCCAGCCGTTGTCTGCCGTTTTGGGATAGCTGGTTTTATTCTTCTCAATGCTGGAGAAGTCGACTTTCTGGAATTTCTCCAGATCCGTGTAGATCGCCGGGCCGGTATATGTCGGCACCAACTTGGAAGCGCCTGCAGGAACGGAATCATCGCGTACCAGCTGGAAATACGCCGATGGAGAAATCGGGCTAGCGCCAGTATTTTCAATTTCATAACCTACATCAATCAGATACTTGCCGCGATGAAAGGTTAGCACCTTGACGACATTGTTATTGGCCACCAGTCGCACTGACAAGGTGTCCGCGCCTTGTGCCAAATTATATTCATCGGCACTGGCTGTAAATTGTGCGTGATGGGAAGGCAAGCCCTCCCCTATCAGCCCTGTTTGAGCCACATACAGATGCTTTTCGTGCTTTTGCAGAAGCACAAACGGCTTCGTTTTATCTTCCGCATCGCGGTGCTGCAACATTTCCACGCGCTGAATATCGCCGCCAATGGTATTGATTTCCACCAAAAGGTTATCGGTTCTAACGATTATCTTTTTGCCTTGCGCGTCGGCCTGTCCAGTAACGTTCTCACTATTGGCCGCAAGCTGAGCTGCGGGTTTTGGTGCTCCCAAGCCGGAACCGGAAGATGTTGCCGGTAATGCAACCGTTTGGATTACCGGTACAGGATGCTGATATCGCTGCCAGCCGTCCCATAACAACACGGCAGAAAAAGAAAATATCAGAAATAGGAATATTCTTTGAAAATCCATCTTGGCTTACACCTAATACATAGTTCTCGTTATGGAACGGGATCGTAACCGCCGGTACTCCAGGGGTTACAACGTAACAGCCGCCGGAAACCCAGCCACATTCCGCGCATCAGCCCGTGTTTTACAAGAGCTTCGCTAAAATAATGTGAACACGAGGGGGCAAACCGGCAAGAAGGCGGAGACAGCGGACTGATCAGATATTGATACGTCCTGATGAAAAAAAGGAACAGGCGTATCATTTAATTGCCATCCTTATTTTCATTAACAAACCGGACAGTGATCGTCTGAACTCTGCCATTTCTTCATCGCTTAAACTTCTTCGAATTCTAACGACAATATCCAAAGCGCTTGAACCAACGGGAGAGCTTTGTCTGAAAACCTCACGAATTACTCGTTTTATCCGATTTCTGGCTACGGCTTTTGCCACCACCCGTTTACTTACAACGATTCCCAAGCGTTCTGAACCAACGGTGTTTTTCTCAGAATGTAGCGCTAACCACTTATCAATCAAGGCTTTATTTTGCAGCGCGCGCTCAAACTCTTCACGCCGATGAAGCCGCTGGGAAACTAAAAAAGCCTGAGTCACATTACACAGCTAAACGTGCACGACCCTTTGCTCTGCGGGCGGCAATAACGGCGCGCCCACCTTTGGTTCTCATGCGAACTAAAAATCCGTGGGTGCGCTTTCTCTTGGTTACTGATGGTTGGTATGTACGTTTCATGGTTATTCCTTACGTGTTCGTGTTGAAAAGCGCGCGATTACAATACTTAACACCATCCCTGTCAAGTATATTTTATACTGTGGATAACTTTTTGCTGTAGCTGTAGAATGCGCCGATAGATTTTTTGAGCCCACAAACTTTATGTCGCACCAGAACCTGTGGGATGGCTGTCTGCAATTCTTTAAAGACCAGCTACCCGCACAACAATTCAATTCGTGGATAAAACCATTGGTTTTTGAAATGAAGGGGCATCAAATAATATTGACTGCGCCCAATGGCTTTACCTTAAAAGTCATTCAGGAGCGTTTTTTGCCTGAAATAGCCAGCCGTGCTCAAGCGTTTTTCTCTGCTCCCGCTCAAATCGAGTTACGGGTAGAAAAAAAGACCCCCTTGCCTCCTTCTGCAAAATCGATCGATCCTGTAATTGAAACCCAACACTCATCTAAAAAGCCTCATAAAAATACAGCTCGCTTAAATCCCGCGCTGTTATTTGAAAACTTTGTCACCGGCAAAGCCAATCAACTTGCACACGCGGCGGCGATCCAGGTAGCCGATTCGCCGGGTACTACTTATAACCCATTGTTTATTTATGGCGGTGTCGGACTGGGTAAAACGCACTTAATCCAGGCGATCGGCAATCAATTTAAACAAGAGAACAAACACGCCAAGATTTGTTATGTTCATGCTACAAATTACATATCAGATGTCGTTCGCGCCTTTCAAACCAAACAATTCGACGAATTCAAACAATATTACAACTCCTTGGATCTGTTGCTTATCGACGACATTCAATTCATCGCCGATAAGCCGGGAACGCAACAAGAGTTTTTTTACACTCTAAATTCGCTGATAGACACCAACAAACAAGTCATTATCACTTGCGATACTTTTCCAAAAGAAATTTCCGGGATAGAACCCCGCCTCACTTCGCGTTTCAGTTGCGGATTAACGGTTGCCATTGAACCGCCGGGCCTGGAAATGCGCGTAGCCATTCTTTTGCAGAAATCTATCCATTCAAAAAATCCGATCGGTGAAGACGTTGCCTTCTTTATTGCAAAGCATGTGCGCTCTAATATAAGAGAACTTGAAGGAGCGCTTAATCGAATAGAGGCTTTTGCACGCTTCCATAAACGCCCTATCACCGTCGATCTTGCAAAAGAAGCGCTTAAAGATCTTCTCGCGGCGCAAAACAAACAAGTTTCGATTGAAAACATACAAAAAACCGTCGCTGACTTCTACCGTATCAAGCTGCTTGATTTATTATCGAAAAAACGCACCCGAATAATTGCCAGGCCAAGACAAATGGCCATGTGTCTTGCACGGGAATTGACACAATTAAGTCTTCCCGAGATCGGCAATGCCTTTGGTGGAAGGGATCACTCAACCGTTCTGCATGCCTGCAAAACAATTGAGAACCTGAAAAACACGGATGCTTCTTTAAATGCCGATTTTAATTTATTAAATCAAACATTAAGAAACTAACGCCAAACTACCGAGATATTTTGTTGATAACCTCGACTACAGCGGCAATTTGAAAAAACTATGCTCATTTTATGCACAACTTTGCTTCATGTTTACTAACAGATAAAACCATCATTAGTTAGTTGTTTTAATTATAAAAAGTACTTTTATACCTAATATTAACCCTCATTATTATAGTTATTAAGGATATATAAAATGTTTATTGAAAAGATAGATAGGGATGCGCTGCTAAAACCACTACAAACGGTAGTTGGTATAGTTGAGAGAAAACAACCTTTGCCGATTTTATCGAACGTACTAATTGAAAAAAACAATGCGTCCATTCGATTTACAGCAACCGATCTTGAAATTCAAATATCGACAAACCAACCACTAGAAACCAGTGATGAAACTGGTTCGGTTACGGTTTCAGCAAAAAAATTCCAGGAAATTCTCCGTGTTTTGCCTGACGCAAGTAAAGTTTCATTGGATATCCAAGAAAACAAACTGCTAATCAAGGCGAATAAAAGTAGATTCAGCTTACAGACATTGCCGGCACAGGATTTTCCCGTTGTTTCCAATCAGCTGGAAAACGCAACCAAAATTGCGATCAAGCAAGGATTGTTAAAAAAGCTGCTTGGATTAGTTCAATATGCTATGGCACAGCAAGACATTCGCTATTACCTGAACGGCGTTTTGTTGGTTATTGAAGGTTCAATTATCAGATTGATTGCGACCGACGGACACCGTTTGGCCTACGTCAGCTCTAAACTCGACAGCGAATACGCAAAACACGAAGTCATTCTTTCCAGAAAAACAGTGAATGAGCTATCCAAGTTATTGTCAGATGCCGAAGAAATAGTCACTTTGGAATTGGCAGAAAAACAAGTCCGCCTCTCTTTTGCAGAAATCGTCCTGACTTCAAAAGTGATCGACGGAAAATTTCCTGATTACGAAAGAGTCATTCCAAGTTATACGAACCATTTATTGTTAGATCGGATAACTATCCTGCAAGCACTTCAACGGGCAGCGATTTTGTCGAACGAAAAATTCCGGGGTGTACGCTTTGTGCTGACGGAAAAGAATCTCAGAATTATCAGTAGCAATAGCGAACAAGAAGAAGCCCAGGAAGATATTGAAAACGACTATCACGGTCCGGCGCTGGATATTGGTTTCAATGTAAACTACCTGTTGGACGGATTAAACAATACACCCGCACCAATAGTTACATTCTCATTCGGCGATCCCAATAGCAGCATACTAATTACCGTTCCCGGTGAAGATGAATTTAAATATGTTGTTATGCCAATGCGCATTTAATTGTATGTTTCACGTGAAACAGTAACTTTGGAAAAAACCATGAGCGACAACTACGACGAATCAAGCATCCAACAACTCGAAGGGTTAGAGGCAGTGCGCAAGCGCCCCGGTATGTATATTGGCGACACTTCCGATGGAACTGGTTTGCACCATACGGTGTTTGAAGTGGTGGATAACGCCATCGACGAAGCCTTGGCCGGACATTGCGATGACATTAAAGTTATTATTCATGGCGACAACTCTATCTCTGTAGCGGACAACGGGCGCGGCATTCCAGTAGGTATTAAATTTGACGACAAACACGAGCCCAAGCGCTCTGCGGCCGAAATTGTGATGACTGTTTTGCACGCTGGCGGTAAGTTCAACCAGAATAGTTACAAAGTTTCCGGCGGTCTGCATGGCGTAGGCGTGAGCTGCGTCAACGGCCTATCGGAATGGCTCAAGCTGACGACGTATCGCGACGGCAAAAAATACTGTTTGGAATTTGAACGCGGTGCGGTAAAAAATCGCCTGATTGAAATACAAAACGGCGTCGAAGTTTCCCCGGTTAATAATTTGGGGGAAAGTAAAAAGCGCGGCACCGAAGTGCATTTTTTGGCAGACACCCAAATATTTGGCCTGGTCGAATTCCATTACGACATTATTGCCAAACGTCTGCGCGAACTGTCCTTCCTGAACAACGGCGTCAAAATCGAACTGATTGATCAGCGTTCCGGCAAGAGCGAAAACTTTGCCTATTCCGGCGGTGTGCGCGGTTTTGTCGAATACATGAACAAAAGCAAAACGGTGTTGCACCCCAAAGCATTCAATGCCAGCGGCGAAAAAGACAATGTGGTGGTGGAAGTAGCGATGCAGTGGAACGACAGCTACTCCGAAGTTGTGCAGTGCTTCACCAATAATATCCCGCAGCGCGACGGTGGTTCCCACTTGACCGGCTTGCGCATGGCGATGACGCGCGTCATCAACAAATACATCGAAGAACACGAGCTGGCCAAAAAGGCCAAAGTGGACACTGCCGGTGACGACATGCGCGAAGGTTTGACCTGCGTATTGTCGGTCAAAGTGCCCGAGCCGAAGTTCTCGTCACAAACCAAAGACAAGCTGGTTTCCAGCGAAGTACAGCCCGCCGTGCAGGAAATCGTCACGCAAAAGCTCACCGATTATCTGCAAGAAAATCCGATCGACGCCAAGATTATTTGTAACAAGATTATCGACGCCGCCCGTGCCCGTGACGCAGCGCGCAAAGCGCGCGAACTGACGCGCCGCAAAGGCATTCTGGACGGCATTGGTTTGCCGGGTAAATTGGCCGACTGCCAGGAAAAAGATCCCGCCCTTTCCGAGCTGTATCTGGTCGAGGGTGACTCCGCCGGAGGCTCTGCCAAGCAGGGACGCGACCGCAAGTTCCAAGCCATCCTGCCGCTCAAGGGTAAGATTCTGAACGTGGAAAAAGCCCGTTTTGAGAAGCTAATTGCCTCGCAGGAAATCGCCATCCTCATCACCGTGCTAGGCACCGGCATTGGCAAAGAAGAATACAACGCCGACAAATTGCGCTACCACCGCATCATCATCATGACCGACGCAGACGTGGACGGTGCGCACATCCGCACCCTGCTGCTCACTTTCTTCTACCGCCAAATGCCGGAACTGGTCGAGCGCGGCCACATCTACATTGCGCAACCACCGTTGTACAAGATCAAGCAAGGCAAGGACGAACGCTATCTCAAAGACGAACATGAGATGAAAAACTACATGCTCAAGTCGGCTTTGAACAACGCCATGTTCTATCCGGCACTCGAAGCCACGCCGATCCAGGGCGAAGCGCTGGAACAGATCGCCAAGCAATACTTCCTCGCGGAAGCCGTGATCGACCGCCTGTCGCGCTTCATTGCGCCGGAAGCCAGCCACGCCCTGCTTGTCCTCCCTACCCTGTCGCTGGACGATGATGCGCAAGCGCAAAACAGCGCAAAACTGCTCGAAGCCGCCTGCGGCGGCATGATTAAAGCCCTGGTCGAGAACGACGAAAACGGCGAACTGCGTTTGCGTCTGGAAAAGATATTCCACGGCAACTACTCGTTGAGCTATCTGGACAAAGACTTCTTGCAAAGCGGTGACTACGTGCAGATCCGTCAGACAGCGCAAGCACTGGAAGGCCTGATCACCCCGACCGCCTACGTCGTGCGCGGCGAACAAAGACGCGCCGTGAGCAGCTTCAAACAAGGCGTCGAATGGTTGCTGGAAGAAGCCAAACGCGGCGTCAGCACCCAGCGCTACAAGGGGTTGGGCGAGATGAATCCTGAACAACTATGGGAAACCACCATGGACGTGAAGAACCGTATTCTGCTGCGCGTGCGCATCGAGGACGCGATTGCTGCCGATGACATCTTCACCACTTTGATGGGTGATGTGGTTGAACCGCGCCGTGCGTTTATTGAGCAGAATGCGCTTGGGGTGAAGAATCTGGATGTGTAAAAAGGCATTAGGCATTGTGGAATAGATGCCTGTTGGTGTGCCTCGAAATTGCTTTTCGAGGCATTTTTTAGGGAGTCTACTTTACGTTGGGCCTACTAGCGAGCCAATGCGTGAACTCTTTTTCGATTTGATGACGAATCCGAGTAAGAAAAGGCTTGTCGTGATGCCTTTAACTCGGCTGTTATTCTATGAGCCTTTCGAAATTGATGGTTTCTATTTCTTTCCGCCTAGATCAATTGATCTGAAGTTACTGCGGCCAATCCCTAACAGGACTCTTGAGGGTGTCGGTGAAAGAACGGATGTAATCGCACTTGAAGGACAGGATCTACGTGAAGTATCAACGTCCCTAACAGGATTTGATCTTGAAGTTCTGATCAACTCTCCGTTAGTCGCCTTCAACGTTGAAGTTGAGATTGATTGGGACGAGTTTCTTGAGGCGAATCACGAGGATGACATATCATTGCTAAAGCTCTTGTCATCAAAAGCAGAGCGGGCGCTTGATATTATTCGCTTGTTCTACTGTCGGCTCGATCTACCAAATACCCTGCCCGGTCAAATCGGTTCATGGGAAGGCTCGGGAGAGTACCTTGGAGCATTGCTGTATTCACCAGAAGATCACGAAAGCTACTTAATCGCCGGCGCGGCTGTCGAAAGTTCGGTAATTGTCCGTGGGCTTGGGCTAGAGCTCGACACTAACCCACTATTGGCGCTTCCAAGCCCTAACGACGGGGATGTCGCGGGTGTAGTGCTCCACGGACTTTCGCTGTATTCAGAGGCGCTGAACTCGTCGAACGAAACCATCAAATTCATCCGAATAATGACGCTCTTTGAGTTTCTAGCAAGTCCTGACGAATATCAAAACTGGAAAAAAATTAAAGGCGACATTGCCTGCCATTGCGCTCGTGATAAGGCAAGCTATCTGAGCTTATGTGAGCGATTCCGCGTCTTTACCTCGATCGAAGATAAGTCGGGCAAGCAACTCGGACTTAGAACTCTTATCGTTCATAACGGAAAGTTGCTTCCAGAATTACTCCCTAGCTTTAAGGAACGCACCTCACTGTTTCGTGAGTTGCAGGGGTATGCCTTTACCATCCTGACTGACATGCTTTCAAATGCATGTCAGTCATGGGAGGAATACGTTGAACATCGAGGCCAACTCAAACGCACACTGGGGGTCACATAGTTCATGTTTGCAGCCGTAGACCCAACCCAACGAAATGACGGGGAAAACCTAAAAAATGTATAGTATTTTTGGACGGTATTTGCTTGCTTATTGTATTTTTATTTTCGTCATTTTTAAGTTGTCAAAATTACCAAATGGAACTATTCCACCTCACATTGCAGTGTTATCTGTTTGTACTTTTTGGATTGGGCTATATTTTACAAATCGTTGGAATTTATATCACAGGCACCTCGAAAATCTTAGCGAGAAATCACTAAATGGACTTGAAAGGGATTGGATAGATAGATTCGGCTGGCAAAAAACAAGCGAAATTGGGCAAATAAGAAATGCAGGAAATAATACAAAAACAATCGCTGCGCTCGGTCGTATTTTGAATATTCAAGAAGCCTTATTAAATAAATCGGTGCGGAGTAATGAAAAATGGACGACAACTTCTGTTGAGAAACTTAAACAAAGAATACAGTCAACAAAAGAAGAGATAAACAGTAGAAAGCCGCATGGACATTGGAACGAAATTCTAAAAAATGAAATTATTATTTCCCCTAAAATAATTAGTGTTGAGGAAACCGTTAAACCTGAGCAAGAAAGCCTTACAGTTGTTTTAAGTCCTGCAATTAAAGCGGTTCAAAAACCTCGACAAAAAAGCAATAGAATACTTTTTTTAGAATCGTTTGATAAATTTTTGGATAGAGAAGGGAAAAGTCCAAGAGTAAAAGCTACTTTAAAATCGTGGTTAAAGAGTTATAAAATATTAAACACAATTTCCGAAAATAATAAGCAAAAAGCGGCAGAGTTTTTATACCGATATATAGAACAAACTAGTCCAGAAGAGCTTGAGCAATTTGGCGATATATTGACAAAATACATTGAGGCAACTGAAAAATAATTTAATGAGACTTCAAGTAAGACTCGATTTATACTTAAATAAGCAGCAATATTATCCTGTAACCCAATAAACATAAGGCCTGCAGAGCAGGCCTTATAAAACGCGCCACAGTCGCACAAAAGGCGTGTGGCAAGGGGTTGGGTTGGAGAGAGGGTGAAAACTAAGCCTTACTCTTTACAACCTTCTTTGCCGCTGGTTTCTTCGCGGCAGGCTTGGCAACCTTGGCGACAGCAGCTTTTTTCACGGCAGGCTTGGCTACTTTCTTCGCAGCAGGCTTTTTCACCGCTTCTTTAGCAACCTTTGGTTCAGCCTTGGCTTTGGGTTCGGCCTTAGCTTTGGGTTTCGCTTTTGTCTTGGTTGTTTTAGTTGCGGCCTTGGTTTTTGCGGCAGGTTTGCGCGAAGGCTTTCCGGTTGGGCCCTTCGCTGCTTTTGCGGCGATCAACTCCAGTGCTTCTGCAAGCGTGATGTCGTCCGGCGACACTCCCTTGGGCAGTGTGGCGTTGACCTTGCCGTGGCGGGCATAAGGGCCGTAGCGACCGCTGCATATCTCGACGCTGGCTTTGTCTTCCGGGTGATCGCCCAGCGTGCGCAAAACGGTGTTGCCGTCGCGCGCTTGCGCCAGCAGTTCCACGGCGCGTTCCAGCGTGATGTCGAAAATGCTGTCGGTGCGCGGGATGGATTTGAATTTGCCGTCATGGCCGACATACGGGCCGAAGCGGCCGATGTTGACGATGACTTTTTTGTTGGTTTCCGGGTGCAGGCCGAGGTCGCGCGGTAGCGACAGCAGCTTCAGCGCGCTGGCCAAATCGGCCTGATCGACCGGCATTTCCTTGGGCCACGACACGCGCTTGGGTTTGGTCTTGGCGCCCTCCTCCACTTCGCCCAGCTGCACATAATGACCGTAGGGGCCTTTCAGCAGCAATACGGCTTGTTGCGTGTCGGGATGTACGCCCATCTCCACCCGCGCGGCGGCATCGTCCTGCGATTCGCCGCTGAGGCTGCGTTTGTACTTACACTCGGGATAATTGGTGCAGCTAATGAAGCTGCCGTAACGGCTGAGTTTCTTGGCGAGCGGTTTGCCGCAATCCGGGCAGGCTTCGTCGATCAACTCCACCGGACGTTCGATGTTGGTTTTTTCTTTGATGAGGCCGGAAAATCCTTTCCAGAACGCATCCATCACGCCGATCCAGTCGCGCTTGCCTTCGGACACTTCATCCAGCTCGTCTTCCAGATTGGCGGTGAAATCGTAGTCCACGTAGCGCGTGAAGTGCTCGGTGAGGAACTTGATCACCACGCGGCCCACGTCGGTAGGCATGAAGCGTTTCTTGTCGAGCGTGGCGTATTCGCGTGCTTGCAGCGTGGAAATAATGGTGGCGTAAGTGGAAGGACGGCCGATGCCGTACTCTTCCAGCGACTTCACCAAGCTGGCTTCCGAGAAGCGCGGCGGAGGCTGGGTGAAGTGCTGCTCGCCGTAAAGTTTGTCAATCGTTAGCACATCGCCTTCCGCCAGCGGCGGCAGTTTGGTGCTGTCTTCTTCTTCGGCATCGTCCACGTCTTCCATGTACACACCGATGAAGCCGGGGAATACCAAGGTTTGGCCGGAGGCGCGGAACAGGGTGTCGTCACTGGACAGACGTATGTCCACACTCACGGTGTCAAAGCGCGCTGGCGCCATTTGGCACGCTAGTGTGCGCTTCCATATCATCTCGTACAGACGCAATTGGTCGATGTTGAGATGCTCGCGCATGACGTCCGGAGTGCGCAAAATCGAGGTCGGGCGGATCGCTTCGTGCGATTCCTGCGCATTCTTGGTCTTGCTCTTGAAGGTAGGTTGCTTGGCCGGCAGGTATTCGGCAGAAAAGTTGTCGCTTATATAACCGCGAATTTCCGCCACAGCTTCGTTCGCCAGCGACACCGAGTCGGTACGCATGTAGGAGATCAAACCGACAGTCTCGCCGCCGATGTCCACGCCCTCATACAGCGATTGCGCGGTGCGCATGGTGCGATCGGAAGTCATGCCCAGCTTGCGCACGGCCTCCTGTTGCAAGGTGGAGGTGGTGAACGGCGCGGCGGCGTTACGCTGCTTGCCTTTCTTTTCGACACGCACCACTTTTGGGGGCAGCTTGGCATCGTTGAGCTTGGCGTGGATGGCGTCGTATTCCTGCTGACTGCCGATGCTGAGTTGTTCCAGCTTCTTGCCCTGATATTGAAACAGCTTGGCGGTGAACGGGGTAGTGTTCTTCTGGGTATCCAGATGCACCGACCAATATTCCTGGCTCTTGAACTTTTCAATCTCCAGCTCACGCTCGACGATCAGGCGCAACGCGGGGCTTTGCACGCGACCCGCAGACAAGCCGGGACGAATCTTGCGCCACAATAGCGGCGACAAATTGAAGCCCACCAGATAATCCAAGGCGCGGCGCGCCTGTTGCGCATTCACCAGCGGCATGGCGATCTCGCGAGGGTGAGCGACCGCTTCTTTCACGGCCGACTCGGTGATCTCGTAAAAAACCACGCGCTGCATCTTCTTGCCTTTGAGTGCGCGCTTACCTTTCAGCAACTCGGAAATATGCCAGGCGATGGCCTCCCCTTCCCTATCCGGGTCGGGCGCGAGCAGGATGTTGTCGGCTTCGGCGGCGGCCTTGGCGATGGCATCCACATGTTTGCTGTTGCGCGCGATGGTCTCGTAGTTCATCGCATAACCATTCTCGGTATCGACCGCACCGTTCTTCGGCACCAGATCGCGCACATGACCGTAGGAGGCCAGCACCTCAAAATCCTTGCCGAGATATTTCATGAGCGTCTTGGCTTTAGCCGGAGATTCGACGATGAGTAGAGTTTTTGCCATACTGGACTGGATGCCTGAATTTAGTGTAGTTGTGCCGAGTTGGCCGGAGTAAGCAGATCCTCGATGATCAGAGGATCCAAGTCTTCATGCTGATTCCAAAGCACCATCAGCGCGATCAGTTTAACTTTGTCCAATGACAGATTTTCGCGTCCCAGCGCGACAGCGCGGTCAATAATCATTTCGCGTTCTATAGGCGAGATCATTTTGTTTTGTTCCAAAAAAGAGATGAAGCGCAAGCCATCGAGGCTGATCCTCTGGCGTTCAAGATCGGCAAAACAACGCGAGCCGCTTTGGTTGATGGCAGCAGGATAATCGCTTAAAGACAGCTGGCGCAGACCGGAGAGCCAAGCAACCGCTTGCGTGATGTCTTCTTCTTCAAAACCTGCCGCGTTTAATTTGACGGTGAGCTTATCCGCGTCGGGATAACTGCCCGCGTTAAAATAGCTTTCAAACAAAAAAATAAGAATATCGAACATGTGGCCTCAATTATCTAATTTAAACAATGCGTTGATAAAGGCCGCCGGGTAGGGTTGCAATGCACCCATCTAATTCAAGCTGTAACAGAATGGCGGATAGCGAGGCTATCGTCAAGCCGCTACGTTGCGATAAGCTGTCCAAATCGGTCGGATCAAAACTTAAATGGGCAAATAAGTCATGTTCCGGTGAGTCTGGCAGAGCGGATGTTGCTGCTATAGATTCGTAATTCAATTCCTCAAGAATATCCTGCGCGCATTCCACTAATTTTGCCCCCTGTTTGATTAAGGCATGACAGCCTTTGGACTGGGGCGAATGGATCGAGCCGGGAATGGCAAACACATCGCGCCCTTGTTCGAGGGCCATGCGTGCGGTAATCAGCGAGCCGCTTTGCAAAGAGGCCTCAACCACGAGACAGCCCAGACTCAGGCCGCTGATGATGCGATTGCGTCTGGGAAAATTGGCGGGCAGCGGCGGCGTGCCAAGCGGGAATTCGGAAACGATGGCTCCGTGCAGCGCCAACTGATGCGCCAATTCCCGATTCGCGGAGGGATAGACTTTATCCAGACCGGTACCCACGATAGCAATGCTGGCGCTTTTTCCGCGCAGACCGCCGAGATGCGCGGCCGCATCGATACCGTGCGCCATACCGCTGACGATGCACAGCGCGGCTTCACTGGCTGTCTGGGCGAAGGCTTCGGCATTGCGCAATCCCTGTGGGGTGGGGTTGCGGCTGCCGACGATAGCGAGCGCGGGAACGTTGAGCAGGTCGGTGCGCCCTTTTACAAACAGCAAAAATGGCGGGTCGGGAATATTGAGCAAGGCCTGCGGGTAAGCGGCATCGGCGATGCTTAAAATATGGTTGAGCGGGTCGCTCAGCCAGGTTTCGGTGATCAGGTGCGCTTCATCGTCAATGTCCTGCGCGATGGCATGAGCGACGGCAGGCTTAACGATGCGAGCAAGTGCTGAGGGTGATGCGAGAAGCACCGCTTCCGGCGAGCCGAAGGTTTGCAGCAATCGCCGCAAACCTTCGTTGCCCAAGCCCGGAATCTGGCCCAGGGTAAGCCAAGACGCCAGCGTTGCGTCGAGAGCCATAGGGTTAAGGGGTTTGAGCGGTATCTAGCAGTTGTACAGGTAAACGGGTTTGCAACACCAGCGCGTAGGAAACTTTGTGGAAGGTACGAAACACGAACACCAATCCATAGCGCACATCGGGAAGAGCGACGTTACTGCGTTTGAAAACATGCCCGCCTTTTAATACCTCGCCCTTTTGGTACAAGGCCAACACATGCCCGTTTTCAAGGCCGTCGCGTTTTCCCTTGTTGAGGGTGATAACGGTATTTTGACTGGCTTGGTCCATGCCACCGTAAATGGAGATGACTGTTGCCACGATATTAGTGTTGGGTGCATGCGGTTCAAAGCTGTTGGGGAATACTTCTGTGGGCAGCGCAAAATGATCACCCTTCCCAATCTCGAACGTGGCTCTTGTAATTCTAAGTTCGCTGACGGGGGCAAATTTTTCTACAACCGCATCTCCCAGATAGTTCACTTCGTGCCCGAGCACTTCTTCCGTATCCGGGTCGATGAATGTTTTGCCGGGGCGATAAATCTGCCATTGCGTACCTTTATTGGAGGGCATGTTTTTTACATAAGCGACATCATTGGTGCTCAATAACTCGCGATGCTCATAGGTTCCCACGATTGTCGGTGCGGAAGACAGGTCGGCATCTTCGACTACCAACGGCTTGCCGAGAAAAGGGCCGATTGCGTTCAAGGGAATAACCGGTATCGAATTGCGCTCGCTAGGTACTTCGCGTGCACGGGGAGAAAGTTTCACGATTTCGTCAACCGGAACGGTAGCGGTGGATTCCGAAACGGCGGCTTGTTGAGGCGCGTCACCGATGCGCAGGGTTCCTGTCGCGCGATCAAGCATTACGACATCGCCGGGATAAATCCAATGGGGATCTTTGATGGTGTCTTTGTTCAGCCCCCAGATTTGTTGCCATTTCCACGGGTCTTTGAAAAACTTGGCTGAAATATCCCACAATGTGTCGCCCTTGACCACAACATGGCGGTCGGGAGCATTTTCGCGTATTTCCAGCGTGTCGGCATAAGTGAGAATGGGCAACAGAAGACAAATCAGCGATATAATCTTGCGCATGAAAACCCCAACAAAGTAAATAGAATGCGGTGCGACGTTTGCACACGCGTTTAAATTCTGCATCTAGTCACTTAAATTAGCAAGCTTTTATGGCAATCCTACATATACTTCAGTATCCCGACGAACGTTTGCACAAGGTCGCAAAAAAAATAGAGTCCATTACGGGTGCGACCCGTAAACTGATCTCGGATATGGCAGAAACCATGTATGCCGCACCGGGAGTCGGATTGGCCGCGACACAGCTGGACGTTCATCAGCAGCTTATTGTTATCGATGTGTCGGAGACGCACGACGAGTTGCTGGTGCTTATCAATCCGGAATTGCTCGCCAGCAGCGGCGAAAGCAAATGCGAAGAGGGATGTTTGTCTGTTCCGGGAATTTACGACAAGGTGGAGCGTGCCGAGAAAATCACTGTACGGGCATTAAATGCCAAGGGGGAGGAGTTCGTTTTGGATGCGGAAGGCCTTCTGTCGGTGTGTATCCAGCATGAAATGGATCACTTGCAGGGCAAGGTCTTTGTCGAGCGTCTCTCGCATTTGAAGCAAGTCCGTATCCGCAACAAATTAAAGAAGCGTCTGCGCGAGACTTTCTGATGGGAATATTTTGAAGATAATTTTTGCAGGAACTCCGCACTTTGCAGAAAAAGCATTAAAGGCTTTGCTGCAAAAGCAGGTTGAAGTCGTTGCCGTATTGACGCAGCCGGATCGGCCAGCGGGGCGCGGCATGCAGCTTAAGCCGAGTCCGGTGAAACAGTTGGCCGAGCAAAACGGGTTGCCGGTTTTGCAGCCGGTATCGCTAAAGAACGCCGAGATTCAACAACAGTTATCCGTCTATCAGGCAGACCTGATGGTTGTTGCCGCGTATGGGTTGATCCTGCCCCAAGCTGTGCTGCAAATACCCCGTCTGGGCTGTTTGAATATCCATGCCTCGCTGTTGCCGCGTTGGCGCGGAGCAGCGCCGATCCAGCGGGCGATTCTGGCGGGCGATGCAGAAACCGGCATCACCATCATGCAGATGGATGTCGGCCTGGATACCGGGGATATGCTGTTAAAAAAATCCTGCCCGATAGAAGAGAAAGACACCGCCGACACGCTGCACGACAAGTTGGCCGGGTTGGGGGCGAATGCCATTTCCGAAGCATTGGATCTGCTGGAGCAGGGCAAATTGAATGCTATTCCGCAGGACAACCAGCTGGCGACTTATGCCGCCAAGCTGACAAAAGAGGAGGCGCAACTGGACTGGACACGCGAAGCGGCGGAGCTTGAACGCATGGTGCGAGGCTACAATCCTTTTCCGGGCGCGAGTGCTTGTGTAAACGACACGATTATCAGGATTTGGCAGGCCAGCATTCGTGAGGGTATGTCAGGCGAACCGGGGGAGATTTTAGCGGTGGAAAAAAATGCGCTGGTGGTGGCTTGCGGTCATGGTGCGCTCAGTCTGGAAGTGTTACAGAGACCGAACGCAAAAGCATTGCCGGTAGCGCAATTCTTGCAGGGTTTTCAAATCAGGGCGGGTAACCGCTTTATGACACGCTAATGCATATCGTTCAACAACTCGCTGCAACCGCTGTCGGCCAAGTACTGGCTGGGCGCAATTTAAATCAGGTAATAAGCGAGACGTTGCGCAGTCATGCTGGGTTTTCACCTCAGGAGCGGGGGGCGCTGCAGGATCTCAGCTATGGCACCCTGCGCTTCTACGGACAACTCACCAAGATACTGGATGCGCTATTGAGCAAACCGCTGCAAGACTCGCGGCTGCGGGATCTGCTGATGGTCGCGCTATATCAGTTGCAGTACAGCAAAGCGGCAAAATATGCCGTTGTCGATCATGCGGTGAGCGCAGCCAAGAATATCAATATCGCGACGGGTGGCTTGGTGAATGCGGTGTTGCGCAATTTTTTGCGCAAACAAGCAGCGCTTATTCAGCTGGCAACCAAGACTGAAGAGGGACGATATTCCTATCCGCAGTGGTGGATCGATGCCGTCAAAACGCAATATGGAGAAAAAGCCGGGTCTATTCTGGAAGCCGGGAATCGGCATCCGCCGATGACGTTGCGCGTGAATGCGCGCAGCTCGACACCTAAACAATATTTGGCACAATTGATGTCGCTGGATATTGCCGCGCAACTCATTTCCCCGAATGCCTTGCAGTTAACAAACCCGCTGGCGGTTGACAAATTACCCGGGTTCTTTGATGGAACGGTGTCCGTACAAGATGCCGGGGCACAACATGCGGCGAGCCTGCTGGACGTACATAAGGGTATGCGCGTGTTGGATGTCTGCGCCGCACCGGGCGGGAAAAGTGCGCATTTGCTCGAATCCTGCGACATTGACCTGGTCGCGGTGGATAAAGACGAACAGCGTCTGCAACGGGTACGGGAAAATCTGCAACGTTTGAAATTAGAGGCGACGCTGATTTGTGGCGATGCGACCGAGCCGGCCAACTGGTGGGACGGCAAAGCGTTCGAGAGAATATTGGCCGATGTCCCTTGTTCCGCCTCGGGTGTCGTGCGCCGCCATCCCGACATAAAATGGTTGCGCAGACCCTCGGATATCGAAAGTTTTGCCAGACAACAAGAGCAGATTCTGGATGCTTTATGGCCGCTATTGGCCAGAGATGGTAAATTGCTCTACGCGACATGCTCGATTTTTGCCCGTGAAAATCAGCAAGTCATCGAGATTTTTTTGTCCCGGCATAAAGATGCGCATCAAGTCACGATTGCTGCGCACGACCTGAATAACGGGCAATTGTTGCCCAACGACCAGCACGATGGATTTTTTTATGCGTTGTTGCAAAAAAATTCTTAACCTACTTGGCAAGCTATTATTGCTGCTCTGCGTCTGCACATCCGTTGCAAACGCGGAAGGTATTGTTGTCGCAAAAGCCGAGATGCATGCCGTCGAGGAAGGTTATGAAATATTCGCGGATTTCAAGATCACGCTGCCCCCTACGGTTGCCGAGGCGCTCAAACATGGGGTCACCCTCAATTTTGTCAGCGAACTGACAATCACGCGTTCGCGCTGGTACTGGTTGGATAGTGCCGTTATTCAAAATGAACAAACCACCAAATTGTTCTACAACGCCTTGACGCGGCAATATCGAATATCGCGCGGTACGCTTTTTCAGGGGTTCTCTAATCTGGAAAGTGCTTTGCGCGTACTGGGGCACCAGTCTGCGCCGCCGATACCCGCATCGGCATTTACCGGCGGCGGCGGGTATGTGGCCAAGTTGCTTAAAAGCGAAACTAGGTACGCCGCCTTTGCGCAAATGCGCCTGGATACATCCCAGCTTCCGAAGCCACTGCAAGTCAGCGCGTTAACCAATGACGACTGGAATCTTGAATCCGAAAGATACAGCTGGCCAGTGCAATCCAATCTATCAGAAAATGCAGAGGCATCCAAGCCGTGAAATATCTGATCATCATCTGCGGACTGATCGGCGTCGCGTTGCTCTATTTGTTGTCGAGCGCCAGCGCCAATACTGCCCTTTTTTCGCATCATTATTCCAGTTTGTTGATATTGACGGGCGTGCTGGCGCTGGGGCTATGTGCCTTGGTGGGATATCAGTTATGGCAATTGCGCATCAAATTGAAAGAGCAAGTTTTTGGCGCAAAACTGATGTTGCGACTCACGATATTCTTTTCTCTGATCGCCATTCTGCCGGGTTTGTTGATGTATGCCGTATCGGTGCAATTTCTGGGGAAAAGCATCGAGTCATGGTTCGATATTCGCGTGGAAAAAGCACTGGAAGGAGGGCTTAATCTGGGGCGCAATTCGTTGGAGACGGGACTGAAAGAACTGGGAAAAAAGGGCAAGTTGCTTTCTTTGATTTTGGCGGAGCAAACTCCGGACCGCTATGGCGTGACGCTGGTGCGTTTGGTCGACAAAGCTGAAGCTCAGGAAGCGGCGATCTTTAATGTGGAGGGGAAGTTGCTCGTGTCTTCCATGCCGGGCAAAAAGTCGTTACAAAGCATTCCCGATCAACAAATGTTGCGTGAAGCAATTCAGCAGGGGATATTTAGTTCAGTAGACGCTCTTCCGGACAATCATTTGGTTTTGCGAATACTGGTGCCGATAAGTGGCGGTCATTCCCCGGATGAGCGACGGGTATTGCAGATTTTGCAGCCGGTCCCGCAACAGTTTTCAAGCGATGCAGAGACCGTACAGGCGGTATACCGCGATTATCAGGAATTGACGTTATCGCGATTGGGGCTCAAGCGCTTATATGGGATCACGCTCACGCTGTCATTGTTGATCGTGTTGTTAAGCGCCGTGTCGGCCGCCTTCTTCTTGAGCGGGCGTTTAAGTTCGCCTTTGGCCGCGCTGGCGGAAGGGACGCGCGCGGTAGCGCAGGGCAATTTTTCCGGGAACTATCCTGTGCAAAGCCGCGATGAATTGGGTGCATTGACGGGAATGTTCAACCAGATGACGGCGCAGTTGGCGGACGCGAAGAAATTAAGCGAAAAGCAACAAAGCCAAGTAGAAAATGCGAAAGGTTACTTGGAAAGTATTTTGACGCATCTGTCTTCCGGGGTCATCGTGGTCGATGAGCAGTTCAGATTGCGTCTGGTCAATGCCAGCGCCGAGCAAATATTGGGCACGCCCTTGCGCAATATGAATGGCAAAGCATTATCCGAAATAGTGTCCGAGCATGTATTGCTGCGTTCTTTTGTGGAGGCGGTGGAGACAACAGCGGCCGAATCGGCAGGAAGCGAGTGGCAAAAACAGATCGGGCGGCTAAGTAAAAACGGCGAGCAGATGTTGTTGCTGCGCGGAACCCGTTTAACAACGGCAATGGATAGCAGTTACGTGATCGTGTTTGACGACATCACGCACTTGTTGCAGGCGGAACGGCAGGCGGCATGGGGCGAGGTAGCGCGCAGGCTGGCACATGAAATCAAAAATCCGCTCACGCCCATCCAGTTGTCAGCAGAAAGAATGCAACACAAGTTAAGTGCCAAGCTGGATGAACACGATGCCAAGTTGTTGCAGCGGGCAACCCAGACTATCGTTAGTCAGGTCGCGGCCATGAAAAATATGGTGTCTGATTTTGCGGACTATGCGCGTGCGCCCGCGCCCAAATTGGTGCTGTTGGATATGCATCAATTATTGAGCGAAGTAATGGGGTTGTATGAAGCCAACAGCAGTCCGATTACCTTGCAATTGGGAGCAAGCCAGATGTGGCTGAACGGTGATGCGACGCGGCTGCGTCAAGTCGTGCATAACCTGCTACATAACGCGCATGATGCGCTACAACATACCGATCAGCCTCAAATTGTGCTGTCCACCATGAGTACTTCGAGCGAATTCCATTTGATGGTGAGCGATAACGGTACTGGTATTCAAGAACACATTCTGGCTCGAATATTTGAACCTTATATGACGACAAAAACAAAAGGTACGGGATTGGGATTGCCGATTGTAAAAAAGATCGTTGAAGAACACGGCGGCAGAATAGCGATAGAAAATAAATCTTCGGGTGGCACGCAAGTGGCGGTCAGCCTACCGTTGGCGCAAGAAATGGAGGTGGCATAGTGTCAATAAAAGAAATACTCGTGGTGGATGATGAAATCGGGATTCGGGAATTGCTTTCCGAAATTCTGTTTGACGAAGGCTACCGTGTGCATTTGGCAGAAAATGCCGCACAGGCACGTTCGTTCCGTTTAAATCACACACCGGATTTGGTGTTGTTGGACATTTGGATGCCAGATACGGACGGTCTAACTTTGCTCAAAGAATGGGCGGCGCAACAACTGCTCACGATGCCCGTGGTGATGATGTCTGGCCACGGCACGATAGAGACGGCACTGGAGGCAACGCGGGTCGGTGCGATGGATTTTTTAGAAAAGCCGATCGCCTTGCAAAAATTGCTAAAGACCGTGGTAAAGGCGTTGCAACAGGGGATGCCGCTATTGTTGCCGCAGGAAGAAAAGTTAGAGGCTCAGGGGGCAAAGGGAATGGTAATGGTCGCGTTACCATTGGATCTGCCATTGCGTGAAGCGCGCGAGCATTTTGATGGCGCGTACTTTAATTATCAAATGCAAAAGGAAAATGGCAATATTACGCAGTTGGCCGAAAAAGCAGGTATCGAACGTACCCATCTATATCGGAAATTAAAACAGTTGGGAATCAAACCCTTTAAAAAAAGCACCGATAGCCCGGAACAATAAATTCCAAGGTTGTTGTAATGCCGTTGTTGCCCTAAACAAGTCGCTGCGGCATAATTACCGTTCTTTTGGCGTAATAACAATTCAACTCGACATTCAGGATGTTTTTTAGGAGGCTGTAAAATGGCTGTGGCGCGTAATGTAAACCCCCCCAAGTTTAATGATGTAACTGGTGCGATCCGCGCACTTGCGATGGATGCCGTGCAAAAGGCAAATTCCGGTCATCCGGGCGCACCTATGGGTATGGCGGAAATCGCCGAAGTCTTGTGGAACCACCACCTGCGCCATAACCCGGCCAATCCGAAATGGGCAGACCGGGATCGCTTCGTGCAGTCTAACGGTCACGGCTCAATGTTGATTTACGCGCTGTTGCATTTGACAGGCTACGACCTGCCGATGGACGAGTTGAAGCGTTTTCGTCAGCTGCACTCCAAAACTCCGGGTCACCCCGAATATGGTTATACCGTCGGTGTTGAAACCACCACTGGCCCGTTGGGTCAAGGTATCACCAACGCGGTAGGTATGGCGATGGCGGAAAAGCTGTTGGCCAACGAATTCAACAAACCCGACCACAAGATCGTCGACCACCGCACTTACGTGTTTATGGGCGACGGCTGCATGATGGAAGGTATCTCGCATGAAGCTTGCGCGCTGGCTGGTACATGGGGTCTGGGCAAGCTCACTGCATTTTGGGATGACAATGACATTTCCATCGACGGCCATGTGGGCGGATGGTTTACCGACAATACTCCCAAGCGTTTTGAGGCTTACGGTTGGCACGTTATTGCCGACGTTGAAGGGCATGATCCCAAAGCGATCAATGCGGCTATCGAGGCGGCCAAGGCCGTTACTGACAAACCTACACTGATCTGCTGCAAGACTGTCATCGGTGCCGGTTCTCCTAACAAGGAAGGCACTCACGATGTGCACGGCGCAGCGTTGGGCGATGCCGAAATCGCGGCAACACGCGCGCATATCGGCTGGAACTACCCTCCGTTCGAGATTCCAAAGCATGTGTACGAAGCATGGGATGCGCGCACCAAAGGCGAAGGCTTGGAAAAGCTGTGGAACAACAAATTTGCCGAATACAAGAAAGCCTTCCCTGAAGAAGCGGCTGAATTTACTCGCCGTATGCAGGGCGATTTGCCGGGAAATTGGACTGAATTTGCCGCTGCCGCGCTGGAGCAGATCAATGCCAAGGCTGAAACCATCGCCACTCGCAAGGCTTCACAAAACGCCATCAACGCATTAGTCCCCGCGCTACCAGAGTTTTTGGGCGGCTCTGCCGATTTGACTGGCTCTAACCTGACCAACTGGACCGGCGCACATCATGTGCATGGCTCCAAGCCCGGTAACTACATCAGCTACGGTGTGCGCGAGTTTGGTATGTCTGCAATCATGAACGGCATGGCATTACATGGCGGCTTGCTGCCGTTCGGCGGCACTTTCCTGATGTTCTCGGAATATGCGCGCAACGCGCTGCGTATGGCCGCGCTGATGAAGCAACGCGTGATTTACGTCTTCACCCACGACTCTATCGGTCTGGGCGAAGACGGCCCGACCCACCAGCCAGTCGAACAAACCACCACGCTACGCTTTATTCCCAATATGGATACTTGGCGTCCGTGCGACACCGTGGAATCTGCGGTATCGTGGATTTGTGCTGTCGAGCGTATGACCGGCCCTTCTTCGCTGATCTTCAGCCGTCAAAATCTGGCATTCCAAAAACGCGATGCGGCGCAAATCGCCAATATCCGCAAGGGCGGATATGTGCTGTCGGAAGCCGCTAACGGCAAGCCGCAAGCCATCATCATCGCTACGGGCTCGGAAGTGGCACTGGCGATGGACGCACAAAAAGTATTGGCCGCAGAAGGCATCCAGGTGCGCGTGGTTTCCATGCCATCGACCAACGTGTTTGACCGTCAAGATCAAGCCTACAAAGACAGCGTATTGCTCAAGGGCATCAAGCGCGTGGCCGTTGAAGCGGGTGTAACCGGCCTCTGGTATAAATATGTCGGCCTCGAAGGCGCGGTTATCGGCATGGATTGCTTCGGAGAATCTGCACCGGCGCCGGAACTATTCAAACACTTCGGTTTTACCGTAGACAACGTGGTAAAGACCGTTAAGGGCGTGTTGTAAACTTGTTACCTATTAACGACGGGAGAGAGAGAAAATGGCAATTAGAGTAGGTATCAACGGGTTTGGTCGTATCGGGCGTATGGTGTTTCGCGCTGCCTCCAAGGATTTTCCTGAAATTGAAGTCGTTGCCATCAATGACCTGCTGGAACCTGACTATTTGGCATACATGCTGAAATACGACTCCGTGCATGGTCGTTTCAACGGTGACGTTGCTGTTAGCGGCAACAACCTGGTGGTAAACGGCAAGACTATCCGTCTGACCGCTGAAAAAGATCCGGCTAATCTGAAATGGAACGAAGCGGGCGTGGACATCGTGATCGAATGCACGGGCTTCTTCCTGGATGACGCAGGCTGCCAGAAACACATTGCAGCAGGTGCCAAAAAAGTGGTTATGTCTGCTCCTTGCAAAGACACGACTCCGATGTTCGTGTACGGCGTAAATCACGACACCTACAAGGGCGAGAAAATCGTTTCCGCTGCATCCTGCACCACCAATGCCTTGGCGCCCGTTGCCAAGGTGTTGAACGATACCTTCGGTATCAAGCGTGGTCTGATGACTACCGTGCATGCAGCGACGGCAACGCAAAAAACCGTTGACGGTCCATCCAATAAAGATTGGCGCGGTGGTCGCGGCATTCTGGAAAACATCATTCCTTCGTCCACTGGTGCTGCCAAGGCCGTGGGCGTGGTGATTCCTGAGCTGAACAAGAAGCTGACCGGTATGGCTTTCCGCGTGCCGACATCCGATGTGTCCGTGGTCGACCTGACCGTTGAGCTGAACAAAGCAGCGACTTACGATGAAATCTGCAAGGCCATGAAGTCCGCTTCCGAGAATGGTCCGCTGAAAGGCGTGTTGGGTTATACCGACGAGAAAGTGGTTTCCACTGACTTCCGTGGTTACACTAAGCCATCCATATTTGATGCTGAAGCCGGTATCGCGCTGGATCCAACTTTCGTCAAAGTGGTGGCTTGGTACGACAATGAATACGGTTATACATGCAACCTGATGCGTCTAGTTCGTCACATTGCGTAAGGTGGGTTAGCGTAGCGTAACCCGCCGAGCACAAGGGGGTGGTCTGGTAGATCCGCCCCCTCTGTCTTTTCAAAGTTTGTAGAAGGAAAAACATGTCTGTTATCAAAATGACCGATTTGGCTCTTAAAGGCAAACGTGTCTTAATTCGCTCCGATCTCAATGTGCCTGTCAAAGACGGCAAAGTTACTTCCGATGCGCGTATCACATCGTCGATGGCGACGATCAACGCCGCCCTGAAAGCCGGTGCGCGAGTGATGGTGACCTCCCATTTGGGACGCCCTGAAGAAGGCGTGTATTCCGAAGAGAATTCGCTCAAGCCCGTGGCCGATGTGATCTCCAAAAAACTGGGAAAACCCGTGCGCCTGATCAGGGGCTGGGTAGATGGCGGCTTCGAAGTTGCCGAAGGCGAACTGGTGTTGCTGGAGAACTGCCGCTTCAACAAAGGCGAGAAAAAGAGTCTCGACGAAACATCGAAAAAATATGCGGCATTGTGCGATGTGTTCGTGATGGACGCGTTCGGTACCGCACACCGTGCCGAGGCATCGACCCATGGCGTGGCCAAGTATGCGCCTGTCGCGGCGGCAGGTATTTTGCTGACGCAAGAACTGGAAGCGCTGACCAAGGCATTGCTCAACCCGGCACGCCCGATGGTCGCCATCGTGGGCGGTTCCAAGGTGTCCACCAAACTGACCGTGCTGGAATCGTTGTCGGAAAAGTGCGAACAATTGGTGGTCGGCGGCGGTATCGCCAATACTTTCCTCAAGGCGGTCGGCAAGAACGTCGGCAAATCGTTGTGCGAAGACGATCTGGTGCCAACCGCACAAGCGTTGATGAAGAAGATGACCGCGCGTGGCGCGACAATCCCTATCGCTGTCGATGTAGTGGTGGGCAAGAAATTCGATGCCAATGAACCTGCCGTGTTGAAAAATGCGGGAGACGTGGCGGACGATGACATGATTTTTGACATCGGTCCGAAGTCTGCGCAAGAGCTTGCCGACATCATCATGAAGGCCGGTACGGTTGTATGGAACGGGCCTGTCGGCGTGTTCGAATTCGACCAGTTCGGCGAAGGTACCAAAACGATTGCGATGGCGATTGCCAACACCAAAGCATTCACACTGGCGGGCGGCGGTGACACCATCGCCGCCATTCAGAAATACGATATATTCGACAAAGTGTCGTATATATCGACAGCCGGCGGCGCATTCCTGGAGTTCCTCGAAGGCAAAACATTGCCTGCGGTGGAAATCTTGGAACAACGCGCTGCAAAACAATAACCATTAGGAAATCATGCTGCGTAGAACGAAAATTGTAGCAACCTTGGGACCGGCCACCAACGATATGAAATCGCTGGAGGCGATCATCCGTGCCGGAGTGGATGTCGTGCGTATGAATTTTTCGCACGGCACGGCTCAAGACCATGTGAAACGGGCCGAGATCGTGCGCGCAGCGGCGATTGCCGCAGGGCGTACGGTCGGTATTCTGGCCGACTTGCAAGGCCCCAAGATTCGTGTGCGCAAGTTTGAAAACGACAAGATTATTTTGAATCCGGGCGACAAGTTCATCCTGGATGCAGAGTGGAGCGCATTGGGCAATCAAGAGCGTGTCGGACTGGATTACAAGGAACTGCCAAATGACGTAGTCAAAGGCGACGTGCTGTTGCTGAATGACGGCATGCTGGAATTCGATGTCGTCGAAGTCAAAGGCACTCAGGTTATTTGTAAAGTCGTGCGCGGTGGCGTGCTGTCCAACAACAAGGGCATCAATCGCAAGGGCGGCGGGCTGACCGCTCCTGCCTTGACAGACAAAGACAAAGAAGACATCAAAACGGCAGCACTGATTCACGCCGATTATTTGGCGGTTTCTTTCCCGCGTTCGGCGGATGATATGAAACTGGCGCGCGAACTGATGCATGCGGCGGGCGGCAAGAGTTTGCTGATGGCTAAAATCGAACGCGCGGAAGCGATTCCTGTATTGGCCGAGATCATTGACGCTTCGGATGCCATTATGGTGGCGCGCGGCGATTTGTCGGTGGAAGTCGGCGATGCCGCCGTACCGGGATTGCAAAAGCGCATGATCAAGATGGCGCGAGCGCGCAACAAACTGGTGATTACTGCCACGCAAATGATGGAGTCGATGATCACGGCACCTATTCCAACAAGAGCGGAGGTGTCGGACGTGGCCAATGCGGTGTTGGATGGCACGGATGCGGTGATGTTGTCGGCGGAAACAGCCGTCGGCGACTACCCGGTAGAAACCATCGAAGCCATGGTGCGTATCTGTATGCAAGCCGAAAAAGAATTGGAAGGGAGCGCGGTAGATCACCGTCTCGAGCACAGCAAATTCAACCGTATCGACCAATCGATCGCCATGTCGGCCTTGTATGCGGCCTCGCATTTCAAGGTTAAAGCGATCGTTGCTTTGACGCAGTCCGGCTCAACAGCGTTATGGATGTCGCGCGTGAATGCGGGTGTGCCGATTTTTGCGTTGACGCCCACCAAAGGTACGTTGAGCAAAGTGACGTTATTCAGCGGCGTACACCCTATTTCGTTCCATCCTACCTCCAAGGATCCCTCGGCAACGTTGATTGAAGCTGAAAACGAGTTGCTGAAGCAGGGACAAGTCGAAGACGGCGATTTGATCGTCTTGACGATAGGCGAGGCCGTGGGGAAAAGCGGCCATACTAATACGATGAAAATCGTGCGTGTCGGAGACCACCGCAAGGACTAAAATGCCGTGCTGAAACGCGGATGGAACAGTTTATATAAGTTCGGATAATTTTGATAAATCAGTAAGGAGAAAAAAATGGCACTCGTATCATTGCGTCAACTACTCGATCACGCCGCAGAACATAGCTACGGCTTGCCCGCGTTCAACGTCAACAACCTGGAACAGGTTAAGGCGATCATGGAAGCGGCCGACGAAACCAACAGTCCGGTCATCATGCAAGGCTCCGCCGGTGCGCGCAAATATGCCGGCGAGGCGTTCCTGCGCCACCTGATCGCGGCCGCCGTGGAAATGTACCCGCATATTCCTGTCGTCATGCACCAAGACCATGGCGCATCGCCGGCGGTATGTATCAACGCCATCAAATCCGGCTTTTCCAGCGTGATGATGGACGGTTCCTTGAAGGAAGATGCCAAGACGCCCGCCTCATTTGAATACAACGTGGATGTAACGCGTCGCGTGGTGGAAATGTCTCACGCCGTGGGCGTGTCCGTTGAAGGCGAATTAGGCTGTCTGGGTTCACTAGAATCTGGCATGGGCGAAAAGGAAGATGGTCACGGTGCAGAAGGCGTGTTGACCCACGACCAGCTGTTGACCGACCCGGAAGAGGCCGCCCAGTTTGTGCGTCAAACCGGCGTGGATGCGTTGGCAATCGCCATCGGCACATCGCACGGCGCGTACAAATTCACCAAGCCGCCCACAGGCGATACTCTGGCCATCGGTCGCATCAAAGAAATTCACGCGCGCATTCCCAACACCCACTTGGTAATGCACGGTTCGTCCTCCGTGCCGCAGGAATGGCTGAAGATCATCAACGAATTCGGTGGTGATATGGGTCAAACCTACGGCGTGCCGGTCTCGGAAATCGTCGAGGGCATCAAGCACGGCGTGCGCAAGATCAATATCGACACCGACCTGCGCATGGCATCCAGCGGTTCGGTGCGCCGTTACCTGGCACAGAACCCCAAAGACTTCGACCCGCGCAAGTTCTTGGCGGTGTCCACCAAGGCGATGAAGGAAATCTGTGTGGCCCGCTACGAAGCATTCGGTTCGGCAGGCCAAGCCAGTAAGATTAAACCGATCTCGCTGGATGCGATGGCAATGCGTTACATCAAGGGTGAGCTGAACGCGATCATTAAGTAATCATCGCATCAGGCGGCAAACAAAAAGCGACTTTTGGGTCGCTTTTTGTTTGGCTCATCCTGAACGCAGACGAATGCGCCATTGATGACAGAACGTTCGTTCTATACGATGCAGCCATCAAATCAGCCCAATGGGTTGCCGAATGGATGCCGCAGTCAAACGTGTCGCGCCGCAGGCTCAGTGTTACCAGCGCCGCCGACCCGATAAAACACTCTGGTATCGCACCGTCCAGACACACTTCGAAACGTGGTTGGCACTCACCGGTGGGTGGGCCGGGCGATGAATCCACGCCCGCATACATTGAGCAGTCTTTTCGTCGCCATCTCGACTGCGGAATTCTCGCTAACGGCTTCGCCCGTGCCCACTGCGACGAATGCGGTCACGACTTTCTGATAGCCTTTTCCTGTAAAGGGCGCGGCGTATGCCCCTCCTGCAACACACGGCGCATGGCCGAGACCGCTGCGCATCTGACTGACCATGTCTTCCCCCGATTGCCAGTACGCCAATGGGTGCTCTCTGTACCCAAGCACCTGCGCTATTTTTTGCAACGAGACACCGACCTGCAAGGTGCTGTGCTGAGCATCTTTTTGCGCGGGGTAGAACGCTGCCTGCGCGAACACAGCCCCGGTTGCGACTCCACCGCCCGTATCGGCGCAATCGCTTTCATCCACCGTTTCGGTTCAAGCCTGAACGAGCACACCCACTTTCACTGCTGCATCGTGGATGGGGTATTCGCGCCCACGGGTGTTGGCGACATAGACAACACTGCCGAAGCTGCTGACAAAAAATCGGGCGTAAATTTTCATGCGGCGACCGACCTGGATGCCGCCGCCATCGCCCAAGTGCAAGCGCAAGTGCGCCAGCGCATCCTGCGCGCCTTCGTCCGGCGCGGCTTGATCGGCAAGGGTGATCGTGACGAGATGCTGAGTTGGGAACATGGTGGCGGTTTCTCTTTGGATGCCTCGGTGTGTATCGGTGGCACAGACCGGGCAGGGCTGGAACGGCTGCTGCGCTACTGCGCCCGTCCACCCTTCGCGCTGGAGCATCTGCACACGCTGGATGCCGATCATCTGATCTACCACAACCCCAAGCCTCGCTCTGATAGCCCGCGTGATCTGGTGCTCACGCCGCTGGAGCTGATCGACAAGATTGCCGCGCTCATCCATCCCGCCACCGCGCATCATCGCTTTCATCACCGAAGGCAGTTCCGTGCGCAAGATTCTGGATCATCTCGACGAACCTACTCTACCACCCAAAATCGCCCCCGCGCACGGCCCGCCGCTGTGGGAGGCGGCTTTGGAGCGGGCGGGTAACGATTCTCAACGGGATTCGGCGGCTCAGCCAGAACCGGTGTTTGAGTTTGATCAGCGGGTTGCTTGGTGAGGAGCAATTTTTTCCTTGCCGTGGGTGCGCTTGTGCGCTGGGTTTGGCGTGTGCCGGTTTTTGGCGTTGATGCGCCAATTCTTACCGTGGTAATGGGCGAGGTGCAGAATCTGTCATGGTTCTGACGATGAAAATCGGATTGGCGAGGGGGATGGGAGCAAGTAATTTGACTTGTGCGGTTGAATTTCCTATCCTTTATCCTTTGACTTCGGGGAGCGTTCCGGACGCATTAAAATAATGGCTGCGACGTAGCGAAAATGTTCCCGCCGAAGCAGGAATATGTCCGCTTCCGGCAGTCTTCACCCCATAATCATCAAACAAAATGTTTTGTTGCAAACAAGCATACCCATTCATGGCTGCCTCCTGTTGTGGTGGTTTTTGAGGAGGTCCATTTTGGGCATATAGCGGCTTTTAAAATATCGGCGTTTTGCTCAATCTGTATTAAGGGAATTCAGGAATTCACCATCGGTGTTTGTCCTATGCCCCCAGAATGCCTAATTCATAACAAAGATTGGCGCCAGTCTCAGACCCCAATAAAGGCGAGTAAGTCGGCATTGAGTTGGTCTTTGTGTGTGTCTGCGAGGCCGTGGGGTGCGCCCGCGTAAATCTTTAGGATCGCGTTCTTGACGAGTTTCGATGAGAGGAGGGCTGCGGCACCAATCGGCACGATCTGATCGTCGTCGCCATGAATGATCAGCGTTGGCACGTCAAATTTCTTGAGGTCTTCGGTGAAGTCGGTTTCAGAAAATGCCCTGATGCAGTCAAAAGTGTTCTTATGACCCGCCTGCATTCCCTGCAACCAGAACGAGTCGATCATGCCCTGAGAGATCTTGGCACCCGGACGGTTCGCTCCAAAGAACGGGCCGCTGGCGATATCCAGGTAAAGTTGCGAGCGGTCGGCAAGAGAGCCGCGACGTATCTCGTCGAAATTATCAAGCGGTAATCCGCCGGGATTGGCCTCGGTTTTCAGCATCCTCGGCGGAACCGCAGAGATCAGCGCGACTTTGGCTAACCTTGCCGTGCCGTGGCGCCCAATATAGCGCGCCACTTCGCCGCCACCCGCAGAGAATCCGACCAGAATGGCTCCCTTCAGGTCGAGCGTTTCGATAAGCTCCGAGAGATCATCGGCATAGGTGTTCATCTCGTTGCCATTCCAAGGCTGGCTCGATCGCCCATGTCCGCGCCGGTCATGGGCAATGCAGCGATAACCGTTGTAGGCCAGAAATAGCATCTGCGCCTCCCAGCTATCGGAGCTGAGCGGCCAGCCGTGGCTGAATACCACAGGCTGCCCTGTGCCCCAATCTTTGTAATAGATTTGTGTGCCGTCTTGGGTTGTGATTGTGCTCATTGTGGGTCTCCGTTTCTAATTGGTAATGCTCGTCAATTACTGCTGTCGCAATTTGGCCGCTTTTTTACTGGATCAGGCAGCGTGCTTTTTCACCCACGTGACATACAGATCCATCCAGTTCTGTAAAAACTTTTTGCTGTCCGCGCCGATATTTCCCGCCGCATCAAACAATCCATCCTTTGCCTGAATGAATGCTTCGGGTTGCCCCAGCGTTGGCATGTCCAACGTTGCGAGAATATTGCGCAAATGCTGCTGCGCCATGCACGTGCCGGTGGCTCCGGGCGAAGTACCCAACACTCCGGCGGGCTTGCCCGCCCATGCGCTTTGTCCGTAAGGACGCGAGGCGTGGTCGATTGCGTTTTTGAGTACACCGGGAATCGAGCGGTTGTATTCGGGGGTGACGAACAGAACGCCTTGGGCGTCTTTGATTTCGTTCTTCAGGCGTTTGACAGACGCGGCCTGATTGGCGTCGTCATCCTGATTGTAGAGCGGCAAGTCGTCGATTGGCACCTGCATGAATGAGAACTCGGGCGGTGCCAATTTTACAATGGCATTGGCCAGTTTGCGGTTGAGCGAATCCTGACGCAGGCTTCCGACGACAACGGCGATTTGATATTTGCTCATGACGATCCCCTTAAATGTAGGTCGGGTTTCAACCCGACACGTCGGGCTAAAGCTAAGCTAAGTAGGGTGGGCACGTTTTTGTGCCCATGCGGTCAGCGAAGAAAGTTTCAGCGTGGGCACAAAAACGTGCCCACCCTACTTTTAAAATGGCGACCTACAGCGCCCGCATGAAGGTCGCCAGATCTTTCTTTTCTTGCTCATTCAGCTTCAATGCCAACACGAGGTTGAAGAATTCCACCGTGTCCTCCAGCGTCAGCAAACGACCATCGTGCAGATACGGCGGCGAGTCTTTGATGCCTCGCAGCGGGAATGTCTTGATCGGGCCATCGGCGGACGCGGTAAGGCCATTGATGGTGACCTCCTTGAAGAAGCGCTCCGCCTTCAAGTTGTGCATGCTGTTGTCGGTGTAGTAGGGCGGGGTGTGACAGGCCGCACACTGCCCTTTGCCAAAAAATATTTCCTGACCGCGCAGCTCGTTTTCACTGGCTTTTGCCGGATCGAGCTTGCCAAATAAGTTGAGCTTGGGCGCGGGTGGGAAATCGAGCAGCGCCTGAAACTCCGCCATGAATTGCACCTGACTGCCGCGTTCGAGAACGTTGATACCTTTGCGCGCCGCGTCGGCGGGAATGCCGTCGAAGTAAGCGCCGCGCTGCTCGAACTCGGTGAAATCCTCCACCGTTTTCAGTGCCCGTTGCGAACCGAACAGGCGCTGAATATTCACACCGCGCAACGATGGCGTGTCGATACGGTGACGATGTTCATTGGGCCGAATGTCGCCGACCGTGTGGGTGGATGCATTGGTATGGCCGTTGGCATGACAGTCGAAGCAGGCCACGCCCTGATGCGCTTTCAAACTGCGGCGGTCTTCGGTGGCGTTGAATTGCTGCTGGGGAAACGGCGTGAGCAGCAAGCGCAATCCTTCGAGTTGCTTGGGATTGAGGATGTCTTTGAACACTTCGTTGAAGTTGACTAGCGTCACCAGCTTTCCTTGCGAGACATCGCCCAAATCAGGTCGAGTTGTCAGGTAGATCGCTGCCGGGAATTCCGGCAGGAAGTGATCCGGTACATCGAAGTCGAGATCGAAGCGGGTCAGATCACGAGCAGTCTGCTGCTTCGTTTCCTCGATGAGGAATTTTGGAAAAATCATGCCGCCCGCTTCGTGGTGGGGATGCGGTAATGGGAGAAATCCTGCTGGCCAGAGCTGTTTTTCACGGACTTCTTCCGGCGACAAAGTGGCGAGTTTTCCCCAGGTCATGCCGTGATGTAGTTTGACGCGTACGCCGTCTTGTACCTCCTTGCCGCGCGACATGGTCACGCCCTTGAGCGGACGGTCTGCGAGATCGTAGCGCTGCACGAGCAAAACCTGTTGGCGCTGTGCGAACTTTGGCTTCTCCGCTTGCAGACGTTTTGTCAGCTTGGTGAAATCTTCATCGACAGCCGTTGCGGGCAGCGCGAAGCAGAACAGTGCTGCGGCAGGCAATGCGGATAACAACCATTGGATGCGAGAGCGAACACACACGGCGTACTCCTTCTGAATTTCAAGTAGGCGGAACACTCCCCGCCTCCGCGCACCATGCCCCCGCGTTATGCACAGCAAATCAGGCAGCCCGGATATTGGCAGCTTGCTTGCCCTTGGAGCCTTGAGTCACTTCAAAGGAGATTTTTTGGCCTTCCTTGAGTGACTTGAAACCGTCCATATTGATTGCGGAGAAGTGCGCGAACAATTCTTCGCTGCCATCATCCGGAGTTACAAAACCAAAACCTTTTGCATCGTTAAACCATTTAACTGTACCGAGTGCCATGTGATTACTTCCTTTTCTTTAGGTATGAAAATCACGATTAAATATCGTGACCAAGACGCAACGCATGACGCACAAAGTTCCTGTTTTCCATGAGTTGCCACAATACGTTGCGCAGCCAAAGCAGTTCAGTGCGGTAACACACACATCAATAAAGCTAGAAAAAGCAGCTGTCCACGAAAGTCACGAAAAGCACGAACAAATTCAAAGAACTCGCATGTTTCAGAAATAATCCGATGGGTGAGTCGCCTAACGAATGCAAACCCGACCACAAGATCGTCGACCATCGCACTGACCTTCCCTCGGTTTTTCGTCTTCCAACGGGCGGGTTTCATGCTACCAGTTTT
>CAZHIC010000009.1:0-73123 GCA_964532405.1 uncultured Gallionellaceae bacterium | reverse complement strand
GAAAAACAGGATAGACGAATCACGCTTGCGAATCCGTCTGCCTATAACGGAAAAAGTGCTCGATTTACAGCGCCCGGCCAAAAATGGTCATCGGTCAGTGCTGAAAGTTCGGGTGTTTATGGATGAGAACCAGTTAGGTCTATTTTCTTATAGCCGCCCACTCGGCAACGCCGTCGCGCAGGTGGATAGCCGAGTACCCCTCCTGCTTGAGTAACGCAACAGCATCGACTGCCATCAGACAATAAGGGCCGCGACAGTAGGCGACAATCGAACGGTCTTTGGGTAACTCTGACAATCTTTGGCGCAACTCTTCCAGTGGGATCGAGCGGGCAAACGGCAGATGGGAATTCAGGTATTCATCGCTGGGTCTTACATCGAGCACCACCACTTCGCCCTTGCGCGCCGCCTTCATCAGACTTTCGCGGTCAGTGGCTATCAAGTCATCCGGCTGGGTCGCGATCTTCTGTATTGCCAGCTGCAATTCGACCAGACGTTCTTCCGCCAAGGTATGAATCTGAACCCATAAATCCGCCACCGATTTGTCGGCAAGTCGGTAAAGGATGTTTTTGCCCTGCCTTTTAGTCTCGACCAACTGTGCCATGCGCAACTCGCGCAAATGCGAGCTGGTCAGCTTCACACTGATGGAAGCACTGATCGCCAAGGCCTCTACTGTTTTTTCGCCCTGACAAAGTAGCTCGATCAGCTCTAAGCGCTTCGGGCTAGAAAACGCTTTGCCAATCCGTGCTACCTGATCGTAGAGCAGGTTTTTAATCTTGCGTGAATTTTCCATCTGAGCAATCTATAAAATAGTGGAATGTGTAGCAGTGACTCTAAATCATATTGACATTAATTAACAAGCGGCGCCTAATACATTCTAGTAATTATTGGAATGTTAACCAATTTAAGGAGTCCGTCATGAAAGTCTTATTCATTCTCAACGATGCCCCCTACGGCAGCGAACGCACTTACAACGGCCTGCGTCTGGCGGGCGCCCTCTCCAAACAGGAAGGTAACACGGTGCGCGTCTTTTTAATCGGCGATGGTGCTTCATCGGCACATCGCAACCAAAAAGTACCTTCGGGTTTCTACAACGTAGAAACGATGATTGGCAACGTGGTTCGGCATGGCGGTGAAATCGCTATCTGCGGCACCTGCATGGATGCACGCGGCATGGGGGATGGCGATATTGCCGATGGCACGCACCGTAGCACCTTGGCTGAATTGGCCGAGTGGACTGTGTGGTCCGACAAGACACTGGTGTTTTGATCATGGGACGCACAGTCATTGTATTAGGTGCAGGTATCGGCGGGCTGGTCGCCGCCGAAACACTCAGAAAGCTATTGCCGAATTCCGACCGCGTCATTGCGGTGGATCGCACCGACCGGCCTTTCTTTCCGCCATCGCTGTTATGGCTGATGGTCGGCGACCGTAAACCGGAAGACTTCACCCGCTCGTTTGACCGGCTGGCGAGTCGTGGCGTGGAACTGCGCCGTGGCAACGTCACCCGTATCGATCCGGTGCGCAAGGAAGTCGAGATCGACGGACAGTCATTCGCCGCCGATGCCTTGGTGATCGCGCTGGGCGCCGACTATGCGCCCGAGGCTATCCCCGGCCTGGCGGCGGGGCTGAATATCTATACGCTGGAAGGCGCCGCTGCCATCCATAATGCTCTCGCCCATTTCGAGGGCGGACGCATCGTCATTCTCACTGCCACCCCCATGTACAAGTGCCCGGCGGCACCCTACGAAGCGGCAATGCTGGTGGATGCCTTCCTGCGCAAGCACGGCCTGCGCGATAAGACGACGATTGAATTTTTTGCCGCCGAGTCCCGCCCGATGTTCGTGGCCGGCCCCGAGGTGGGCACTGCCGTGCGCGGCATGGTCGAGGCGCGGGGCGTCGCCTACCATCCCGAACATCAGGTCAAGGAAGTCGATCCGGCGACGCGCCGTATCACCTTCGCCAACGACGCCAGCGCCGACTATGATTTGCTGTTTTATGTCCCGCCGCATCGGGCGCCGGCAGTGGTGCGCGAAGCCGGACTCACCAACGAGGCTGGCTGGATTCCGGTGGATAGGCACACGCTGAAAACGCAGTTCGAGGGCGTCTTCGCCATCGGCGATATCACCTCTATTCCCCTGAAGATGGGCCGTCCGCTGCCCAAAGCCGGAGTCTTCGCTCACGGCCAGGCCGAGGTGGTGGCGAACAACATCGCCCATGCCTGGACCGGACGCGGCGCGCCGCGAAAATTCGCCGGCGATGGAATGTGTTTCATCGAAACCGGCAATGCGCGCGCCGGCATCGGCAAGGGCAATTTCTACGCCGAACCGACGCCGCAAATGCAAATGCGCGGGCCGAACCTGTTTTGGCACTTTACCAAAATACTGTATGAGAAGTACTGGCTGTATCGGCACTTCTGACGCTATAGCGTTCCAACAACAAAAAGGAAGCCGCGATGTTTTTCAAACAACGGGCAACGAAAGAATTTTCATTGTCCTACTTCTTCGGCTGCGGCAGCAAGGGCAAGCCGATGGCGGTGGATGTGGTCGCGGGCGACAATGAAAATTTCAGGAAATTAAATTATCCCCGGCTTTTCCGGGGGTAACTTAATTTGAGTATGACGTGAATTCATCTGACTGAAAATTTCAGAGTAGTGATGAATATCTTGTGACGCCATCGGGTACTTGATCGGATATTTCCTCGATTCCAAAAAACTGCCAGTCACCATTAACAGTAACGGGGCGACAGCAGAAGTTAGCGAACGTCAGTTACCCGGCGAAACAACAATAATATTCAGCAATCGTCATCAACATTGCCATTCTTTTTGAACGCACACACGGGGTAGTGACACGCGAAGCCTCCTCCTATTTTGAATCTGCATGCAACCTTCCCGACAACAAACTGGCCGATACGATCAGCGCCGCCCCCAGCCACTCGCGCAAATGTAACGCTTCACCCACCAACACATAGGAAGAGACGGCGGCGATCACCAGCTCGAACAGAAACAAGACTACAGCGCGATTGGCGGGCAGGTGGGTGACGCCGTATTGCACGGCAAAGCTGGTAGCGCCCAATGTGACGCCCATCAGCACCAGTAGCAACCAGGTTTGTGCGTCTATCGCCGTCAACACCCCGACCATCCCGCCCTGCCACAACAAGAATGGCAAGGTCAGCACAACAGCGCCCAGCCACAGGCTGAACGATTTCGCTTCCACGCTCAGATGCGCGGCGCGGCGCGAGACCACGTTGGAAAAGGCGAAGCTCATGCCCGCCGACAGGCCGATCCATTCGGATATATTTTGCGGCAACGGCAGGCCGAGCCTGGGCTCCCACAGCATGACCAGCGCGCCGCCCAGCGACAAGGCGATGACCAGATAGCCGTAGCGGTTAAGCCGTTCACCGAGCAGCCAGTACGAAAACAATATCGTCCACAGCGGCGCGAGATAGAACAGCAGCAACACGCGCATTACCTCACCCTGCAACATCGCCAGCACATAACCGAAGTTTGCCCAGCCTGCACTCAGCACCAGCAACCAGCCCCATCGCCCCAGCTTGGGAAGCTCGCGCCACACGCGCGGAAACATGAACGCACCGCACAGCATCGCCAGCAGGTAGGTGATAAAGGTCGCCAGCGCGCCGGATACGCCGATGTCCTGCAACACGCGATAGGGATACCAGATCAGCCCCCACACCAGCGCGCCGCTCAACACACCGGCAACCGGCATCACATTTTGTTTTGTTGGCACTCGCCCGACCTTTATAATGCGCGCTGACTGACAGCACGTTGTAAAACCGCAATGAATCCAGACCTGAATAAGCTACAGCCCTACCCGTTCCAAAAACTCACCAAACTGTTCGGCGAAGTGACGCCGAATGCCTCGTACCAACCGATCAGCCTGCACATCGGCGAACCCAAACACGCCACCCCGCAATTCATCAAAGATGCGCTGGTCGCGGATCTAGCCGGGCTGGCGAATTATCCCACAACCATCGGCAGCGACGCGCTGCGCACTGTCATTGCCAACTGGCTAGCGCGGCGTTACCCCATCCCGACACCGGATGCGAAAACGCAAATCCTGCCGGTGAACGGCAGCCGCGAGGCATTGTTCGCCTTTGCCCAAGCCGTAATCGACCGCAGCAAAAGCGATCCGGCGGTGGTCTGCCCCAACCCGTTTTATCAAATCTACGAAGGCGCGGCCTTCCTCGCGGGCGCCACGCCCCACTTTCTCAATACCCTACCGGAAGACAACTACGCGCTCAACTTTGCGCAATTGCCGGAAACCGTGTGGCAGCGCACGCAACTCATCTACGTGTGCTCGCCGGGCAACCCCAATGGCAGAGTTATGCCGCTGGCGGAATGGAAGACCCTGTTCGAGATGAGCGACCGTTACGGTTTCGTTATCGCCTCTGACGAGTGTTATTCCGAGATTTATTTCGGCGCAGACAAGCCGCTGGGCGCGCTGCAAGCCGCACAGCAACTGGGGCGCGGCGACTACAAGAACCTCGTGGCGTTCTCCAGCCTGTCCAAACGCTCCAACGTACCGGGCTTGCGCTCCGGCTTCGTTGCAGGCGATGCCAAGATACTGGAAAAGTTTGCGCTGTACCGCACCTACCACGGCTGCGCGATGAATCCGGCGATTCAGGCCGCGACTATCGCCGCGTGGAACGACGAAGCGCATGTCGCGGAAAACCGCCATCTGTATGCGGAAAAGTTCGCCAAGGTCATCGCTATGCTGGGTTCCGCCCTGCCCGTATCCAAGCCGGATGCCAGCTTCTACCTGTGGATCAGAACGCCCATCGCCGACACGGCCTTCGCGCAACAGCTCTACCGCGATTTCAATGTATCCGTACTCCCCGGTAGCTTCCTGGCCCGCGAAGCGCACGGGATCAACCCCGGGGCGAACTTTATCCGGCTGGCACTGGTCGCCAATTTGGATGAAACACTGGAAGCCGCGCGACGCATTGCCAAATTCGTTGCTACACTCACCCCATGACCCAAGACCTCTTCCCGCAACACTGGCTCACCAATACGCTGTTTGATGACGGCTTCATCACCCAAAAATCGAGCGAGCTGGCGGGCAAGCAAAACCCTTACGATTTGGAAGCATGGCTAAAAGAACATTTCGATACACCCGCCCTCGCCGCCCGCAACGAAGCGCAACTCGAAGAAAAATTCATCGCTCCCTTGTTGGCTCAATTAGGTTGGGCTAAAGCCTACCAAGTAGGCATTACCGTACAGGGTAAATTTGCCAAACCCGACTACTGCTTGCTGCTGAAACCGGAAGATGAAAACAAACTGATCGCCAGCAAAGATCACGCCCACATCACCGCGATCTGCGAATCGAAAGCGTGGGACAAAACGCTCGATACCGGCAAAGCAGACCGCAAGGACAACCCGCACCACCAGCTTCAAGACTACCTCAGCACCTTGCGCGTGCGCTTTGGATTTTTGACTAATGGCCGGATATGGCGGGTGTATGACACCGACAAAATTACCGCCAAAAAAACCTTCATTGAATTTGATTTAGAGCAGCTGTGGTCGCTGGAAGACGCCGCTGAAAAAGCGCGGGGCTTGGCTTTGTTTGCCTTTTTCTTTGGCCGCGACACCTACGTCCAGCCAGCAGGTCAAACCAGCGCCATTCAACAGGCCATTGCCGCCTCGAATGACTTCACCCTAGCGGTGGAAGAAAACCTCAAGGCCGTCATCTACGGTTATGCGGGCGAAGATTCGCTGTTCGAAATCATGGGGCGCGCCATTCAAAAAGCCAATCCCAAAGCCAGTCTCGCCGATGTGTATGAGAACAGTGTCGTGCTGTTATTTCGCTTGTTATTCGTGGTGTATTTTGAAGACAAAAATCACGGCCTGCTCACCAAGCACCCGTTCTATCAGCGCTACAGCCTGAGCCACATTTTCGAGACCCTGCGCAACCAACCCGCCGGGCGCGACGTTTTACACGACGGCATATATGCCCTCAAGCAACTGTTTGAAATGCTCGACGAAGGTGCCGAGGACATCGACATTCCGCTGTTCAACGGCGGCCTGTTTGACCCGGCGCGTGCGCCCTTGTTGCTTACGCCAAAAATTTTCGACAACGCCACCCTGCGCATCCTGCTGGAAAAACTGCTCTACAAAACCAGCCGTGGCACCACCCTGTTCGACACGCGGCGCGATTTCAAAAACATGAGCGTCACCCACTTGGGGCGTATCTACGAAGGCTTGCTGGAATTTCGTTTTGAGCGCGCCACCGAAACCGCCGTCTATCTCGAATACGAAAGCAGCACCACCAAAGGCAAAACCGTTGAAGCGTATTTTGACAGCTACGATCTCGCCAACATCCGCAAAGAAAAAAGCTACCGCGCATGGCGTGAAACCGCTGTCAAAAAAGGCGATGTGTATCTCAAGAGCGCCAGCAACTCGCGCAAGACCACGGCCAGTTATTACACGCCGCCGTCCTTATCGCAGCCGCTGGTTAAGGCAGCCATTGACCACGCCACTCAAGCTGGCAAAAAATTCACCGAACTCAAAATTCTCGACAACGCCTGTGGCAGCGGCCATTTTTTGGTCGAGGCGCTGGGCTACCTCACCGACTTGGCGCTGGAGCGGCTGGAACACGATACCGACTTGCAGCAACTGGTAGCGGAAGAGCGCACCAAAATCACCGAGCAATTGCATTTTCTCAATCTGGACTACACACCGGAAGACGCGCAAATCCTCAAGCGCGCCCTGCTCAAACGCTGCATTTTCGGCGTTGACCTAAATCCCTTTGCGGTAGAGTTGGCGCGCCTGTCGTTGTGGATGGACAGCTTCATCTTCGGCACACCGCTGTCCTTCATCGAGCACCACGTCCAGCTTGGCAACTCCTTGATGGGCGCGACCGTGCAAGACTTCATCAACTACAACGCCGTGGAAGTTGCGCAAAATGATTTATTTGTGGACAACCTCGGCGCACGTTTTGACGAACTACGCAGCGTGATGCAAGAGCTGGATGCCATGCGCGACACCACGGCGGTCGAGGTGGAGCAGTCCAAACGCCTTTGGAAGCACACCATCGCACCCAAGCTCAACCTGCTGTCGCGGGCGCTCAGCTTTATCTGCACCCGCCGCGCCATGCTGGCCGAAGGCGACAGCAAAGCCTGTCAAGTGCTGGATAAAACGCCGGATCTCATCTCGCAATTGTTTGACGAAAACAAAACCAAAACGGCTGCGCTCAAACAAGTGGAAAGCTACGCCACGCGCTACCGCTTCTTTCACTACGAAGTCGCCTTCCCCGAAGCCTTCGCCCGCGAGCGCAAAGGCTTTGACATCATCGTGGGCAACCCGCCGTGGGATAGAACAAAGTTCACTGATTTTGACTTTTTTCCGCAATACCACAGCAACTACCGCAGCCTGAAAAACACCGACAAAGCCGCCGTACAAAAACGCTTGCTGGAAAGTGAACATATCGCCGCTGCTTATCAAACTGCTCAGCGCAATATGGAAGTAGCGAACGAATACTACAAAGCAGCCTTCCCGCTTAACAAAGGCGCGGGCGACGGCAATCTGTTTCGCTTCTTTGTCGAACGCAATTTGAGCTTGCTCAGCCAAGGTGGCAGCCTCAATTACGTGTTGCCCAGTGCCTTGCTCTTTGAAGAAGGCTCAATGGCGTTGCGAAAACATATTTTTACACATTGCCAAATGCCATTTTTCTGGAGCTTTGAAAATCGCAACGGCATTTTCCCCGACGTAGATTCGCGCTACAAATTCGCTCTAATGCAGGTGGTGAATGCCAAGCCGAATAGCACAGTAGAAAATTCCACTGCGTGGGCAGACGATAAAACCATCTGCCCACCCTACGAGAGCATCGACACCGCGTTCTATGTGCTCGATGCCGCCGAATTGAATGATCCTGCACGCCACATTTCTTACCCAGTATCCACGCTCAAAGCCTTGTCGCCGCAGCAATGGTCGTTGATGGAACTGCGCGATGGAACAGACTTGCCGATTTTGGAAAAATGCTACACGGCGTTTCCCGCGCTTTCGTCGGACTGGCTGGATTTTCGCCGTGAGTTGGATACAACCAATGACAAAGATTTATTCAGTGAACAAATTTCAAGAAAATCCTTACCTGTATTTGAAGGCAAGATGATTTGGCAATTCAGCCATATGTTGGATACGCCGCAATACTGGCTGGATTTGGCTGAATTTGATGGGCGGATTAAAAGCAAAGAGTTGCACCGTATGGCGCAAGATTTTGGTGTAACCAAAGCAGAGGTCAGCCAATATGAAAATGCCATTTGCTATGACCGCGAGTTTGTTCGGTTGGCGTATCGAAAAATTTCTAGTGACACCAATGAGCGTACTTTGATTTTTGCGTTGCTACCGAAAAAATGTGGCGTTGTTGATAGTTTGTATATCAGTATTCCTAAAACCTATCGCCTAGATGAGACTGGCAAAGTTGCAACAAAAATCATTTCACCACTACGTTTATTATTTGCAATGGCGTGGTTCAACAGCGTGCCAGTGGATTGGCTCGCACGTTTTATGATTCAAATTAACGTCAATCTAACCTACCTCTACCGCCTGCCAATGCCTCAACCAACTGACTCCGAAATCCGCAGCAACCCCGACTACGCGCAGCTCGCCAAAAACGCGCTGCTGCTGAGTCTCGCCGCCAGCTGGGATGCCTTCGCCGAACTCGCCCCGCTGTTTGACGTGCAGCCATCAGACCTGCCGCAAAGCGCCAAAGCCCAAGACATGCTGCGCGCGCAAAACGACAAATTGGTCGCCCGGCTTTACGGCATCACCGATGCCGAACTCGCCCATTTGCTGCAAAGCTTTAAGGTGATGGCAAACAAACGCCCGGAATATTTAACGCTGCTGCAATGAGAGCAAATTTGCCAGGGTGTAAGTAAGGATATGATCCGCCGTGTTTTGCGCGGGCAACAAAGCGCACACCTGGTTGAATGCCACGGTCGCGGGCCTGCGGCGCGGTGGAAAAAGAAAGGGTAATTACCTTTTAGTAAGGGTAATAGTGGGGGTAGCAAGTACAGCAATCAAAAGTTACTGACCGTTAAACCCGAATAATCCATTAGCCCCGTCATTCCCGCGCTAATGGATAATCCGGGTTTATGTTGGAAGCCGCGTAAGGCTATAATGCGCGTCGTTTTCGCCCTTCGCGGAATAACTGAATTCCAAACACCCGCAACACATTCACTTTTAAATTTAACTATCAGGAAATCACCATGCCGCAATTGCAAGCCATCATCGAAGAAGCCTTTGAACGCCGTGCCGACATCACTCCGCGCAATGTGGATGCGCAACTGAAGGAGTCCATCAACACCGTCATCGAATATCTCGATCAGGGCAAGCTGCGCGTGGCAGAGAAGATCAACGGCGTATGGGTCACGCATCAGTGGATCAAGAAGGCCGTGCTGCTGTCTTTCCGCATCGAAGACAACGCTTTTATCAAGGGCGGCTTCACCAATTATTTCGACAAAGTGCCTTCCAAATTTGCCGACTACAACTCCAAGGAGTTCCGCGAAGGCGGCTTCCGCGTGGTGCCGCCCGCTGCGGCGCGCCGTGGCGCATACATCGCCAAAAATGTGGTGTTGATGCCTTCTTACGTCAACATCGGCGCTTATGTGGATGAAGGCACAATGGTGGATACCTGGGCTACCGTCGGCTCCTGTGCGCAGATCGGTAAAAACGTTCACCTCTCAGGCGGCGTCGGTATCGGCGGCGTGCTCGAACCCGTGCAAGCCAATCCCACCATCATTGAAGACAACTGCTTTATCGGCGCACGTTCGGAAGTGGTCGAGGGCGTGATCGTGGAAGAAGGCTCGGTGATTTCGATGGGCGTGTTCATCGGCCAAAGCACCAAGATTCTCGACCGCGAAACTGGTGAAATTCATTTCGGTCGCGTCCCTGCCGGTTCGGTGGTAGTCAGCGGTAGTATGCCTTCCAAAGACGGCACGCACAGTTTGTACTGCGCGGTGATCGTGAAGAAGGTGGATGCCAAGACGTTGGGTAAGACCGGTATCAACGAGTTGTTGCGGGGTATCTAATCAAGTGGTCGTTAGACGTTAGCAGGTAGGGTGGGCAGATTTTATGCCCACGCGGATCAAGACAGCGTGGGCATAAAATCTGCCCACCCTACAAGTACCAAGCAGATTCAGGAGAATTCAATGATCATTACGCCACTGCTGCAACTAGCTGCCGACAAAAAGGCCTCCGACTTGTTTTTCTCGGTCGGCGCGCCTATCAACGTCAAAATCGACGGCGTCGCCATGCCGGTCAACGCGCAGAATCTGGATGCGGATACCGTCAAGCGTATCGCTTACGAAATGATGACGGAGCATCAGATCACCGAGTTCCAGTTGCGCATGGAAATGAACTTTTCTTTCCGTGTCCCTACCATCGGCAACTTTCGCGTCAACGTCTTCCGTCAGCGCGGCGATGTCGCTATCGTGATCCGTTATGTGCGCGGGCAGATTCTCAATGTGGGAGACCTGAACCTGCCGCCGGTGTTGGCAGAACTCATCATGGAAAAGCGTGGACTGGTGCTGGTGGTCGGCGCTACGGGTTCGGGCAAATCTTCGACTTTGGCCGCCATGATCGAGCATCGCAATACCACACGCAGCGGACACATTCTCACCATCGAAGACCCGATCGAATACATTTTCAAACACAATAAATCCATCGTAAACCAGCGCGAGATCGGCACGGACACGCTCGACTACGGCAGCGCCCTAGTCAGCGCGATGCGTGAAGCGCCGGACGTGCTGATGATCGGCGAGATTCGCGACCGTGACACATTGAAGCACGCCTTGATCTTCGCGCAGACCGGCCACCTGTGTCTCTCCACTCTGCATGCCAACAACAGTTACCACGCGCTGAACCGCATCGTGAATTTCTTCTCCTACGATGCGCGCCAAAGCGTCTTGTCGGACTTGTCCATGTGCTTGCGCGCCGTGATTTCGCAGCGCCTGATCCGCAACAGCCAAGGCAAACTAGTGCCGGCAGTTGAAGTGCTGCTGAATTCGGCGCTCATCGCCGACCTCATCAAAACCGACCAGATCGACCAAATACGCGAAGCTATGGAGCAAAGCGTCTCGCCCGGCTCCCAGACTTTCGAACAAGCGCTGTATAAACTTTTTAAGACAGGACAGATCACCAAAGAAGAAGCTTTGCGCAACGCCGACTCCGCCAGCAATCTTTCTTCGCTGATCGATTACTCGCAAACCACGAAGATGCAAGCATTCGATCCTGCCGCCCTTGCGGCAGCACAAGCGGGGGCTCCAACCTCCCCCGCCGAAAGCAAATTCGACGGCATCAAACTGAATCTTGAATAACGGACATGGCTAATTGATGATGAAACTCGCCATGCCCGTTTCCCTCTCCCCTAGCTCTGATGGAACTACTAGCCATTCGACTAAGCCCGCAAGCGGGCAAGTCGCTGGTTATCTCCCGCAAGCGGGAGAGAGGGACGCGGACTCGCTGCGCGAGGTTCACATTCCCGCCATGAAGCTATATGGCATCCCCAACTGCAACACGGTAAAGAAGGCGCGAGACTGGCTGGCGCAGCATGATATCGCAGTCGAATTTCACGACTTCAAAAAACAGGGCTTGAGCGCAGAGCTGGCCCAAGGCTGGCTCGCTCAAGCAGGCTGGGAAACCCTCATCAACCGCAAAGGTACGACTTGGCGCGGCTTGCCGGACGAACAAAAACAGACCGTGAGCAACAACGCATCCGCACTGCCGTTGATGCTGGAAAAAAACAGCGTCATCAAACGTCCGTTGCTAGAACAAAACGGCAAGTTGCTACACATTGGCTTCGACGAAGCCGCATATACCGAAACTTTTAAACACTAATCACCATGTCCAAAACACTAGAACTCACCAAACAGCTCATCTCCCGCCCATCCCTCACCCCGCTGGATGACGGATGCCTCGACATCATCGGAGCGCGCCTCGCACCGCTCAATTTTAAACTTGAAAAAATGCGCCACAGTGAAGTGGACAATCTGTGGGCACGGCGCGGCAACGCATCGCCCGTAATCTGTTTCGCCGGACACACCGACGTGGTGCCCACCGGCCCCGTCAATCGTTGGGATAGCGATCCGTTCACCCCGACCGTGCGCGACGGCATGTTGTACGGACGCGGTGCAGCGGACATGAAAGGCTCTATCGCCGCCTTCGTTACCGCCGTCGAGCGCTTCGTTGCCGAGTATCCGCAGCACCAAGGTTCCATCGCCATGCTGCTCACCTCGGACGAAGAAGGCGTCGCGGTGGACGGCACCGTGCGCGTGGTCGAAGCCTTGCAGGCGCGCGGCGAAAAATTGGACTACTGCATCGTCGGCGAACCGACCTGCGTCAGCAAATTGGGCGACACCATCAAGAACGGGCGGCGCGGCTCGCTGTCGGGCACGCTCACCGTTAAAGGCGTGCAGGGCCACATTGCTTACCCGCATCTGGTGAAGAACCCGATCCATCTGGCCGCACCCGCTATCGCCGAATTGGCCGCAACCACTTGGGACAACGGCAACGAATACTTTCCGCCGACCTCGTGGCAAATCTCCAATATGCACGGCGGCACCGGCGCGACCAACGTGGTGCCCGGCACGGTCGAAATCCTGTTCAACTTCCGCCACTCTACCGCCAGCACCACCGATGGTTTAAAAACCAAAGTTCACGCCATCCTCGATAAACACGGCTTGGAATACGATCTCGTATGGGAGATGTCCGGCAAGCCGTATCTCACGGGACGCGGCGATCTAGTGGATGCAGTGGCAGCGGCGATCAAGCAAGTAACGGGAATCGAAACCGAACTTTCCACCAGCGGCGGCACTTCGGACGGACGCTTCATCGCCGACATCTGCGCGCAAATAATCGAGCTCGGCCCGCTGAATGCCACCATCCATAAACTCAACGAATGCGTCTCTGTTGCCGACTTGGATGCGCTTTCCGAAATCTACCGGCTGACGCTGATCAAACTATTAGTAAACGGGCAAGCCCGTTCCCCTCTCCTCAATCCTCTGGTGGAACAACTAGCCAATCGACTAAGCCCGCAAGCGGACAAGTCGCTGGTTATCCCGCAAGCGGGCGAGGAAGCAAACGAATCGCTACGCGAATTTAGGAATACCCGCGCATGAGCACCCTACATCCTTTTTCCGACGCATCCGAACTGCTCACTGTGCGCGACTGGCTGCGCTTTGCCGTCAGCGCCTTCACTGAAAGCAAACTGAGCTTCGGTCACGGCTCCGCCAGTGCTTACGATGAAGCCGCCTATCTCGTGCTGCACACGCTGCATCTGCCGCTGGACACGCTGGAACCCTTCCTCGATGCACGCCTCACCCAACACGAAAAGAAAGCGCTGGGCGAACTGCTCAAGCTGCGCGTAGAAAAAAAGATTCCTGCCGCCTACCTCACGCATGAAGCGTGGCTGGGCGCACTGCGTTTTTATGTCGATGAACGCGTCATCGTGCCGCGCTCTTTCATCGCCGAACTGCTGCATGAAAACTTATTCCCTTGGATCGAATCCACCGACAACATCCACAACGTGCTGGACATGTGCACCGGCAGCGGATGCCTCGCCATCCTCGCCGCGCATGTATTCCCCAATGCAGGGGTTGATGCGGTCGATCTCTCCGGCGATGCGCTCGCTGTGGCGGAACGCAACGTCAAAGACTACGAGCTGCAAGAGCGCGTCCATCTGATCGAGTCCAACCTGTTCGCCAAGTTGGGCGGCAAGAAATACGACATCATCATCAGCAACCCGCCCTATGTCGATGCCGAATCTGTCGCCGCCCTGCCCGCCGAATACCTGCACGAACCGAAACTGGCGCTGGGCAGCGGCAAAGACGGCTTAGATGCCACGCGCGAAATCCTCAATCAAGCCGCCGCGCACCTCAACCCCGGCGGCATACTGATCGTCGAAATCGGCCATAATCGCGACGTACTGGAAGCGGCATATCCGCAACTGACATTCAATTGGCTGGATGTTGCTGCGGGCGATGAATTCGTATTCCTGCTGCATCGCGAAGACCTCTTGAGTTAAACTCTAACCCGATGACTCTTTACCTTATCTGACCCCGCCAATGTCCAGCGTAAAATCACTCACTGTTACTGGCTATAAATCGATTCGTGAATTGCGAGATTTTCCGCTCACGAATTTGAACGTATTGATCGGGGCAAACGGTGCGGGGAAAAGTAATTTTATCGGACTGTTTCGACTGCTCAATGAAATGTACGAGCAACAATTGCAGGTTTACGTTCAAACTCAAGGCGGGCCGGATGCACTGCTTCATTTTGGACGTAAAACTTCAGACAGACTGCATGCGGAATTTTACTTTGCAAAAAATGGCTACAAGTTTGACTTGATTCCAACCAATGACAATCGGCTGATATTTGAACGGGAGATCAGTTGGTTTAGAGGTGTGTTTTTTGACACCACACCAAGCGCGTCCCTTGGAACAGGCCATGAGGAATCAAAATTAAAAGATGCCAAGGACAAATATTCCCCTTACGTTCGATCATCAGTCAGCAATTGGCGCGTTTATCACTTTCACGACACCGGCGAGAAAGCCAGAGTAAAGCAACGTCATCCTGCCAACGACAATCTTCGTCTCAAAATTGATGCAGCGAACTTGGCTGCCTATTTGAAAATGTTGAGCGAAAAACACTCGCCCCACTATCAACGCATCGTAGATACCATTCGTTTAGTTGCCCCATTCTTCGATGATTTTGTTCATCGCCCCGGAGATGTAGAACACGTCGAATTGGAGTGGACACAAAAGGGTAAGCCGGACACACCTTTCAAGGCATCTCACTTATCCGATGGCACGCTGCGCTTTATTTGTCTTGCAACTTTACTGCTTCAACCAACAGAGCTACTGCCTGACACCATTCTCATCGACGAACCGGAACTAGGGTTACATCCATATGCCATTGCGGTTCTGGCCGACATGTTCAAACAGGTTGCAGAAGACAAGCAATTAATTGTATCCACGCAGTCAGTCGAACTGGTCAACGAACTAAGCCCACAGGACATCATCGTTGTAGATCAGGAAAACGATGCCTCAACCTTCAAACATTTTTCTGAAGAAGAGCTCTCGGGTTGGCTTGAGCAGTACTCTATGGGTGAGTTGTGGAAGCGCAACGTTCTTGGCGGGAGACCTTAAGTGCTTGAGGTCATCGTGTTCACCGAAGGACAGACGGAAGAACAGTTCATCAAACGTGTGGTTGCGCCCTCGTTCCGCTCGCGGCAAATTTTCTTAAAACCGCAGACATTAAACACATCGCAAGATGCAAAAGGCGGGGCGTTAAATTTTGACCGCCTAAAATTTAATGCCCGAAATACCCTACGCCAGAAGCCTGATGCGATCTTGACTACCTTTATTGACCTGTATGCGCTCGACACTACTTTTCCAGACTTTACCGAGGCAATGCAACTTACTGATGTATATGCTCGTACAAGGCGACTGGAAACAGCCTTACATCAGGCAATTATCGAACGCGTCGGATGCCGTCCTGAACGATTTATTCCGCACATTCAGCCCTACGAATTTGAAGGCTTGCTCTTTTCCGATGTGGATTCTCTGGTTCGCACAGAACCCTCTTGGCAAGATTTTTTGCCCGAGTTAAAACAAGTACGCGACGATTTTGATACTCCAGAACATATCAATAACAGCTATGAAACCAAGCCCTCAAAGCGACTTGAAAACATCCTGTGGCCTCAATACAAGAAAACCCGTCACGGCCCACTAGCTGCTGAAAAAATCACGTTATCCGTCATGGAGCAAGAGTGTGTGCATTTCAAAGCTTGGATGGACAATCTTCGCAGCCTGATTGGTTAACAATTCAATGGCCGTCGATCATTACGAGAATTTTCCTGTTGCCTCTATCCTGCTGCCAAAGCGCTTGCGCCGGGCGGTAGAGATCATTTACAACTTCGCGCGTCAGGCGGACGACTTCGCGGACGAGGGCGATATTCCCGATGCGGAACGCCTGGCCAAACTGGATGAATTTCGTTCCGAGTTGAATCGTATTGCTGCACACGAAACTCCGCTCACACCGCTGTTTCATGACGTCGCCGCCATCGTCGAACAGCACCAGCTACCGCTGCAACTGTTCCATGATTTGCTCGATGCTTTTTCACAGGACGTGGTGAAAAAACGCTACGCGCATTTCGACGAAGTGCTGGACTATTGCCGTCGCTCGGCCAATCCGGTAGGACGTTTGCTGCTGCACCTGTATGAGGAAGCCACCCCGCAAAACCTGATCTATTCCGACGCGATCTGCACCAGTTTGCAACTCATCAATTTCTGGCAGGACGTAAAAAAAGATTACGCTATCGACCGCATCTATCTGCCGCTGGATGAAATGGCGCGCTTTGGCGTGGCGGAAGCACATATCGCGGAAGGCCGTGTGGATGCGGCCTGGCAGGCATTGCTGCAATTCCAGATCGAACGAGCGCGCGACATGATGCACAGCGGAAAACCGCTCGGCACTATCCTGAGCGGACGCATCGGGCTGGAGATGCGCCTCATCATCGCGGGCGGCCTGCGCATTCTCACCAAGCTGGATGATGTGCGCTACGATATGTTCAACAAACGCCCCGTCTTGCGCCCGTTCGACTGGGTTATCATGCTGTTCAAGAGCGCACCGTTTAATTTCTAAATAAAAATCTCGCTCAATTGTAAAAAACTGCTCATAACAATTGCGAATGTCGGCATTCTCATTACCAAAATGGCTGCTAAAAGTTACCAGACGGAGTTATCAAAATGGCACGCTCTATAGAAGAGATCAAATCAGAACTCTTAAGTACGCAAAAAACAGGTGACTACCTGAAAGAATACGATCTTGCGCAAGCGGCCCTAAAATCCAGCCCCAACGATGAGTTTTTTCAATATTGTTCTGTTCTGGCGCTGGCAAGGTGTAATGCCCAACAACGCGCACTCGATAGTTTCTATACCTATAAGCTGCATTTGAGCACAAGCGAATATGTGCGCTTATTAGAGGCGCGCATCCTGAAAGATTTGGCCTTTCTGAGTCTGGAACAGGAAACTAATTTTCTGAACTTGGATACTCAGAAGTTCAATACTGCTGCCGTTACATACCATCATGCCTTCAGCGCTACGGGCGGGCATTATGCTGCCATCAATGCCGCCACACTTTACTTGCTCTCCGGTGATCACGGCAAAGCTCAAGAGCTGGCAAATTCTGCCATCGAGATTGCACTCGAGGACCTCGGCCCGCAATATTTTCCACTAGCCTCACAGGCTGAGGCATACCTCATACTTAATAGGCTAGAAGAAGCCCGGCAAGCAATCGGGGAGGCTGCGAAATACCATAATAACAACCTGCTAACTCGCGCCAAAACTCACTTCCAACTCAAGCTGATCTGTGAGTATCAGCACATCGAAACGTCGATCCTTGCACCGCTGTTGCCCGACACGGTGATCTACTATTGCGGCCATGCTTTTTATAACCATTGCCCGTTAAGCGAAAAAGATGAGCGCGAACTCATCCAACAGATCGATGCCGTGATTGCAACCAACCATTGCTCGGTTGCATATGGTTCGCTTATGGCAGGATCAGACATCATGTTCGCTGAATCCATCTTGAAACAAGGTGGTGAATTGAACATCTGGCTTCCTTTTAGTTTGGATAGTTTTTGTGATGTATCGCTACGTCCCGCTGGCGAACATTGGGTCCAGCGATTTTACGACTGCATCAAGGGTGCCAATACCGTTACATGCGCCACCGAATCAGAATTTCTGGGCGACGGCTCTCTATTTAATTATTGCTCAGATGTCATTATGGGAATGGCAATCATGCGTGCTAATTCTCTTCATACAAAACTCATGCAACTGGCTGTGTGGGATCAAAACAAATCATCAAAAAGTCGTGGCACTTATTCGAACATTTTAAAGTGGCAAAAACTGGGGCACCATTCTGAAATCATTCCAAGTCCGACAATTGTTCCAAGACAGTATCTTCACAATTCCGGCGGAAACTACCCCGCAACCCTGCGCGAGCCACATGCGATTTTGTTCTCTGATGTACAGGGATATAGCAAACTTTGTGATCGCGACATCCTCTGGTATTTCAACGAGCTGCACCCCGTTCTGGCATCGGCGATAAACGAATTTCGACATGAGATAAAGCACCTGAACACCTGGGGTGATGCGATATTTTTAGTTACCGAAAAGGCATCAACTGCGGCAAAGATAGCGATTGCCTTGAATGATGCGATGGCAGAAATCGATCAAAGCAACCTTGATTTGGACGAACCACTGCTGATGCGGATTGGCTTGCACTTTGGACCGGTTTACAAAGTATATGACCACTTGAGGCAGTGTTCTACCTACTCCAGCCACGACGTAACCAAGACTGCGCGGATTGAACCGGTGACCCCGCCGGGAGAAATATTTGGATCTGAACCATTTGTGGCTATACTTGAATTGGAAGGTGAGGGGTGGGCTAATTTCGAGTATGCAGGCACTATATCTAGTGCCAAAAATTTTGGCGCATTCCGAATGTTCCATATCCGGGCAAAATATAAGCCACCAACGCTGGTATGTTCATTACATTCCTAATATGACCCCAGACCAATATTGCCAAGACAAAGCCGCCTCTAGCGGCTCCAGCTTCTACAACAGCTTCCGCTTCCTGCCGAAAGACAAGCGCCGCGCCATCACCGCGCTGTATGCCTTCTGCCGCGAAGTGGACGATGTGGTGGACGAATGCTCGGATGCCAACGTGGCGCGCACCACGCTCAACTGGTGGCGCAATGAAGTGGCCTCCATCTACGCGGGCAAGCCGCAACATCCCGTGGCCATCGCGCTCGTCCCTATCGCCAAACAATACGACATGGCGCAGGAACATCTGCTGGAGATCATCGACGGCATGGAGATGGATCTGGATCAACCGCGCTATGCCGATTTCAAAGCACTGCAACTGTATTGCTACCGCGTCGCGTCGGTGGTCGGCCTGCTCACGGTGGAAATTTTCGGCTACACCGACCGCGAGACCTTGAAGTACGCGCACGATCTCGGCATCGCCTTCCAGCTCACCAACATCATCCGCGACGTGGGCGAAGATGCGCGGCGCAACCGCATCTACCTGCCGATGGACGAATTGCAGCAGTTCGGCGTGACGGCAGATGACATCCTGAACTCACGCGAGACTAAAGCGTTTCAAAAGCTGATGGTGTTTCAAATTGAAAGGGCACGGAATTTTTACCGGCAAGCGCTCGATCATCTCCCCTCCGTCGACCGCAAGGCGCAGCGCACCGGACTCATCATGGCCGCAATCTATCAAGCCACATTGGACGAAGTTGTTAGCAGCGGATGCCATGTGCTGAAAGAACGCGTCGCGCTCACGCCGACCTACAAACTGTGGCTGGCAATCAAGGCATGGCTCAAAAACTAACCCCTGATGAAACTACTGATGAAGCCCCTAGCCATCTGGCTAAGCTGCAAAAAACGCAGCAAGCCATTGGTTATGGCCATTCGACCAAGCGGGCAAGTCGCTGGTTATCCCAACCTCTCCTTGCCAGGAGATGAGCCAACTCCCTCCCTGACAAGGGAGGGCTGGGGTGGGTTAAGGGTTGGAATTATCGGCGCTGGCTATGCGGGCATGGCGGCGGCCGTCACGCTTTCCGCTCGCGGCATTCCCGTTACCGTCTTTGAAAGTGCCAAACAACTCGGCGGGCGTGCGCGCGGCGTATGGCACAACGACACGCAACTCGATAACGGCCAGCACATTCTGCTCGGCTGCTACCGCGACACACTCAAACTCATCGCTCAAATCGGCGGCAATGTCGAACAAGATTTTCTGCGCCTGCCGCTGCAACTCACGCTGCACAATCGCTTCGAGCTTAAAGCCCCGCATCTGCCCGCACCGCTGCACCTGCTCGTCGCCCTGTTATCCGCCAAAGGATTAGCCTTCGCTGAACGTATCCAAGCAGCTCGCTTCATGCTGTCCATGCGCAAACTAAAATTCAAACTGACACACGACATCAGCGCATTGGAATTGCTGCGCGCCCAGGGCCAAAGCGAGGACTTGATCCGCCTGATGTGGGAACCCATCTGCATCTCCGCCCTGAACACGCCCGTGCATAAGGCTTCCGCGCAAGTGCTGTTGAACGTGCTGCGCGATAGCCTGAACGGCAGCTTTGCGGATAGCGAGATGCTGTTGCCGCGCCTGGATTTTTCCGCGCTGTTTCCGAATCGTGCGGCGCTATACGTGACGCGGCACGGCGGCATCGTACTGACTTCCTGCGGGGTCGAAGCTATCGTTCCACTCAACGATGGCGTTGAACTACTCACGGCACAAGGTACGCAACGCTTCAGCCACGTCATCTGCGCCGCCTCGCCCGCCAATGCCGCACGCCTGTTCCGCGCTGTACCGGCCCTCGCCCCCATCGCAGATCAAATCGACGCGATCCCCTATCAGCCCATTTACACCGTGTATCTGCAATATCCCCCTCACGTCACCCTGCCTCACCCCATGCTGGGCTTCGATCGCTGCTTTGCGCAATGGCTGTTCGACAAAGGCCAAATCGCCGGACAACACGGCCTCATCGCCGCCGTCATCAGTGCGGAGGGATTGCATCAAGAGCTGGAACACGATCAGTTGGCGCAAAAAGTTGCACAAGAATTACGGGAGCAGCTCGGCATCACGGACGCACCGCTGTGGCACAAGGTCATTGCCGAAAAGCGCGCCACATTTTCCTGCGAAGTAGGTCTAATCCGCCCCGCCCATACCACGCCGCTCGCCAACATACTGCTGGCCGGGGATTTCACCGCTGGGGATTTCACCGCCGGCGATTATCCCGCGACGCTGGAAGGGGCTGTGATGAGCGGTATCCGTGCGGCAAATGCAATTTATGCTCAAGCCCAATAGAGATACGCATCCGAATGTTTCAGCTGCCCCCATTCTTGTGGCAAACTAGCGCCTGTTAAATTTAGCCGTCACCATCTTGCGTCCCTACGAACTTTTCATCGGTCTGCGTTACACCCGCGCCAAGCGCCGCAACCACTTCATCTCGTTCATCTCGATGATCTCCATGCTGGGCATCGCGCTGGGAGTGGCCGCGCTCATCATCGTGCTGTCGGTCATGAACGGTTTTCAGAAAGAAATTCGTGCGCGCATTCTGGGCGTTACGCCGCATTTACAAGTAACCGGCGACAGCGGTCAATTGGCTGTATGGCATCCCGTTCTGGACATCATGAGCGCGCACCCGGATGTGCAAGGCGCATCACCCTATGTCACCGGACAAGGGATGCTGTCGCAAAACGAGAATGTGCAAGGCGTGATGGTGCGCGGCATTCTTCCCGAGGGCGAGAATAAGCTCACCGGACTCGGCGAAAAAATGAAAGCGGGCAAGCTCACCGATCTTCGCGCCGGGGAATTCGGCATCGTGCTGGGTAGTGATCTGGCGCGCTCGCTCGGCACTCACGTGGGAGACAACATTTTGCTTATCACACCGCAAGGACAAATCACCCCCGCCGGTATGGTTCCGCGCCTGAAACAGTTTCATGTGGTGGGCGTGTTTGAAATTGGCATGTCGCCTTACGATAATTCGCTCGCGCTGATTCATCTCAACGACGCGCAAAAACTCTATCGCATGGGCGATGCCGTCAGCGGCATCAGCGCACGCTTGAAAGACTTGGATCAGGCCCAGCGCGTATCCATCGAGTTGGAAAGTAAATTGCCCAAGGACATCTATGCCACCGACTGGACGCGGCAAAATGCGAATTACTTCAGTGCCGTCAAAATGGAAAAGAAAATGATGTTCATCATTCTCTCGCTCATCGTGGCGGTCGCGGCATTCAACATCGTTTCCACGCTGGTGATGGCCGTCACCGACAAGCAGGCCGACATCGCCATCCTGCGCACGCTCGGCGCATCGCCCGCCAGTATTATGAAAATCTTCATGGTGCAAGGGGTGCTGATCGGTTTGGTTGGTGCGGTAATCGGCGTACTTAGCGGCGTCATCATCGCGCTGAATATCGGCACCATCGTGCCGTTTATCGAACAGATATTCCATGTGCAGTTCCTGGCCAAAGATATTTATTTCATCACCGACCTGCCCTCGGATTTACAACAAAACGACGTGATCGTGGTCGCCGCTTTCTCTTTCGCCATCAGCCTGATCGCCACGTTGTACCCGAGCTGGCGTGCCTCGAAAACCCAACCGGCGGAGGCGTTGCGCTATGAGTGAACAGAGGGCAGAGGACAGAGGACAGAGGACAGAAACCATCATTTCCTGCCGCGACCTGTGCAAAACTTTTAATCAAGGCGGACTCAATGTTCCGGTTTTGAACGGTGTGAATTTGGATGTGGCGCGCGGTGAACGCCTTGCCATCATCGGCAGCTCCGGCTCCGGCAAAAGCACTCTGCTGCATCTGCTGGGCGGGTTGGACAAAGCCACCAGCGGCAGCGTGCAAATTCTAGGGCAGGATGTATTCGCCATGAACGAAACCCGGCGCGGTGAAATGCGCAATCGCTCGCTGGGCTTCGTGTACCAATTCCACCATCTGTTGATGGAGTTCACCGCTTTGGAAAACGTCGCCATGCCGTTGTTGATTCGCGGCATGGCACGCAAACAGGCGGAACCCGTTGCCGCAAACATGCTGGAACTGGTGGGCTTGGCTCATCGCATCCAACATCTCCCCGCCGAGCTTTCCGGCGGCGAGCGTCAGCGTGTCGCGGTTGCACGCGCTTTAGTCACCGAGCCTGCCTGTGTGCTGGCCGATGAACCCACCGGCAATCTTGATCGTGCTAGTGCCGGTGCATTGTTTGAATTGATGCAGTCGCTCAATGAACGTTTGCAGACCAGCTTCATCGTCGTCACCCACGACCTCGACCTCGCCAGCAAAATGCAGCGCCAGTTAAAATTAGTTGATGGGACATTGCATCCGATTTAATTCACCAAAACATCTCAGCCACGAATGAACACAGATTCACACAGATAAATCCACGGTTTTATCCGTGAACATCCGTGTTCATCCGTGGCGAATATTTCTTTTTTTAACTTCCTGTTTTTATAACTCGCGATTCCTATGCTGCCCTCTATCGAACAACGCCTCGCCCTTGAACTGAACGCCAAACCCGCACAAGTCGCCGCCGCCGTATCGCTCCTCGACGAAGGCGCCACGGTGCCCTTTATCGCCCGTTACCGCAAAGAAGTCACCGGCGGTCTGGACGATATTCAATTGCGCTTATTGGAAGAGCGCCTGCGCTATTTGCGTGAACTGGAAGATCGCCGCAGCGCCATCATCGCCTCCATTCAGGAGCAGAATAAAATGACGCCGGAGCTGCTCAATGCAATCAGCCACGCCGAAGACAAGACGCGATTGGAAGACTTGTATTTGCCCTACAAACTCAAGCGCCGCACCAAGGCACAGATCGCACTGGAAGCGGGCCTGTTGCCATTAGCTGAAGCCTTGTTAGCCGACCCGATGTTGAACCCGGAAGCAGAAGCGGCGAATTATTTGAAGCCCGCCTTCTCTACCGCGAACGGCGACAATCCCGGCGTAGCCGATACCAAGTCGGCACTCGATGGCGCGCGCCAAATTTTGATGGAGCGCTTTGCCGAAGATGCCGAGTTGTTGAACGAGTTGCGCGTCTATGTGCAAGCGCATGGCGTGCTCGAAACCAAAGTGATCGAAGGCAAAGAAGAGGCCGCCGCGAAATACTCCGACTACTTCGACTATTCCGAAACCATCAGCACCATCCCCTCGCACCGCGCACTGGCCGTGTTTCGCGGCAACCGCGAAGAGATGCTCAGCGTCGCGTTGCGCCTCGACAGCGAAGTTGAAAAGCCTAAGTGGGATGCGCCCTTCAACCCGTGCGAGGGACGCATCGCCGCGCGCTTCGGCATCAGCAACCAAGAGCGTCCTGCCGACAAATGGCTGGCCGACACCGTGCGCTGGACCTGGCGCGTGAAGAGCTTCCTGCATCTGGAAACCGAGCTGCGCGGCACACTGCGCGAACGCGCTGAAACCGAAGCCATCAATGTCTTCGCGCGCAACCTGAAAGACCTGCTGCTGGCCGCTCCCGCAGGTCCCCGCGCCACCATGGGACTCGACCCCGGTATGCGCACCGGTGTGAAAGTCGCCGTCGTCGATGCCACCGGCAAGGTGGTCGACACCGCCGTGATCTATCCGCACCAGCCCCGCAACGATTGGGACGGCTCGCTGCATACGCTAACCAAGCTCGCTGAAAAACATAAAGTGGCGCTCATCTCCATCGGCAACGGCACGGCTTCGCGCGAAACCGACAAGCTGGCACAAGACCTCATCAAAGCGCGTCCCGATCTGAACCTCAGCAAGATCGTCGTCTCCGAAGCGGGCGCATCGGTTTACTCCGCGTCCGAATTCGCCTCGCGCGAATTCCCCGACATGGATGTGTCGTTGCGCGGTGCAGTCTCCATCGCGCGCCGCCTGCAAGACCCGCTGGCCGAACTGGTGAAGATCGACCCCAAGGCCATCGGCGTCGGCCAGTACCAGCACGACGTCAGCCAGTTTCAACTGGCGCGCTCGCTGGATGCGGTGGTGGAAGATTGCGTCAACAAAGTGGGCGTGGATGTAAACACCGCCTCGGCTCCTCTGCTGACACGCGTTTCCGGCTTAAGCAGCGCCGTGGCACAAAACATCGTCGCGCACCGCGATTTGAAAGGCATGTTCACCTCGCGCAAAGCCTTGCTGGAAGTGCCGCGCTTGGGCGAAAAAGCCTTTGAACAAGCGGCGGGATTCTTGCGCGTCATGGGCGGAGAAAATCCGCTGGATGCTTCCGCCGTGCATCCCGAATCCTATCCCTTGGTGAAGAAAATCCTCGCCGACCTCAAGAAAGACATCAAAGAGATCATCGGCGACAGCAAGCTGCTGCAATCGTTGAATCCGGTGAAATACGCGGACGAAAAATTCGGCTTGCCGACCATCGCCGACATTTTGAAAGAGCTGGACAAACCCGGCCGCGATCCCCGCCCCGAATTCACCACCGCCACCTTCAAGGAAGGCGTGGAAGAATTAAAAGACCTGAAGCCCGACATGATTCTGGAAGGCGTCGTCACCAACGTCGCGGCCTTCGGCGCATTCGTGGACATCGGCGTACATCAGGACGGCCTAGTACACATCTCCGCCCTCTCCAACACCTTCGTCAAAGACCCGCACACCATCGTCAAAGCAGGACAAGTCGTGAAAGTCAAAGTGCTGGAAGTCGACGAAAAACGCAAACGCATCGCCCTCACCATGCGCCTGACCGACACGGCGGCGGCAAGCAGCAAAGCCGCCACGCCTGCAGACAAGCAGAATGATGTAAAGCGTATGGTACAACATAAACGGCAGAATGAGCGCCAGCCAGTACAAAGCAATGCAATGGCGGCAGCATTTGCAAAGCTGAGGGGATAGGCGGATGCGGACTACAAATGGGCGAGCAGCTTCGATAAGGACGTCTGTTGCGCGCCCCCTAGGTTGTTTTCATTGGACGCGTGACTAGCTTGAGCCTGTGTTTAGCTGGAAGCGCCTCGGTCACAACAGGCGGAAAATAATTTTCTTTGCTCACCACGCGCTTGCCGCTCTTGGCTTCCAAGGCCTTGCGCGCATCGCCTGCAATCGTGCCGCGCCCTCTTTCGCCGCTTTGCGGTTATCCACGAAAGCTGCATATGACAATGCCGCCATCACATCCTCACGTTCCAAGTCTTCATAGTCGGCCAAAATTTCTTCGGCGCTCATTCCACTCGCAAGCCATTCCAACACGCTTTCTACCGGATAGCGCATACCGCGAATACATGGCTTACCATGGCAGATGGCAGGATCAATCGTAATTCGATCAGTCATGTTCATTCCTCCTGAATCTGAGTCACTTCGTGTGTTGACTCTACCGCATCGCTCTGGCAACAAGCATACACCGTGTTCGCCAAACCACATTGACCACCGAACTACACCACCCGCCCCGCCGCTAACCGCAACTGCTTGCCGCAACGCCGCGCCAAGTTTTCATCGTGCGTCACCAAGATCAAGGTCGTACCTTGCGCGCGGTTGAGCTCCAGCATAAGTTCGATGACTTGGCTACCCGTGGCGGCATCAAGGTTACCGGTGGGTTCGTCGGCGAAGAGTATTTTGGGTTGAGTCACGAAGGCGCGGGCCAGTGCCACACGCTGCTGTTCACCGCCGGAGAGATGTTTGGGCAGATGATGAGCGCGGGCGCTCAAACCGACTTGCTGCAACGACAGTTCGGCACGCTGGCGCGCATCTTTTGCGCCTGCCAGTTCCAGCGGCAGCATGACGTTTTCCAGCGCGTTCAGCGCGGGGAGTAGTTGGAAGGACTGGAACACGAAGCCTGCCAGTTCGCCGCGCAATCTTGCGCGTCCGTCTTCGTCCAGCTCGAACATATCCGCACCTTGCAGCAGCACGCTGCCGCTGCTCGGCACATCCAACCCGGCCAAGAGCCCGAGCAAGGTGGATTTACCGGAGCCGGAGGCACCGACGATGGCGAGGCTTTCGCCTGCTTCTACTGCGAAGGTGACGTCGTGCAGAATGGTGAGCGGCTGATCGCCGCTTAATACTTGCTTGGTGAGCCCTACTGCCTGCACAATCGCTGCCATGAAAAACTTACCTCTCAAAATCGTTTTGCTGATCGTCGCACTGGCGCTGCCCTGCTCTGCACAAGCGGCGAAAAATATTCTGGTGTTCGGCGACAGTTTATCAGCTGGATACGGAATTGCACGCGATGCGTCATGGGTGAGTTTGTTGCAGCGAGAGTTGCGGCAAAGTCATCCCCGCTTCGATGTGGTGAATGCGAGCGTCAGCGGAGAGACGACATCAGGCGGGCTGCGCCGCATCGCCAAGGCATTGCAGGAACATCATCCATCAGTGGTGATCCTGGAGTTGGGCGCGAACGACGGGTTGCGCGGCGGCGCCATCGCGGAAACGGAGAAGAACCTGAACAGGATCATCGAGCGGGTGCATCAGTCGAACGCCAAGGTGCTGTTGCTGGGCATCCGGCTTCCGCCGAACTACGGGCTGGCTTACGCCAAACAGTTCCGCGCGCTCTACCCTAAACTGGCGCAACAGCACAAAGTCGCGCTGGTTTCTTTCATGCTGGAAGGTATCCCGCCGGAGCAATTCCAGGCCGACAATCTGCATCCCGATGCGGATGCCCAACCTCGTATCATGCAGCACATCCTGCAATCACTATCACCCTTGCTACGCTGATGCCCAACCACCTCGCCCACGAAACCAGCCCCTACCTGTTGCAGCACGCCGACAACCCGGTGGACTGGCATGCGTGGAATGCGGAGACGTTGCAGATGGCACGCGTTCAGGACAAACCCATTCTGCTCTCCATCGGTTATTCCGCCTGCCACTGGTGTCATGTGATGGCACATGAATCGTTCGAGGATGAATCGGTCGCGGCCGTGATGAACGCGCATTTCGTCAACATCAAGGTAGATCGCGAAGAGCGCCCGGATATCGATCAAATCTACCAGAATGCGCATTACCTGCTGGCCCAGCGTGGCGGCGGCTGGCCGCTGACCGTGTTCCTTGCTCCGGACGGCACGCCGTTCTACAGCGGCACCTATTTTCCCAAGCAGGCGCGCTACGGCTTGCCCGGATTCCCGGATCTGTTGTTGGGTATCGCCCGGGCTTACCAAGAAAAACGCGATGAGCTATCGGCACAAGGCCAACAACTCATCGCCGCCCTCGCCTCATGGCAAACAATAAAACGCTCGGAAGAGACCCCGCTCAGCACAGCGCCCATCACCACGGCGGTGCAGCAACACCTGCAGAGCTTTGACCGCCTGAACGGCGGCTTCGGCGGCGCACCTAAATTTTTGCACCCTGCCGAGTTGGATATGCTGTTGCGCCAGGCACAGCACGATGAACAGGCGCGCCATGTTGCTCTTTTCACTTTGCGCCAGATGGCGTTGGGCGGGCTGTACGACCAACTCGGCGGCGGCTTCTGCCGCTACAGCGTAGATGCCCACTGGGACATCCCGCATTTCGAGAAGATGCTCTACGACAACGGCCTGTTGCTCGGTTTGTATTGCGATGCCTGATCATGCAGCCGCGATCCATTTTTTGCTCGGGTGGCAGCGCAAACCGCAGGCTGGGTGATGCGCGAGATGCAGTCGCCGCACGGGTATGCCATTCCAAATGATGAAAACTGTCATACCCGTTTCCCTCACCCCAACCCTCTCCCGCTTGCAGGCGAGGGAGCAAACGAATCGCTGCGCGAAATTCAAATTGGACGCGGCTACTATGCTTCGCTGGATGCCGACTCGGAACATGAGGAAGGTAAGTTCTACGTGTGGCAGCGCAATGCGATTCGCGATTTGTTAAGCGCCGATGAATACGCACTCGTCACACCGTACTACGGCTTGGACAGCCCGCCCAACTTCGAGAATCACGCCTGGAACCTGCGCGTGACACAGCCATTGGGAGAGATCGCGCGACTCCTGCATTTGAGCGCAGAACAGGCAGCAGTGCTTCTCGCATCGGCACAGGCAAAGTTGTTTGCCGCACGCGAGCAGCGTATCCGCCCTAGTCGCGATGAAAAGATACTGGGTAGCTGGAACGGGTTGATGATAGGCGGCATGGCTAAAGCGGCGCGAGTTTTTGGACGCGAAGATTGGCTGCGCTCGGCACGGCAGGCCATGAATTTTGTGCGCGCGACTTTGTGGCAAAACGGCGTACTGCTCGCCACGCACAAGGATGGCAAGACGCATCTGAATGGCTATCTCGACGATCATGCGTTCTTGCTGAATGCGGCGCTGGAATTGCTGCAAACGGAGTTTCGCAGCGTCGATCTGGCCTTTGCCGTGCAGCTGGCCGATGCGTTGCTGGCTCGTTTCGAAGATAGCGCAAACGGCGGCTTCTTCTTCACCAGCCACGACCATGAAACGCTCATCCAGCGCAACAAGACCGGGCAGGACAACGCTACTCCATCCGGCAACGGCATCGCCGCACAAGCTTTGTTGCGGCTGACAGAATTGACCGGGGATGCGCGCTATGCGGAAGCGTCGGAGCGCTGCCTGACGCTATTCTTCCCCTCCATGCAGCAAGCGGGCAGCCAGTTCAGTAGCTTGTGCATCGCGCTGGATTTCAACCTGCGCCCCGCATCGATGCTGGTGTTATGCGGCAGTGAAAATGAAACCGCCGCCTGGGGGGCGGCGGTCGCCAAGAAGTATCGGCCGGAATTGATGGTTGTTGCCGTACGGGGAGAGGAAGTCGATCTGCCGCTCCCGTTGAACAAACCACGCTCATCCGCCACAACGGCTTGGCTATGCCGCGGCACGCAATGCCTGCCGCCGATCACCCGCTTGGAAGAGTTGCTCGCAGAGTTAGCGTAGCGTCACGCCACCGGCTTGCGCAGCGAAGCCGGGAAAAGCGCTCGCCACGCCCGCGCCAAACTTCTTGGCCAAGCGATCCGCGATACCTTCGTGCGTGGTGAAGTCCACGATGATTTCAGCTTTGATGACATCGCGTGCCACGGAATCCACGCTACCGATTTCGTCCGCCAAGCCCATCTTGATGCTTTGTTCGCCAGTCCAGAATAATCCGCTGAAGGTTTCCGGGGCTTCTTTCAGGCGCTTGCCGCGCCCTTGCTTCACCACGTCGATGAATTGCTGGTGTATCTCCGCCAGCATCTTCTTGGTGAACTCTTCATGCTTGGGATTGCGCGGAGAAAACGGGTCCATAAAACCTTTGTTCTCGCCTGCCGTCATCAAACGCCGCTCGACGCCGAGCTTTTCCATCGCCCCGGTGAAACCGAAGCCGTCCATCAGCACGCCGATGGAGCCGACGATGCTGGCTTTGTTCACATATATTTTGTCTGCCGCTGCGGCGATGTAATAGCCGCCGGAGGCGCACATATCCCCGACCACCACATACAGCGGGATGCTGGGATGCAGGGCGCGCAAGCGGCGAATCTCGTCGTTGACGTAGCCGGACTGCACGGGGCTGCCGCCGGGGCTGTTGATGCGCAGAATGATGCCCTGGGTCTTTTTATCCTTGAAGGCTTCTTGCAGGCTGGCGATAAGATTGTCGGCATTCGCATTGCTGTCCGCAGAAATCACTCCGTTTAATTCGATCAGTGCAGTGTGCTTGCCGCCCGACAGCGCACCGTCAGTCTTACTGCCAATCCACCCCATGAACAGGAACAGCACGATGAATAAATAGCCGAACGTCAGCACTTTAAAGAATATGCTCCAGTGGCGCGCACGGCGTTGCTCCTGAATGGCGGACATCGCCAGTTTTTCCAGCACGCCGCGTTCCCAATTATTTTGCTCAGACATTAAAGCTCCCTCAGTAAATTCGTTAAGCGTTAGCCTTCAGCCAGGCGCGCAGCTCGATGAAATCATCCAGCAATGCGAGCGGATTCAATGCGCGCAATTGTTCCGCCGGATGCGCACCATGCGTCACGCCGACCGCATCCACACCCGCATTGATCGCCATTTGCAGATCGTGCGTGGTATCGCCCACCATCAATACGCGCTCTGCCGACAGCCCCAGCTCGCCCATGATCTCCAGCAACATCGCCGGATGGGGCTTAGAAAAAGTCTGGTCGGCAGTGCGCGTCGCGTGGAAATATCCCCCCAATTCGCTCATAGCCAGCACGCGATTCAGCCCATTGCGATTCTTCCCCGTCGCGACAGCCAGCCAGTAACCTTGAGCATGCAACTCTATAATAGTTTCACGCGCCTCCGCAAACAACGGAATCGACGCGTCTTGCGCAAGGAAATGATGCCGATAGCGCGCCGCCAACGGCTCATACAGGGACTCATGCGCGTCCGGCACGGCATGGCGTAGCGCTTCCACCAGCCCCATGCCGATCACATAGCGGGCGGCCTCGTCGCTCGGCACGGGCAGAGCCAAATCACGGCACGCGGCTTGAATCGAACCCGCGATCACGGCGGTCGAGTCCATCACCGTTCCGTCCCAATCGAACACAATCAAATCATATCGTTTAGTCATTTCAATTCAGAGCAAATATTTGAGGCACCTAAGCCGGACGAGCCGGAACCAAACAGGGTTTCACGCGGAGGCGCGGAGACGCAGAGAAAAAACAAAGCGGGCTGGAAGCCTATATTCTCCGCGCCCCCCGCGTCTCCGCGTGAGAAAATTTTGTCATGTTTTGACATCATTTGACCGGTAAGTGACTAAAATAATTCAACACACCGGCAATGCACGGTGTGTTGAATTAGCCGGATTATTTTTCTTGATTGACAGCGGTAGTTGAACGCAAACAAAAATCATTGCGCGTTCAGCAGCGCATTAAAAATCCCAACGGAAGCCCAATGAGCCGAATATACGCTGATTCGTCGACATCTGAGCAGGCCCCGATGAGGTTGTCAGCTCGACGCCGATATCCGCATCCAGACTCAATGTCTGTTGCACCTGGTAAGCGACACGCAGCATGGGCATGTTGCGCGCCATGCTTCCGCCATAATTGTCGGCTTGGCGGTAAAAGTTCCATGAGGTATCGAAATACAGCTCACGGTCCCACGACGTGCGGTTATACACGAATACCGATTGTCCGCTTTGCACATAGTCGCTGGTGATGATGCTGGAACCGAGCGAAGTGATGTCGGCCTCGGAGTACAGGTTACTACCGATGATTTGCGCAGTGATCGTTTTTTCCAAACCAGTATCAGGCGTGACGCTCAATATCCCTTGCAATGCGGTAGTGCCACTAGCTGGCAGACCCGATGTCTTGGTCAGCTTGATATCGCCGCCGACCTGCCAGTTTGAGGCCAGCTTTTGCATTACACCCAACTGCGAAAAAGCCGAGCTGCCGGTACGGTCGAGAGCCAATTGCTGCAATTGAGCCTCGGTCATCACTGCCAGCAGATCCTTGACAGAAGTGCTCGATGCGCCATTCAATGCGTTGCGAGTACTGATAGATGGACTCTTGCGATAGTCGGCGATAAAGTTGACCGTCGTGCCAGTCGATTCTATCGCTGTCGAGCCAGTAAACATGGCAGCATTCAACACCTTGTAGAAAATGTCATAGTCCACCATGGCAAATGCTGCCTTACTGCCCTCAAAATACTTTAACTCGCCGCCCAGCGCACGACGATCCAAAACACCTTCGATGGTTTGATTGATCAGATAGATCGATACAGGGCCTGTGTCTACGCTGATCCCGTAAAAGACCGGCTGGATAGTAGAAGTAAATTCCACCAATTGGCCTACCACTCCGTTTACACGCAAATTCTCAGGAGAGCCATACCCGGCAGCAACACCATCGAAGCGCCCCATCACTCCACCGCCGTTACCTGTTTGTCGGCCCAGACGCGCAGCGTAATTATCGGTGCGATTTTTTACATCGATATAAGCTGTATTAAGCCGGTTTCTATCGGTTTGGCCGGGCAGAAAATTCTTCGTTTGCACATCGCGAAAAACGATACGGTTATCGTAGGTCTCATTGACAAAACGCCCCGTTGCATCGACATTGGTAATCAGAGAAGACTGGTCGCGCAAAGAATAAGTGGATGTCTGGGAAACGCCATTGAATTGATACGTGGTCTCCAGATTGGTTTGGCCAGTGTAATAGCGCGAAGAAATACCACCCTGCGCAAAACTTCTTGCTTCGACTTTCCTTACCGGGGTATCCATTTTTGCTGTCGCGACAGGTGCGACCAACCCGGCCAAGCGCTGCTTGACCCTCTGCACACCGGGCTCTGTAGTATAGAGCTTCAAATACAACTCGTATTCCACCTTGGCTTTGGCGGGTTGCGCCCCCCGTTCGCGCGCCACACCGACCCACTCCTGTGCGTCTTGCGAATATTGGTTAGGCGGCAGCATCAACAGCTTGTTGAATGCCTCAGTGGCCGCCGGATAATTCTTTGCGGACAAGGCATCGCGACCGGCCAACATAAACGTATAACCTTGTTGATTGTTATCTGTAGTAACCGCATCTGCAGCAGCGGATTTATCGAGAACGGGTGGCAGCACGGTAGGCAACAACGGCAAGGCCAGAGCCACCGGCGCTTCGGTTTTTTCCGGCTTAATGGTGATGATAAAACTGCGGCCGTCCCCGCCGGCACTCGCGCTAAACTCCACTTCACGGGTGAACTCCACCAGCAGTTTCGGTTGTGTCGCCTGGTCGAGAGTCGTTACGGTAAATGCGGGCGCCAGCATGGTCTCAGGCGAGTTGCGCACTTCATGATCCACCCAAGTATCCGACGGGTTCGAGCTGGGCACACGCTCGTAGTAAATCTCGACAATACGCGACTTCCCTCCCGGCACATAGCGTAAAAAATGCACCGGCGTGGTGAGCTTGATCGTCGCCAACACGGCATCGCCCCGTTGCTGCACGCTGACATCATCCAGCGGCGCGGCCGCTGCGTCGCACGCCACCGCAGATAGCAGCAAACCGCATAGGCCATGGGATGGATTTAAAAAAAAGCGCTTGTTCATCTTTGCTCCTACCTAACTTTAAATTTATAGATGCCCGTTATTTTTTTGTTGCGGGCTGGGCAATAATTTTGCAGCTGATGAAAATGCCGTGCAGGCATCATCCGCACGGTCATTTCGTTTAACCTATCAAGGGTTATTCCAGATGTTGTATTGCCGCGCATGACACGAGGTGCAATCCTGAGCAGTGCTAGAGCCCTCATGATTTCCCAGCGTTCTTCTTGTCATCTTTCCCAAGTACACCGGGCTGGAGTTGTGACAAGTTTTGCAAGTTGTTGACACATAGACATGCAGGGCGCTTCCCGTCACGACAGTGGTCCCGATATGGCAAGAAGAGCATGCCGTTGTTGTGGGAACATAAGGGATATGATTGGACGGTTTAGCGCCGAGAGCGCCCAGCCAAGTGGTCTTCGAAGTGTGGCAATCAGTACATTGTGCTGTACCGGCGGTAGATATGTGCCCCGGTTTTTGTGCAATTCCCGTGGCCGTGCCACTCTCGTGGCAAGTTACACATACCGGCGAAGCACCTGCACCGGAGTGGTCATAAAGTGCCCCAGACCAACTTGAGTAAGTTCGATGGCACGACTCGCAGTCTGATGCAGCAGTAAAACGATGGGCAAATGCCTCCGGAGAGGTTCCACCTATCGGGTTTCTCACATACGCCGCACCCTCACCTCCCGCTACGTGACAGGTTACGCATTTAGCAGTATTCCCAAAATGATTCCAAGACGACGGCAACCAGGCGTAAGTCCGATGGCAGTTGTCGCAAGATTTAGTGGACTTGTTGACAGTAGTGTGACTTGTCGGCTTACCCGTTGCCACCAATCCGTTGTGGCAAGTCTTGCATTGCCCGACTACTGCTTTGCCATGATTGTATCTCGCACCGAAGAAGGTAACGGTATTGGTATGGCACACTTCACACGCTTCGGTCGTCACCAGGTGTTTCAAGGATTTGGCGGTTGCAACAACACGCATACCCTGGGCATGACAACCGGAGCAATTACGCGGAGTGCCTTTGAATACACCGCCCACATGGCAGCTAGCGCATTCTACTGTCACATGCAGACCGGTCAGCGGGAAGCCTGTGGTCATGTGGTTAAAGTCGCGAGTTGAGCGCTCGGTTTGCGACTTGCCACCTGTAGCGTCGACATCGGGCTGTGCTGCGGTTGCAAACATCGAGAATAGTGAAAGCGACAGTAGCAGTAACGCCGACATGAACGACTTAGGCTTTAAAAATACTTTGTCCAATGTGATCTGTTTCATTTTCTTCTCCTCAAAATTAACTCCGACAACGCAATGCTCGCCTTGACAAGCTAGAGACACGAGCGCACTTCATCAAGCTCACAACACTTGTTACCAACCCGTTTATCCGTTCCTGTCCGGCACGCCAGAGGCTTTGCTTGGCGAACAAACGGTGCAATTTTTTGACCATCGGTAGCCGCTCTACTGGCCGACCCCGACTCTCACCTCACGCCATTTATCACCGGTGTGGCAGCGGCCGCATTGCGGGCCGAAACCTCCGTTATGGACATCGTCTCTGTCATGGCAGCCACCGCAAGCTTGTGATGCTTTGACTTTTTTATCCATGGGACGCTCATGGCATCTGTAGCAATTGGCGATATTTTTGTGCGGCCCCGCCAACTTGAAGTTAGTTTTGTCATGGTCAAAATCCCACGACTTCCAATTGCGAACGTTATGGCATTCCTGACACTCGGTACCAAAACGACGCTTGTGGATTTTTGCATCGTCTTTTTCGTGGCACGACCAGCAATCCGACTTGGCATCTTTAAAAGTTACCGCCGCATGACACTTTTTACATTCCACTATCGCATGGACACCCAACAGCGGGAATTGGGACATGCTGTTGTGCTTGAAGGCGGTTTTTTTCCAATCCTGCTCGTTATGGCAAGTTTCGCATTTCTTGCCCTCTTGCCCTTTGTGCTTGTCGTCCTTCTCGTGACAAGACAGGCAAGTGGTTTGCAACTTGTCCTTGTACAAATCGCCCTTGTGGCAGCTCACGCACTTCAGCGGTGCGCGGTGCTTGCCCAGCAACGGGAATTTGGTTTTCTTGTCGTGATCGAATAGCACCTCTTTCCAATCGCGCTCGACGTGACAGCTTTCACACTTCGTCCCGAAGTGACCTTTGTGCGCCTTGTCGTCTTCCTTTTTGTGGCAAGACACGCAAGCCATCTGTAACTTGTCTTTGTACAAATCCCCTTTGTGGCAGCTCACGCACTTGGCCGACTTATGCTTGCCCAGCAAGGGATACTTGGTTTGTTTGGCGTGGTCGAACAGTATCTCTTTCCAATCGCGCTCGATGTGGCAGGTTTCGCACTTCGGCCCGAAGTTGCCTTTATGCGCCTTGTCGTCGTCCTTTTTATGGCACGACACGCAAGTCACTGGCAGCTTGTCTTTATACAAGTCGCCCTTGTGGCAGCTCACACACTTCAGGGGCGCGCGATGCTTGCCGATCAGCGGGAATTTGGTCTTTTTCTCGTGATCGAAAAGTATCTCTTTCCAATCACGCTCGGTGTGGCATGTTTCGCACTTCGGACCGAATTTCCCCTTGTGCGCTTTCTCATCGTCTTTCTTGTGGCAAGAGCTGCACAGCTTGGGCGTGTCTTTGTATTTCTTGTCGATATGGCATTTGTCGCACTTCACTTCATCGTGCTTACCCAACAACTTGAAGCTGGTTTTGTCATGGTCAAACTTGGTCGTCTTCCAGTCTTTTTCGCTATGGCATTTCGCACAATCCGTCCCCAGCTTGCCTTTGTGCGCCTTGGTGTCGTCCTGCTTGTGGCAGGCAACACAGGTTTTGGGCGTATCTTTATATTTGCCATTGATATGACATTTGTCGCACTTCACATCAAAGTGCTTGCCCAGCAACTTAAAGTCTGTCTTGCTATGATCGAAGTTGGTCGTCTTCCAATCTTTTTCAACGTGACACTTGGCACAGTCAGCTCCCAAGCCGCCTTTGTGCTTGTCGTCTTTCTTGTGGCAAGCGTTACAGGTAGCAGGTGCTTCGGTGTATTTCTTGCCTTCGATATGGCAGCTCTTACACTTTACTTTTTCATTGAGGTGCCCGCCCTTTAACTGGAAATCAGTCTGCGAGTGATCGAATTTTCCAGTATCCAATATGACGATCTTGGCATCGCGGCCTTTATGCTCGGTGTGACATTCTTTACATGGCTTATCCTCCTTGAGACGCCCGTGATAACCGCGCTTCTCACTGATATCCCTAGCCACGTCCTTATGGCATTCCTTGCACAGACCGGACTGCGCGCCCTTGTCGAACTTCTTGTGGCATTTGTCGCAATTTTCATTTTCTTTGGCGTGCCCCTTGATGACATCACCCGGCGAAACCACGCTCCCGAATGCCAGCTGGGCACCCGGAAAAAGCAGGGACAAGACAAAAAAGAGGCGCAAGAATATCGACATTTTCAATCCAGAATATTAGTACATGTGAACAGCCAGCACATGGTAGAAACCGCTAAACACCAACATGTATACCAGCGGGATATGGAAGATATGCCAATACGAAAACAGGTGCTCATAAGTATGGAACTGCGAGGCATCGCGCACGGCGCTCAAATAGGACTTGATCAACGTCCTGTATTCGGCAAACATCCCCTCCATGCTTTTTATTTGAGCCGGGGCAAAGTTCTTTTCTCGCGCTTGCGCCTGCATGACGCCGTGCAGTTCCTTCACCAGCGATCGGGACAGCATCTCTGTTTTAATGCCGATGCCGACAAATTTAATCAGACCCAGCTTTCCCGCCTGTGCGTTTTCTTCGGCATGAAGCCGGAACTCTTCCAGTTTTCTCTCGATTTCAGGCGCAAAACTAAAAATGGATTTTACGTCGCCGGACTGGTCCAATTCAGCTCTGATCTCGTTGAGCGAGGCCTGCCGCCCATAAAGGCCGTGGTGAATCTTGGTATAGAAAAAGCGTCCGAAAGTGCCGCTACCCGATACCAGAAACATGCAATACATCGCGATCGCCGCATTCACCGATCCTGTAGGGTGAAAATACGGAATGTACACATGATAAGTAGAGTGAAAAATGATGACCAGCGGCCCCAAGATACCCAGCACCATGTGCCACTTGAACCAGACCGGCAAAAGACCCAATTTACCGAGGAATTTGACGCGCTTGCGTAGCGGATAGAGCAGCAACGCCAGCAGCATGAGCCCGCCTGCCAGACCGAGGTTGTAGCCGATGTCGTCGCCGGGTTCATACAGCTTTTGCGGTGAAACGATGAAATATCCAGCCAGCGTCACCATGGCGACGATCAGAATAAACACCCCCCACATATGATCTTTTGACCTAGGCTTTACGACCGCGCGCCGATCTAATATCACGTTCTCTTGTGCCTGCGAACTCATATTCTCTCCAGAAGCCCCTCAAAAAAATCCGTGGATAATTTTCCCACGGCGCGCAGTGTAACCGTCCTTGCGACATTCGGCAATACAAAAAATGTCGTATTGTCAGCTTGCTTGAGCGGGCATAGAATGCCACACGTTTTGCTCTGGCAGATTGTAACCTTTGCTCCGGCCTGTTTGGTACAGTTTAGTTGGGGTTTCAACATCCAAAGCCCCCTGTCACTCACGCTCATGCACTAAACAAACATCCTATAAACGAATCGACTACACTCAATATGGCAAATTACGACCTGGCATTCTATGCAATCCCTCTGGCGATCATAGTGTTCTTTTATCTGCGCGGCAGAAGCCGAAAAGAGACGGCGGCGGTGGAGCAGTTTTCCGAAGCGATTGAGGCGGGCTTGACCGAACCCTCTTCGCTCCATCCATTCATTGACCCTCAAAAATGTTTGGGCGCGGGCAGCTGCGTCAGCGCATGCCCGGAGGATGCCATCGGCATGATTAAAGGCAAGGCGGTGCTGATCAATCCGACACTATGTATCGGCCACGGTGCCTGTGCCGCCGCTTGCCCGCACAGCGCCATTACGCTGGTTTTCGGCACCGAGAAACGCGGCATGGACATCCCCCAAGTTGACCCCCATTTTGAAACCAATGTTCCGGGCATTTTTATCGCGGGAGAGTTAGGCGGCATGGGCTTGATCCGCAAAGCGGCCACCCAAGGCATCCAAGCGATGGACTCCATCAGCAAGCTCAAAGGCAGCAGCAATCCACTGGACGTAGTCATCGTGGGTGCGGGCCCTGCGGGGCTTGGAGGCGCCTTGACCGCCATCGAAAAAAAATTGAATTACGTGTTGCTCGAACAAGAAGAGTCTCTGGGCGGCGCGATCTTCCAATATCCGCGCAACAAGGTCGCCATGACCGCTCCGGTCAAGTTGCCCATCATCGGAGAAATGCAGTTCAAGGAAGTCAGCAAAGAGAAACTGTTGGAATTCTGGCACGGGGTCATCAAAAAAACCGGCATCAAGCTCAATCTGAACGAGCGCATGGAAGGCATCACCCCGACAGACAAAGGCTTCATAGTTAAAACCTCTAAGGGCAGTTATGAGACGCGTGCGGTGCTGCTTGCCATTGGACGTCGCGGCACACCACGCAAACTGGGCGCCCCGGGTGAAGACCTGCCCAAAGTCGTCTATCGTTTGATCGACCCTGAACAGTACCGCAACATGCATGTGTTAGTCGTCGGCGGCGGAGATAGCGCATTGGAAGCGGCCATCACCATCGCCGAACAACCCGGCACGACCGTCACGCTATCTGCCCGTGGAGAATCCTTCGGCGCCGCCTTCAGCGGGGCAAAAGCGAAGAATCGTGACCGACTGAAATCCATGTCTGACGAAGGGAAAATCAAAATATATTTAAAGTCCGGCGTCAAATCGATTGAAAAAAACACGCTCATTTTGAAGCACGAAGATAAAGAAACTCAAATACCCAATGACGGGATCATCGTTTGCGCAGGCGGCACCTTACCGACCCCTTTCCTGAAATCAATCGGCGTGATGGTGGAAACCAAGTTCGGCACGGAATAAATTTAAACACAGCAACTCGTCCACGAAAAACACGAAAAAAACAAGGATGAAATCTTTTTAATGCTTTCGTGACTTTCGTGGGCAATGGTTTTTTCTCAACGGCAATTGCCTCTGTGGCATAAGCCGTTTTTAACTTAAACTGCCCCTATTTCAAACGCCCCCAGACCCATGCAAACCCCACATCCGCAACAATGGCTGATCTACTGCCGCCCCGGCTTCGAACGCGACTGCGTCGAAGAGACTCAAGCCAAATCCATCGAAGCACTCGAAAATTCCGGCTATGTCGTGCTGCAAGGCAAGCCGCGCTTGGATTTCACGCAACTCGCCTTTGCGCGCCAACTCATCTCTCTGCATAGCGAAGTCGTCGACTTGCCTGAACGTGACCGCCTTACACCGCTGCTGGCGGGCATCCCCGATGCGCCGCAAATGTTCGGCGCGCTGTATCTGGAAGTGCCGGACAGCAACGAGGGCAAGATGCTATCCGGCTTCACGCGACGTTTCCAACCCTTGCTGGAAGCCAAGCTGCGTGAGACTTCACGCCTGATCGACGATCCTGCTCTCCCGCGCTTGCACATCTTTTTTCCGGACAAGAGCCGCGCCCTAATCGGCAGCAGCGACCCGCATAACAGCAGCGCCTCGCTCAACGGCATCCAGCGCGTCAGCATGGCGCACGATGCGCCCAGCCGCTCCTATCTCAAGCTCGCGGAAGCGTTCGAGGTGTTCCTCGACAAAGCAGAACAAGCACAATGGTTAAAATCGGACATGACTGCGATCGACCTCGGCGCCGCGCCGGGCGGCTGGACATGGCAACTGGTGCAACGCGGATTGAAAGTCATCGCGGTAGACAACGGGCCGCTTAAAGGCGCGGCGGTAAGCCATCCCTCCATCAAACATCTGCGTCAGGACGGCTTCAGTTTTCGCCCGCAACGCCCGGTGGACTGGCTGGTGTGCGACATGGTGGAGCAACCGCAACGCGTCGCCACCTTGATGACCGAGTGGTTCGTCGGCGGACTTACTCAACGCGCCATTTTCAACCTCAAACTACCGATGAAAAAACGTGTGGTTGCGTTGAATGCAGCGCTCGACTCCATGCGCTCGACGCTCAACGCGAAGGGCATCCGCTACCGCATGGAAACCAAGCAGCTCTACCATGACCGCGAAGAAGTGACGGTATTTCTGACCAAGGTCAAACGCTAAGAAATTGCTGAAGCCGAAGCCACGGCATAAAACCCTCTACCGTCCCCTTGCGGGCAAAACGATAGAGGGGTGCTGCACTCATCATGACCGTCCGTGGACGCCCTCTCGCACGCTCGACATGTCCGTAAACATATCAACTCTGGCATTGGAGGGCATACTGGCGAGGCGAAACCCGTTGTTGTTGTTCCGGTTCGCTGGTTCGTTGTTATTCCGATAGGATGCGCGCACGTTCTGCGGTGTGTTGTTCCACGAGCCGCCGCGAAGCGCACGCCCAACTAGCGGGCAGTCAGGCTCCCGCGCCGGGTCAAACCACCCGCCGCGAAAGAGGGTACGGCGCAAGCGCCAAGTATTCGCATGTTCGGCGTGGGCAATCCAGCTTTGCACGCGCTGTTGAATTGCTTCTGTTTCGATTGTGCCCGCCTTCCATTGATCTCGCAAACCACGCAGCCGATTGCGGAAGCGGCGCACATTGCTTTCCGGCAAACGCCGGTGCTCATTTCCATGCAAAACTAAACCGAGAAATTCCGCAGGCTCGGCACACGCCACAATGCATGTTTTACGCGGATGCGAAATCATCCGCCTGCCTTCCAGATACCGTGCAATTTGCTGCTGCCAGTGCGCCAACACTTGCGGGTCATCGTGGAATAGCGCGAAGTCGTCCACATAGCGCACATAACCCGGCACACGTAAAATCTCTTTTACAAAATGGTCCAAGCCATCGAGATAAATATTGCCGAACAGCTGGCTGGTCAGATTACCAATCGGCAACCCGCGCCTCCGTTGATAGGGTGCAAACAAATCATCAGCGGGGAAAATCAAATTGACCGGCTCTTGCGCATTCGAGCCGTTGATAATCGCATCCATCAAACCCAGCGTCGGCTCGCAGACAATACGGCGACGCAAATCAGCTTTCAAAATTTCATGGTCAATAGAAGGAAAATAACGATAAATATCGCAGCGTAAAACATGTGCGTAGCGGTCTTGATAATGTTCATAACGCGCAATCGCACGATGCGTGCCAAAGCCTTTTCGGTTGGCGTAACTATCCGCAATAAAACCGCCCTCGAAAATGGGCGCGACGACATTGCACAAAGCATGATGCACCACGCGGTCGGCGAAGGGGGCTGCGGAAACCATGCGCGGCTTCGGCTCACGCACGTCGATGATCGTGTAACCACCGCCGCGCCATGAACCATCCAGCAACATCCGCTCAATACGCAGCAAATTTCTTTCGAGATTCGCCATAAAACCCGCCGCACCCGGCTTGCTGCGCTTGCCGCAAATGGCGCGTTTCGTCGCCTCGTGCAAGGCGCGAAAGCTGGCGATTTGTTCAAACAGATGATTGTGTTTTTTCGGCATAACTTCGTTTCGTCATACCGGCGTAGGCCGGTATCCAGTTCAAAAAAATAGTTCCTTGCGTAGCAAGGACAAAACCTCTTTTAATAAAACCGCTGGATACCGGCCTACGCCGGTATGACGTTTTTTTCGGCATGGTTTGCTTTGATCCAGCCGCCTACCATGCGACCGACTTCATCCAAGGCTCTGGCGGCAAATTCATAGCGGCGAAGATCGAGAAACTCAAGATCAAGTGAAAGTCGCATCAGCATCCTCAGTTTTTCCAAATGCAAATTCGCGGCATATAAATGATGAGCAGATTTTTCGGAGTAGGTTGCCGCAATCAATGACTCCTGCACATCCAACGCCGCCGATTGAATCCGATCACCCAGCGTAAATTTTTGCGAGCGAGGAAACTTGTCTATCGTCGGAATCAACCACAGCAGAAACTGGTAATTTTTTTCCAACACTACGCCGTTTTGTCTGCTTTTATCAATCACACAATTACCCGAAATTAACAGCAGGGGCTTTGCCCCTGCACCCCAAACCCTTGGTGGCTTCGCCCCCAAACCCCCACCTTGCGCTTGCGCTCCAGGTTAAAGGAGCAAGGGGTAATGCTGCCTTACGGCAGCGTCCTGGCGAGGCGAAACCCGTAGTAGTAGTATCCGGTACGCTGGCCCGCCGTCATTCCGATAGGATGCGCGCACGTTCTGCGGTGTGATGTTCCACGAGCCGCCGCGAAGCGCACGCCAGTCGTTTTTGTCGTCGTATTTATTTTCCATCCACTGCCATAGATTGCCGCTCATGTCGTACAGGCCATAGCCGTTCGCTTGTTTCTGCGCCACCGGATGCGTCATGTTGTTGCTGTTTTCTTTGTACCATGCCACGGCGTTGATGTCGTTGCTGCCACAGTATTCAGTTGTCGCTCCACCTGCGCAGGCGTATTCCCATTCGCTTTCTATCGGCAGACGATATTGCTTGCCAGTTTTTCTGGACAGCCATGATGCGTAGGCTTGGGCATCGTTCCAGTTGACGCAGGCCACAGGATGATTGTCGTCCTGAGTGAAGCCGGGATTGCGCCAGTTGTAACCCACTTTCTTTTCCCATTTGTCCGTAAAGACATAACATTCATTGCCTGTGTCGTAGCCGGTCTCACTCACGAATTTGGCGAACTCTCCTTTCGTGACGTGATACTTGCCCAGCTCGTAGCTCTTGCCCGGAATGCGTACCATGGCTGGGCCTTTGGCTTCTTCTTCCTTGATGGCTTTGAGTTTGGCGCGTGCTACGCTTATGTAACGGCCTGTGGGATATTGGTTGAGGTAGTTTTCGACTGATGCCTTGTCGTTGCTACTATCGGCTTTTTTCCAAAGATCGGCTTCTTCTCTGGCTGCCACATCGTTCTTGAGTTTGTCCATGCGCATTTTGGCGAGCCCCGCAAAGCGGCCAGCGGGATAAGCCTTGAGATAAATTCCGTAACTCTCTTCACTGCTGTCTTTCTGGGCGGTGTCCCATGCTTGTTGTTCTTGCTGCTCGGCAGCGGCTTGTGCGGCATCGTTGAGTTTTTTGATGCGGGCTTTGGCAAAGGGCAGGTATTTGCCTTTGGGGTAGGTGTCCAGATACACCTGATAGTCTTCGACGCTGTTGCCCTTTTGTGCCTCTGCCCATAACACGGCATCGGGGTCGTTGGGGTTGACTTTCGGCTGCGGGGCTTCGGTTGCGGCTGCCACTGGGGCTACTGCTAAGGGCGCTGGCACACCGCTCAGTTCTTTGAGTTTGTTGATGACCTGAAATGGCGTGCAGCCTTCGCACGGGACGGAGTTGGAAAATACTGCTTTGTTGTCAGCGATGCTGCGGATGCTCAAGGCCAGTAAATAGCCCCCTTCTATTTGCGTCACGCTCGCCGAGGCGATGTATTCTGAGTTGAATGCCATCGCGATGTCTTCGAAGCAGCGTGTTTCATCGCAGTCTTTTTTGGAGACGTGGCTTTTGGCTATTTCCTTCGCCTTTATCGCAACTTCATCTCCCGAATACACGCGGTACTTTTGTTCCAAGCCTTGAACTACGGCGGTTTCCATTGCACCGGCCATGTTCTGGTTTTCTTTGCCCACACGCAACGGCATGAGGACGAGGCGTTCTTTTACCGCTTCGCTGGCTTTCGGCGCTTTGGCTTTAGCAGGCTTGGCGTGCGCTTGATACGGCATCACGAGCAGGCACAGGGCGGCGGCGAGGGGGATGAGGAGGTTTTTCATTCGCTTACTTTCTTGAAAAGCTCGGGTTGATTTTGCAAGCGCGAACCTTAACCGTTATTGCGCTCCCTTGGCAATGGCGCATTTTTCGTAGGGTGGGCAGCTCGCTGCCCACGCGGTTGGGGTGACATGTTCAAAGAGAGGTTACCGCGTGGGCACAACAGCGTGCCCACCCTACTCGGCTTTAGCCTCTTCAATATCCAAAACGCGCGGGGTAAATCTAGCAGCTCAGTGCCTCTTTGTTCATCCGAAGTTTATAGAGTCGGCCATCAAGTGAACATGCTGGGGTTCGTGCCTCACCACCAGCCTACGATTGGGCGGATTTTTTAATCTATTTAATCTCTTTGGGTTCAATTCCCCGCCGCTGGCGGCGTAATGTTTTTCGTAGATACTCTGTTACCAAATACCCCGTAGCTTGCTGCGGAGTTCTTTATTGGCCGACTCTATAAGTGCCCGCTGCGACGAATTATTAGAGGTGCCCGCATGTAGTTGCTAGGCTTCAATATCGATGTGCTCAGCCACATCGCCCTCAAGCAGAGTGTGGTGACGGCGGTCGATACCTGAGCGCAACTCGATCAGTACCTGTTGGTGGGCGAGTCGGCGGCAGGCTTTACGGCGATCTTCAGCGGGCACGACTTCAACAGGCGCATTGTTTTGCTGCGGTTCGACTGTGCGGAATATTTCTTGGTATGCCTTGTCCGGGTGTACCTTGAGATGCTCGACACTGGCAACAGGATGTTCGCCGGGGTACACCGGCTTCACTGCCAGCGCGGCGGTCAATCCCATCACTTGGCGAGTGTTAGGACTCGTCGTCGCTACTGGCGGAATATCGGTTACGTAACGCATGGCATCTCCTTGCACGCAGACTACGCCTTCATTATCGGCAATAGCTGCGAAAAGATTAGCGGAATTACTTTGGCGCGATATCCGGCAGATTCGGATGTGCGTCGTGCATTTGAATACGCGAAACATACCATATCGCCAGCAAGTTCGCCGCGAGCGCCACATAACCCACATTCTGATAACCCACGATGTGTCCGTCGCTCTGCTGGGTGATGATGAAACCGCTCAAAGTGGCGGCCAGCCCCATCGCCAGTGATTGCACGGTGGCGTTGAGCGACATGAACGTACCGCGCAGCTTGGGCTGCGCAGCCGAGGAGATAATCGCCATCGCCGGAATGAATCGCCCCGACACCAGCACAAAAAATAACGTGGTGCACACCAGCCACAGCCCCAACGATGCGCTTTGAATCTGCGTCACCGCCAGCAGCGGCAACATCGCGGCGAATGCGACCAAACGGTAGACTTTTACTTTGCCGCGCACATCCGCCCACTGCCCGATGAAGCGGGCAGTGACCAGCGTCGCCGCGCCCCCCACCAGATAGATATAGGCGATGTCGTGCTGGCTGATGGCGATGTTATGCACCGCATACAGTGTGATGTAGGGAATCACCGTAAATCCGGAAAAAATAATCAGCGCCGACAACGTCATGGCACGCCAATGATTACCATCGCGCATCACGGCGAACATCGCCGAAAATGGATGAGCGCGTTTTTCCTGACTCAAGTGATGGCGCAACTCCGGCAACACGCGCCATCCGATCACCATGAACATTACGACCAGAGCCACAATGAAAAAAAACGGGGCGCGCCATTGGAAAGAACTGGCCAGCCATAACGACAGCGGCACGCCCGCCACGGTAGAAAATGAGAATGCCGCCGACACCATGCCGCTCGCTTTGGCGCGGCGCGAAAAAGGGATCACATCGCCGACGATGGTCTGCACCAATGCCCCCAGCACGCCACCGAATGCACCGGCCAAACCCCGTGCCACCATCAGCGTGGCATAACCGGGAGCCAAACCGCAGGCCAGCGTCGCCAGTCCGAACAGCACGAACATGACAAGCAGCAGGCGCTTGCGCTCGAACCTATCCACAAAGGTTGCCGCCAACAAACCTGAGAAAGCAGCACTGAAACTATATGACGCCACCAGCAGGCCGAACTCATGCGTGGAGATACCCAATTCGCGTATCAGCATCGGGCCGAGCGGCATCATAATCATGAAGTCCAGTACGTGGCTGAACTGGATGCCAGAAAGGGTCAGCAGTAAAGCGCGCTCGGAATAGGCGGGGTGAGGCTTGTTTATTTTGCTAGACATCACAATGAACCTAAGCCGGACGAGGCGGAACAAAAGAGGTGATAGTAGGAGCGTGCCTTGCACGCGATAGCGCTCTTTCGCGTGCAAGGCACGCTCCTACAAAACCCAAAATTAGGCGCAATTCTTATCATGTTTCCGGATCGGTATTGGTATCGAGCGCGATTATTGCTTGGTAGCAAATTTAGCCACATCCATTTTTTCTACGGAAACCACTTTGCCCGTGTACCCGGCAATACCTATGCAGTCGGCTGCGCTATCCAGCTTGTCGATAAATTTCTGCAACTCGGGTGGCAATGGCGCATCGATGCTCATCGGCTCCTCCGTCAGCGGGTGTTTAAACGCAATACTGTGCGCATGCAGGAACATGCGCTTCAAGCCCTGCTTCATCAATTCCTTGTTGCGCGCAAAATCGCCGTATTTGTCGTCGCCCGCGATAGGGAAGCCCAGATGCGAGAGATGCACGCGAATCTGGTGCGTGCGTCCGGTCTTGAGCTGTGCTTCGAGCAGGGTGAAATCCGTCCAAGCCTTTTGCAGGGTGAAAATGGTGTGCGAAGCCATGCCGTCATCGCGCACCATCACCCGCTTCTCGCCTCGCGGAGTATCGAATTTATGCAGCGGCAGCTTCACATGCTGCTTGACGTTCTTCCATTGCCCCAGCACCAAGGCGAAATAGCGCTTGTCGCTGTTGCCCTCGCGCATGATCTCGTGCATCGCGACCAACGCGGAACGCTTTTTCGCCAGCAGCAACACGCCGGAAGTCTCGCGGTCGAGGCGATGCACCAACTCCAGAAACTTGGCTTGCGGGCGGGCGCTACGCATTTGTTCGATGACGCCGAAACTCACCCCGCTGCCGCCGTGCACCGCCGTACCGGAAGGCTTGTTGATGATCAGCAGTGCATCATCCTCATACAAAATAGGGAATTCGACGGGCGGCACGTATTCGCGTTGCTCCGGCTCGGCCACGCGCACCGGCGGAATACGTACTTGGTCGCCCAGTTGCAGTCTATGGGTCTGATCGACACGCTTTTTGTTCACCCGCACTTCGCCGCTGCGCAAAATGCGGTAGATATGGCTCTTGGGGACACCTTTGAGGTGCTTGCACAGGAAATTGTCAATGCGCTGTTCGCAGCTGCCCTCGTCAATCTCGACCATTGTTACAGATTCTTTGCTTAAACCATTCATTTTGAATATACTTCGCGCCGCGCGAGTTAGGTAATGGAAAGCGGGATGTTAAGTTATTTCCCCGTTTGCGTTGAACAGGCAGCTGTGCCGCCGCACCATTCCACCAACCGCAATCCGGTTAATGTCACTCACCGGGAGAAGCAGTGATGGTAATTGATTTACGCGCTCTAGGCATCCGGGATTTTGGACACCTGTGGAATTTAGCGTGTCGCCCCTACAACAAAATCGGCGACACTTTTTAGACAAGCACACCGAGAACAATACCTTGCACATTCGTTGGAACCTTAATCTCAACACTGTTTGCACAACCCCAAATCTCGATCGCGGTTAATCCGCGTGTTGCTTTGTCCTGCCCGTGTCTGAGCGCGGGAGAGAAAAAATATGAAACGCATGCTATTCAATGCGACGCAGCCGGAAGAACTCCGCGTCGCCATTGTGGACGGTCAGAAACTCATCGACCTCGACATTGAAACCGCCGGCAAAGAACAACGCAAGAGCAACATCTACAAAGCAGTTATCACCCGCATCGAGCCCAGCCTTGAAGCCTGTTTCGTCGAGTACGGCGGCAATCGCCACGGCTTTCTCCCCTTCAAAGAAGTTTCCCCGCAATTTTATCTCGCAGGCGCAGGCAGCCGTTCCTCCATCAAGGAAGCGCTGAAAGAAGGCCAGGAACTGTTGGTGCAAGTGGAAAAAGACGAACGCGGCAATAAAGGCGCGGCACTCACCACCTACATCAGCTTGGCCGGACGCTACATCGTACTGATGCCGAACAACCCGAACGGCGGCGGCGTATCGCGCCGCATCGAAGGTGAAGACCGCAACGAGTTGCGCGACGTGCTGGCGCAACTGGAAGTACCGCAGGGCATGAGCATCATCGCGCGCACTGCCGGAATCGGACGCAACCTCGAAGAATTGCAGTGGGATTTAAACTACCTCAAGCAACTGTGGGACGCCATCGACGGTGCAGCCAAAGTCGAAAAAGCACCTTCCCTGATCTATCTGGAAAGCAGCCTGGTGGTGCGCGCCATCCGCGACTACTTCAATCCTGAAATCGGCGAGATTTTGATCGACACCGACGATATCTTCGAACAAGCGCAAGCTTTCATGAGCACGGTGATGCCGGACAACGTCAATCGCATCAAGCGTTATCAAGACGATGTGCCGCTGTTCTCGCGTTTCCAGATCGAACACCAGATCGAATCCGCGCACGCGCGTCAGGTCAACCTGCCTTCCGGCGGCGCGATCGTCATCGACCACACCGAGGCGCTCACCGCCATCGACATCAACTCCGCGCGCTCGACACGCGGCTCCGACATCGAGACCACGGCCTACAACACCAATCTGGAAGCGGCTGATGAAATCGCGCGCCAAGTGCGCCTGCGCGACTTGGGCGGCTTGATTGTCATCGACTTCATCGACATGGAGTCGAGCAAGAACCAGCGCGATGTGGAAAACCGTTTGCGCGATGCGCTGCGTTATGACCGCGCCCGCGTGCAGACCGCCAAGATTTCGCGCTTCGGTTTGCTGGAACTGTCGCGTCAACGCTTGGCGCCGAGTCTGGAAGAAGGCAGCTTCTCCCCTTGCCCGCGCTGCAACGGCATCGGCCATATCCGTGGCACCGAGTCTTCCGCGTTGAACATCCTGCGCATCATTCAGGAAGAAGCGATGAAGGACAGCAGCGCCGCCATCCACGCGCAAGTTCCGGTCGACGTTGCCACCTTCCTGCTCAACGAAAAGCGTGCCGACATTCACCGCATCGAATCGCGTTTGAAGGTCAACATCACGCTGATCCCGAACCCGCACATGGAAACGCCGCATTACACCGTGAACCGTTTGCGTCCTGACGACATCACTGCGGAGCACCTGCAAGCCAGCTACAAGATGGTGGAAAAACCGGACGAAACCAAAGCGGCGAAACCGGCTTCGGCTGAGGAAGTCAAAGCCCAACGCCCACAGGCTGCGGTAAAGGGCATCACGCCGTCTCAACCGGCTCCTATGCGCGAAGAGCAAAAAGCCGCTTCAACTTCGCTGTTCGGCAAACTGTTCGGCTGGCTTTTCGGTTCGAGCGAAGCAAGCAAACCGGCTGCACCTGTCAAGGCCGCGCGCCCGCAAAATCCGCGCCGCGAACGTGACAGCAACCGTGGCGAGCGCCCCGAAGGCGGCCAGCAGCAGGGCAACCGTCAACGCAATAAGCCGCGCCGCGACCGCGACGATACCAATGCACCCCGTCCTGAAAACTCCCCGCAGAACAAGGGATCACACGAACCGCGCGGCGAGCGTCCACCGCGTCAACCGCGTCCGGCTCCTGCTGAAAAACCGGTTTTGGAAACCGCGAAACCCGTTGCCGCCAGCGAGCAAAACGGCGAAGAAGGCAGCACTCAAGGCCGCAAGCGCGGTCGTCGAGGTGGCCGTCGTGAACGCGAAAAACGCGAGCAGCAAATCGTCCAACCTGGCGGCAATGAAATGCTCGCAAACGAAGCCGTTGCAAGCGTAGCTGCAAACGATGTCGCCGTGACTGCCATGCCGACAAGGGAAGTAGCCGAGCAGCAACACGCCGCACCGCTACCTGTTGCCCCCGCGTACGCAGCAGCGGAAGTCGCAACGAAAGTCGTCGCAACTCAAGCGATGCCCGCTGTAGAGCGCATCGTGGCTGAACCTGTCGCACCTGCAGTTGAAGCCGCTACTCCGGTTGTTGCCAGCATTGCTCCAGTGCAAGATAGCGTTGCGCCGTCGCTGAGCGCAGCCGGTCTTGTGATGATCGAAACCGATCCGAACAAGGCAGCCAGCATCGTAGTACCGCAGGAGAGCAGTTCATCCGCTCCGCGTCGCCGTTCTCGTCCGCGCGAAGTCTACACGGCCGAAAACAACGAGCCGCTGGTCATGATCGAAACGCAGCAAACGAAGTAAACAGCAACAAAACAAAAAGCCGCACGATGAAAATCGGGCGGCTTTTTTATTTCCGGCTAATGGCAGGAACATGCACCTCTCGCGACCATAGTGTTCGCGTGCAGGGCACGGCTCTACCAACAGCAATTAAACTTGATGTTGCTGCCGGATATGCCGCAACAACCCGTCCGCCGCATCCTCCACCATATCCAGCACGTGCTCGAAGCCTTGCGCCACGCCGTAGTAAGGATCGGGAACCTCGCGCTCGACATGGCGTTCGGCGAACTTAAGAAGCAGGCCGAGATGGCTCTGTGCATCGTGCGGACGCAAGCGTTGCAGAATAGAGAGATTCGCCTCATCCATCGCCAGCACGTAGTCGAAACACTTGAAGTCATCCGCCTCTACCTGACGGCCGCGCAACTGGCTCATGTCATAGCCGCGCTGCTTCGCGGCGTTTAGCGTGCGCGCATCCGGTGCGTCGCCGATGTGGTAATCGTGCGTACCAGCCGAATCGATATGCATATGCGGGCTTAATCCCGCCTTCTCGACATAATGACGAAACACCGCTTCGGCAGTAGGAGAGCGGCAGATATTGCCCATGCAGACAAACAAAACTCTGATTTTTTCTTTAGGCATGGATAGCGTGAATACTCTCAAACTTGGAACATATTCAGGAAGGAAAAACTCCCGTTGAAAGATAGCGGTCGCCCCGATCACAGACAATGAAAACAATGGTCGCGTTCTCGACTTGCCGCGAAATGCGCAGCGCCACGCTCAATGCCCCGCCTGAAGAGATGCCGCAAAAGATGCCTTCTTCGCTCGCCAGCCGCCGCGTCATTTCCTCGGCCTCTTGCTGGCCGACATTTTCCAACCTGTCCACATTCTTCGGATCGTATATTTTCGGCAGATAGGCCTGCGGCCATTTGCGTATACCGGGAATTTGCGCGCCCTCTTCCGGCTGTGCGCCGATGATTTGGATGTTTGAATTTCTTTCCTTGAAGAAACGCGAGCAGCCCATGATGGTTCCCGTCGTACCCATGCTGCTGACGAAATGCGTGATCTTGCCTTGCGTGTCGCGCCAAATTTCCGGCGCAGTGCCTTCGTAATGCGCCAACGGGTTGTCGGGATTGGCGAACTGGTCGAGGATGATGCCCGCACCTGAATCGCGTAATTTTTCTGCGGTGTCGCGCGCCAGTTCCATGCTGCCTTCTTTCGGCGTGAGCAGCAGCTCCGCACCAAACGCGCGCATGGTCTGACGACGCTCCACGCTTTGATTCTCGGGCATCACCAGAATCATTTTATAGCCGCGCATAGCAGCCGCCATCGCCAAGGCGATGCCCGTATTGCCGCTGGTCGCCTCGATGAGCGTATCCCCCGGCTTGATCTCTCCGCGCGCTTCAGCGCGTGTGATCATCGACAACGCCGGACGGTCTTTCACCGAACCAGCCGGATTGTTGCCTTCAAGTTTTGCCAGAATGATGTTGGAAGTCTTGCCGGGGATACGCTTCAACCTGACCAACGGGGTATTGCCGACACAATCTTCAATCGATTTATACATACAATTTCCTAAAGGAAAGTCGTTAAACGCTAGTCATTAGTCATTAGTTGGTTGACCGCTGCGAGGTGCTTTACTAACATCTAGCGATTAAAAACTAACGACTATTTTCACTAAGAACAATCGTTTTGCTCGGCGACTTCGATCACTACGGCTTTTCCTTCAAGTCTGGCAGCCCAATATTTTTGCAGGAATATCCCCAATAACATGGCTGGCAAAAAAGCCCACAACTCCCAACTGGGTGCCGCAATCAATGCCACGGCAGGGCCGGGACAATATCCCCCTATACCCCAGCCGATGCCGAATAGAACCGCGCCGATTACCAGCGAACGGTCGATGTGGGTCTCGTCGGAAAAATAATAGCGGCTATCCAGCACGGGCTTTTTGCAGCGCAGGATGAAGCGGAAACTGATCAAGGTCACGCCGACCGCACCGCCCAGAACGAACAGCAGGCTGGGATCCCAACGTCCTGCCATGTCCAGAAATCCCAGTACTTTCTCGGGTTGCGTCATGCCCGATAGCGCAAGTCCGAAACCGAATATCAAACCTGTCAACAATCCAACAATATATTTAGCCATCAGTGCGCTCCCAATCCGAAGAGATGGCGCACAAAAAATGTGGTGATGATCGCCACACTTAGAAAGGTCAGCGTCGCAACCAGCGAGCGCAAAGACAGCCTGCCCAGCCCGCACACACCGTGTCCGCTGGTGCAGCCCTTACCCAGTGAAGAGCCGAAGCCCACCAATAATCCAGAAACGACCAAGAGCCACACGGGGAAATATTCCCGCCCAGCCGGTGCCTCGGCAAAACCCAGATAATACAGTTTCGCTCCCGCTACTAGACCAACCAAAAACAGTACGCGCCAAATCACTTCATCAGATTTCTTGACCGCAAACAACAGCCGCCCGATGATGCCGCTTATCCCTGCCACATGACCAGTCAACCACAGCAAGAGCGCGGCAGAGAGGCCGATCAGAACGCCGCCTGACAGCGCTTGAAGCATAGAAAAATTATTCATTTTTTCCCCGGAGAATCACAAATACAAAGATGCCGCTGCATAGGCAGGCGGCACCTTGTGGATTATAGCTGAGGCATTAAAAAGTGGCGGCCGGATTCGATCCGACTTCAGAAATCTACGCTTTGGAAATGGTCGATTTCGGAACGGATACTGCAAAATCTGAGCAAGTCACCCAACTCCGTTTCCGCATCGGTGATGCAAGTGAATCGCCCCAACAATTGGGATTCGTTATCGTAAAGACCTCTGCCTGTAGCGGGGTCAATGGTAAGAAATATTTTGATCATGATAGCCTCCCGTGTAATTGGGTAATCGGCACTTGCATCTGTCTTTCAAGGGTGTCGCAAATACTTTACGGCAAATTTACGCGGCCACCGCTTCAGCCACGCGCACCGCCTTGGGAGCGACAGAAGAGGCCTTTGCAAGCACGCCGTCCTTTTTATAATCACTCAGCATATTGAGCAGCAAACTCTCATCGAAGCGGAAGCAGCACAGCAACATATTGGAAGCCGACATCTTGAGCATCTGTGCGGCAGAGAGCCCGGCTACCAGACCAGCCATTTCTTCGTTTACGCCGAAATTTGTCATGGCACCGGCCTTGTCACCGCGAATCATCTGTTGTGCAAGCAACATAAAAGAAAGGTTGGTCTCTTTGATCTCTTCATGGATTTGGTTCGCATTCATTTTCATCTCCCGGCAAGTAATTTGATTTCTCATTCGACGGTTGCATTCTGCGCGGGATACGGCACAGAATAAATCAGAGGAAAGCTAATTATCGTGTAGGGAAAGAATCAAATCTTTGCGTAGGAAGAACACTTACAACAATGCTTTTAAGATCGGCTCATTATCAGGATTTTTGACTCGCACCGAGGAGTGAATAAAGCGATATTTACACGCCTATTCGCCCGAGCAGATTTTTTCCGCAAGGCAAGCTGCCGTTCCAAGCGATTGACAATAGTGCGTCAGAGTAGTATTTAAGAAACAACTGGCTGGCGGTTATCATGAAAATTAACACAAACAACATGATCCGTACGACTTGGGAATGCTGCCATGAGTGCAATATCCGTAAATTCGATCAGCAACATCTATGTGCGAACCTCTGTTGCGCAACAGAGGGTGGCGTCTGATCGTGCGAACGTGATCGCAAGTGAATCTCAACTACGTCAAGATGAGGCGCAGTTAGACAAAGACCTGACCTATCTCGCCATATTACAGAAGAAAACTCAGGGTATTCAGCAACTCGAAGGGTCTCAGGCGCAGACGAACACGCTGGAGCGGATTGAAAAAAATGCACAATCCGCGCAACAAGCCTCTCAGCAGACCCTCTCCGCGCTGTCGTCCGGCTCCATTGAAAGTCAAACAATCGGATCAAATGTGAATGTGCTCGCTTGAATGTGCGCACTGAACGCCACATCACGCGACCAGCTTTAGACTAGTGCTAGTGGTGTGAAAAAAACTGAAAGTTGTTCCTGCCTTTTTCTTTGGCAAGGTACATCGCCGCATCAGCCTGCCTTAGCAAGGTAAATCTATCCGACCCATGAGTCGGATAAATACTGATTCCCATACTGCTTCCGATATCGGCCTGATAGCCCGCGATCATGAATGGCTCACCGATCAGATCGATCACCTTTTGGGCGACTAGCGCCGCGTCTTTTTCACCATTGATGTTATTCAGCAGGATCACAAACTCATCTCCTCCCAGGCGCGCTACCGTGTCAGATTCCCGCACGCATTTCCGCAAGCGCTCGGCGACAGCCTGCAGCAAAATATCGCCCACATGATGCCCCATCGTGTCGTTAACATTTTTAAAGCGATCCAGATCGATAAAAACAACTGCCAATTGCGTACCGTTACGCTTCGCTCCCGCAATAGCCAGCTCGATATGGTCATTCAATAGTGCGCGATTGGGCAAATGCGTCAATGCATCGTAATGCGCCAGATGCTGTATCCGGTCAAAAGAAGCTCTGCGTTCGGTAATGTCCGAGAACAGGGCGATATAGTTTGCAATAGCCCCCTGCTCATTGCGCACGACAGCAATCGAAAGCCACTTGGGATAGATTTCACCACTTTTCCGTCTATCCATAATTTCGCCTTGCCAGCTCCCCTTGTCCAGCAAGGATTCCCACATTTCGCGGTAAAAATCTGCGCCCTGCTGTCCCGATTGCAAGATACGCGGGTTCTTCCCTATCACCTCATCCGACGAGTAACCCGTGATATCGGTAAAAGCCTTGTTGACTTGAATGATGTTATTTTCAATGTCCGTAATGACAATGGCTTCGGCGCTATTCACGAACACCTGCGCCGACAATCTGAGCTTATCCTGCCCTTCTTTAACCTGATTCACGCTTTTCTGCAAACTGTCGGCCAGCGCATTGAAGGCATGCGCCATCCGGCCGATTTCATCCGTCCCGTGAATATCGACCCGCCGCGAAAGATCCCCATCGACCTGCATTGCAGTCATCACCGCCTCCAGTTTCGCGACTGGACGAGTAAAGGCGCGAAGCAGGGTATCTATGACGAAAAACAGGATGATCTGCAAAACCAGCTGCCCCAGCCACAGCCAGCGATTGATTGTCGCGATCATGCCTATTTCATCGCTCAGATCGAGTACGATATTGGCAGCGCCGTTCACGCTTCCCACCTTGACGTTATGGCAGGCCAAGCAGTCGGTGCCCTTAAAGTCGTGGTCGGCGATAAACGGGATCACGGCTCTCAGCGTGTGCGCTTCGGCCTTTCGACGCTCAAAATAGGGCTTGCCTGTATCCAGGACAAGTTGATCAATTGCATCCTTGGGTTGTTCCTCGGGAAGCCCGATGCCGAATTGTTTTTTGACTTGCTCCGCCCGAAAGATGCGCAATTCTTTAATGCCCTGAGACTTGCCCATCTTCTCTATGAACAACGCCCGGACTTTCGGATCGCCGATTTGCCCTGTCAGCATCAGCATATTCATACCATTGATGATTCCGTCCGCAGCCTCAAAAGCGCGAACTTTTGCCGACTCGATGATCTTATCTTCAAAGCTGGACATCACCCATCTCTGGGCGAAAGCCAAAATGATCACCAGACTGACTTGAATCAACAGCGTCAGCTTGACTTGGATACTGAGAAAACCCCACCATCTCGCGATCATCGGTTTTGCCTTATATTAAACACGATCCAACACCCGCCTCTTTTGATATTGTAGCTTATCTAAATCGTCTCTCTTCATTGACGACACCAAATAAAAGCCCGCCAGACTCGCATCTGGCGGGCTCGTCAGAACCAGCGTTATTTCTTTTCGGCTTTATCTTTTTTCTCGGCCTTGGCTGGCTTTTCTTCCTTTTTCATTTCAGCCTTTTCCGCCTTTTTTGCAGAAGAACCACCGCTAATTGTCAGCTCCGAACGCATTTTTTCTACACTTTTCTCACCAAAACCTTTGACGTTCTTCAAGTCATCCACACTCTTGAACTGGCCATTTTTCTGGCGATATTCGATGATCGCCTGTGCCTTGGCCGGACCAATACCTTTTACGCTATCCAGCTCATCCTTGGTGGCTGTATTCAGGTTCACTGCCGCAAATGCAACGCTGACAAATGCAAAAAACAGAGCGATTGATAATAAAATTTTCTTCATGACTTTCCTCTCAATATAAATAATAGGCGACACCTGCCGCACGCTAACAACGAGCCACAAGCAATTAAGTTGACGCGCGCAACAAATGATTCACATAACGCCCCGTACCCTGCTCCACCGTCAGGAACGGAGCATCATAGCCTGACGCACGCAAAGCATGCACATGGGCCTGCGTATAGCTTTGATACTTGCCTTTCAGCTGCTCAGGGAATGGGATGTAACGCATCAATTGCTGAGCCAGCATTTGTTCCTGCGACAACGCAACCTCGCCGTTCGCTGCACGCAACGTATTGATAGTCGCCACCGCAACATCGTTGAAACTCTGCGCCTGGCCTGTTCCAAGGTTGAAGATACCGGATTTATTCGGGTTCTCCAGAAAGAACATATTCACCTTGACCACATCCTCGATAGAAACAAAATCGCGCAGTTGCCCGCCGTTGCCATAGCCGTCGCAGCCCTCGAACAATTTCACATATCCATCCGCACGGAATTGATTGAAGAAGTGGTACGCCACCGAGGCCATGCGCCCCTTGTGCTGCTCGCGTTGCCCGTACACGTTGAAGTAGCGCAGGCCGACGATCTGCCCGGTACGGCTATGCCAACGGCGGCGCATCACCTGGTCGAACAAAAATTTTGAATAGGCATACACGTTCAGCGGCGATTCGTGTTCGCGACTCTCCTTGAACACCGGCCCCATGCCATACACCGATGCCGAAGAGGCGTACAAAAATGAAATCTCCTCGTTCTGACAGTGGTTCATCACATCCAGCGAATAGCGATAGTTATTTTCCATCATGTAACGACCATCGCTTTCCATGGTGTCCGAACATGCGCCCTGATGCAGTACCGCGTTGAGGATGCCGTCGAACGAACCGCCATTCAACTTTTCGATGAAGTCTTCCTTGTCCATGTAATCAGCGATCTCGCAATCGACCAGATTCTTGAACTTGTCTGCCTTCTGGAAATTGTCCACCGCGATGATGTTCGTCTCACCGCGCTCGTTGAGCGCTTTAACCAAATTAGATCCGATAAACCCGGCAGCGCCGGTAACGACGTAGTACATATCAACCCCTCATGTCTTCAATAATTTCTTCGCGCGAAACCACTGCCGTACCCAGCTTGCCCACCACGATACCTGCGGCACGATTGGCAATGCACACCGCATCGGCAAGGTCGGCTCCACTCGCCATCATTACTGCCAGCGTCGCAATTACCGTATCGCCCGCACCGCTCACATCGAATACTTCGCGCGCATGAGTCGGTTCGTGCAATACGCTGCCTGCACGGAACAAGCTCATGCCTTCCTCGCTGCGCGTGACCAATAACGCTTCGAGGCGCAATTCGGCGCGCAATTTTTCGGCCTTGGTATTGAGTTCGGTCTCGCTGCCCCAGCCGCCCGCCACATCGCGGAACTCGCTGCGGTTCGGGGTGAGCAAGGTCGCGCCTTGGTAGCGCGCATAATCTTCCCCCTTGGGATCGACCAGCACCCGTTTGCCCGCCGCACGCGCCAGCTGAATCATTTCGGCGATGTGCGCCAAGCCGCCTTTGCCGTAATCGGACAGCACTACCACATCGCAATGCGGTAGTTTTTCTTTGAAATCGGCCAGCTTTGTTTGCAACACTTCGTGGCTGGGCTGCGTTTCAAAATCAATACGCAGTAGTTGTTGTTGGCGTGCAACGGCGCGCAGTTTGACGATGGTGGAAAACCCTGCGTCGCGATGCAACAACGCTTCTACTCCGCCCTGCGCGGTCAACAGTTTTTGCAGGCAATCCCCCGCCTCGTCCGCACCGACCACCGACAGCAAGGTGCAATGCGCACCCAGCGAGGCAATGTTGCGCGCCACGTTGGCTGCGCCGCCCGGGCGTTCTTCCACGCGGCTCACTTTGAGCACCGGAACCGGCGCTTCCGGCGAGATGCGATGCACGTCGCCGAACCAATAGCGATCCAGCATGACATCGCCCACAACCAATACGCGCGCCTTTTCAAATGATGGCAAACGGCTCATGCCACTTCTCCTATTTCGTTAGTGATTTGCTGCAACGCCAACAAGGGCTCGGCTACCTTGGTGATCGGACGCCCGATGACCAGATAGCTGGAACCGTTCTCCAACGCGGCGCGCGGTGTCATGATGCGCGACTGATCGTCAGCCGACGCATCAGCCGGGCGGATGCCGGGTGTGACCAGACAAAATTCTGCGCCTAGCCGTTTGCGCAGCAACGCGGCCTCTTGCGCGGAACAAACCACGCCGTCCATTCCGCTGGCCTGCGCCAATACGGCCAAACGCGACACCTGTTCTGCGGGCGTCGCCGCGATACCAATCTCTGCAAGATCGGCCTGCGCCATACTGGTCAGCACCGTCACCGCAATCAGCTTCGGCGGCTTGGCAAAATTCGCCAAGCCTTCGCGCGCGGCTTCCATCATGCGTCTGCCGCCGAGTGCATGCACGTTGACCATCCACACGCCCAATGACGCCGCGGCTTTGCACGCCTGCGCCGTGGTGTTGGGGATGTCGTGGAATTTCAGATCGAGAAACACCTCGAAGCCGCGCTGCTGCAGTTGCTCGACCAGTTGCGGCCCTGCCGTAGTGAACAGCTCCTTGCCGACCTTGAGACGGCACAATGCCGGATCGAGGCGCGCCACCAGAGCCAATGCCTGAGCCGCACCGGGGTAATCCAGCGCGACGATGATTTTGGAATCGCTCATGCCAGCCCCCCGGTCTCTTCGGTGCGGCGCGGGGAATAAGTCTCCCATCCGTAACAAGCAGGACAATGCCAATAGAACTGGCGCGCCTTGAAACCGCAGCGCTTGCAGCGATACATCGCCAACGCACGGGTGCGCTGGTAAACCAGATTCTTCACCAGCTCGACATCGGCGCGGCGCTCGACTTTCACATCGAGCAGTGTCGCTTCTAACAACTTGTCCAACCCCAGTAAAGTCGGATGCAGTCTCAACTCATTGCGCACCAGTTTGTACGCGGCCTCCGCCCCGTCGCGTTGCAGAATCGCGTTGAACAGCACATTCATCAGGTCGATAGAAGGATACTTCGCCAAATAGTCTTGCAACAAAGCGATACCTTCATTTTCATTCCGGCTTTGGCGGTAAGTCTGCAACAGGCGCTCCGCCACCAGCGGCAGATATTGCGCATCCTGCTGCTCGATACGTTTCCAAATCTCGATGGCTGGCAACGTATTCCCTGCCGCCAGCGCGATGTCGCCCAGCATGATGGTGGCGCGCACACCTTGGGGGTTGGCCACGAGAGCCTGCTCCAGATGGACTGTCGCCGCATCCGCCTGCTTGTCGGCGAGTTCCGATGCGGCCAGTTCGCAATAGAAGAAAGCAGCCTCTTTACCGTGCGACTCGCCCGTCAGCACGGTCAAACGCTGACTGATGTCGATAGCCTTGAGCCAATCTTTTTCTTTCTGGAATATCTCCAACAAGAAGTCGAGCGCCTCTTTCTCATAAGATGTCCCTTGCAAACTGGCAAAGGTAGATTCAGCCCGGTCAAATATGCCGGCCTTCAAATAATCCTGTCCCAGCTCGAACAAGGCTTGCTGCCGTTTATCTTCGTCGAGATCGCCGCGCTCGACCAGATTCAAATGCATGCGCAGGGCACGGTCCACCTCGCCGCGACGACGGAACAGGCTGCCCAAAGCGAAGTGCAATTCGATGGTCTGCGGATCAACTTTGACTACCTCGATAAACGCCTCGATTGCCTCATCCTGCTGTTCATTGAGCAGGAAGTTCAAGCCCTGAAAATAGGAACGCGGCAAGGCGCTGGATTCGGTCAACAACTCTTTGATATCGATACGCGCGGCCAACCAGCCCATGCCGAAAAACAGGGGGAAAACCAACAACATCCAAGGTTCAAATTCCATAGCTAAGGTGATGCCGGATCAAGAGGGGTGGGTAGGAATGTGCTGAGCGTTTGCTATCTCAGCCAGTTTGTTCTTCAGTTGTAAATCTCGCCGCAAAGCTGAAAGCTCGCGACGCTGCCGGAACATGTTGCCCAGCATAGCCAACACGCCGATCGACACCCCGGCGGTAAAAAAACACAGCAAAATGACAATCAATGAAGTCTGCCATTCATAGCCGAAGAAATATCTCAGCACCACAGGCTGATCGTTTTTCACGGCAAAACCCAGCAGCAGTAAAAACAATACCGCACGCAACGGCCAGACTAAATATCGCATCTTCCAATACCTGAAACAGATAGGGCACAACGATACCATGAACTGGCGAACCTAGAAACGGCAAGAATCCGCAGATTGCACAGATTCATTCCAAGAACAGCATCTAAATTTAGAGCAAAAAATTGGCGGCTCATCTCGCGATAGGCCGCCAATCCGTTTACTCCGACATCACATCAGGACGCCGGAAAGTCTACCCGCTCGCGCAACTCTTTTCCCGCTTTGAAATGCGGCACATACTTGGCCGGCACTTGAACCTTGTCGCCCGACTTGGGATTGCGCCCCAGACGGGGCGGACGATAGTTCAAGGCAAAACTGCCAAAACCGCGAATCTCGATGCGGCCGCCACGGGACAAGATCGAGGACATGCTATCAAGGATCACCTTGACAGCAAGCTCCGCGTCCTTGCCCTGCAGCTGCGTGTAGCGCTCTGCCAGCTTGGCGATAAGATCAGAACGAGTCATGTTCTATCACTCCCGATTATGCGTCTGCCTTACTGGAAGCCATCTTGGCCTTAAGCAACGCGCCCAGATTGGTGGTCCCGGCCGAGCTGGTGTTTTCCGCTGCGAACTTGTGCATCGCGGATGCTTCATCAGCCTTATCCATCGCCTTGATAGACAGATTGATACCGCGATTTTTGCGGTCCACATTGATGATCAGTGCCGTAACAGTGTCGCCTTCTTTCAGGTGAGTGCGGATATCTTCCACGCGGTCGGCGGAAACTTCGGATGCCTTCAAATAGGCTTCCACATCGCCGTCCAGCATGACCACAGCGCCCTTGGCATCCAGAGACTTCACGGTGCCGGTAACGATAGCGCCCTTGTCGTGTCCGGAAACATAACCACCGAACGGATCACCTTCCATTTGCTTCACGCCCAGAGAGATGCGCTCGCGCTCAACGTCGATGGCCAGAACCACAGCTTCCAGTTCGTCGCCCTTCTTGTAGTTGCGCACGGCTTCTTCACCGGCAACGGACCAAGACAGGTCGGACAAATGCACCAGACCGTCGATACCGCCTTCCAGACCGATAAACACGCCGAAGTCGGTGATGGATTTGATCTGACCCTTAACTTTGTCGCCCTTCTTGTGGTTCAGCGCGAAGTCGTCCCAAGGATTGGACTTGCACTGCTTCATACCCAGGGAGATACGGCGACGCGCTTCGTCGATTTCCAGAATCATGACTTCGACTTCGTCGCCCAGAGAAACAACTTTGGACGGATGAACGTTCTTGTTAGTCCAGTCCATTTCGGACACGTGTACCAAACCTTCGATACCTTGCTCGATCTCCACGAACGAACCGTAGTCGGTCAGGTTAGTCACCTTGCCGAACAAGCGTGTGCCTTGCGGGTAGCGACGTGCCAGACCGTTCCAAGGATCATCGCCCATTTGCTTGATGCCCAGAGAAACGCGATTCTTCTCTTGGTCGAACTTCAGTATCTTGGCTTCGACTTCATCGCCAACCGTCAGCACTTCGGATGGATGCTTCACGCGACGCCATGCCAAATCGGTGATGTGCAACAGACCGTCGATACCGCCCAAGTCGACGAACGCGCCGTAGTCGGTGATGTTCTTGACGATACCCTTGACGATTGCGCCTTCTGTCAGGTTCGCTAACATGCTCTCGCGGTCAGCGCCTTGAGAGGCTTCCAACACTGCGCGACGCGATACCACCACGTTGTTGCGCTTGCGATCCAGCTTGATAACCTTCAATTCCATCGTCTTGTTTTCGTATGGAGTCGTGTCCTTAACCGGACGTGTATCCACCAGCGAACCGGGCAAGAATGCACGGATACCGTTGACCATCGCAGTCAGACCGCCCTTAACCTTACCGCTCACGTAACCTTCAACGATGCGGCCTTCTTCCATCGCTTGCTCCAGATCGATCCAGGCAGCCAGACGCTTGGCTTTTTCGCGCGACAAGCGCGTTTCGCCGTAACCGTTTTCCAGCGACTCAATCGCCACCGTAACGAAATCGCCCGCCTTGACCTCCAGCGCGCCGGAGGCATCGCGGAATTCTTCAACAGGAATAAAACTTTCGGACTTCAGTCCGGCATTAACCACAACGACGTTTTGCTCAATGCGCACAACTTGCGCGGTGATCAATTCGCCTGCGCGCATTTCTTTACGCGTCAAACTCTCTTCAAACAGAGAGGCAAAACTTTCCATATCAGCGACTTCAGTCATTTTCGATTTACTTTCAGGTATTCCCGCAGAGCGGTGGTTAGTTAATCATCCCGAATGGCGGAGAGCCAAGCGGGGCCAATCTTCAACTTACTTCGCGGTAGCGATCCAACACTTCCTGCACCGCCTGCTCGATGTTCAGAGAGGTCGTGTCCAGCAAACTCGCACCTTGCGCCTGTTGCAGCGGAGCCACACTACGTTGAATATCTCGCTCGTCGCGCGCCCGTATGTCCTGCAAAAGGGGCGCGATATTAGCATCCATTCCTTTCTCTTTCAACTGCTTATATCGGCGTTCTGCGCGCGCCTCGGCGCTGGCGGTCAAAAATATCTTCAAAACCGCGTCGGTGAACACCACCGAAGCCATGTCGCGCCCGTCCGCCACCAGTCCCGGCGCACGGCGAAAAGCGCGCTGTTTATCCAGCAACGCGGCCCGCACCTCGGGCAAAGCGGCGATCTTGGAAGCTGCGGATCCCGCCTCCTCGGTGCGCAACTCGTCGCCCACCTTTACGCCATCCAGCCAAATGTCCGCACCTTCAAAGCGAATATCCACTTGTCCGGCCAAATCCGCTAATTGTGATTCCGCATCGAGCGCAATGCCACACTGCTGTGCCGCTAATGCCAGCAGCCGATATAAAGCGCCGCTGTCGAGATAATGCATGCCCAACGCTGTCGCCACGCGCTGCGCTACCGTGCCCTTGCCGGAAGCGGACGGACCGTCGATAGCGATAACGGGAATATTTGAACTAAGCACTTGCAACCTCCTTTAAGAAAAACCCGCGCAATCTATCACGACATGGCGCAAGCGGACAAAGCCTAGCCTTGTCCAATGAGGTATGAGCCTGAACGAGAGCTGTATTTCCAACGAGGTATGAGCCTGAAGCGAGCAATCTGAGGCCGATTGATACCTATTTAAAATTGGCTGATATATTTAAGACGGGGCAAGACGGTCTGAATGCTTTGTTGGCGGCTGAGAAAATTTCCGTATATTCAACTCGAAACTGGGTTGCGGCAATCGAAATTAATGAACGCATTCTTGCGCGCTCTCCAAACAGCGAAGATGCCGTGAAAGCCGTCTTTTCTAATGCGGATATAACGGAAAATAAATTGGGTGACCAAGGGAAAGCGAAAGAATTGTATGAAAAATTCATCCAGGAACATCCTAAGCATTCACTGGCTAAAGATGCCCAAAAAAGAATTGATGCCATGTTGAAAAAATAAACTTGTGCATTGAGATGAAGGGCTGGCGTGGGACACCCTGCACCAGCCCTTCGCTAATATATTGCCGAGGTCAGCCCAGCATCGCTTTCAACCGGGCCAGCTTCGCTTTCCCTTCTTCTTTGCTCACTTCCGGTGTGTTGCCCGCCGGAACAGCGCCCGCGAAGATCACGTCGCCTTCAGGCAGTTCTTTGATAAAGCGGCTGGCTTCGCAAGTGGCCCATTCCTTGCCGCGTTTGCGTTTGATGCAGTAGCTGATGTGTAGCGAACGCTGGGCGCGAGTGATGCCGACGTACATGAGGCGGCGCTCTTCTTCGATCTGTTCGGGCAGTTCGCTGCGTTCGTGCGGCAACACGCCTTCTTCCACACCGACCAGATATACATGGCCGAACTCCAATCCCTTGGCGGCGTGCAGCGTGGAGAGCGAGACCGCATCGGTTTCCTCTTCCTTCCCTTCCAACAGGTTCATCAGCGCGATAGTCTGCGTCATCGCCAACAGGGTTTTGCTATCGGCTTCTGATTTGCGGTTGATCCAGGCGACGAAGCTGCTGACGTTGGCCCATTTGGTTTCGGCCTGACGCGGCTCGTGGCTGTCGAACAGCCACGCTTCATAGTCGATCGCGCTCATCAGGTCGGCCAGCACGGGCGCGCATTCTTCCTTGGCTCCACGTGCTTCCATGCGGTTGATGAAGTTGCAGAAAGTAATCAGCTCTTCATGCTGGCGCGCGGGCAACTGGTCTTCCATCGGACCTTCGAATGCGGCTTCAAACATGCTGATGTTGCGCGTGCCCGCGTAGCTTGCGAGCTTTTCCAGCGTGGCATTGCCGATGCCGCGCTTGGGCGTGGTGACGGCACGGATGAAGGCCGGGTCGTCGTCCGGGTTGGCGATGAGGCGCAGGTAGGCGACGAGGTCTTTGATCTCGGCGCGCTCGAAAAATGAGGTTCCGCCGCTGACGGTGTAAGGCACATTCTGTGCGCGCAAATGTTCTTCAAACACCCGCGACAAATGGTTGCTGCGATACAGGATGGCGTAATCGGCAAAGCGTGTGCGATGCTCGAACTTGTGCGCCAACAAGCGCAGCACCACCGATTCCGCCTCGTTGTCGTCATCCTTGGCGGCAAAAATGCGCACCTGATCGCCCAGGCCGTGTTCGCTCCACAGTTTCTTTTCGTAGAGCTTGGTGTTGTTCTTGATCAGGTGGTTTGCGCTTTGCAGAATGCGCTGCGAGGAGCGGTAGTTTTGCTCCAACTTGATGACGCGCAAGTTGGGATGGTCGTTCTGCAAATTTTGCAAATTGGCGATGCTCGCGCCGCGCCATGCGTAGATGGCCTGATCGTCATCGCCCACGGCGGTGAGCGCCGCGCGGCCACCCGCCAGCAAGGTCATCATCTGATACTGACAATCGTTGGTGTCCTGATATTCGTCCACCAGCAGGTAGCGCAGGCGCTGCTGCCAGCGCAGCAAGGCTTCGGGATGCACTTTGAACAGATCTACCGGCAGACGGATCAAGTCGTCGAAGTCCACCGCCTGATAAGCGCGCAAGGTTTCCTGATAGCGCGAGTAGAGCAGGGCGATGCGTTGCTCGGCTTCGGTATCAACCAAGCTCGAAGCCTGCTCCGGCGAGACAAATCCAGCTTTCCAATTCGACATCATGCTTTGTGCCAGACGGATGTCTTGCTTGTCGGGTGAACCAAGTAACTCGCTGATGATCTTGGCGGTGTCGGCGGAATCGAAAATCGAAAATTGTTTCTTGTAGCCGATCAGCCCGGCTTCTTCACGCAGGATTTGCATGCCCAGCGCATGGAATGTGCTGATAGTCATGCCTTTGGCGTTGCCGCCGCTCAACAGCTTACCCACGCGTTCGCGCATCTCATTCGCAGCTTTATTGGTAAAGGTGATCGCGGCGATGTTGCGCGCCGAGTAGCCGCATTGCTCTACGAGATAAGCCAGCTTATGCACGATCACGCGCGTTTTTCCGCTGCCGGCTCCCGCCAGCACCAGTAGAGGGCCGTCCAGATAGGTGATGGCTTCGCGTTGAGCGGGATTGAGTTTACTTAGCATATTGGATGGTGCCCGAGACCGGACTTGAACCGGTACGCCCGTTTTACCGTAGCGACGGATTTTAAGTCCGTTGTGTCTACCAATTTCACCACTCGGGCTGAGTAGCGCCGGATTGAAGGAATGCTTCAAATCAAGCAGCGGCGCATTATACAGAGATGCGCGATAGGGTGGCGAGCATGCAAATTATTTTTGATGAGAGATGAAAAACGACCATCTATTTTCTTGACACGAAGTTCAATATCCCTATAATGCGGACTTCGTTTTTTGCGGGAATAGCTCAGTTGGTAGAGCGATACCTTGCCAAGGTATAGGTCGCGAGTTCGAGTCTCGTTTCCCGCTCCAATTTCTTGTTCTTGGGAAAGCTTTCCGCTTTCCCATAATTTTTTAGTTCGTACGACGGTGCGATAGCAAAGCGGTTATGCCCCGGATTGCAAATCCGGTTAGCCCAGTTCGACTCTGGGTCGCACCTCCAGCAAATAACCCAATAAACACAAGGATTTCAGCGGTTTTCATGTTTGCTTTGTTTTGCTTATTTTTGATTATTCAGTGATGAAATTGTGATGGCTTTTATTAAAAGTAGATAAAACACTGCAATTAGATGGTTTGATAAATAAGTATTGAAAATGCTTGACATGCGGAATTCGCTTTTGGAAAAAGAATGCTGTTGTTTAATAGAGTTGTGGTTGCAGAAGCCATTGTGGGCAAACAATAAGCCCCACCACCTTAACAGCGTACGGCGTGAAAGTCGTCATGCTGGGTACTTCTGGGATGTTTCCAGAATTCATTATGTCTTTGCTTGGGATGTCTGGAAGGGTTGACTTAGGAACCGTTAAATAATTAATGTAACATTTCAGCTAAGGTTAGGATCAATCCTGTAATTCCATTCGCCATGAAACTCATTCCGGGTGATGCGAATGCTTTCAAACTCCGCGCCACTTACTTTAATGCCTGACGGATACGAAGAGTCGTCCAGTTCGGCATGAACTTTTAGTCCCTTCCGATTGGTAGTTCCTGCAATAAGATTGACGATTACCTCGTGGCTAATCAAGGGCCGGCCGCGCCAATTCATGCTGATGTGCGAGAACAGATGATGCTCAATCTTGTTCCATTTGCTCGTGCCCGGAGGCAGGTGAGAGACATGGATCGGGATTTTGATCTCGTCAGCCAATCGCTGCAATTCCAATTTCCAAAGCTTCACCCGGCTACCGTTGCTGCCACCACCATCTGCCGTGATCATTAATTCCGTTGCCGCAGGATAGCGCTGCCTACCCATCGTATTCCACCAGCGGCGAATTGTCTCGACCGCGAAACTGGCTGTGTCGTGATCCGTTCCCACACTGACCCAACCGGTGTTACTGGCCACATCGTAGACGCCATAGGGGTTCGCGCGCCCAAGTTCCTTATCGATGAAGTCATGCACCTTGACTGATTCAGGCTTCCCCTCAGGGCGCCAGGTTGTGCCGTTGTTCTTGTACGCGCCGACGAGTTCTTTCTTCTTCGTGTCAACCGAGATGACTGGGTTACCTGCCCCCAGCCGTTGCTTGCACTGGTCGTTGATAAGCTCGAATTGGGCGTTGCGGTCTGGATGGCCTGTCCCTTCCAACACCTTTCGATTTGCCTGCAAGCTGTAACCCAATTCCCGCAGCAAATCTCCCACTTTCGGATAACTTACCGAATGGCCGTTTGCGCTCAACTCGTCGGCCAGAGTACGCAGGCTTTTGCAGGTCCAGCGCAGAGGCGATTCGGGATCGCCTCGTGTCGTCGGTTCGACCAACTTCTCCAACGCCGCCATCACGCCAGAAGAGGTCTCGATGACAGATTTTCTACCGGCTCCCGCTTTGCGAATCCGCTTGCCCTGATTTTCAACGGGCATCTTTTCGGCTGCCAGTTCTTCCAGTCCAGCATAAATTGCACGCCGGGATACACCGGTAGCCTGTGCAACCATTGTGACGCCACCATGACCTAACACAGCGGCCTCCGCAGCAGCAAACAGACGCCTCATGCGCTCGTCCAAAGCCCATGCAAGCTTCTCGAATCGGGTGCGTATTTGTTGGATGTCGTCGCCTTCAATCACCATGGCGACAATATACCACCCTCGGCCTATTTGTTACAGTTATTTATTAACAGACCCTTAGTTGAAGAGCCGGATATAAAGCGCACGCTATTCATTGAGGATTATGGGGATCAGTTTTTTCAAGTAACTCGGCAGAACAATCACCCCCCTCCTCTCCCTTGCTTCCTCTAAACTTGCTGCCTCAGCCTCTCTCAACCTCTCCGCTGCCGATTGGGGTTCATCACCCTGGGGGGGGTGTTGCTTGGCGGCGGCGGCATCTTCCTGTCGTATCTTTTTGATGCGTTTATTGGCCATTTCAACATATTTGCCACCAGGGTATTTATCAAGGTAGGTCTGAACGGCTTGCACGCTGTATCTGTCGAGTGCAGCTTGCCACAGAGCTTGCTCTTCCCGCGAGGCTTGATCGTTAGATTGGAGCTTGCGAATTCGGACTTGCGCCAACCCGGCGTAGTTGCCTTGCGGGTAATCATTCAGGTAGTTTTGATAGCCTGCCTCGCCCCCTGCCCGCTCCGCTGCTTGCCATATTTGCTGCTCTTTACTCAGTGCTTGACTGCCCGTTTCATCTTGCAGCTTTTTAATGCGCAACTTGGCCGTCACCCCATATTTACCTTTGGGATATTGCGCAAGATAGGTCTGGTAGTCCTCAACCAGCTGGCTGTTCTTAATTTCGTTCCACAATATGGTTTCGGGATCACCGGCTTTGCCATCCTGCGCAACGGCTGACTTATTAACCACAGCCGGAGATACAACTTGCTGCCTTTCCGGCATTGACGCACCACTCAATTCTTTGAGCTTTTCCACCACTTGAAACACGCTGCACTTTTCGCAAGTCATGGAGTTGGAATACACCGCTTTGTTGTCCATCACGTTGCGAATGCTGAGCGCCAGTAGATAACCGCCTTCGAGCTTGGTGACATTGGCCGTCGCGATGAGTTCGGACTGAAAGGCAATCGCGATGTCTTCCATACAGCGCGTTTCATCGCATTCCTTCTTGGCGGTACGGGACTCTTTTCTGAATATTTCGCGCGATTTTTGCGCAACCTGCTCGCCCGAGAAGACTTCGTATTTCAATTGCAAGCCCTGAACCAGCGCTGTTTCCATCGAAGCCAGCATGTTCTTTTCACTCTCATCCACGCGCATAGGCATCAGCACGAGACGCTCTTTGGACTCTTTGACCGGCTTGGCGGCCTGCGCTTGCAACGGGATGTATGCCAGACAAACAGCCATCAATACGCTGCACAGCTTGCGCATTGGGATTTGACTCATATTCATTTTGCTTCGACTATGCGTTGCATGATTTCTTTACACAGCACCTTGAGCTTCTCAAAAGAGCATTGCGTGCATTCCATTTTTTGGCTGGACGTCATCTCGCCCGTCGGCACATCATACAGATGGGCGGTCACCAGGTAACGTCCTTTATCCACCTGAGCCACACGCAATGCGACGATTTTTTCCGCATGATAGCGGGCAGCAATGCGGCGGTAGCAGTTAGTTTCGTCGCAATCTTTTTTGTGGCTCTCGTCTTGAAACGCCTGTTTGACGAAGCGCTCGACTTCTTCGCCGTGCCTTAACTCGAATTTGGCAGAAAGCCCTTCCGCCGCTTGTTTGGTCAACTCGATCTTTTCAAAAGGAGTGAGCGGACCGATCACGGGCAGCAACACGGCGATCTCTTTGGCGCAGGCTAACGGCGCGAAAAAGATGATCGCAATCGTGAACAGCCTCAGTATATTTTTCATCGCCCGTTCCTTTAGTGTTGCGTCATCTCACGCAATTTTTTGCTGAGTCGCCGCATGTTATCCGGGGTGTAGCCGACCAGATTCATCAACACGACATTATCGCTATCCAACACAATAGTGTGCGGCAGGCCGAGATATTGAACAGTTTCCTGAAGTCCGCCCGAGGTGAGCACTATATTGGAAGGTGCGGCAGGCAACGACTGAATAAACTTTACGATAGTTTCTGCTTTTACTTCTTCGGTATGCACCGAGATAAACTTCACCCCTTGGTATTGCTTTTCAAGCTTTGCCAATTCCGGCATTTCCTGCTGGCATGGCACGCAAGTTACCGAAAAAAAATTGATCACTTTCTGGCGACCCGTGTCAGCTTTCAAGCGATAGGCATGGTCATCCAAAGTGCGCCCCATGATGTTTGGGGAAGGTTGTCCAATCTCAGGTCCACCGCCTTCCGCAGCACATATACCAAACGGCAACGCCAACAATATCGCCCCTAAAAAACTCCTTGCCAACATATAGCCTCCGTCCCTCATTTAAAGCCTTGCATAATTTTTTCTGCCGCGGTGCCCCAGTCCAGTTCGTCCCTGCCCCAGCCGATCACCTGCGTGGACATCTTGTCTGTTTTCAAAATTTTACCGTTTTGAATATCGTAAACCGTTTTAGAAACAGTCAGCGTCCCTTTGAGCGACCCCATCTGCGTGGTCACCACTTGAGTACCCGCATCGAGCAAAGTCAGCGTATCAAAATTCTGTTCTCTGGCCAGACGGATGCAATCTTCTTTCCGGTTGCAATCGTCCATCAGGCGGTCGGTTGATTTTTCCCCCGCCCTTAACCGATCCAGCATTTTTCCCCGCACATCCGCACTCAGGCTACCGTCCTCATTGATCGCAAACAACGCCATACGTCCCTTCACCTTGAAAGCGTCTTTATTCGCCGCGATCAGCGCCGCATCCAACTGCTTCGCATAAAAGGCTTCACCCGCTTCCTCTGGCAGCAAGTTGAAATCAATATCGCCCAACAGCGCCTGTGCTTCTCCCAGATATTTTTGACGCGCATTGATGTCGCGATTTTTTTCACGATTCGTACCTTCGTCCAAGCGTGCTTTAAATAATGCCAGACGATTCTTCTGAATCTTCACCCGCTGCGACTGTTTAACCGAATCAACACTGATAACCATCAGCGTGTAGTACGTGCAATCTCTATCTACCCAATGACTCTTGACCTTCAGGCCGCGCAACACCTCATCCGAAATGGCGGACACCTTGCTCGACTCGTCTTTCTGCACCCTCTGATTACTCACGCTCGTGCTCTGTTGGCTCTCCGCCTTGATTTTGACTTCGATCTGCCCCACAAGATTATGCTGGGCATTATTCTTCGATGCCTCGATCTGCCGCTCTTTACTCTTGCCCTCTTTCTCGGCGAAACCTATGCCCACATAGTTTCCAGGCTCACTGTAACCGTCCCGATCACTCACCCATGAAGGCATGGATACTTTCGAACCGCCATCGCAAGATGAAGATGGCCATGCCGGCATGGAAACCGACAAAGCACACATCAATGCCACGCTAACAAAACAGACCCTCATACACTTCTCCGTCTTCAACGCGGCACAAAGCCACGAATGTATGTAATCAACGACCCCACCTGCTCATCCGACAGCGGCGGCGTCACACCGTCCACGAATGAAGGCATCCCTTTTTCCGGCAATCCCGCATGGATCGTATTCTTGATGTATTCATCGCTCACCTGCTGCCACTTCGCATCGTTCAGCGCGCGCGCAAATCCGCCCGCGCCCTTCTTGCCATGACACTGCGCACACACGCGATGATACAGAAACACCCCCGTCTGCCCCTCGCCGCTTTCCAGATGGCAGCTCTTGCAAGCCACCTCGGCATTGATGTTGCGCACCTTTTCGATCTTGGGATGTGGCGGCGGCTCCAGCTTCATCGTCAGCGAAAGATCGACGGTCACCGCCTCATTATTCTCCAGCGTCACCGTCACCGTCTTGACGATGATGCCCTTCTTGCCCTTGGTGTCCACCACCACTTCCATCTCGCCCGACTCACCCGCCGCGTACTCTTTGAGCGCGCCATTGGCCGTTGTACAACCGCAAGACGTTTCCGTCTTCACAATTTTAATTTTCCCCGCACCGTCGTTCTTGAATTTGAAAGTGTGCTTGACGATATCGCCTTCGACCACCGTACCGAAATCGAAAAAACCGTGTTCAAAGACGAGGCGACCGGGCGCCTGCGTCACGAGTGGCGCCGCGATGATCGTGGCAGGAGATACGGGATGCGGCGCCTCTTTGAAAGAAAAATATGAAACACACAAAGCCAGCAGGACGATGGCCGCAACAATGGGGTCGGTTCTAAAGCACGATTGATTGGACATGGTTTTTCTTTCCAGTTGATCCACTAAAAACGGCAACTCAATTCGGATTTTGCAGATTTTCATAAACATCAGCCTGTCCGCATCACAGGTGAGAATACAAACGCGATTGATGGATAACCCTGACGATCCTGATCTTGAATCAGGTGACTCTGTAGATCAGATTGTCGGGTGAGATATGCAAATCGATCGCCAACAAATCTCGCCCGGAACGGGGCGACCACTCAAGCAGCTTTTTTACGTGTTGCACCACGTTGTGCCCGTTGTCTTGCCAGCGATTCGCGAATCTGTCCGGTTGAGACCATCCTGCCGTTATCCAAATCTGCCTGACCTTTGGCAATGGCTTTTCCTTTCCATTCCAAATAATTCAGCCGATCTTCAATCGCCGTATTAACGATTGATTCGAGATCGGCATGCCCAACAATCGCAACCCTTCCCAGCCGCTTCGCAAGCACTCTGGGAAGCTTTAGCTCATCCAACGTAATATTCTCCTGTATTCATTGGAAACGGGTGCGGCGCAGTATAGCGGGATTAAGTCACTCGACCAACTCGCACGAAAACCCTCTACCGCCCCCTTTCGGGAAGACGGTAGAGCACTCATCATGACGGCTCGTGGATGCCTCCGAAACTCACCCGACACCTCCGTGAATGTCCGCCCACCGTAGGGGGGCACGCCTCTGTGCCCACGCGGACAGCTCAATCATATTCCAACGCCACCTTAT
>CAZHIC010000008.1:0-76511 GCA_964532405.1 uncultured Gallionellaceae bacterium | reverse complement strand
CCACTGCAAGTCGCGGAGTTAATACGTTTGGGCGGGGCGGCAGATAAACGCTATTTGTTGGGCATCACTCATGGGCAAGGTGATGCGCTTTTCTAGTGCCCTTAAACATATTAAGGAGATATTTTATGAGTCAATCCTGTGTTAACAAATGCGTTGCTAGTGCTCTCCCGTGGTTTATTTCTGGAGCACTGTGTGTGGCAATTGGCGTATGGCTGTTTATGGCGGCTAGCGCCCTTGGAATACCCATTTTAGGGGTAGCACTAGCTGCTTTTCTATTCACAATAGGGGCTGGCTTTCTAGTAATTTTTGTTGTCAGCTTAGTGGCATGTGCCGTTAGGTGTTCAAAAGGCTGAAAAGCTTATTCGTCCAACCCATCGTTCGAGAGGGACGCCGCAAAAGCGCGGCGCCCCTCAACTTTACGTTAGGTGTGTTCAATTTCAACAACGGAGCAAAATATGAAGATAATGACCTGCAAACAACTTGGTGGTGCTTGTGACAAGAAATTTCATGCAACGTCATTTGACGAGATTGCTGGAATGAGCAAAGAACATGCCATGGAAATGTTTCAGAAAAAGGATGCTCCGCACCTTAAAGCCATGAATGAAATGCAAGAGCTTATGAAGAAACCGGAAGCAATGAAACAATGGTTTGAGAACAAAAAAAAGGAATTTGAGGAATTGCCCGAGAAATAAATATGGCGGTAATGCTGCGGAACTAAAGCGAACTAAAGGGAGCGAACTAAAGCAACTAAAGGGGTCAGCTTCGCATTACTTTTTATTGAACCGTCGATGGGCTTACAATCACCCATCCAGCCTAACCCTGCATTCGAGCGGGACTGCGCAAAAGCGCGCAGCCCCTCAATTTGAACATTAGAAAACATTATGAGCACTTGAATTTCCTATCCTTAGTACGCACTAAGTTAGATACAACCGATGGAGAATCGCATGAAAATGGATGGAGCTAATTGCAATGTACTTGCAAGAAACAACGTCAGAGTTTTTGAGGGTGATGGCCCCGTGCTGCTCTATGCCCATGGATTTGGGTGCAATCAAAACATGTGGGATCGCGTGACACCCGCGTTTCAATCCTCCTACAAACAAGTATTATTTGACTATGTGGGCAGCGGACAAAGCGACATTGCAGCCTTCGATCCAGACAAATACGCCAGCCTCAGCGGTTACGCGCAAGATGTGATTGATGTTTGCGAAGCTCTGGATATCACAAGTGATGTCGTCTTTGTTGGTCATTCAGTGAGTTGTAGCGTGGGAGTTCTTGCGTCGATTGCCCGCCCGGGGCTTTTCAGCAAAATGGTACTGGTTGGGCCGAACCCTTGCTTCGTCAACCATGCGCCAGACTACATTGGTGGCTTTGAAAAAGAAGATCTGGAGGGGCTTCTGGCACTAATGGACCAAAACTATATTGGGTGGGCGAACTATCTTGCGCCGGTGGTTTCTGCACAGGGAGAATCCGGTCAAGTGACAGTGGAACTCTCGGACAGCTTCTGCTCGACCGATCCACAGGTTGCAAAGGTCTTCGCGCGCACCACATTCTTTTCTGACAACAGGGCTGACCTACCCAAGGTCACGGTGCCTTGCCTGATTCTCCAGCATCGAACTGACACTCTTGCTCCAGTAAGCGTTGGTGAATATGTGCACGCTCATTTAGCCGGGAGCACACTGAAGGTGCTGGAAGTACAAGGCCACTGCGCTCATATAAGTGAACCTGCACTGGTGATTGATGCAATTCGCTCGTTTCTTGCAGCACCAGCGTAGTCATTGACATAACCATGTCAACGTTTGATCAACTGCCGTGTCCGGTTTTGATAACTGATCGAGCTGGCATTGTTCAATCAGTTAACCAAGTTCTGCTGGAACTTGTGGGTGGTACCCATGAGCGATGGTTCGCAAAGTCGATGGATTCCCTGTTTCCCATTGCAGGCAGAATATTCCTGCAAACGCATGTCTGGCCGATGCTGCTGCGGGAAGGGCACGTGCGCGAAATTTGCTTGCAGATTTTGGATGATTCTGGAAAGCAAGTCCCCATATTTCTGAACTGCAAGAAATCAACATCTGACGAGACGGAACGTTTCACCTGGGTATTTTTTGTGGGTCTCGAGCGGAGTCATTTTGAGCAAGAGTTGCTGGAGGCTAGGCATAGGGCGGAAGTTATGTCCGCCGACCTGGCCAAAAGTGAGAAATTCATCCGCACGGTTACTGATGCCATGCCAAGTATGCTCGGCTACTGGGACAAGCAGATGCTGTGTCAATTTGCAAACAAGCCGTATTTGGAATGGTTTGGACGCACGCCTCAGGAGATGAAGGGGTTGCCGATTGCAACAACCTTAGGTGCGGACTTGTATGAAAAGAGTCTGCCGTATATTGAAGCGGTCTTGGCAGGCAAGCCGCAGGAGTTTGAGCGGGACATTCAGAAGCCTGATGGGTCAATCGGCCACATATTGGCCCATTTCATTCCGGATGTAGGTTTGAATGGTGACATTCAGGGATTTTTTGCACTCGTGACCAACATCAGCCGCCTGCGAGAAGCCGATGCGGCGATTCGACTTTCGGCAAGTGTGTTTGAAGCCACCATGGAAGGCATCATGGTGACGGATACAGCGGCAACGATTATTTCAGTGAACCCCGCATTCACAGCACTCACGGGGTACTCATCCAAAGAAGCTATTGGACAGAATGCCCGTATCCTGAAATCCGGACGCCATGATGCCGCTTTTTTTGCTGATATGTTTGCGCAATTGCACACAAGTAGGTTGTGGACCGGTGAAGTTTGGAGCAAGCGCAAAGATGGTTCGATTTACCTATCGCGGCTTAGTGTTTCTGCGATATGTGACGAAGCTGGAGAGGTTAGTCGTTATGTCGGGGTATGTGCTGACATCACCCAACAACGGGACAAGGAACAGCGCGTGCAGCACATGGCTTTGCACGACGGTTTGACAGGTTTGCCGAACCGGTTACTCCTAATGGAACGCGTTGTGCAGTTGATCGGCATGGCTGCCCGTGAACCACGTCAAATTGTAATGATGTTTCTCGATTTGGATGGATTCAAAGCGGTCAATGATCGCTGGGGTCATGGAATTGGTGATTGCGTGTTGAAAGATGTGTCCACTCGTCTATTGGAATTAGTCCGACCGTCTGATACGGTTGCACGTCTTGGAGGGGATGAATTTGTTATCTTGCTGGATAACCCCAAAAGCCGCGACAACGTCGCAATGCTTGCGTCTCGGGTAATTGAATATGTCAATTACCCGATGAACTTTGACGGAATAGCTGCTCATGTGGGCACCTCCATAGGGATTGCATTTTTTGCTGAAGGAGGGTCATCCCCAGATGAAATGCTTAAAAGGGCAGACGATGCCATGTATGCAGCTAAGGCTTCGGGGAAGAACTGTTACCGTTTTTCCGATTGATTTGTGTAAACGCTTCCAACTGTGCTTGGAAACACCATTGGTTCTAACCCGGCGTTCGAGCGGGACGCCGCAAAAGCGCGGCGCCCCTCAACTTTACGTTGACATCGCACCAATAGGTGACAATAGGCACACATCGAGTTAAACTCCACCGCATGAAACCCTTTCGCTGGAATCACGATAAAAACGAGGCGTTAAAAATTGATCGGTGCATTTCGTTCGAAGAAATCGTACTGGCAATTGAGGCCGATGGTTTGCTAGATGAATTGCGCCACCCGAACACGGAAAAATATCCAAACCAGTCTGTTTTTGTTGTGGCACTTGATAGTTATGTTTACTTGGTGCCTTACGTTGAAGAACCAGATTACTACTTTCTGAAAACAGTGATCCCAAGTAGAAAGGCAACGAGAGACTATTTGCTAAGGAGTAAACCAAATGAAAAAATTTGATGCGTTTGAGCAAGATATTTTGACCGCTTATGAGAAGGGAGAATTGAAGTCCACGTCTCCTTCAAAAGCCAAGCTGGCTAAATTCAAAGCTGCTGCGTCAGCCACGTTTCTCAAAGAAAAGCGGGTCAATATCCGGATTTCCACACCCGACTTGATGGATATTCAAGCAAGAGCGCTTGAAGAGGGTTTGCCCTACCAGACGTTGATAGCAAGCGTGCTTCACAAGTTTGTGTCCGGGCGACTTGTGGAATCTTCGTCTAGTCTAACCTCTCGCTCAAGCGGGACTGCGCAAAAGCGCGCAGCCCCTTAGCTTTACGTTAGAGGTTGCCTGCGTTAGCGCGTTTTCCGCAAAAGGGGACAATGTCCGACATGAACAATATCTCTATTGCCGATATTCTTGAGCTTCCGGTGCAGGAGCGCATTCGTCTCGTTGAACTTATCTGGGACAGCGTTGCAGCAATACCTGAAGCCGTGGAAATTTCGCCTGAGCTTAAGGCTGAACTCGAAGCACGCCTAGCGGAGTTCGGGGCAAACCCGGAAGCTGGTTATTCCTGGGATCAAGTGAAATCTCGCCTTAAAGATGGCTCGTGGCGTACCGCCTGAAATTCCCTACACGAGTGTTGCGTGAAACTGGCAAAGCTCAAGAGTGGTACGAATTGCAGAGCCCCGGCCTCGGTGAAGAATTCATTGCCGCGATGGAGTTGCAGCTAAAACGGCTAGAGCAAGCACCTCTGCTTTATGCGGAGGTAATTTCCAGCGTTCGCCGCGCACTCCTTCCCCGTTTTCCTTACGGTTTTTTTATGCGGTGCGGGTTGATCTCGTACATGTTTTGGCTGTGTTGCATGATGCTCGCAATCCAAGTCATTGGCCAAAAAATCGCTAACCCTGCGCTCAAGCGGGACTGCGCAAAATCGCGCAGCCCCTCAATTTGAACGTTAGGGCTTCTTGACAATTTATCCTGCGTACATACAATGTATTCATGATTAAATTCGATTGGGATACAGCAAAGGCGACCTCAAACAAGAAGAAGCACGGAATTTCGTTTGATGAGGCTCAATCTGTTTTTTACGACGAGTTCGCTGTGCAATTCTTTGATGAAGAGAATTCCGTGTCGGAACACAGGTTTCTGATGCTTGGTTTTAGTGATGAAGCTCGCCTCCTCATTGTCTGTCATTGCGAACGCGACCAAGGCAACATTGTTAGGATCATCTCAGCAAGAAAAGCCACAAAATACGAGAGTAATTATTATCAAGGGGTTCGATCATGAAAACTGAATACGATCTATCAAAAATGAAATCCCGTAAAAACCCTTACGCAGCCAAACTCAAAAAATCTGTCACGATGCGATTGAGCGAAGACGTTATTGGTTATTTCAAACAAATGGCTGACGAAAAAGGTGTCCCGTATCAGAGCTTGATAAATCTTTATTTGCGAGACTGTGTATCAAGTCATAGGAAAGTTGATATTTCTTGGCAAACAACGCCCTAACCCGGCGTTCGAGCGGGACGCCGCAAAAGCGCGGCGCCCCTCAAATCTACGTTAGGCGTACTGTATCTGGCGCGCAGTACGCGATGTATTTTCATGCGCCTCATCACCAAACCTGAGGGAGTTTTTTTATGAATACTGTTCAAGTAAGTATTACTGGAGGCCCAAGTGTCGCTGTTCCATGGTTGCCCAACATGAATGCGCAACAGGCTCTGGAAGGCGCATACAACCAGCTTAACAACAGCAGTCAGTTCACGTATGCGATTCAGTACTACGGTACTAGTCTAGGATACCTTGTCGTAATGGTGAATGAAACATACGACTCTTTCATTTCTTCATCCTCTCCCTTTTTCTATTGGGAATTCCTTGTCAATGGTATCCCCGCGCAAACAGGCATCGACGGTGTCGTACTGAACCCAGGAGACATTGTCACCTTCAGTCTTGAAATGTATATCGCTGAAAAGCATCAGGCTTCAACGCTTGGCGCAAAGCATTCATTTCAAACACAGGCCGCTCAGCGAAAGCCCTAACCCGGTCAGTCAAGCGGGACTGCGCAAAATCGCACAGCCCCTTACTTTGACGTTAGGGTTCAATACATCAGAGATCACTATGAGCGATCAAGATATTCCGATAGCCGTTGTGGCAACACAGGTTTCGCCCCGTTCAAAGCTATCAACCTACCCAGAACCGTTCGCCTCTCGAATGGCTGGTCGAGAAAAGCGTCCCCTCGGCGATTTGTTTGGTCTTGCAAACTTCGGGGTAAACCTAACGAAGCTCTTGCCCGGTGCCGGTTCAGCTTTGCGGCACGCCCATTTCAAGCAAGACGAGTTCATTTACATACTGCGCGGTCATCCCGTGCTAATCACCGATGCTGGTGAAACGCAGCTTGCTCCTGGCATGTGCGCGGGATTCAAAGCGGGTACGGGCAACGCGCACCAGTTACTTAATCGTTCAAGTGAAGAAGTGCATTATCTTGAAATTGGCGATCGTAGCGCAGGAGATTCTGTCGTATATCCTGACGATGACTTACAGGCCGTTCTCGTCGATGGAAAATGGCGGTTCGCACACAAAGATGGCTCGCCGTATTGAAGTCCTCGCTAAACTAGCAACCCGCAATTGGAGCTCACATGCAACACGTTTTAATCATTCATGAGGTCGAAGCTTATCCGGCATGGAAGCTTGTTTTTGACCAAGCAGCAGGTATTAGAAAGCGCGCCGGAGAAATCAGCTACCAGTTGCTGCGATACGACAATGATGCAAACAACATCGTCCACTTTTCTGAGTGGTCATCACTGGATAATGCCCGGCGTTTTTTCGAGTCCCCTGAGTTGGTAGAAATAAGAAAAAAAGCTGGCGTAAAAGCCCCCGACTTTATCTATCTGCAACAGATAGAGCGTGATGTGCTATAGCCCTAACCCTGCGTTCGAGAGAGACTGCGCAAAAGCGCGCAGCCCCTTACTTTGACGTTAGGCTTATTGAAATATCGCTATGCTAGAAATCGCAATTCTGAACATTATTCCAGGAAAAGAAGCTGAGTTTGAAGTTACATTCCGAGCTGCTTCAGATATTATTTCCAGTATAGAAGGTCACGTCTCACATCAGCTTCAACATTGCGTAGAAAATAAAAGCCGTTATATTTTGCTCGTTAATTGGAAGTCGCTTGAGGCTCACACTGTTGGGTTCCGTACTTCTGCTCAGTATCAAGATTGGAAAAAATTGCTTCACCATTTCTATAACCCTTTCCCTACAGTTGAGCATTATGAGCTGGTACTTGAACAAAAATCCTAACCCTGCGCTCAAGCGGGACTGCGCAAAAGCGCGCAGCCCCTTAACGTTAGGTTTCACGAGACTGCTATGGCACAAATTAAAATTTTTGGTCTAAAAACGTCACTCGCCGCACACGCCAACTCGCTTTCTTCTGCAATTCATAGTGCGGTTGTCGAGGCACTTTCCTATCCACTCGATAAGAAATTTCACAGATTTATCGGACTGGAAACGTCGGAATTAATCTACCCGAACGACCGTAGCGAGAACTACACCATCATTGAAGTTTCCATGTTCGAGGGTCGCTCAGTCGAGGCCAAAAAAACGCTTATTCGGTTGCTCTTTACAAACATCGAGCGTGAAGCCGGAATCAAACCTCAAGACGTTGAAATCACCATCCAAGAAACCCCAAAGCATAATTGGGGCATTCGTGGCCTTTGCGGTAGAGAAAATTCATCATCGAAAACTGGCCGTCAAAAAGCTGCCGGTCAGTAATAACAAGACCGGGCGAAACAGCAAAATCTATTGAAGATATTATTTACGCTGCCGCGCTGCTTCAAACAAACACACCGCCGCAGCTGCCGCGACATTCAGTGATTCCACTTTTCCCGGCATCGGGATAATGATCTTGTGACGCACGACATCCAACATATCAAACGACAACCCTGCCCCTTCGTTGCCAAAAGCAAAAGCGATGCTGCCTGTCAATTTGCTGTCGTACAGGGTCGTCGTGGCTTGCAGTGAAGTGGCGAAGAGCGCGCCCTCGAACACCACTGCCACATTGAACAGGTCGGCATGCTCGTGAATGCTCAGCGCGAAATGCCCGCCCATCGCGGCTCGCAACACTTTGGGCGACCAGACATCGGCACAACCCGTAGAAAGAAAAGCCGCATCGCAGCCTGCCGCCGCCGCCGTGCGCAGGATAGAACCCAAATTGCCGGGGTCTTGAATGTCTTCCAACAAGACACAGAAACGGCTGTGTGAGGGCGCGACATGCGGCTGAGGTAGCTCGATGAGCGCGAGCAGACCGCTGGGAGTTTTTAGTTCGGTCAATTCGCCAAACAAGGAATCGCCCAGACAGGTTAGCGGAATGTCGGGCAATTGCGCGATCAGGCTGCCGATCTCTGCGTCTTGCGCTGCAGCGGCATTGACCAGCAAGTGCAACGGGCGTTTGCCGGACAACAGATACGCTTGAACAAGATGCGCTCCATCCAGCAGGGTCTGCCCTGTTTTACGGCGCTGGCGTGATGAGCCAGCTAACTTTATCAGCTCTTTAAAAAATGGATTGTCGCGCGAGGAGATGTGCTTCAACATTGACATCAAGTGGCGTCTTGTTGGTTGGGCGGCTCCAACAGGTTGCCCATCTCTTCCAATGCGGGCAGTTCGCTCAGAGTCCGCAGGTTGAGGTCATCCAGTAGTTGTTGGGTGGTGGCGTACAGTGCCGGTTTGCCCGGTGTGTCGCGCGTGCCGATGCTTTCGATCCAACTGCGTGACTCCAGTGTTTTCAACACCTGCGACGAAACAACGACGCCGCGTATCTCTTCGATGTCGCCGCGCGTCACCGGCTGGCGATAAGCGATGATGGCGAGGGTCTCCATCACAGCACGCGAATAGCGCAGCGGTTTTTGCGGGTCTAAACGTTGGATATATTTTTGCATCTCGGGACGGGCGCGGAAGCGCCATCCGCTGGCTACGCGGTTCAATTCGATACCGCTGTCAGCATATTTCTCCGCGAGCTGTTGCAGCAACTCTTCGATGAAGCGCGTTTCCAAAGGGGCGTCGCTGAGTTTCTTCAACTCGGACATTGACAAAGGTTCCTGTGTCGTCATCAACGCGGCCTCATAGACTTTTTTCAACAGCGCGACATCGACCAGTACCTCATCCGGGGCGGTCACGGTGGGCAGCTGATTTTCACTCAAGGGTGAGGCGACTTGTTCGGACATAAATATTCCCCAGCGTTTCGGTTTGCGTGATTTCGACCAAGGTTTCTTTGGCCAATTCCAGAATAGCGATGAAGGTGACGACCAGTTGCGGGACGCCGCCCGTATGATCGAACAGATTTTCGAACGGCTCAAATTCGCCGTGGCGCAGTTGCCGCAGCAAGCGCGTCATTTGCTCGCGCACCGAAAGTTCTTCGCGCCGCACCTTGTGATGCGCGTTCACCTTTGCCCGCGTGAGCAAGGCCATCCATGCGATGCGTAGATCTTCCACACTCACATTGGGCAAACGCTCGACTACGGTACGCTCGATCAACACCTGCACCAATTCAAAATCGCGCCCAGCTTGCGGCAATTCGTTCAGTCTTTGCGCGGCGAGTTTCATTTGTTCGTATTCCAGCAAGCGGCGCATCAATTCGGCACGGGGGTCTTCGACTTCTTCTTCGCCCATCTTGGGCGGACGCGGCAACAACATGCGCGACTTGATCTCGATCAGCACCGCTGCCATCAGCAGATACTCGGCGGCCAGCTCCAGGCGGTTGCGCTGCATGATCTCGATATAGGTCATGTACTGTTTGGTGAGCTGCGCCATCGGGATGTCGAGCACATCGAGGTTGTGCTTGCGAATCAGGTACAGCAACAGATCGAGCGGCCCCTGAAAAGTCTCCAGCACCAGCTCCAGCGCATCCGGCGGGATATAGAGATCAGACGGCATCTCCAACAACGGTTCGCCGTGGATTAAGGCACGCGGGATAAGCTGTAGTTCGGCTTGGCTCACTTGAGCACCTCACCTGTCCAGTTCCGCACCAGAGCTACAATCTTGCTGGCCCCCTCTGGTGTAACTCCGGCAAATTCGATATCTTCATATCGCATCAGTACCGCGTAAGGGTTCATTACACTTAGCGTTGTGGCTTCGAACGGATGTGGGATTTTTTCAGCTATCAGCAAATCAACCAACTCGTCCAGATCATGCGTTTTTCGGAAAGCGACTCCATGCAATACCAGAACGGCTTTCAAGCATTTCTCTATGCCCTGCTGAGCATGAAAACAGGTTGTTGTGGCATGAAACTCGGCATCGTTCTTCATTTTATTGAAGGCAACAATATCGCGGTCGGCCATAGCCAAATATCGTTTGGCTAAGTCAAGCGCGGACTTCATGTAACACCCTTCCTTCCTTCAATGCCCAATACAAGGCCGTGCCGGGCAAATGCCCCCATTCATTCACAAAATCCTGTGAATAAACGAGCACGTCTACCGGGATGTGAAGTGGTCGTAAAGCCTGACGCAAGCGCACCATTTCATCGAATTTGTTAGGCACTTCCCGCTCAATTACCATCAAGTCCAAATCGGAATCATCAGTCGCATCGCCACGCGCATATGAGCCGAACAAGATTATCTTGCTCGGGTTTGCCGCCGCCACCAGCCGATCAACGGCTTGTTGTATTTGTTCGCCAGTTATCATATCCATCTTCCAACTTTAGCTGGTGTGCAGTTTAGCTGAACGCACAAGACGACTGCAATGCCAGCCAGCGTAGTTAACCAAAATCCGATTAAGATTTCCGAATACTCCACGTCGACGACAAAGCCTCAGCCTGCTGCAACACGATCTGTACTGCTGCGTCCTGTAGATCAGGCGGGTAGCCATACTTGCGCAGAATGCGCTTCACCAGAACTCGCATCCGTGCGCGGGCAGAATCACGATGCGCCCAATCCACCGATACGTTCTCACGCAGGCTGATTAACAACTCGTGTGCGATGAGTTTCAGTTTGTCGTCACCCAGCATTTGAATGGCGCTCTCGTTCTCGGCCAGCGCGTCGTAGAAGGCGATCTCATCCTCGGACAAGCCTTGCTCTTCACCACGCTGGCGCGCTGCCCGGATATCCTTGGCGAGGTCGATCAATTCCTGCAAAACCTCAGCAGTGGTGATCGCATTGGCGTGATACCGCGCGACCGCATCTTCCAGCCGCTCCGAGAAAGCCTTGGTCTGCACGACGTTGGATTTGCTGCGGGAGCGGATGCCGTCGTTGATCAACTTCCGTAACGCTTCGAGAGCGAGGTTCTTGCGCTCCATCTGCTGAACTTCGGCCAAGAACTCGTCGGATAAGATCGAAATGTCCGGGCTCTTGATCCCAGCGGCAGCGAGGATGTCGACAATCTCGGTGGAAACTACAGCGCGACTCACGATCTGCTGGATTGCCAGTTCGCGCTCCCGCTGACTCACGCCGGACCCGGCGCTGCTCTTTACCAGCGCCGCACGAATCGCCTGGAAGAAGCCCACCTCCTCTCGGATTTCGCGTGCCTCATCGGAGGCAGATGCAAGGGAGAATGCCTTGGACAGCGCCAGCACGGCATCCTGATAACGGCGATGTGCGTCCTTCTTGTCTTCCTTGGTTTTCTCCATCGCCGCCAACTTTTGCTGCATGTCAAGAATCCACTCAATCGCACCAGCCATCATTGCCAAGCGCTCTTGCGGTGTTCCGCCCATCGCTGATGCGTAGTCGAAGCTGTGGTACATGTCGCGCACGACTTCGTACTTTTCCATCAGCACGGCGATGGCCTGCGACTCGTCGACGCCAGTATTCTCCTGGTCGTTCTTCGAATATTGCTGAAGCGCCGATTTCAGGTTCTGGGCGATACCGATGTAGTCGACGATCAACCCAGCAGGCTTGTCGCGGAACACACGATTCACCCGCGCAATCGCCTGCATCAAGCCGTACCCCTGCATCGGCTTGTCCACGTACATCGTGTGCATGCAGGGCGCATCGAACCCGGTAAGCCACATATCCCGCACGATCACCAACTTGAGCGGGTCTTTGGCATCGCGTGCGCACTTGGCCAGCAGATCTCGGCGAGCCTTGTTGCCGATGTGCTGTTGCCATTCCTCGGGATCGCTGGCAGCCCCCGTCATCACTATCTTGACTGAACCCGAGCTGTCGTCAGCACTGTGCCAGTCTGGACGGAGCTTCACGATCTCGTCGTATAGCTTCACGCAGATGCGACGGCTCATGCACACCACCATTGCTTTTCCGTCTAGGGCAGCAACACGATCTTCGAAGTGGCGCACCATGTCTTCAGCCACCAGCCGCATGCGCTTGTCGCTTCCTACCAAAGCCTCTACCGTCGACCATTTGCGCTTGAAACGTTCTTGTTCAACCTCTGGGTCGTCCTCGGTGAGTGCGTTGACCTCGGCATCAATTTTGGGCTTCTCATCCTCATCAAGTTCGATACGAGCGAGCCGCGACTCGTAGTAGATCGGCACTGTCGCGCCATCCTCGACCGCACGACTGATGTCATATACGTCGATGTAGTTGCCGAATACTGCCGGGGTATTCACATCGTCGGCCTCAATCGGCGTGCCGGTAAAACCAATGAACGATGCGTTAGGCAGCGCATCACGCAAATACTTGGCGAACCCGTAGGAAATCTCGCCCGTCTTGGCATCCACTTTAGCCCGAAAGCCATATTGGCTGCGATGCGCCTCATCAGCGATCACGACCACGTTGCGGCGGTCCGTTAGTGCCTGGCTTGTCTCACCAAACTTTTGCAAGGTAGTAAAAATCACGCCACCGGAAGCGCGTGCCAAAAGCTTCTGTAAATCTTCGCGGCTGTCAGCCTGTACCGGAGTCTGTCGAATCAGGTCGCGGCACATCGAGAAAGTGGCGAACAACTGATCGTCGAGGTCGTTGCGGTCGGTCAGCACCACAAGCGTCGGATTTGCCATCGCCGGATGCTTGACCAGCTGCCCGGCATAAAATGCCATCAGCAGACTTTTCCCTGATCCTTGTGTGTGCCATATCACTCCGGCTCTTCGGTCACCTTGAGCTTGGGTCTTGACACTGGGCAAACCATAGTCGCTGGGGTCTTCCTGCACACCTTGCCATTGGCTCGAAGCGCGAATAGTCGATTCCACCGCGTGGCGCACCGCGTGAAACTGGTGGTAGCCAGCGATAATCTTCGCCAAGCCCGAGCCCGTCTCACCGAAGACCGTAAAGTGGCACAGCATGTCGAGTAACCGACGCTGTTCGAAAACGCCTTCAATCAATGTCGAAAGTTCGGGCGCGCCTTTTGGAGCAATGTCTTTGCCGTCGGTCGTGCGCCACGGCATGAACCGCTCCAGGTCGGCAGACAGCGAGCCGACGCGGGCGGTGATCCCATCCGAGGTCACCAGCAGTGCATTCGTATTGAACAGCGCCGGAATCTGCTTCTTGTAGGTTTGTAGCTGATTAAAAGCCCCAACCAAGGTCGCGTTGCCGCTGCCGGGGGCCTTCAGTTCGATTACACCCAACGGCAGGCCATTGACGAACACCACCACGTCCGGGCGGCGGTTGTATTGTCCGGCGATCACTACGAATTGGCTCACCACCAACCAGTCATTCTGTTCTGGCCGCTCGAAGTTGATGAGGGAAACCTTTCCCGCTGTCAGAGTGCCATCGTCGGCGTAGTATTCGACGTCGACGCCCTCGGTCATCAGCTTGTGTATACGGCGGTTCTCTTCAAGCATCGACGGCAGCTCGGACTGCATCACCTTGCGGATCGCATCCTGACGCGCATCTAATGGCATTCCCGGATTGAGCAACGCAACGGCGTCCTCCAATCGCTTCTTCAGCACGACCACGTCGTGACTGTCACGCTCAGGGCGATGGCCATCGGGGCCGATGTTTTCTTCTTGCTCGACGCTGTAGCCCAGCCCTTGCAGTTGCTCTAGTAGTGCCAGCTCAACGGCTGCTTCAGATAAAAAAGCCATTATTTGTTTCCCTCCAACCGTTTGATTTCCCGGTCAAAGTCCGAGAGGTATTCCACATCCTGCCGCTGCCGATACACATCGAACTCACCTTCCGCCTTGAGCTTCGCCTCCAGTGCGCTGACCTTGCCCTTGTCTTGCAGAATCGGGTAATTCGACAGCTCCAGAAAACTGTGCAGAAAGCCTGTCCAGTCGGCCATTTTCATCAAGATGCCGCGCTCGGCGCGGTTCTCGGCCAGATCGAGGTAAGCGGAAACGATACGGTTCAATTCCCTGACGTGCGCTTCACTCAGATAGTTTTTCGCCACCGCCACATCGGACTTCAATATCTTGCCGTCTGGCGCGTACTTCCATGTCGCCAAGCCCATGTAAATCTTGGTCGCATCGGCAGAGGTGTAGATCAGCTCGGCAGCCGTTTTACCGGTAATCGCCCAATGCAGCTTATTTTGCACACTGGCGAAAAAGTCTCGCGTTAAAGGCGCATCGGCGCTGTAATCCAAGGACAGTGCGTAGATGTCGGTAACTTTTTGATAAAAGCGCCGCTCGCTGGCCCGAATCTCACGGATGCGCTCCAGCAACTCGTCAAAGTAATCTTTGCCGAAGAGCTGCTTGCCCTGTTTCAGGCGGTCATCATCCAGCACAAAACCTTTGGTGATGAATTCCCGCAGCGTCGTCGTCGCCCAGATGCGGAACTGGGTCGCCTGATAACTGTTTACGCGGTAGCCGACGGCAATGATGGCATCGAGGTTGTAATAGCGGGTCGAGTAATTTTTGCCATCGGCGGCAGTGGTTTCCAAAATGGAAATAACTGAAGCCTCTACCAGCTCACCGGTATCGAAGATGTTTTTCAGATGCTTGTTGATCGCTGGCACTTGGACGCCGAACAATTCGGCCAGCGCCTTCTGCGTCAGCCAGGCCGTTTCGCCCTTGAAGAACACATCCACCTTCACCGCCCCGTCTGGCGCGGTATAAAGCAGGAACTGGTTTAACTCTGTCATGCGTCCCCCAACTCTTCAACTGATTCCACAACCGGAACCAGTGCCCCGCGCGCAGCGTTCAACGCCTCGACATAGGCGTCCCGATCCAGTTGGTAAAGCAAGCGACTTGCTTCAACCCGTAAAGGCAAAATATCGCCGGAAGGCAGGGTCACATCTATCGTGAGAAAACCTTCATCGTCGACGTCCGCTTGTAATGAAACGTGCGCATCTATCAGTTCGTGCAGGTGATCAAAGCGCTCGTAAGGCTCGCGCGTGCGCACCAAGTCCAGTTCCGCTTCAAGATAGGCCTGATGCAAAAAAGTAACGATGGCATCGGCCGACAGTACGGCCGAGCGACGGTGGTGAGCAGATAACCTATCCAAAAAACCATCACGCCCGTGGCTCACAGGTCCTGCATCATTGCGCAAATCGCCAAGGGCAGTAGTCAGCTTGTGATGCTGGGAAACCAACTTGAGAAATTTAGTGTTCTGGTTTTCACCAAGCTTTAATACTCGCACTGCCGAACCGACCCACTCGCCAAAATCCGGAGAGGATGCTTTTGGCTTGACGGGATTGATCGGAGAATCCAACTCATCAATGACGATTCGACAAACCACTTCAACGATGGCCTTGGCACAGTCGATACAGGCATCGTTGTCCTCAGCCAGTGTCCGTTCCAGTGCCTCGAAGGTCTGCTGCAGCATTGGCGCATCGTGCCAATACGAGCATGCCTCGCGGATGCCAGGGCACCAGTCCAATTTCATGATTTCATTTCCAGGAATTTCTCAGCATCTTTAATGCGAAGCTCACCGGACAAAAGCCTTGGCAGCAGTAAATCCCGCATCTTCGCAAGGTTGCTGTTCTCAATAATGTTGGCCTCGATTTGGCTAAATAGCGGAGTCGCAAAATCGTTGTAGGCTTGAATTAGTGCATCAGGCGGGCAATGGAAAGTGAAATGAAGAACCGTAGTGCCTGTTGTATGGGCACGCATATGATGTTGGAAGGTGTCAGTCAACGCGAGACCGTACAGCCAAAGTCGATGTTCGACATTCGCTGGTCGAATGGCTCCAACGTCGAGTGAGATCACTAGGTGCTCATAGCGGTCGTCTGGCATCACGAGCGCAGGCCTTCCAATGACGTCGGCAGCTTGAGTTACGTCGGTATAAGCGATGATTAAGTCACCACTAAAAACCTCCTGCTGAGACTTGTACTGCCCGGTAAACTCTTTGAGACCATCGAGGCGATACCCGCCCCCTCGATTAAAGGACTTTAATGTCACTAAAGCAGTTTTGGAGGGTAGTAGTTCGCTGCTCTTGTATGACTTTCCCTTAACTATAGTGGCCACATCCGCGAGTTTCCTCTTGGCCCAGCCGATAGGCGTTCCTTCCTCACTAAATTCAGATGGAAATAATTCGGCAATAGCGGCACTAAGACCAGAATGTGCTCGTCCGTGATGGTTGGAATGAACGGGGCCATAGGCAACAAACCAATCACGAAAAACTTCTCTCGCCATTAAATCGACGGACTCGCTGATTCGACGATTGACATCTATCTTTTCGTCGATAGCGCCTAATAAATATCCAATCGCGACCTGATCTGCGTAGCATGGAATACTTAATGGAACAGTGCGCAGTGCTTTTTGGCTGATCCCAGCTACGGTAGTCCCGGTTGCATAAGACGCCAGGATTTCTTGCTGCTTCTTCGATAACAAGAGAAACTTTAGAAAAGTGTTATCCAGAACACCTTTCTTTCCTCGCAGGACAACTATCCGTTGGCCAAGCGCATAGTTGACGGTTTCGGCGTCCAGTTGAGCCACTTCTCCAAGTGGCCCCTCTGTTGTTAGAACGATGTCGCCAGTATTTGGAAAGCCTCTTGTCATCCATTGCGGATAAAAATCTGGAGAAATGCGTTGTTTGATTTCCCTGAGAACGCGCCCATCCTTGACTACCTTCGCTGAGATGACCGGGATGCCAGACTCTGATTTTGGTGGGCTTTTCCCTCGATAGTCGATGAGTAATTCCAAGCAATCATCAAGAGGGACGATTTTAAATTTACTCATCAGCCACAACCTTCTCGATTGAATTTAGGATTCGCTCGTTTATCTCTGCCGCCAGGCTGAGCTGTTCAGTTAATTTCTCACGCAGGACTGCAAAGGTGACGTGAAAGTCCTCTTCACTAGCGTCAGACGTCTTTGCACCAACATATCGGCCAGGTGTTAATACGTGTCCGTGGCTTCGAATGTCTTCCAGTTTTACGGATTTACAGTAGCCCGGAATGTTTTCGTAATGTGCCGCGTCCTGTTCACCACGCCAAGCATGATATGTGTCAGCAATTTTTTGAACATCGGCATCAGAAAGCTCACGTCTTGTTCGGTCAACCAGTGCCCCCATTTTGTGGGCGTTAATAAAGAGCACTTCCCCTCGCCGATCACGCCAGCCATTACCCGGGTTTTTGTTACGAGAAAGGAACCAAAGGCAGGCCGGGATCTGGGTCGAGTAAAAGAGTTGGCCAGGAAGGGCAACCATGCAATCAATCACATCCTTTTCCACCATCTCGCGACGAATCTCACCTTCGCCCGATTGTGTGGACGACATCGAGCCGTTGGCCAGAACCACACCCGCTGTACCGTTGGGGGCTAGGTGGTGATAAATGTGCTGCAACCACCCATAGTTGGCATTGCCCACAGGCGGCACACCAAACTTCCAGCGCACGTCTTCCCGCAGGCGGTCGCCGCCCCAGTCAGAAATGTTGAAAGGCGGATTGGCGAGGATGTAGTCGGCCTTGAGGTCGCGCAGTTCGTCTTTGTGAAAGCTGCCCTCGTTGTTCCAGCGGATGTCAGAGTCGATGCCGCGCACCGCAAGGTTCATCTTGGCCAACCGCCACGTCACGTAGTTCGATTCCTGGCCGTAGATGGCAATGTCGCCAATGCGGCCGCCGTGCTCCTGCACGAATTTTTCGGACTGCACGAACATCCCACCCGAGCCGCAGCACGGGTCATAGATGCGGCCTTGGTAGGGTTCCAGCATTTCCACAAGGACGCTCACGACGGAGCGCGGCGTATAGAACTCGCCGCCGCGCTTGCCTTCGGCACCTGCAAACTGGCCAAGGAAGTATTCGTAGACGCAGCCGAGGATGTCGCGGGAGGCGTGCCCCTCTTCATTGAGGGCAATGCCAGAAATCAAGTCGATCAACTCACCGAGCATCACCTTGTTGAGCGCAGGTCGGGCGTAGTCTTTGGGCAGTACGCCCTTGAGCGACTCGTTGTCCTTCTCGATGGCGCGCATCGCATCATCGATCAGCGTGCCGATGGTCGGCAGCTTGGCATTGGCTTGCAGGTGTGACCAGCGCGCGTCCTTCGGCACCCAGAACACATTGTCGGCGAGGTACTCGTCCTTGTCTTCCGCCGCCTGCGGGTCTTCTGCCAGCAGCGCCATGTGCCTCGCCTCGAAAGCGTCCGAGATGTACTTCAGAAAGATGAGCCCAAGCGCGACGTGCTTGTAGTCGGACGGCTCCATATTGCCGCGTAGCTTGTCGGCGGCCTTAAACATCTCCGCCTCAAAGCCGAGGTTGCCGCCGTTATTATTAGTTCCTATTTTCGCCACTCCAGCCCCCTAGCTATCAACATCTGTTGTCTTTTAGCGCATGCACGCTCGCGATTAAATCGCTTTCAAATTGCGTAAATGCAGAAAGTTTTCTCAGTTGAGAAAAATCAGTGATTAGTTCTGCGACTCTATGGCGACAAGATTCAGGCCGGAACTTGCGTAATCGCCCTGCTGGCAGATCAGAAGCTAATCGAAGTTTTTCGAATAGCACACTCTTTGGATCGGGAATATTTTCTAGGCGAGTCACATTGGGTATATCCAACTCAATTGTGCCGTTGGGATTGTTCGCTGCCGACCTAATTGCCTGCTCATCAATCAGCAACCAAGCTTCCGTCATGCGAATCGGCACGATGGGAACATAAGGCTTACCCAGTTGGATTAAGTGTTTTTTAATTTCTGCAATCCGGCGATTCACGGCAATTGTTTCTGCATCGCGATGCACCAACAAAATGTCGCACTCGTATATCTTAATGGCCGCCTCTGCCCTACGAAACAGTCCGGCACTAGGCTTTAGTGAAACTTCTGCGTACTGTGAGCTGAAACGGACATTCGGGATTTGTTCCAACGTCCAGTTGATGATGGGGATCAATGTTTTGTCGGAAGAGCCGTCTGTCAGTAATGTGTAAGTTAGATTCATTGATTGGAAGCGCTCGAAACATACTCAAATAGCCCCAACTGTTTTGCAGTTTCTCTTACTGTCACGATGTGTTCGCGATTTAGTAGCTTGGGTTTTACGATGGGTTCGTCAGTTAAGTAGTCCAGCAAATCCGATTTTGAAATGACACGCATTGAGTTCACCAATGACGCTTCTCGTTTCGCTCTCCATGTTCCCTCAAGACAACAAAACTCTGCGACAGTTGAACCATTCTCCCTTACTGGACGAGTGATGATTAAGGTGTCGTTTGATAGCGAACTAACCACGCTGGGCGAATGAGTGTTAATGATGACTTGCCGAAACGGATTGCCTGATGAATCTGCGGCTTCAGTTGCATCAATTGCAATTGACTCCAGCAAGTTAAGCATGGCGGGGATTCTGGATGGGTGTATGCCATTTTCAGGTTCTTCTAGGCAAATCAACCGCCCGGCTTCTGGGTCTGCACTGATTACTGAGAGAGCCAAAAATCTTAATGTTCCATCCGACAAAGCGCGAGCGGGATGACTAACCCCATCTCTATTTGTAACAACGAGTGTGTTAAGTCTGCGTCCCTCATCTTGATCAACGCTAATAGCCTTCACTTCAGAAATCAAGTTGGCCAATTGATTTGCCACGTATGCCGTGGCATCTAGCCTTAACAAGGTAGCAGGAAGGTGCGCACCATTAGCACTAACCTTTGCTTCAGCAGAAAAATTATCGGGTTGTCTGAGTGCGCTTGGTTCGAGCTGTAGAAGTGCCCATGATTGCATTTCCCTGCGAGCGGCCAGTACTGTCGGATGCGAGTCTGTATTGATGCCGCCAAGAATTGTTTTGGGAGACATTGCGGCAGGCACACGGAAAGGTCTGCCTTGGCTACCATCTTGGTGCAGATTGATGATCGACTTACCATTATCAAGATCAGTTGAAATAAACTCCGTAGCTCGACGCCCTATGATGATCGAATCCCGGAACAATTTGCTATGTGGAAAACCGAGCAATTTTTTAGAGAAGCCTTTCTGTATGTATGTCAATTTTTCATCGACAATTTCAATGCGTTCTGAGGCAGCAGTGTTTTTCGGAACATATTTCAACGTCAGCGAGTATCTCAAAAATGTTGTTGATGGCGTGGCTTCGCGTCCGAAATCATCAGTCACCGCTTTCGGCACTACAAAATCCGCTTCAAACGACATACTTTGAACAGGTGTTGATGCTGTCTGATGAAAAATTGCCTGCAAATCACCAGAACGCCCCAGCGGATCTCGTACTCGTGCCGCCGCCTCAGTGAGGGAATAGTCTGCCAAGTCCCGCAAAAACATTATTGCGTCGAATAGGTTTGATTTGCCCACGCCATTGGTGCCTGCAATACAGGTGAACGGACCAAAGGCAATCTCCACATTGGTGAGATTTTTAAATCCATTGATATGAAGTCTGGTCAGCATAATTTTTCTATTAACCCCTTCTAAAATTCATTGGGCACAGACCGCTTCCCACTTACTAATTAAAGTACAGAAACCGCTTCGACTTTGCGCCTTATTCACCTAGCAAATGTTTTTTCGGCTTCATCTTAGCTATAACTCAGCCCCATCGCTTCGCGCACATCGCGCATGGTCTCAGTCGCCAGCTTGCGCGCTTTCTCGCAGCCATCGGCGATGATGTTACGCACCAAGGTCGGGTCGTCCAGATAGGGCTGGGCGCGTTCGCGCATCGGCTTCTGTTCTTCCAGCACGCCCGCGATGACGGGCTGTTTGCATTCGATACAGCCGATACCCGCGCTCTTGCAACCCTGTTGCACCCACTGCTTGGTATCTTCACTGGAATACACCTGATGCAATTGCCACACCGGGCAGCGCGCCGGATCGCCCGCGTCGGTGCGGCGGATACGGGCCGGGTCGGTGGGCATGGTACGTATCTTCTTGGTGACGCTCTCTGCGTTTTCGCGCAGATTGATGGTGTTGTTATACGACTTGGACATCTTCTGCCCGTCCAGCCCCGGCATCTTGGAGGCCTTGGTGAGCATGGCTTGCGGCTCGGACAGGATCATTTTACCGCCGCCTTCGAGATAGCCGAACAGGCGTTCGCGGTCGCCCAAGCTCAAGCTCTGTTGCTCGTCCAGCAAGGATTTGGCGGAACCCAGTGCCTCGTCGTCGCCCTGCTCTTGGTAACGCGTGCGCAACTCGGCATACAGTTTGGCTTTCTTGCTACCGAGTTTTTTCACCGCAGCCTCGGCTTTTTCCTCGAAGCCGAGTTCGCGTCCATAGATATGATTGAAGCGGCGCGCAATCTCGCGGGTGAATTCGATGTGCGGCACCTGGTCTTCGCCCACCGGCACTTGCGTGGCGCGGTAGATGAGAATATCCGCGCTTTGCAGCAGCGGATAACCCAAGAAGCCGTAAGTGCTGAGGTCTTTCTCGGAAAGTTTTTCCTGCTGGTCTTTGTAGGTCGGCACACGTTCCAGCCAACCCAGCGGCGTAATCATGGAGAGCAGCAAATGCAGCTCGGCATGTTCCGGCACGCGGGACTGGATGAACAGCGTGGCGCGCGCCGGATCGACGCCCGCCGCCAGCCAGTCGATCACCATATCCCACACGCTTTGTTCGATGACTTGCGGCGTATCGTAGTGGGTGGTCAGCGCGTGCCAGTCGGCCACGAAGAACAGGCACTCAAACTCCTGCTGCATCTCCACCCAGTTTTTCAATACACCGTGGTAATGCCCCAGGTGCAAACTGCCCGTGGGGCGCATTCCAGATAAAACGCGATCAGCAAACATAGTCAGTATTCAAAAAATTAAATTAATCAAAGAAATTAGCCCGATGACCGGCGGCGTCAGAATCCAGCCCAACACCGGCGTGATCGCCAAACCGATCAGGATGAACATACCATAAGGCTCGATGCTTGCCAGCTTGAACGCCCAGCGATGCGGCAACATGCTGATCGCGATGCGACCACCATCCAGCGGGGGCAAAGGCAACAGATTCAGCACCAGCAAGACGACGTTGATTTTAACGCCTAACTGCGCCATTTCCAGCAAAGGTTCGGCAAAATAGCTGCCGGGCGACATCCATGCGATTTTGGCCAGCATTCCCCAGAGTAACGCCATGAATAAATTGGCGGCGGGCCCCGCCAATGCCACCCATAACATGTCCTGCTTGGGGCGACGCAGCGCGGAAAAGTTGACCGGCACAGGTTTCGCCCAACCGAACAGTATTCCGCCCAGCCAGAGCGTCAGCAACGGCAACAGGATTGTTCCCACGGGATCAATATGCCGTATTGGATTTAGACTAATGCGCCCCTGCTGATAAGCCGTCATGTCGCCGAAATGGCGCGCCACATAGCCGTGCGCGGCCTCATGCAATGTGATGGCGAATAGCACCGGAATAGCGGCTATGGCGATGGTTTGGATCAATGCGTCGAAGTTCATTTTAACTTTCGTTTAATCTTTAATCAGTGATACCAAAGTGACTCACTTCGCCCTTGCCGCGCCGCACTAGCACTGGCACCGCATCCGTTAGATCAATCACCGTAGTCGGCTCAAGGCCGACCGAACCGCCCTCGATGATCAAATCGACCTTGGATTCCAAGTGCTCGCGAATCTCGTCAATATCGGTGAGCGGATGATTGGCATCCGGCAAAATCAGCGTGGAGCTTAACAGCGGCTCGTTCAACTCCTTCAGCAGTGCCAGCGCCACAGGATGATCCGGGATACGCAGCCCGACCGTACTCCGCTTAGGGTGCTGCAAACGACGCGGCACTTCTTTGGTCGCCGCGAGAATGAAGGTGTAACTGCCCGGTGTATTGTTTTTCAACAAACGAAATTGCGTGTTGTCCACTCGTGCGTAATACGCCAACTCAGACAGATCACGGCACATCAAGGTCAACAGATGCTTGTCATCCAAACCGCGTATCTGACGGATACGCGTCACCGCGTCTTTATCCCCCAGATGGCAACCCAGCGCATAACCGGAATCGGTGGGATACGCGATCACCGCGCCCTCGCGCAACAAGGCCGCAGCCTGCTTGATCAAGCGCGGTTGCGGGTTATCGGGGTGGATTACAAAATATTGCGACATGACTTTTCCTAAACAGGCGCGACTTCCCACGCGCTCCAAACAGGCTTACATTCCAACGGCAGGTCGGGCAAACGCCCCAAATCACGATAACTTTCACCCGGCCCGTGATAGTCGGAACCGCATGAACAGAGCAAGCCGAATTCCGTCGCATAGCGGGCGAACTCGGCGTATTGCGGCGGGGTGTGGCTGCCAGTCACCACTTCGATCCCCTGCCCTCCCATCTCGGTAAACTCTTTCAGCAACTCACGCAATGTCGGTTTACCCATCGCTTTGCGTCCGGCAGTATAACGTCCCGGGTGCGCCAACACGGCGATACCGCCGGCACCGCATATCCAGTTGATCGCGTCTTGCAACGCGGCCCATTGATGCGGCACATAGCCGGGCTTGCCTTTAACCAGATAGCTTTTGAACACGCTGGCGACATCCTTGCAGTGTCCAGCCTCGACCAGATAACGCGCAAAATGCGTGCGCCCGATGATGTCCGGATTTTTTGCATAGCGATATGCGCCCTCCAATACACCACCGATGCCGCAACGCGCCAACGATTCCGCCATCAACTCGGCACGCTGCCTGCGTCCGCCGCGTATGCCGCGCAGCCCTTCAGCCAGTGCCGGATTTTTTGGATCAATGCGCAACCCGACAATATGCAGCGTATGATTGCGCCAGCTCACCGAAATCTCGACCCCGTTGATGAAGGTGATGCCATGACGCGCGGCGACCTCAGCCGCCTCGGTCAAACCATCCACATCATCGTGATCGGTCAACGCGAGGAATTTGACGCCGCGTTCAGCGGCTCGTGCGACCAGATCAGAGGGAGTTAACAGGCCATCCGAAACGGTAGAGTGGCAGTGCAGATCGTAATCGAGCATTAAATGTCGCCGCCGCCTTTTTTCATGACCTTGCCCTCTTCGGCGCGTTTGCGGCGCACCTCTTTGGGGTCGGCGATCAGCGGGCGATAAATCTCGATGCGATCCTTTTCGCGCAACACGGTGTCGGCTTTGCTCAACTTGCCGTAAAGGCCGAACTTGCTTTTTGCCAAATCGATCTCGGGATATTTTTCCAGCAAACCGGAAAGCTTGATGGCATCGACAATCGTCGATGTTGACGGCACGTCCAGCTTGAGCAATGCCTGTTCGTGAGGCAAGGCATAAACCACTTCGATTTTGATTTTTTTTTCACTCATTTGTCACATACACCTTTTCTGCGCGGTGGGTAAAAGCATCCACAAAGCTATTGGCAACATAATGGAATACCGGGCCAACCAACTTTTCCAGCAACTTGCTGGAAAACTCATAATGCAACCGGAATTCTATTTTACAGGCAGTTGGTGACAGTGCGGTGAAAAGCCAATGACCATCGAGATGTTGAAAGGGACCGTCCTGCAACGTGATTACAATACTATGCGGCGGTTGACGCACATTCTCCGTGGTAAAGCTTTGTTTGATCTGGTGGTAATTGATATGCACGGTGGCATGCACCATATTCTTGCCCAGTTGTTCGACACTGGCCCCGCCGCACCAAGGCAAAAACGAGGGGTAGTCCGCCACGTTATCCACCAGCGCAAACATCTGTTCCGCGCTATAGGGAAGTAACACCGATTTTTCAACTAATGCCATTGCTTCTCAAAGCCAATAATCCAAAGGCTGGTAGAATATCTCAACGCACCGCAAAATACACCTGCATTCCGATCCAATCAAATGAGCATTATTCAAAATAAAAAAGCCTTTCACGAATACTTCATCGAAGACCGCTTTGAAGCCGGGCTCATGCTGGAAGGCTGGGAAGTAAAATCTATCCGCGCAGGACGCGCGCAACTTAAAGAAGCCTACATCACCATCAAAGACGGTGCGCTCTACCTGTTCGGCTCACACATCAGCCCGCTACTCAATGCCTCCACGCACATTCATCCTGATCCGGTGCGCACACGCAAACTGCTGTTGCACCAGCACGAAATTGAAAAGATCATCGGCAAAGCGCAACGCGCAGGCTATACCATCATGCCGCTGGATATGCACTACAAGGGCAGCCGCGTCAAACTCGACATCGGTCTCGCCAAGGGCAAGAAGGAGCACGACAAGCGGGCGACGGAGAAAGAGCGCGAACACAAGCGCGAGGCTGCACAGGCGATGAAGAAGGAACGGCGTTAAAAAAAGCTATTTATCCACGAAAACTGATAGAACTACTAGCCATTCCACTAAGCGACCAAAGAACGGTCGCCAAGTGGCTGGTTAACGAAAGGCACGAAAAAGTTCAAAAGAACGGTTTTATTTCGTGCCTTTCGTGTTTTTCGTGGATGGATGTTTTTCCTAGATCACCCAGCTATCTTCTGGTTAAGCAGAAATTGGATCAACGAGCGCAATTTTGCCGGGCGCACGGGCTTGTGCAATAGCTGAATTCCGCGCTCGCTGACCCTCTGCAAAACCTCGGGCGAGGTGTCGCCGCTGATCAAAATAAATAGCGGCTGCATCCTGAAATGCGTTTTGATCCAGTCCGCCATCTCGATACCATCGCCATCCGGCAAGCGGTAATCGCAAATCACCAGATCAAAATCCGCTTTGCCGTGAATCTCTTTGGTCTCATTCACCGACGCGGCCATCGAAACGCGGCTCCCCCATGACTCGATGATTCCCTGCGTGCTTTTGCGCACCAACGCATCGTCGTCGATCACCAGCACGTCCAGATTGTCTAATTCGCTTGACGGACGTTGCTCTGCGGCATCGTCACTCGCCAGAATTTGTTGCGCAGGCTCCTGCATCGGCGCATCTATCCTCGGCACAGAGACGGAGAATACCGAGCCACGGTTCGGCTCGGAACGCAATTCAATGTCATGATGAAGCAGTTTTGCGATGCGGTCGACGATCGCCAGCCCCAAACCCAGCCCCTTGCTGCGGTCCCGTTCTTTATTCGCCAGCTGAACGAATTCGCGGAAAATGCTCTCTTGTTCATTATTGGGAATGCCGATACCGTTGTCGCGCACCTCGATTCTCAGCTTACCCCTGCGGCGGCGGCAAACCAGAGCCACTCTCCCTCCGACCGGAGTATAGCGAATGGCATTGCTGATCAAGTTGGCCAGAATGCGTTCCAACAAGAGGGAATCGCTGCGAACCTGACTGTTATTGCAGATGACCCGTAGAGAGACTCCTTTACCTTCTGCCAGCAACTGGTAATCCTGCGCGATACGGTCGAATAAATTCGCGATTGGAAACACGCTCTCATTGGGAGTGACTACCCCCGCATCCAATTTGGAGATATCCAATAGCGCATCCAGCAGATTGGACAACGCCTCCACCGACTCTTCCACCTTGTCCGCAATCTTACGTTGCTCCGGTGTGGTCAATTTTGAGTTCAGCTCAGCCACAAACAATCCCAGCGCATGCATGGGTTGGCGCAAATCGTGGCTGGCCGCAGCAAGAAAGCGCGTCTTATCGTAATTCGCACTTTCCGCATCTTCTTTTTTCAAACGCAACGCGCGCGTAGCTTCTTCAATACGCGTCTCAAGCTGTTCATTGAGTTGCTTCAGGCGAGTTTCGGCCAGCTTGCGCTCTGAAATATCGACACTGATCCCGATCAAATAAAGCGGCTCTCCTTTAGCCCCATACACCGGTTTTTTGAAGGTATGCAGCGTCCGATTTTCTTTGATCTCCGAGTTCCAAACCGACTCCTCGAAATTGACCATTTTTCGCCCCGCGAAAATCTCTTTATCTTTTGCCAGAAATCTTGTTACCTGCTCGGACGGGAAAAAGCGGCTACCGTTTGTGCCAACGACATTTTCAAACAGCACTCCCCATTGCGCCTCGCAAGCGCTGTTCATCTGCGTAATGCGGCTCTGCGCATCCTTGATGAACAATGAAACCGGCATCGTCGTAATGATTTCGTTCAAGCGCTCCTCGTTGGCGCGCAACAACTCCGATTGCCCTTCCTGCACTGCCCTGTCTTGCTGTAACTGCTTCGCCATCTCGTTGATGCCTTGAGCCAGCTCGCCCAACTCGCTGATAGCGGGAGCCGGGGAGAGACGCATGTCCAACTCCCCCTCGCCGATGCGCCGTGCCAGCTGATTCAAGGCTCTTATCGGATTGACAATGCGACGCGATACGCGCAGCACGATGAATACCGTCAGTCCAAGCAGCAACACCGAGATCAGCAAACTTGCGCCTACCACGCCCCACCGCTCCTGCCGCATGCTCATCTTGCTCATCTTGACGAGCACTTGCCCCAATGATTTTGTAGATACCTGTGCGTTGATCGCGTCGAAATCATTGAGGTCGATTGTTTGCGAAACAATCGGCTCTTTCAACCAGAAATAATTTGACGTATTCAAAACCACCCCGAAAGCGGCTTGTGAGTTAATGAGCTTACTTTCATCATCCGCAAGCGTATTGCCCGCGTAAGCGATGATCTTCCCGAATTTATCCTGGATCGCGATAGCGGCAATGTCTTTCTGCTTCAAGGTGGCGGCAACTTCCTGTTGCAACTGTTCCGTGTTTCCCGAAAACAGGGCATATTCACTTGAAGCCCCAACCTGTTTTGCCAATAATTCGGCACGCTCGATCATGCCCGCTTCTATGGAACTGAAGCGGGCATACATGAAATAACTGTCCAGCGAAATAACCGCCAACAACATGGGCAACAAGGCGATCAACAGCGTTTGCTGACGGATACTATAACCAACCACCGGGTTGTTGTTCTTTGACAACTTGGCGGTTTCATCAGAGCGCATCATTTTCCTCCCTCTTCCGCCATCGCTGCGGCCTTAATGTGCCTAGTTAGAGAATCTGCATCTTGGATATGGATACCCAGCGAACGCGCCACTTGCGGATTGACCAGCACTTCAAATTCGGACGAATATTGTGCCGCCGACAAATGGCCGGTTTCGGCAAATTGCATCACCTGAAAAGCCGCTTGCGCGGCGATCTGCTCCGGCGTGCTGAACACGGCACACAGTGCGCCCGCCCTGACATACGAGGGAGAAAACCCCACCACCGGAATGCCGGAGCGGTAAGTTTCCAGCAGAATATTTCTCATCGTTGATGAGTTATAAATTTGCACGTCGGGAATAGCGAACAAAACATCGCTTCTTTGCAGCAACGAATGCAGATCACGATGCAACGATTCTGCCGACTCGAGCAGTTGCTCGTTCAGCACCAATCTGGCCTCTGTTATAGCCTTGCGCAAACCGGCAACGTCTGTTGATTTGGCAGAAAACAACAACCCGATGTTTTTTGCCCCGGGCAGAGCCGCAGCGATCAGACCGATCTGACGCTTATTCGGCTGATCCAGATAAATGGCTGAGAAAGTATTTTTTCCTCTATACGCAGGTAATTCGTGCTGTAATTTTTCATAACCTGCTTTTGAAACCAGCACGGCTAAAACAGGGAAGCGGGTATTAAGAGCCATCGCGGCAGACTTGATGCCGACCGCCACGATCAAGTCCGTATCCTGCGGCAGTGAAGCAGTTTGATTGATGCTCGGCGGGAGATTTTGTCGTGCCGACTCAGCCGCGAACGACAGTACAAATTCGCGATAGGCAACACCCTCCTCCGCCATCAATACCGTCACGCGCAGGGGTGCAGCCTGGGCCGAGGAAGCCAGCAGCCCCAACAAGACAATTGCGATGAAATATTGTTTCACTCGAATCAATTGGCGGAATTAAAAGCGCTAGAAATTAAAGGTTGCGGTCAGCCAGCCGCGACGCGTGAACATAATCTGTGCTGTCGCGTTGACCGTGCCGTATTTCGTGTAATCGTCCTGCGTCGCATTTTGCACGATCAGTGCCACTTCGGCGTTGCGCCCCTTGTCGAATTTAAAAGTTTTGGCTACACGAAAATCCAGCCTTCGCATCGTATATTCCGGCGTCACGTCCGGGCTGACATCAATGACCCGAACCAGCCCCCTGAAATAATAACCGGCACCCAATTGCCATGAATCGGCGATGTTCTGCGACAGCAACAAACTGGCACTATTTGTCAGAACCGTCCGAGAAAATTGATCCAGATACTCGACCTGATAGAACCGCCTTACCCGATCCCCTATCGAGGTGTACCTTAACGGCTCAAGCGGATCCGCAGCCGTGTTGTAGTATTGAGTTGGGAGACTGCTCAAACCGGCTGAACCTTCTTGATAAGCGTAGCTAGCGACCAGAAAACTACGCCCCTCATTCCAGCGGTATTTCGCCGTTGCCTCCACCCCCTTAAACTCGGCGGAACCCACATTCTTGTAGCTATCTGGAAAAGCCGCAGTCAAGGCGACATATTTATCCACTAAAATCAAATCGCTCACTGTGTCGATATAGGCTCGTGCATCAAGACTTAGGCTTAACGAACGAAACTCGCCGAGATAACCGATTTCTCTCGACAGAATCTTTTCCGGCGTGAGCGGCGTGATGGGCGGCACATAAGCTCCGCCAAAAATCGTGTTGTTGGCGGATATATATGCCTCGGCCATCACCGGACTACGCGTGGCGGTCGACATGCCAAAACGTACCGTATGCTGCGGTGTGAAATGATAGTTGAACGACGCGCGCGGCGAGTTGTTCTTATGCCCCATGCCGTTGTCCTCGAACATCGTGCCGATATTCAATACTACCGCCTCGGTGGCGCGCCATTCGTCGTGGGCAAACACCTGCCAAGGATGCAATGTATAGGAACGGTCAAACAGTAGCGGATAATTGGCATGATCGTGACGCAACCCGCCTCCCCATACCAGGCGATTGCTGGCACCCAACTGTTGTGTATTCTGCAATTCCAACTCGTTACGCTGGCTATATACGGCTTGCTGCGTAAAGCCTTGTACGGCTAAGGATGGATTGAAATTCTGACATAGCCCCGAATCAATGCACAGATAGGGATCCACTGCGTCGCGAGCGGTATGCGAGTACGTCAGTTTGCTCTCATCGTTCGTAGGCCACACATGCAGCCAGCCAAGTTGCTGAAAATCGCTCTTGGCGGTTTTATTCCGGAACGCGTCTTCCGGCCTACCCGCGATACCTATCCCGTATACCCCGTTGCTGCTCCCCAATTGCACGTCCAGACTATCGCTTACATTGGGATGATAGTTGCCGCGGAAATTGAACACGCGCGTATTGTTGTGGTCGTTCAAGACGCTGTTGTTCAAGCCCTGATCGGAACGATAGCCCGCTGAAATCCGATAATCCAAATCATCCATCGATTTTCCGAATCGCGCCGAAGCGTCCGACACCCAGTAATTACCCTGAGTCACAGACACGCTGGCTCCCTGAGTCAGGGCGTCACGCGTGATGATATTGATCACCCCATAAAATGAATTGGTGCCGTGCGAAGCCGATGAAGGCCCGCGCACTACCTCGATACGTTCGATATCTTCGGTCAGCAACGGCAGGTCAGCCCAGTTCACGCCGCCGAAAGGCGGCAAATAGACACTGCGACCATCGATCAATATCTGCATACGGTGAGCAAACTCATCCGTCGAGTTGTGCAAGGAAACCACAGGACGATTCGCATCGGCAAAGCCCACATACATGCCGGGCACCAGACGCATCAGTTCGGGCACAGTGCGAAAACCCGATGCCTGGATCACCTTCCTGTCGATGACGGTCATCGCGCTGGGCGCTTCCGACAGGGGTTGGGATAAACGAGAAGCCGTGAGCACGACCGGCATCTCCTGAAAATATAAATCTTCGGAAGACGCGTTTTCATTGGCTTGGCAAGGCGGTGCCAGCAGCAATAAAGCCGATAACAACAAGGTGAAATATGTGTGTTTAATAGAAGTTTTTTTCATCGCATTGAGCCGGTTATAAAGATATTGCGTGAGCTGAACTAATATTTGCAAACGTGCGAATGATGCACGACTTGGCGTCTGATGGCTATATGCCAAACAGTCTAGCCCGAAAAGTGGAACTTATGAACCTAAAAACGGCAATTCATCCACGAAAGGCACGAAAAACAACAATGGGTTGTATTCGTTCGGTGACTCACCCATCGGGTTTTGTTCCGTGCCATAGAGCGATTTGAATTTGTTCGTGAGTTTCGTGGACAAATGCTTTTTCTAGGATAATGAAAATAGGCTCACTATCGTGAGCCTATTTGTTTGATGAGACAGGGTGTGTGTTTTATTTAACGACGGTATCTATTGTGATTTTTATCCCGCTCTTGCCGGGTTTCATAGGGCTGCTCATCCCCTGAAGATCACCCGCTTCCGGCATGGCATTGCCCGATTTCGAAATACGCGCCACCACCACGACTTCGTCAAAATTCGACAATTTCATCTGCGGCGCCATCGCCATGCCGTCATCCAGACTGAACTCCAACGGCAAGTCTTTCACTTGTTTGCGCATGATAGCCAGCGGCATCTTGGGGCCTTGCGCAGCCCGCGCCAAGACGAACACGGTATCCGTGGGGCTGGCTTGAGCTTTAAGTGCCGCGCTCAATGTGAGCGTACCCGATATGCGTTCTTTCCCTGCGACGGCAGCCTGCTTAGACTCTTGGGGCGGAACGATCTGCTCCAGCAGCGGCGCTTTTCCGCCTTTGGCTTGCGCCATAAAATCGCGCGCTTGCTGAATGCCGCTCTCGATCATCTTGGTATCTTCACTACCCTCAGGTAGCCCTTTCAACAAATGCTCCCAATAGTTGATTGCTGCCGGATAATCACCGCGTTCCATCGCGGCAGAACCTGCCAGCGCCAGCGCCTTGGGGAAATTCGGATCAAGCGCAAGTGCCTTTTCAATCAGCTTGGTTGGCGGGCCCGCCAGCTTCTGACCGTGCACCATCGCCAACATGTCGGCGTAATCGGCCCAAATCCACGCTTCGTCGGATACGAGCACAGTCAGTTTTCCATAGGCTTTGACCGCATCGCCAAAGCGTTCCATCTCGCCGTATGAACGCGCCAACAACAGCAACGACTCCCCATCATTCGGATTTTTTGCGACCTTATCTTCCAGCGCTTTAGTGGCTTCCGGCAAGTTCATGCCACTGGAGCCGCTTACACCGGCAAGACTGGCTTCCGGGGAAAGCGCATTGTGGTTGCCGATCTTCCAATAAAGACCGACGGAAGCCAAAGGCAGGAGAACCGCCAAGACGATCGCCAGTGCCTTGAGTGGATTGCGCACCGGCGCGATCGCGCTCTGCTCTTCCTTCACCTCATCCAGCAAGCGTGACTGTAATTCGCGTTTGCCTTGTTCGTACAATTCCTGCGTCAACAAACCGTTGCGCAGGTCGGCATCCATCTCTGAAATTTGGTCGCGAAATATTTCCAGATTTGCCACATCGCGCAACACTGCATTACTTGTATGAGTGCTGCGCCACAACGGCCATACCACGAACAACAACGCTACCAGAATGAGCAGCGCCGATACTATCCAAAAAGTTGTCATACTTGATTATCTTTTTCGTTATTGAGTAATGCTGCGGCTCGCTGCTGCGCTTCGGCAGAAAGGACGATGTCGGGTACGGTCTGGCGGCGTTTTCGCAGCTGGAGAAAAAGTGCCCCTCCCGCCAATAGCAACAAAGCGAACGGGCCAAACCAAAGCAGTAGCGTGTAAGACTTCACCGGCGGTTCGTACAATACAAAATCGCCATATTTTGAAACCAGATAGTCGATGATCTGTTGATCGCTGTTGCCTTTGCTCATCTGCTCGCGCACTTCGCGGCGCAGGTCTTCCGCGAGCTCGGCATGTGAACTGGCCAACGACTCGTTCTGGCAGACCAGACAACGCAGCTTTTCTGCCAAGCCGATCATGCGTTTTTCCAACACCGGATCGGCAGCCATATCTTTGGCTTCGCCCGCATAAGCGAACAGCGGTATCAGGCACAGCAACAAAACAAGCAAACGCTTCATGGCTTCTTCTCCAACTCGGCCACCAGAGGCAATATTTTCTCGCGCAGATTCTGATGAGTTACCGGACCGATCTGTTTGTATTGAATAACGCCCTGTTTGTCGATGACGTAAGTCTCGGGCACGCCGTATACGCCGTAATCGATGCCGATGCGCCCCTCGGTATCGGACGCGCTCACGACATAGGGGTCACCACCTTCGCGCAATGTTGCCTGCGCATCGGCGCGCTTATCTTTGTAGTCGAGGCCGTAGATAGGCACAATATTTTTGCGCGATAACTCGACCAATATCGGATGCTCCTCTTTGCAGGACACGCACCACGAAGCCCACACGTTGAGCAACCAGACTTTGCCCTTCATGTCCTGCGGTGAAAATGTTTTGGATGGCTCGTGCAACTGCGGCAAAGAGAATGCCGGTGCCGGCTTGCCAACCAGCGGCGAGGGAACTTCATGCGGGTCAAGATTCAGGCCGACATACAAAAATCCGGCCAGCACGACAAATATCACAAACGGCAAAATGAAACGCATCATGCTGCCTTCTCCTTCAAGTCTGCCCCTGCCTCAAGTCCTTGTTGCTTGGCCTTCTTGGCATGGATGCGATAACGCCGGTCGCTGATGGCGAACACCCCCCCCAGCGCCATTAACAGACAGCCTGCCCATACCCAATCCACGAAAGGTTTAACATAAACGCGCACCGCCCACGCACCGTTGCTATCCGGTATCGGCTCACCCAGAGAAACGTACAAGTCTCCCAGCAAGCCCGGCTTGATGGCAGCTTCAGTCATCGGCATACCCGATGCGTTGTAGTTACGTTTTTCCGGGAAGAGTTCACCGACGATGCGCTCATTTTTCTTGATGACCACATGCCCGCGCGAGGCGTGGTAGTTCGGCCCTTCCTGTTCGGTGATCCCATCAAAACGGAAGGTATATCCGCCCGCCTCAACCGTGTCGCCCACATTCATACGCACATCGCGCTCGGTCTCGTAGCCCTTGACCATCGTTACACCGATGACAAACACCGCGATACCCAAGTGCGCTAGCTGCATACCGTAATAGCTGCGCGATTGACTCTTCAGGCGCTGAATCAGAGAGCCTTCTTTGCCAATGCGTTTGCGCAAATCCAGAAATCCCGTGCTAATCACCCAGAACGCCAGCATGAATCCCAAAGCGATCAACGGCGTCCACTTGCCCAGTACGAGTGGCAACAGCAAGGCGATAACCAAACTCGCGCCGAAGGCCCAGCGCACGCGTACCCAAATATCCGGCATGCTCGCTTGCTTCCAGCGTGCAATCGGCCCCAAGCCCATCATGATGATCAGGGGCACCATCAACGGTACGAACACGGTGTTGAAATATGGCGGCCCCACGGACAGCTTGCCGAAACCCAAAGCATCCATGAACAAAGGATAGAGTGTGCCGAGAAACACTGATGCCGATGCTACAGACAGCAACACGTTATTGGTCAACAGCATCGACTCGCGCGAGATGATGTCGAACTTGCCGCCGAGGCCGATCTTCGGCGCACGCCATGCGAACAACAACAACGAAGCACCTATCGTTACCACCAGGAATGACAGAATGAAAACGCCGCGTTTGGGGTCGGTAGCGAAAGCGTGCACCGAAGTCAGCACGCCGGAGCGCACCAGAAAGGTTCCCAACAAACTGAGCGAAAAAGTGGCGATGGCCAACAACACCGTCCAGCTTTTAAATGCGCCGCGTTTCTCGGTGACGGCGAGTGAATGGATCAATGCCGTGCCGACCAACCAAGGCATGAACGAAGCGTTCTCCACCGGATCCCAGAACCACCAACCTCCCCAGCCCAGCTCGTAATACGCCCACCAGCTACCCAGCATGATGCCCAAAGTCATGAATACCCATGCCACCGTGGTCCATGGACGCGACCAGCGCGCCCATGTCGCGTCGAGCTGGCCGCCCAGTAATGCGGAAATCGCAAAAGCAAACGCCACGGAAAATCCGACATAACCCATGTACAGCATCGGCGGATGAATGACTAAACCGGGGTCTTGCAGCAGCGGGTTCAGGTCACGCCCATCCAATGCGGCCGGCAATAAACGGTCGAACGGATTGGAGGTGAACAACATGAACAGCAGGAAGCCGACCGAGATCAGCCCCATCACGCCGATGACACGCGCCACCATTTCTTCGGGCAGATGTTTGCTGAACGTTGCAACCGCAATGGTCCACACCGCCAGCAAAAGTGTCCATAACAGCAAGGAGCCCTCGTGTCCGCCCCACAATGCCGCGATACGATATTGGATGGGCAACTGCGAATTTGAATGTTGCGACACATACAACACGGAGAAATCGTTGCTGACGAACGCTTGCAACAAGCACGCGAAGGCAAAAGCCACAAATACAAATTGCCCGAATGCCAACGGGCGCGCCATACTCATCAAGACGCTATTGCCGCGTGCCGCACCGAAGATAGGCAGCGCGCCTTGGGTCAGGGAAAGCAGCAACGCCACGATCAATGCGAAATTTCCAAGTTCAGGGATAATCATTTGAGGAGTCATTGTGGGCTTCCGAATTGTTTGGCGGGAGAAACTGCGGAGGCCGCAGACTGAGCTTTGGCAGCTTCGTCTAACGCATGTTTGGCTTCTGGCGGCATGTAATTCTCATCATGCTTGGCCAATACCTCATCGGCATAGAATATATTGTCTGCCTGCAACTTGCCTTGCGCGACGACACCTTTACCTTCTTTGAACAGGTCGGGCAAGATGCCTTTATAAGTAACCTGCATGTTCCTGAGCGTATCCGTGATGCTGAAGTGCACCGTCAGCCCATCGCTCTCGCGTTTGACGCTGCCCACTTCTACCAGACCGCCGATGCGGAAGCTGTGGCCTTGCGGTGCTTCTTTGTTGTAGACCTGTGTCGGCGTGAAATACAGGCTGACGTTGTCTTTAAGCGCGAACAATACCAACCCTACAGAGGCTGCCACGATGGCGACACCGCCGAGGATGAACATCAATCTTTTGTAACGCGGTTTCATTGGGATTCTCCTGCATCACGCATCAAGCGCAATTGCTGTAATGTGATTTTTCTTTTATGGCGCACTAATGCAATTTCGATGATAAAAATTAACAGGGTCACGCCGTATGAACCCCACACATAAAAACCGTAACCCTTCATGGCAAAAAATTCGGCCCAGTTCATTGCTTCACCTCTTGTAGCTCTGTCACCCATTGGGTATTGCGTTCCCGCTCCAGAATAATGCTGCGCACCCGCACCAGCATCACCGCGATGACGTACAGCCAGCACGCCACCAGCATAGTGAACATGGCTTGCTGCATGGCGATATGCATACTCGTGCCGGTGAGTTTGACGGTCGATCCCTGGTGCAAAGTATTCCACCACTTCACCGAAAAATAGATGATCGGCACATTGACCGAGCCGACGATGGCCAACAAGGCTCCGGCACGATCAGCGCGACGCGGATCATCTATGGAGGATTGCAGGGCGATAAAACCGAGATAGAGGAACAGCAGGATCAATTCGGAAGTCAGGCGCGCATCCCAAACCCACCACGCGCCCCACATCGGCTTGCCCCACAGCGCTCCGGTCCACAGCGAAATGAAAGCGAATAACGCCCCGGTGGGCGCCAGCGCAGTGGCCATCATGGAAGACAGACGGGTATTGAAGATCAAACCCAATGCCGCGTATCCCGCCATGATGAGATAGATGAACATGGACAAGAGCGATGCGGGAACGTGGATGAAAATAATGCGATAAGCCTCGCCCTGCACGGCATCTGCGGGGGCGACGAAGAAACCGATATACATCCCCACCACAAACAGGATCGCGGCAGGCACGGCGAACCAGGGAACCATCTTTCCCGCCAAGCCATAAAAAGTCGCGGGTGCTGCGTATTTAAACCAGTTGATCGCCAAATTTCACTCCATCGAAATACGTAAAGCTTGTGCTGTGACCCAAGGCGTAAAGACCAAAGCCAGCAACAACAGCGCACCTAACAAAGCCACATGCGGAACAATCGTCATACCCGTGTTCGCCGCCTCAACCGCCCCCGTCCCGAAGATCAACACAGGGATACATAAAGGCAACACCAACAACGACACCAACACGCCGCCGCCACGCAAACCCAAAGTCAGTGCCGCGCCTATCGCGCCTATCATGCTCAATATCGGCGTACCTAGCAATAGCACCAGGATCAATACCCACAAGGCTTGTGGCGACATATCGAACTGCAAACCCAGCACCGGAGCCATCAACACCAAGGGCAAACCCGACAACATCCAATGCGCGAGAATCTTGCCCAACACCAGCATCGACAACGACTGCGGAGCCAACAGCATCTGCTCCAACGTGCCGTCCAGATAATCGGCGGAGAACATGCGCCCCAGCGACAACATCGAGGCCAGCAACGCGGCAACCCACACCACACCCGGCGCCATTTTGCGCAACATGTCTGGCTCCGGCCCCACCCCCAGCGGAAACAAACTCACCACCATCACGAAGAAAACCAGTGTCGTCAACACATCGGCGCGACGGCGCATCGCCAGCAATAAATCGCGGCGGATGACCAAACCCAATAAGCTAAACAGAGAAAGCTGATTCATGACAACGTCAACTGCCTCGTTTCCACCCCCGCCACTTGCAGGGTCTGGTGCGTGGTAAAAATCGCCATGCCGCCGTTGGACAGATGTTCGCCAATAAGTTCCTGCATCAACCCGACTGCCCCCACATCGAGTGCGGTCAAGGGTTCATCCAATATCCATAAATGAGCATCGCCTAGCAACAATCTGCTCAACGCAACACGGCGGCGCTGCCCTTGCGATAACACCCTCACCGGAAGATGTTCGCGGCGGCGCAAACCCATGCGGCGTAATGCGGCTAGCGCTTCAGTCTCATCGACATCACAACCGGACAGACCGGCGCTGATGTGCAAATTCTCCAACGCATTCAGTTCATCTTTGATGGCATTCAGGTGTCCGAGATAGATCATTTCGGCATAATATTCTTCGTCAATCTCATGAATATTCTTACCGCGCCAGCAAATCTCTCCCGCCGCAGGCTGCATGAACCCGCACAGGGTGCGCAGCAAACTGGTTTTACCGCTGCCGTTCTCTCCTTGCACTTGTATCAATTCACCCGCGCCGAGCGAGAAGCTCAACCCGGTGAATAATTGATGATCGCCGCGTGCGCAGGCAAGGTTGCGTACTTCCAGCATGAGGTAAAGTATCCGACCAGAATCAAAATAGCCGCGAATTATATACGATTGCATCCGCACAATGCGGCGCATTGAATGTGCGCGCCGCTTCGGGCGTTTCGGCAAAAAAATGCCGCTTGATTAGCGGCATTTTTTTGGCTGAAGCATTTTGACTGCGCTTATTTCTTCTCGTCAGTTGCAAAAGACTTCATGCTGATGTCGGCATGTTTCTTGGCATCAGCCAGATAGGCCAACAACAACTCCTCGCCGGTCACTTGACGAATCTGCTGCAAATATCGACTGCGTTTTCCCTCATCAATCGTTGCAAGGTCTTTTACCGCATCGATACGCGCTAACGCAAAGCCGTTCTGTGCTGTTTGCACTCCGACATAGGCCGGCAATTTGGCTGCGCTCGCTTTAAATATAGGCTTTGCCAATTCAATATCCACCCCCGCATGCTGTGAGCGCGTAATGGTCTGCACTGGCTGCCATACGACATTGACTTTTTCGCCTTGTTGCAGGCGACTCAGCAACTCGCCGCCCTGCTTAGCCATCAATTCCAACGCCTGCTGGCGTTGTAATTTTTTCTGGATGGTGTTCGACACCTCGACCAACGGACGCACACTGGCAGCCTGATACTCCACAACGCGCGCTGCCAACAATGTATTTGGCGCAACTTCCACGGCGGCAGTATTGCGCTTGTTTTTCACCGCCTCATCGGAGAATACCGCATGCAGTGCCTTGTCAGTCCAAATGCCGCCAGCAGCCTGCCCCTTGTTCAGCCAGCCTCCTTGCTGCACAGGTGCCTTAACCAATTCACCAGCAGGCTTCAGGCTATCGCTTTGCTCGTAAACAGTGTTACTGAATTTTTCGGCCAATTCGGCAAATTTATCGCTCGCTTTTTGTGCCCTCAGACGCTGCACGATCAATGTTTTGACTTCAGAGAATGGCTGCGTCTTGGCAGATTTGACTGCCGTCAGCCGAATAATATGGAAGCCGAAATCCGATTGCACCAAATCGCTGATCTCACCCACTTTGAGCTTGAACACAGCCTCTTCAAATGGCTTAACCATCATGCCATGGCCGAACATACCCAAATCACCGCCATTGGCTGCCGATCCCGGATCCTGGGAAAATTCCTTAGCCAGTGCTGCAAAGTTTCCGGGCGACTGCTTTACTTTTTGCAATACCTGCTCAGCCTTTGCTTTTGCCGCCTGCTTATCCGCGTCGGAAGCCCGTGCCGCAACAGAAATTAAAATGTGGGCCGCTTGACGCTGTTCCTGCGTGCCAAATTCGGCTTGGTGCTCGTCGAAGTATTTCTTAGCCTCGGACTCATCCACGGCTACCTGAGACTGCAAAGACTCTGTCGAAAAAACCACGTACTCGACTTTTGCGCGCTCCGGCGTTTGAAATTCGCTCTGATTTTTTTTGTAGTATTCATCGACAGCAGCATCTGTCACTTTGACTTGTTTCAGAAACGCATCCGCATCGAACTTGACCAAGCCAACCACCCGCTCTTGCTCATTCAAACGAATCAAGTTATCGGCGGCGGCGTTTGAGGCATAACCGTTTTGAGTGTACGCATCCGTCAATTGGCGCGAGCTTATATCTTGGCGCACTTTCGACTCAAATATCAGCGGCGACATGTTTTGTCCGCTCAACACGGTTTCATATTGCGGCTTGTCGAACTTCCCGTCTTTCTGGAAAGCCGCGATTCCACCGATCACTCCGGCCAACTGCTCGTCAGTCACCGTCAAACCGGTTTTATGCGCCTCGGATGCAAGCAGATGCTGCGCAACAAGCCCCTCCAATATAGAGTGCTTAACTTCTGCTTTCTCAAAGATGGCCTGATCGAAAGCCGGTCCTGCCATCTCGCGCATTCTTTGTTGCTGCTGACGCATCGCATTATCGAATTCCTGCGCACTAATTTTCTCGCCATTTACCGAAGCCAGCGATTCCCCGCCACCCGATTTCTGGTATGAGTCCACGCCCCAAAATGCAAACGGCAAAATGATGAGCACCAACACAAATTGCACTAATCTTTTTTTCTCATGCACGAAATCGAACATACGGTCTACCCAATCGAAAATTTGTGTCTATATATGAAAAAAGGCGAACTTTCGTTCACCTTTGTTTGGCGGAGTGGACGGGACTCGAACCCGCGACCCCCGGCGTGACAGGCCGGTATTCTAACCAACTGAACTACCACTCCATAAACCCTTTTTTTGGTGGGTGCTGACGGGATCGAACCGCCGACAATCGCCTTGTAAGGGCGGTGCTCTACCAGCTGAGCTAAGCACCCGTCTAAAACGCTAGTTTACAGCATCTTTCAATCCTTTGCCAGCCCGAAATTTAGGAATTTTCGCTGCTTTGATATTTATCGTCTCTCCGGTGCGCGGATTACGTCCGTTACGCGCAACGCGTTCGCCCACGTAAAATGTACCGAACCCCACGAGACTAACCGACTCGCCCTTCATCAATGATTCCTGAATAGACTTAATGGCGGCGTCCAGTGCGCGCCCCGCCGAGGCCTTGGAAATATCGGCAGAAGTTGCGATGGCTTCAATCAGCTCAGATTTGTTACCCATAAAATTTGCCTTTATTTTAAGCACAGAAACCCGTACTCAAAAACCCCAAAAATCGTTAGTGTTTGATAATGGCAGATGCAGCCGCTTCATTGCTCGGGCTTGGTGGCACCACCGGAGCTGGCGGTTCAGTAATCGCCAGGGGCTCAGGCTTTCTTTCCAGCGCCAATTCCAAGACTTGTTCTATCCATTTGACCGGATGGATATCAAGTTTATTTTTTACGTTATCCGGGATCTCAACCAAGTCCTTGACGTTTTCTTCGGGAATCAGCACGACCTTGATCCCGCCGCGTTGCGCCGCCAGCAGCTTCTCTTTAAGTCCACCGATGGGCAAAATCTCGCCGCGTAGCGTGATTTCTCCGGTCATCGCCACATCGGCGCGCACGGGGATTCCAGTCAATGCCGAAACCATTGCGGTGCAGATACCGGCACCTGCACTGGGCCCGTCTTTGGGTGTTGCGCCTTCGGGAAGATGGATGTGCAAATCGTTCTTTTCGTAGAAATTCTCGGGGATGCCCAACGAGCGCGCACGACTACGCACCACACTCAATGCAGCCTGTATGGACTCCTGCATCACCTCGCCCAACTTGCCGGTGGTCGTAGTCTTGCCTTTACCCGGCAGCACCGCAGTCTCGATAGTCAGCAATTCGCCGCCGACTTCAGTCCACGCCAATCCTGTGACCTGCCCGACTTGATTGTTTTTCTCCGCAATACCGTAGCTGTAGCGACGCACGCCCAGATACTTGTCCAGATTGCGTGAGTTAATCGTGATTTTGGTATCGCGGCCTTTCAGCAGCAGCGACTTCACTACTTTGCGGCAAATCTTGGACAGTTCGCGCTCCAAACTACGCACACCAGCTTCCCTAGTATAGAAGCGCAAAATATCGCGGATCGCACTCTCGGAAACGCTGATCTCTTCCAGCTTGAGTCCGTTGTTCTTGATCGCCTTCGGCAACAAATAGCGCGTAGCGATATTCACCTTCTCGTCTTCTGTGTAGCTGGAAACGAAAATCACTTCCATGCGATCCAATAACGGCGCGGGAATATTCATGCTGTTGGAAGTGGCGACGAACATCACATCGGACAGGTCATATTCAACCTCGACATAATGGTCGACGAAAGTATGGTTCTGTTCCGGGTCAAGCACTTCCAGCAATGCCGATGAAGGATCGCCACGGAAGTCCATCCCCATCTTGTCCACTTCATCCAGCAGGAACAGCGGGTTCTTCACGCCGACCTTGCTCATGTTCTGCAATATCTTGCCCGGCATGGAGCCGATGTAAGTGCGGCGATGTCCGCGTATCTCGGACTCGTCGCGCACTCCGCCCAGCGACATGCGTACGAACTTGCGATTGGTGGCACGCGCGATGGACTCCCCCAAAGAAGTCTTGCCCACGCCGGGAGGACCAACCAGACACAAAATCGGCGCCTTCATTTTTTCAACGCGTTGCTGCACCGCAAGATATTCCACGATGCGCTCTTTCACTTTATCCAAACCGTAATGATCTGCCTCCAAGACACCCTCTGCGTGCTTCAGGTCGGTATCAATCTTGGTCTTTTTCTTCCACGGCAAGCCGATGAGGATGTCGATGTAGTTGCGTACCACCGCTGCCTCGGCAGACATCGGTGACATCAGGCGCAGCTTCTTCAGTTCGGACTCGGCCTTGGCGCGCGCGTCTTTAGGCATATGCGCAGCCTTGATTTTTTTCTCGATCTCCTCGATGTCGGCGCCGTCCTCGCCCTCACCCAACTCTTTCTGGATCGCTTTGACCTGCTCGTTCAAGTAGTACTCGCGCTGGCTCTTTTCCATCTGGCGCTTGACGCGACCACGGATGCGCTTCTCCACCTGCATGATGTCCAGCTCGGCTTCCAGCAAGCCCAGCAGATGCTCGAGACGCTTGCGCACATCAAATATCTCCAGCACTTCCTGCTTCTGCTCCAACTTGAGCGGCAAGTGTGCGGCGATGGTATCCGCAAGGCGTCCGGCATCGTCGATGCCAGCCAGCGAAGTCAGTATCTCCGGCGGGATCTTCTTGTTGAGCTTCACATACTGATCGAACTGATTGAGCAGCGCGCGACGCATCGCCTCGGCCTCGTTCCCCGGCTCCTCGTCCGGCGGCACGGGCTGAATTTCAGCGTCAAAATGCGACTTCTCTTCGATGACGTGCAGCACTTTTGCGCGCTGCGTGCCTTCGACCAATACTTTGACCGTACCATCCGGCAGCTTGAGCATTTGCAGGATGTTGGCAATGCTGCCGATGCGATACATATCCTCGATTGCCGGCTCGTCTTTGGCGGCTGATTTCTGCGCCACCAGCACAATGCTTTTGCCGGCTTCCATCGCGGTTTCCAGCGCCTTGATAGACTTGGCGCGCCCGACAAACAGGGGGATGACCATGTGCGGAAACACGACGACGTCGCGCAACGGCAGCAAGGGCAATAAGGTGATTGCAGAGGTTATCGGGTCGTGTTCGGACATGATGGATATTCTTTAAAGGTGATGATATGACCCAGATTGGGGAACGTGCGGAAAAATTCAAGCCCCGCACATATTATTCAAAAGCACTATGCGGCTTTCGGAGTTTCCGAGTACATCACGATAGGATTGATTTCGCCAGCGCTATTTTCGTCCAGCACCACTTTGCTCACATTGTCCATCGAAGGCAGATCGAACATCGTATCAAGCAATGCGCTTTCGAGAATAGAGCGCAAGCCGCGCGCCCCCGTCTTACGGGCTAACGCTTTCTTGGCGATCACGTTCAGCACGTTGGCACGAAACTCCAGCTCGACGCCTTCCATCATAAACAATTTTTGATACTGCTTAATCAGGGAATTTTTTGGCTCCGTCAAAATTTGCATTAAAGCCGCTTCGTCCAGACCTTCCAATGTCGCCACAACAGGCAAACGCCCCACGAATTCAGGGATCAAGCCGAATTTGATCAAATCCTCAGGCTCTACCTCGCGCAACACAGCGCCGACGTCTTTCATATCATCCCGTTTTACCAGATTGGCGGAGAAACCGATGCTGGCTTTCTCGGAACGATTGCGAATCACTTTTTCCAGCCCATCGAACGCCCCGCCACAAATGAACAGAATATTAGTGGTGTCCACTTGCAGATATTCGGTGTTGGGATGCTTGCGTCCGCCTTGCGGCGGAATCGACGCCTTGGTGCCTTCGATCAGCTTGAGCAAAGCCTGTTGCACGCCTTCGCCGGAGACGTCGCGGGTGATGGAAGGATTGTCCGACTTGCGCGAAATCTTGTCGATCTCGTCGATATAGATGATGCCGCGCTGCGCACGCTCAACATCGTAATCGCAGGCCTGCAACAACTTCTGAATGATGTTCTCAACATCCTCGCCCACATAACCGGCTTCGGTCAACGTGGTAGCGTCGGCCATCACAAACGGCACGTTGAGTAATCGCGCCAAAGTTTGTGCCAGCAGGGTTTTTCCCGAACCAGTCGGCCCAACCAACAAGATGTTGCTCTTGGCCAGCTCAACGCCGTCCTTGTCCGTATTCTTCAGGCGCTTGTAATGGTTGTAGACGGCAACGGATAATATTTTTTTCGCGTGCCGCTGGCCGATAACGTACTCGTCCAACCGTTCGCAAATTTCATGCGGAACCGGCAGATCGTTCTTATCAGCCTTGCCCAAGATTGCATTGCTTTGCGTTTCTTCATGGATGATGTCATTGCACAAGGCGATGCACTCGTCGCACACGAACACGGAGAGCCCGGCTATGAGCTTGCGCACCTCGTGTTGGCTTTTCCCGCAAAATGAGCAGTACAGCAATTTATCACCCTTGGTTTTATCCGACGACATTCAAATCCCCATATTTCATTTATCGGCAGCTCGCGGCTTAACTTAAGCGCGTTTGCTTAACACTTGGTCGATCAGACCATATTCCAACGCTTCTTTAGCGGTCAGGAAATTATCCCGTTCGCTATCGCGCGCAATTTCTTCCACACTTTTTCCGGTGTGTTGAGCCATCAACGTATAGAGGCGTTCGCGCAAACTCAAGATATATTTCGCATGAATCTCAATATCCGTTGCCTGCCCCTGGAATCCGCCCAAAGGCTGATGGATCATCACGGTAGCATTCGGCAATGCGAAACGTTTGTCTTTGGCACCCGCCTGCAACAGAAATGCACCCATCGACGCGGCCATGCCGATACACATAGTCGAAACTTCGGACTTGATAAACTGCATCGTGTCATAGATCGCCATACCGGCAGAGATCGAGCCACCGGGCGAGTTGATGTACAGATGGATATCTTTCTCGGGATTTTCCGATTCCAAGAACAGCAGCTGCGCCACCACCAGATTCGCCATATGGTCATCGATCGGGCCGACCAAAAATATTATGCGCTCCTTAAGCAGGCGCGAATAAATGTCGTAAGCACGTTCACCGCGACCGCTGGTCTCGATGACCATCGGAATCATCCCGATATCCTGTGGTTCTATGTATTGCGAAGACGCGCTATGCCGCATGTTGGTTGCTCTCCATCAATTCATTTAATTCGACCGCTTTGTCGGTGACCTTGGCTCCCGCCATCACCCAGGCAACGACGTTGTCTTCCAGCACCAGATTTTCGACTTCCCGCAAGCGCAAAGCGTCTGCCGCGTACCAGCGCACCACTTCTTCCGGATGCTCATAGCTCTCCGCATACTCTTGAATCAAAGCTTTGACTTGTTCGGGCTTGGCATGCAGCTCATGTTTTTTAACCAACTCGGCCAATATCAAGCCCAACTTGACACGTCTGGCCGCGCGCTCTTCAAACGCATCCGTGGGAAGCTGCATCCCCTTGGGAATCTTCATCCCGCGCCCTTCCAGGTCGCGCAAGGTTTGCTGCATCAGGTTTTGAGCCTCGCCTTCCAGCAAAGCTTTGGGCACCTCCAGTTGGCCGATTTTCAGCAGCACTTCCATTGCATTGTCTTTGTTGCGCACCTTAACCCGGCGTTGTGCTTCACGATCCAGATTACCGCGAATCTCAGCCTTGAGCTTGGACACATCGCCATCCGCCACGCCCAATGACTTGGCAAACTCCGTATCCACCTCAGGCAAGCGGGGCACCTCAACGCTATGCAGGGTAATGGTGAACGTCACTTGCTTACCCGCAACGTCTTTGCCGTGGTAGTCCGCAGGGAAAGTCATATCGAAAGACTTAATCTCGCCCACCTTCATGCCGACGACACCTTTTTCAAAGTCGGGCAACATACGGCCTGCGCCGAGCACCACAACAAAATCTTTAGACTCGCCGCCTTCAAAAGCCACGCCGTCCAACTTGCCGCTAAAGTCGATGCGCACCTGGTCTTCATTTTGCACAGCACGCGCAGCCGTTTCATACACGGCACGCTGTTTACGCAATGTCGCCACAGTGTTTTCGATATCCGCATCCGACAAGTTAAAAATAATTCGTTCAACAGATTCGGACGCAACCTCACCCACTACGACCTCCGGATACACCTCGAACGTTGCACTGTATTCAATCTCTGGCGCATTCAAGTCGGCCGTCTTGATCTCAAATTTAGGGTAACCCGCTATTTGCAATTTGTTTGCCTGAGCGGCTTCCGCGAAAGAGCGCTGCAAGCTTTCGCCCAGCACTTCCTGCTGAATTTGCGGCCCATACTGCTGCTCAATGATTTTAAAAGGCACCTTTCCGGGACGGAAGCCATGCACCTTGGCAGTTCGTCCCAAGTGCTTCAATCGAGACTCGATTTCACCACGCAACTGCGGCTGTGGAATGGATACGTTCAAACGGCGCTGCAATCCGCCCAGTGTTTCTACGCTCGACATACTAAAAATTTCCTTGATTTAGATTGAATAAAAAAATGCCTTGGAACAACGAGCAAAACATCGCTCAAAGACGTAACGATTGAACTCGACGCTATATTGTTTCCAGCAGACACTGTGATGGCAAGGCAAAAACCCCAATAAATCAGAGACACAACTGCGACCAAGCTCATACAGTTACTAGAATAATACCTGAAACAGGCAGGCAGCACACCTGCGGACAATAAATTGGCATTTTATGGAGGGTTTATGACTCAGGGCTGATTGGTACCAATTATTTTTTCTTCTCTAATTCCATCATCATCTCGTCTTCAGCCTTTTGCCCGTGTTGCCTTGACTCGGATTTTTGCGTCTTTGTAATCTCCCGAGCACGGCCTGCGGTCTCGACCAAAGCTTGCTCCGCAGTTTCCTTCACTACGACGACAGATTTTTTTGCTGCTTTGGCTGCATCGCTGGTTACTTTTTGAGCCGACTCCTGAGCTTTTTGCGTGATTTCCTTGCTTGCTTGCTGGGCGGATTCCTGTATTTTTTGCGTTACGTCCTTGCCGGTTTCTGATGCTTTGGCGGCAAGATCGGCTTTCTGCTCGCAGCCAGACAGAACGACAAAAAGCATGGCGGATAAAACAATCGATTTTATTTTCATAGTGTTTTCACTCCCAATTTGATTTTCACAAAATATTGCCATACCGCCCAACGACACAAGCCTTGGCAAGCCTTGATCAGATAGTTACAGACAAACTCGCGTAGATTTCGCGATATTTCTCCGCGCTTTTCTGCCAGCCAAAATCCTTGCGCATCCCGTTCAACCGCAACGCCGACCAGACCTTTTTATCGTGATAAGCCATTGCGGCACGCTGAATACAACTCAGCAAGCCTTGCGGCGTCATGTCATCGAACACGAAGCCCGTCGCCTCGCCATTCTCCAGGGTCGCCTTGTTGCAATCCACCACCGAATCGACCAGCCCGCCTGTCGCATGCACTATGGGCGGGGTGCCATAACGCTGGCTGTACATTTGGTTCAAGCCGCACGGCTCAAAACGTGAAGGCATTAAAAACATATCTGAACCGGCTTCGATCAAATGCGACAAGCCTTCGTCAAAGCCGATCATCGTAGCCACTTGGCCGGGATAATTCCGCGCCAGTTCCATCGCATCGCTTTGCATCGTCGCATCGCCACTCCCCAACAAGACCAGTTGCGCGTGGGAAGCGATCAATTGCGGCGCAATCTCAAGGACGATATCCACTCCCTTCTGATGCGTGAAGCGGCTGACCAAGCCGAACAAGGGCACATCCGCATCGACATGCAGCCCCATCTGTTTTTGCAATGCGCGCTTGTTGGCCGCCTTTCCCGCCATATTTTTGACGGTGTATGTCTGACTCAACGCAGGATCAATGGCAGGATTCCATTCACTGTCATCAATACCGTTCAAGATGCCCGTCAAACTTTTGTTTCTGTTTTTCAACAGTCCCTGCAACCCGAAGCCCAGCGCTTCAGTTTGTATCTCACCAGCGTAAGTCGGGCTAACGGTGGTGACATGATTGGCGTAGTACAAGCCCGCTTTGAGAAAAGACAGGTTGCCGTAGAACTCGGCCCCATGCGGATGAAAACACTCTTCAGGCAGCGCCAATTCGGTAACCGTCTCTGGCGGGAACACACCCTGAAAAGCCAGATTGTGAACCGTCATCACACACGGCACACTACCCGGTGAAAAATGCATGTAAGCCGGTGTCAATCCCGTTTGCCAATCATTGCAGTGCAGCACTTCCGGCTTCCAATCGACGGGCGATTCGGCACTACCCAAAATCGCCGCCACTTTCGATAGCAAACCGAAACGCAGGGCATTATCCGGCCAGTCGTTGCCTTTCCCGTCCTGATAGATACCTCCGTCGCGCTGAAACAGCTCAGGACAATCGATCACCCAAAGCGGCACGCCATCCGGCAATACACTGGCGAACAAACGGAAATCAGGGAACCCGGCGATACCGGAAAAAAACGCATCGACCTTGAACGACTCAAGCGCCCTCAACACTTGAGGGTATCCCGGCATCAATACTCGCACATCGTCGCCTAAACGGCGCAAGGCAAAAGGCAAGGCCGCACTGACATCGGCCAGCCCCCCGGTTTTGATCAATGGGGCCACTTCTGATGAAACAAATAACACGCGCATCTTGGCTTTCCTTGCCCAGAATTCGGGCGACACCGTTGATCAGTCCTGCTTCGCTTCTACATGCGGCAAGTGCCATATGTCGCGGTTGTAATCCAAGATGGTACGGTCGCTGGAAAATTTACCACTAGTGGCCGTATTCAATATACTCATGCGCGTCCAGTGTTCCGTATCGCGATAAGCACTGGAAACCTCGCGCTGCGCCTGCACATAGCTGCGGAAATCAGCCGCTGTCAGCCACGGGTCGCCTGGACTGTAAATAGACTGGATGATCGAATCAAAGATACCCGGCTCGAACAAATTGAAATGGCCGCTCTCCAACAAGTGCATCACCCGTTTGAAATCCTCATCCTCGGCGATGATCTTCGCCGGGTTGTAATGCCCCCGCGTCGCCTCGACCTCGTCTGCCGTCAACCCGAACAGGAAAAAGTTCTCATGTCCGGCCTCATCGCGAATCTCGATATTGGCACCGTCCAACGTGCCTATGGTCAGTGCGCCGTTCATCATGAACTTCATGTTGCCCGTGCCGGAGGCTTCTTTTCCGGCAGTCGATATCTGCTCCGACAGGTCGGCACCGGCACAAATCACCTCCATCGCCGACACGCGGTAGTCTGGAATAAAAGCCAGCTTCAACAATCCTTCTGCATCGGGATCGCTGTTGATCACCGAAGCCACGGCATTCACCAACTTGATGATGCGTTTTGCCATCTTATAGCCGGGAGCCGCCTTGCCGCCGATCAACACGCAGCGCGGTGTCCAATCAGCCGTATCGCCGCGTTTAATACGATCATACAGATGTATCACATGCAGCACGTTGAGCAGCTGGCGCTTGTATTCGTGAATACGCTTCACTTGCACATCGAACAAGGCATTGGTATTGAATTCGACGCCGCAATCACGCTGCAACATCTCGGCCAAACGCGTCTTGTTGTCTTGCTTGATGGCACGCCATTTAACGCGGAAAGACGCATCATCGGCGTATTTAGCCAAGCCTTTCAACTTGCTCATATCGATGAGCCAACCCTCGCTCGCCGCATGCCCGACCATGTTCGCCACCCAGCCCTTACCTTCAGAACCTAATGTGTGCGTGATCAGGTTGCTCAACGCCGGGTTCGCCCAAGCCATCCAGCGACGCGGTGTCACCCCGTTCGTTTTATTGTTGAATTTCTTCGGCCACAACTCAAAAAAATCATGGAACAGATATTTTTTCAACAGCTCGGAATGCAGCTCGGCCACCCCGTTCACCGAAACGCTGGCCACAATCGCCAGATAGGCCATGCGTATATGCTGATCATGCCCTTCCTCGACAATGGACATGCGCCGCTGGCGCTCGACGTCGCCGGGCCAATGCAGCGCGACCACTTTCATGAAACGCGCATTGATCTCGTAAACGATCTCCAACAATCTTGGCAGCAAGCGCCCAAACATGCTCACGGACCAACGCTCCAACGCCTCCGGCAACAGCGTATGGTTGGTGTAGGCCACGGTGCGGCTGGTAATCTTCCAAGCCTCTTCCCATGTCATGCCATGCTCATCCATCAGCAAGCGCATCAACTCGGGCACGGCACAAGTGGGATGCGTGTCGTTCAGCTGAAAGAAGTTTTTCTCGGCGAATTCGCTGAAGTCATCACCGTGGTTGCTCATCCATTGGCGCAATACGTCTTGCAGGCTGGCCGATGCCAGGAAATATTGCTGGCGCAGACGCAATTCCTTGCCGTTCTCGCTCGCATCGTTAGGGTAAAGCACCATGGTGATGTGTTCCGCCGCATTCTTCGCGGCGACCGCCTCGGCATAGCTGCCCGCATTGAACTCGCTCAGGTCGAATTCTTCGGTGGCGGATGCTTTCCACAAACGCAGCGTGTTCACCGTACCGTTGTGATAGCCGGGGATCGGCACATCGTAAGGCACCGCCATCACATCATTGGTGTATTTCCAGTAAGCGCGCAATCTGCCGTGCGCATCTTTATGCAACTCGGTCTGTCCGCCGAATTTCACCCGCGCAGTGAATTCGGGACGCTCGATCTCCCATGGATTGCCGTTGCGCAACCAATGATCCGGTTCCTCGAGTTGATAGCCGTTGTCGATCTTCTGCCGGAACATGCCGTACTCGTAACGCAAACCGTAGCCCATGACCGGCAATTGCAAGGTAGCGCAGCTATCCAGAAAACAGGCCGCCAGACGCCCCAGACCGCCATTGCCCAGACCCGCATCGTGCTCCTGCTCGGCGACCTCTTCCAACACCAGCCCCAGATTTCTGAGTGCCTCGGTGGTCGAAGCTTCGATGTCCAGATTCAGCATGGCGTTACCCAATGTCCGCCCCATCAGAAATTCCAGCGAGAGATAAAAAGTCCGCTTGCAATTCTGAGCGCGGTAAGCCGCCTGGGTATCTTTCCAGCGCTCGACCAAGCGATCCCGCATCGAATGGGAGAGCGACGAATACACATGGTGCGCGACAAGATTCTTGCTGTCCCAACCCAAGGTATGACTAAAGTAATGCCTGAAATCCTGAACGATACTCTCGGCATCCATGCCCAACTTCGGCACTTCGGTTTCAACCGCTAACGGGCTCTTAACAAAAAAAGGCTTGGTATGAATGATGACTCTCCAATGATTCAAAAGATAAATATATTTGGCAGCTGCGAATTATATCCATCCGCGTCACTTGCCGCTCCCTACAAGCATAACCTCTGTTTATTACTTATTATGTTTATTATTTATTACAAACCGCTTAAAACTTTGATATGCGCTGCCGCACTACGCCCCAATGCGTGCAGCGCGTAACCGCCTTCCAATACTGAAACGATACGGCGTTCGGCATGCCGCGCTGCCAAAGCTTTAAGCTCTTCAGTCACCCAGACATAATCGGCTTCGCGTAACGCCAGCCCGACCATATCGTCTTCGCGATGGGCATCGAACCCTGCCGAAATAAACAACATCTGCGGCTGAAAGCGTTCCAACGCGAGTAGCCATTGCCGCGTGACCGCCGCACGAAAATCCTCACCCGAAGCACCCGCCGCAAAAAGAGGGCATGGCACAAGCGCCGGGTGGCGGCATGGCAGAAATCAGCCGATGCTTGAACTCAAAATCTCAATCACTGAATAGCCGCCGTGTTGGTAGGGTGCATGGGATGCACCCTACGCTTGCTGCGGCATGCCGACGGTGAACGAACTTTGCTGCATGTGTAACGTTGTTTATCATTCATACGATAAAGCACCTCAAGAATGCATTTTTATTGCACGCTATGTTTTAAAAAGCATAATCTGCGAACCATAGCTGGAGCAAAAATTTAATATTCCTACAACATCCGATAACGACAATGAACGATCATAACTGGCAGCTTCCCCTTCAAAAATAAAAAAGGATGAACATCATGAGTGCTCAAGCAAAAATTTTGTCGCCCCAAGAAGTGAAAAATATCGACGCTTATTGGCGTGCTTGCAATTACCTCGCGGCGGGCATGATCTACCTGCGCGACAACCCCTTGCTCAAAGAACCGCTCAAACTCGAACACATCAAGAAGCGTCTGCTGGGACACTGGGGCTCCAGCCCGGGCTTGGCCTTTGCCTACATTCACATGAATCGCCTGATTAACAAATACGATTTGGACGCAATTTTCATGGCAGGCCCAGGGCATGGCGCGCCCGGCATTTTGGGTCCGGTGTATCTGGAAGGACGCTACAGCGAGGTGTATTCCAACAAGAGCGAGAACGAAGAGGGCATGCGCCAATTCTTCAAAGAGTTTTCTTTCCCGGGCGGCATCGGCAGCCACTGCACACCGGAAACCCCGGGTTCGATCCACGAGGGTGGCGAACTCGGCTACAGCGTGTCGCATGCGTTCGGCGCGGCGTATGACAATCCCGATCTGATCGTGACCGTGATGGTGGGCGACGGTGAAGCCGAAACCGCTCCGCTGGCGACATCGTGGCATTCGAATAAATTTTTGAATCCCATACGCGACGGCGCAGTGCTGCCCATCCTGCATCTGAACGGTTACAAGATCAACAACCCGACCATCCTGTCGCGCATCTCGCACGAGGAACTGGAAAACCTGTTCAAGGGTTATGGCTGGACGCCCTATTTCGTCGAAGGCAGCGACCCGGAAGCCATGCATCAGGCGATGGCCGCAACCATGGAAGCCTGCGTGCTGGAAATTCGCCGCATCCAACAGGAAGCCCGCAGCAGCGGCAAACCGATACGCCCGCGCTGGCCGATGATCGTGCTGCGTTCACCCAAGGGATGGACCGGTCCGAAAGAAGTCGATGGCAAAAAAGTGGAAGGCTTCTGGCGTTCGCACCAGGTGCCTATCAGTGACGTAAAAACACCGGAACATTTTGCCAAGCTGGAAGAATGGCTGAAGAGTTACAAGGCATCCGAGTTGTTTGACGAGAACGGTGCGCTGCTACCCGAGTTGAAAGCCTTGGCCCCCAAAGGCAATCGCCGCATGAGTGCCAATCTTCACGCCAACGGCGGCCTGCTGCGCAAAGCATTGCACATGCCCGATTGCAAGGACTACGCAATTGCCGTCACCAAGCCCGGCACAACCACCGCCGAAAACACCCGTCCGCTGGGTAAATTTTTGCGCGACATCATGCGCGACAACATGACCAACTTCCGCGTGTTCGGCCCCGATGAAAACAGCTCGAACAAACTGGACAACGTGTATGAAGTGAGCAAGAAAACTTGGCTGGCCGACACCCTGCCGGAAGATGCGGGTGGCGGCGAACTGTCGCCGGATGGGCGCGTGATGGAGATGCTGTCCGAGCACACGCTGGAAGGCTGGCTGGAAGGTTATCTGCTCAGCGGTCGCCACGGTTTCTTCTCCACTTACGAGGCCTTCGTCCACGTCATCGACTCGATGTTCAACCAGCACGCCAAGTGGCTGGCCATGTCCAAAGAAGTAGTGTGGCGCGCTCCGGTATCCTCGCTGAACCTGCTCATCACCTCCACCGTGTGGAGGCAGGATCACAACGGCTTCACGCATCAAGATCCCGGCTTCCTCGATCTGGTGGTAAATAAGAGCCCCGAAGTGACGCGCATCTATCTGCCGCCCGATGTGAACTGCCTGCTGTCGGTCGCCAATCATTGCTTGAAGAGCACCGACTACATCAACGTCATCGTGTGCGACAAGCAAAAGCATCTGCAATTCTTGGACATGGATTCCGCCATCAAGCATTGCACCAAGGGCATCGGCATCTGGGACTGGGCATGCAACGATCAGGGCTCAGAGCCGGATGTGGTGATGGCCAGCGCAGGCGACATCCCGACCAAGGAAGCATTGGCGGCGGTGGTACTGCTGCGCGAAAACTTCCCCGACTTAAAAATACGTTTCATCAACGTGGTCGATCTGTACAAACTGACACCGCAAAGCGAACACCCGCACGGCCTTTCGGATAAGGACTTCGACAGTCTGTTCACCAAAGATAAGCCGGTGATGTTCAACTTCCACGGCTACCCTTGGCTGATCCACCGCCTCGCCTACCGCCGCAACAATCACAAAAATTTCCACGTTCGCGGTTATAAGGAAAAAGGCAGCATCAACACCCCGCTGGAACTGGCGATCCAGAATCAAATCGACCGTTTCAGCCTGGTGATCGACGTGATCGACCGCATCCCTGCGCTACAGGTAGCGGGAGCGCACGTCAAAGAAAAGATGCTGAACATGCAGATCGACTGCCGCAGTTATGCTTATGAGCATGGCATCGACTTGCCTGAAGCGGATAACTGGACTTGGCCGTTTTAAGACTGTGAAAGGTGAAACGTAGAGACGCTTCTTCGTTTCACGTTTCACATGTCCACCCTCACATTTCACCCTAAAACTATGCCCACCATCCTCACCATCAACAGCGGCTCGTCTTCAATCAAAGCCAGCTTGTTCGCCGCCGACGGCTCGCGGCGCAATTTCCGTTATGACCATCTGCGCGATCACAAAGATGCTTTCGATCAGCTCATGACTGAACTGTCCGGCGATATGCCGGACATCATCGGTCATCGCTTCGTGCATGGCGGCGAGATCGTGGATGCTGCGCGCTTGGTGGACGCCGCAGAACGTGCGCGTCTGGAAGAGGTCGTTCACCTCGCCCCGCTGCATCTGCCCGGCAACTTGATGGGCTTGGATTTATGCGGGCAGCGTTTCGATGTGCCACAAATCGCCTGCTTCGACACCGCGTTTCACAGCACCATGCCCGACTTGGCAAAGCGTTTGCCTATCCCGCAAAAACTCGGTCTGCGCCGCTTCGGATTTCACGGGCTTAATTACGCTTACATCGCCTCGCAACTCCCGGCAGTATTGGGCGATGCCGCCTGCGGCAAGATCGTCGTTGCGCATTTGGGCAGCGGTGCCAGCCTATGCCTGCTGGAAAATTTGAAGTCGATTGATACCACCATGGGCTACACGCCAGCGGGCGGCATCACGATGGGCACGCGCAGCGGCGACCTCGATCCCGGCATCATGCTGGAGCTGGCCAAGCACTACGATGCCGCCCAGCTAAGCGACATCGTTTTCCACCAGATGGGCTTGCTTGCTTTATCGGACGGTGAAAGCAATGAAATGAGCATACTGCTTGCCAGCAACAGCGTGCAGGCCAAATTCGCGGTCAGTTATTTTTGTCGTCAGGTGCGCGCCGCCATCGGTGGTCTTGCCGCGAAATCCGGCGGCATTGACGCGCTGGTCTTTACCGGGGGAATCGGCGAGCACTCTTCCGCAATCCGCGCAGAAATTTGCGCCCCGCTGGATTTTCTTGGCTTCAAGTTGGACAATGCTGCAAACGAGGCTGGCTATATTAGAATCGAAAGCAAAGGAAGCAAAGCCACAATGGTCATCCCCGCCGATGAGGAAGCCATGATTTATCGGCTCTGCCTTGCATTTAATCGCTAATTCACTCTCTGGAATTTAACGCTATGAACACGACAATTGCCCCTGCCGATGAACGCCGCGAACACCATCCAGTACGCAAAATATTTGTACAAGCCTGCGAATTGCTAGCCCCGATAGTGGCTGGCAACGACACCGTCAAAACCGTATCGAATTTCGCAATGGCGCACATGGTGCAGGAACACTTCCCCCAGCTCTCTTCCGCCGAAGTCCATATCGTTATCCTTACCGTTGAAAAGATACATAAGGAAGAACGCTTACACGCGATACTGAATAAAAAAGGCTGATCCTTTTTCGGAATCAGCCTTTGTGTTGCGCCCCTCCCCCTTCAGCGGGAGAGGGAACTAAAAGCAACTCAACAATCCGGCTTATCCACCGGTTTCACATCCCAAATCTCTTTTGCATACTGCGCGATGGTACGGTCGCTGGAGAATTTTCCCATGTTGGCGACATTGATGATCGTTTTCTTCACCCATAGCTCCTGATTCTTGTAAGCCGTCTCAACCTCTCCCTGGCAGGCGATGTAAGCGGCGTAATCGGCCAGCAACAGATATTGATCGCCGCGCTGCAACAAGTTATCGATAATGGGTTTGAAGCGATCCGGCTGACTCGGCGAGAAGAAACCCGAACCGATCATGTTCAACACCTCGCGCAATTCGGCATTGGCATTGAAGTAGTCCCACGGCTGATAACCTTTGGCTTGCACGCTCGCCACTTCGTCAGCAGTGAGCCCGAAAATAAAGATATTGTCCCAGCCCACCTCTTCGCCGATCTCGACGTTGGCGCCGTCCAGCGTGCCGATGGTCAGCGCACCGTTCAGCGACATTTTCATGTTGCCCGTGCCGGATGCTTCGGTACCGGCAGTGGATATCTGCTCGGACAAATCGGCTGCCGGCGCGATAATTTCGGCATTGGATACATCGTAATTCGGTATGAACACAACCTTCAAACGCCCCGCCACTTGCGGGTCGTTGTTGACGACGTCGGCCACGTCGTTGATGAGCTTGATGATGAGCTTGGCCACCGCATAGCCCGGAGCCGCTTTGCCGCCAAAAATCACCGTGCGCGGCACGCACTCCCCGCCATGACGGATGCGGTTGTAGAGCGTGATGATATGCAGCATGTTGAGCAGTTGGCGCTTGTATTCGTGAATGCGTTTTATTTGCACGTCGAACAGCGAATCCACATCCACATCCAGATTGCATTTTTGTTTGATCAAACCGACCAGGCGCTGTTTATTCGCCCGCTTGATGTCCGCGAACTGCTTGCGAAAAGCCTTGTCATCCGCCAATGGGATCAGGCGTTTCAACTGATCCAGATCTTTAATCCAGCCCTTGCCGATACGTGAAGAAATCAATTCCGACAAAGGAACATTCGATTGATTCAGCCAACGACGCGGCGTAATGCCGTTGGTCATATTGATAATTTTGCCGGGATAAAAACGGTCAAAATCGGCGAAGATCGTCTGCTTCATCAGTCGCGTATGAATCGCCGCCACCCCGTTCACCTTGCGGCTGCCGACAATCGCCAGATGCGCCATGCGTATGCGCTTGCCGCCCTCCTCGCCCACGATGGACATGCGCTTCAGAATATCCATATCGCCGGGAAAACGGTGGCGCACTTCTTCCAGAAAGCGATGGTTGATCTCAAAAATGATTTGCAAATGCCGTGGCAAAATATTTTCGAACATCGCCACCGGCCAGGTTTCCAGCGCTTCCGGCATCAGCGTGTGATTGGTGTAAGAGAAAGTGCGGCGGGTAATGTCCCACGCTTTTTCCCACGACAGATGATGAATATCAACCAGCACCCGCATCAATTCGGCTATCGTAATGGAGGGATGCGTATCGTTCAACTGGATCGCCACCTTGTCCGGCAACGAATCAAAATTGTCGTGATCTTTAAGGTATCGAACCAAAATGTCTTGCAGCGAAGCGCAAGTAAAAAAGTATTGTTGTTTCAGGCGCAGCTCATGCCCCATCTGTGTCGTGTCGTTCGGATACAATACTTTCGACAAGTTCTCCGAACGGTCTTTGTCTTCGACTGCCTTGATGTAGTTTCCCTGGTTGAAATACCCCAGATCGAAATCGCGCGACGACTTCGCCGCCCACAAACGCATGTTGTTCACCGTGCGCGTGCCATAGCCCGGAATCGGCGTGTCGTGCGCCATCGCCATCACGTCATCCGTATCCATCCATTGATGGCGGACAATTCCTTTATCGTCGGTATAGTGCGCCACACGCCCGTGAAATTTTACCTGATACAACACCTCGGGACGCCCGAACTCCCAAGGGTTGCCGTAACGCAACCAGTTGTCCGGGTGCTCCACTTGACGCCCCTCCTCGATGTGCTGCTGAAACATCCCGTACTCGTAACGGATGCCGTAACCGTAACCGGGCAAATCCAGCGTCGCCATCGAATCGAGAAAGCACGCCGCCAATCTCCCCAAACCGCCATTGCCCAACGCCGCGTCGTATTCCTCGTCGCGCAATTTTTCCAATTCCACCCCCAGCTCGCGCAACGCCTCGTGCGTCGGCTGCTCCACTTCCAGATTGTGCAGGCTATTCATCAACGAACGCCCCATCAAAAATTCCATCGACAAATAATAGACGCGCTTCGCATTCGCCTCGTAATAGCTGCTCATGGTTTGCATCCAGCGGTCAATCAAACGGTCGCGCACCACATAAGCCGCCGTCATATACCAATCGCGGGTAGTCGCATTGAGCGACTCCTTGCCCACCGAATAGATCAGCCTTTCATCCAGCGCGTTTCTGATTGACGCGCGATCAAATGCTTTTTCCAAATGACACACCATCGCTTTTTTTGATTTTGTCGCCATGTTTCATCTCTCCTAATTTAATTGACTCCAGCTTGCTTCCACCCTTGCTCATGTGTTTTTCATTTCATATCGAGTTCATTATGCACATCCTTCCACTGTTCGGCAAACCGCTTTCCCCTAAGCCGGACAAGCCGGAACCAAACAGGGTTTCACGCGGAGGCGCGGAGACGCAGAGAAAAAACAAAGCGGGCGGAAGCCTATATTTTCCGCGTCCTCCGCGCCTCCGCGTGAGAAAATCTTGTCATATTTTGACATCATTTAACCGGTAAGAGACTAAAGAAATTTAAAGGGATCGATACCCCATTTTTCAGGCGATTCGTACTGAACGATACTATCGCCACGCTGAATAAATAAGGTAATCCCCCGGCTAAGCCGGGGGATTACCTTATTTATTTATAGAGATGCCCTTTAAGCAGCATCACGCTGCGCTTTTTGCACTTGGGGCTTTAAAGCGCCGTCTTAAAAACCGACTTTTCTTGCCGCCAATTCATTCTTTTCCCGCTACAGGTATAATTCGCACTACTGTTTAAACCCCAAGGAAATATCGTGCCTCTCTCCACCCGCGTACAAGCCATCAAGCCCTCCCCCACTCTCGCCGTCACCGCCCGCGCGGCTAAGCTGAAAGCCGAAGGCAAGGACATCATCGGGCTGGGTGCGGGCGAGCCGGATTTCGATACGCCGCAGCACATCAAAGATGCGGCCATCGCGGCGATCAACAAGGGCTTCACCAAGTACACCGCAGTAGGCGGCACGCCTTCGCTCAAGGCTGCGATCATCGCCAAGTTCAAGCGCGACAACGGCCTCGATTACACAGCCAAGCAGATTCTGGTTTCATGCGGCGGAAAGCAGAGTTTCTTCAATCTCGCGCTGGCGGTGATCAATCCCGGAGATGAGGTGATCGTGCCCGCGCCGTATTGGGTGTCGTACCCCGACATCGTGATCATCGCGGAAGGCAAGCCAGTGATCGTGCAGGCGGGTATCGAGCAGGGCTTTAAGATGACACCCGCGCAACTCCAAGCGGCGATTACGCCCAAGACCAAGATGGTGGTGATCAATAGCCCGAGTAATCCGTCCGGCGCGGTGTATACGCTGGAAGATTTGCAGGCACTGGGCGCGGTGCTGCGCAAGCATCCGAATATCTTGATCGCCACCGACGACATGTACGAGCACATCGCGCTGGCCGATGCGAAGTTCGTCAACATCCTGAATGCTTGCCCCGACCTGACTCCACGCACCATGGTGCTGAACGGCGTGTCCAAGGCCTACGCGATGACCGGCTGGCGTATCGGCTATGCGGCGGGGCCGGAGAACATCATTACGGCGATGGAGAACGTGCAGTCGCAGAGCACCTCCAATCCGACCTCCATTTCGCAAGTGGCCGCTGAAGCTGCGCTGAACGGCGACCAAAACTGTCTCGCGCCGATGCTGAAAGCCTTCCGCGAACGTCATGTGTTCGTGGTGAACGAGCTGAACAAAATTCCGGGATTGAAGTGCCTGATGGCAGGCGGCGCGTTCTATGCCTTCCCCGATGCCCGTGGCGCCATCGCCACGCTGCACAAGAAGGGCATCATCAAGGAGGCGACCGATATCGCGCTGTCCGAATATCTGCTGGTCGAAGCCGGCGTGGCGGTAGTGCCGGGTTCGGCGTTCGGCAGCGAGGGCTACATCCGTTTGTCTTTCGCCACTTCGATGGAGAACTTGCAGAACGCCATTGCGCGCATCGCCAAAGCCCTGAATTAACCACATGACGATTGAGCATCAGGCGCTACTCGATGAAGTCATTGCGGCCATCGACAACGACACGCTCGTATTGCCGACCTTGCCGGATGTGGCAATCAAAATTCAGGATCTGATAGACGACCCGAATGTCTCTGCCGACCAGATCGTACTGCTACTTTCCAGCGATCCGCTTATTTCCGCCCAGCTTATCAAAACGGCGAACAGTGCCGCCTTTACCGACAAGGCGCAAGTCAAAAATGTGCGCGGAGCCGTCACCCGCCTGGGTTATCGCCAGCTGCGCAATCTGGTGATGACCATCACCATGAACAAAATGTTTTACGCCAAAAATCCGATCATCAACAAGTATATGAAAGCGGTTTGGGCGCATAGCCGCGAAGTGGCGGCGGTGAGTTACGTGCTTGCCCTGCGTCAGCCGCATCTATCGCCGGATCAAGCCATGCTGGCCGGCTTGGTGCATGACATCGGCATATTGCCGCTGTGCCTGCATATCGAAAAAAACCATGCGCGGATCGAGGAAGACAAGCTGGAGGAATTAATTCGCAAGTGCGGCAATGCCATTGGAACGAAACTGTTGCAAAAATGGAATTTCCCGCATGATTTGATCGGCGTAGTTGGGGCGCATGAAAGTTTGCATCGCGACTCCGGAGACATGCCGCGTGCCGACTATACCGACGTCATTTCCATCGCCAACCTGCAAGAAGACCGCGCCCGTGCGAAAGTGATCGCCTGGGACAAGATCGCAGCGGTAAAGAGACTGGGGTTGAGCGAGGAAGAGTGCCAGAACTTTGTCGAGCTTAACGCGGAACGTATCGCTGTGATAGAGGAGATGCTGGGCATCGCTCCCTCAAAAAAACCGCAAGTCACGGGGCTGGTTTCCCCGCCCTCCTACTTAAAGAAGCAAGAACCCGCCTACACCCCGAATTCGAGCAACCCGACAGGGAGACTGTCTTCGTTGCTGACGCTTCTTTCATTCTGGAAGAAATAACCAGCGCCCCTCTCCCCAACCCTCCGATAGAACTACTAGCCAATCGACTAGGCGGCAAAGCCGCTGAGTCGCTGGTTATCCCGCAAGCGGGCGAGGGGCAAACGAATCGCTACGCGAATTTCATATTTACCGGGCCGCGCGCAAAACCGGCTCCGTCAAAGCGCCGGATAACGCCAGCGACGAAGCCCCGGCGCGCGCCTTCAATTCAACCGAGAGATGGCCCGATATTTGCCCGCTCCCGTTTACATCGAAATAACCGCTGCCATTTAAAATCCCGGAAGAAATTTTCAACTGTTGAAAACTCTGGCCGCGACCATTCGCCTGGAAACTACCCGTCAGTTCATCGAAATGCGTACGCCCACCGGATCCGTTCTGGCGACTACCCTGGCGTGCGGTCTCGACCATATCCATGCCGTTGATGACACCCTTCTTGACCACGAGCGTGCCGTCCATTTGCGCGGCATCGGCAAGCTTGCCGGGCTTGAGTCCTGAAGAAACGAAGTTGCTTGCTCCGGCCAGCTCTCCCGTCACGCCGAATTTCGGAAACAGTTTATTCAACTCGATGGTTCTCGCCTCGATACGACCTTGCAATTGCCAACCCTTTTGCCAGTTCAGCTTGGCATTCCCGTTCAAAAATCCGCCATAAGCCTGCCCCTCGATAGCGACAAAATTGACTCCTGTTGCTCCGATCTCACCCTTGGCGCTGAGATCATTGAACAGCACATTGGGGAACAACGGAAACGAAGTCTCTTTCGCATTCAGCACAATCTGCCAACGATCCTGCACGGGTTGCAGCGCGACATCAAATTTCGCATCTGCGCTTTTGAGCGTTACCTTGCTCACCTTGCCCTGCTCATTGATATCGAGCTCGCCACTGAACACGGGAAGAGAAATCTCTTCGCTGGAAACCTTGGCACGCTGCACCGTCACATGCGCCACCGGATAATTTGCATTGGCGCCGATCTGTTGCAACCAGCTCAACTCCTTGTCTAAGGACGCTGCTTCCAAAGTAATGTCCTGCAACTCGACACGGCGTATAACCTTGACGGGTGAGAACAGAGAGAAGAGATCGAAAGTCACTTCCACATTGCCCACCTTCAGTTCCTGCGCACCGCCCACAGTAACTTTTTCCAATTGCAGCTTGGGCCAAGGCAGCGATGCGGCGCGCAGATTGCCCACATGCACCGGCTGTTTAAATTGCGCCGAGAGTTTTTGTTCTAGCGGCGTTACATAGCTGCTCAATGGCATCACATAGGGCAGAAGCACTATCGACAGCAAGACCAATACAAACAGTCCTGCCGCGATCTTCCCCAAAGGCAAAGGCTTGCGGCGCGCGCTGGCAATCTTCTGCGGCGCTGGCTTTGCGGGTGAGGCAGCAGCGGGCTGCGACGGACGCTCGGCCTCGACTTTCGCCTGCGCCTTGGCGCGCTGTTCCGCAGCCGCCCATGTCTTTGCTTGCTCCTCTGCCAATTTTCGCGCTTCCTGATTCGCCCGCTGAGCGGCGGCTTCTTGCTCGGCCTGTTCAGCTGCCAACTTGACTTGCGCGGACTTCATGCGCTCACTTTCCGCAGCACGAAGTGCCTCCTGCTCTTGCGTAGCCTGCGGCTGCGAGGCCCGCTTTGCTGCTGCCTCTGCTTTTTCTCGCTGTGCATCTTGCTCGATCTTCAAGCGTACCGCTTCGGCCTCCTGCCGGGCGCGCTGTTCTGCCAATGCACGGACTTCGGCCTCGACTTTGGCCTTGGCCACTTCCAGCTCCGCCTTGACGCGTACCGCTTCTTGTTCGGCCTTCACGCGTACGGCTTCAGCTTCCTTCCGTGCGCGCTCCAATGCTCTCGCTTCAGCTTCAGCTTTGACGCGAGCAGCTTCTTGCTCGGCTTTAAAATGTACCGCTTCGGCTTCCTGCCGGGCGCGCTCTTCTGCCAAAACTCTGGCTTCAGCTTCGGCTTTGACCTTGGCTGCGTCCTGTTCCGCTTTCACGCGAGCGGCCTCTTGCTCGGCTTTCAAACGCACCGCTTCGGCTTCCTGCCGGGCGCGCTCTGCTGCCAAAGCTCTAGCTTCAGCCTCGGCTTTGACCTTGGCTGCTTCCTGTTCCGCTTTCACGCGAGCAGCCTCTTGCTCGGCTTTCAAACGCACCGCTTCGGCTTCCTGCCGGGCGCGCTCTGCTGCCAAAGCTCTAGCTTCAGCCTCGGCTTTGACCTTGGCTGCTTCCTGTTCCGCTTTCACGCGAGCAGCCTCTTGCTCGGCTTTCAAACGTACCGCTTCGGCTTCCTGCCGAGTCTTGGCCGCAGCTTCCAGTTCGGCCTTGACTCGCGCAGCTTCTTGCTCCGCTTTTAAGCCCGCAGCTTCCGCAACTTGTCTGGCTCGCGCCTCCGCCTCGGCTTTTTCGCGGGCTGCGATCTCCAACTGCTGCTTGGCTTGCGCAGCAGCTTGTTCGGCGCGTGCCCGTGCCTCAGCCTCTTGTTTTGCCTTGGCCCCCGCCTGCTCTCTCACTAGCATATCCTGCTTGGCTCGAATCTCCGCCTCGGCTTTACTCCTTGCAGCAAGCTCGGAAGCCAATTTTATATTGGCTTCCGCTTTCGCCTCAGCCTCAGCCCGCGCTTTCATTTTAGCGGCCTCGACTGCTGCCTCAAGCTCAGCACGAGCTCGCGCCGCATCGGCATCCGTTGCTACACTTTTTTGTACCGGCGCACTCGCGAACCCGGTGAAATCCAACTCCCCACTCGATCCGGGGGCAATGATCTTCGGCATAACGATTTGGGGTTCCGCAAAAGGCTTGGCCTTGTCCCGGAGATACCCTCCTGCCTCCAGCTGACTGAACACGTCCGGCAATACTTCTCGAAGACTCGGCGCCGCGCGTTTTAAAATCTCCTCAAAAGTGGACTTGTCATCAACCAAGAACAATGCACGCTTGAGGTCTCCCGACAAAGCACCTCCTTTATCCCTAGCCTCGCTCTCACCTTTGCTGGTTTTAACAAAAACTGTTTTCTTATCCATGTCCACTCATCGTAATCAATATTTCGCAGCCATATTTGCTATTGCAATGATACGCGCAACGTCAGCAAGACCAACTTTACTTGGCAATCTTCACTCATTTCATGCATAGATGGCAAGCTCATATATCGTCGTGTGTTAGCCCCAAATAGAAATGTCCGCTGGTGATACAAGTCACCTCTGTTAATAAAGAGCGGCGGGTACTTTAAAAATGGGCAAGCTAATGAACGGCGCGCGCGAAATCTAAGTGCAGCATTCTTTCATGAAAGAATGCTGCATGACAAAAAAAGGCGGTTTCAAAGTCCTAATGCAACACAGTGGCTGCGCTTTTTGCCACGCTGGCCAAAAGCCTGCTCGGCGCCAAACGGGTACCGAGCAACTCCCCTACTCCGACGAATCGTCCGGCGGAATACAAACGTACTTTGCCTTCCGGCAAACCCAAACTTTTTCCCAGACGCTGACCTTGCGCCATGCGCTGTAATTCCGTGGCATCCAGCTCTATGCTCGGGAAGTCTTGCAACATGCAATCCAGCGGCAACAGGCATGCCTCACGTTGCTGATCGTCCATCGCTTCGAGTTGCGGCAAGGTATAGGCGGTCTCCAGACTGAAGCAGGCAATCGCCGTGCGGCGCAGAGCAGTGAGGTGTCCACCGCATCCCAAGGCTTCTCCGATGTCCTCACCTAGAGTGCGCACATAGGTGCCTTTGCTGCAACGCACGACGATGTCCAACTCATTTCCCTCCAACCGCTCCATGCGCAAGTCATGGATAAGCACATTGCGCAATGCGCGTTCGACCGTTTCGCCATTGCGAATATATTCGTACAGCGGCTTGCCCTGATGTTTGAGCGCGCTATACATAGGAGGAAGCTGCTGAATTGCACCACTAAAACGCTGCAACACTTCGTGCACCTGCTCCGCAGTTACGCTGACTGGGCGAGTGGAGACAACCTCCCCTTCGGCATCGCCAGTGGCGGTGGTTTGCCCCAAGCGTATTGTTGCGCGGTAGGTTTTATCGGCCTCCAGCAAGCCCATGGAAAATTTGGTTGCCTCGCCAAAACAAATTGGGAGCAGCCCGCTGGCGAGAGGATCGAGCGTGCCGGTATGCCCTGCTTTTTCGGCCTGATACAAACGGCGGACTTTTTGCAGTGCGGTGTTAGAGCTTAATTCGAGAGGTTTGTCGAACAACAGAACGCCGTCGAGCGGACGCCAAGTGCGAAGCATAGCGCTACTCTTTCAGTAGCTTGGTATCGCTGGCGACCGCTTGGTCGATGAGTTGTGACAGATGCGAACCGCGCTCGATGGAAACGTCATAGACGAAGTGCAGTTGCGGAATGATGCGCAGCTTCATGGCATGAGCCAATTGACTGCGCAAAAAACCTGCCGCGCGATCCAGCCCTTCTTGCAACTGCTTGCTGGTGCCATCCAGCGTGGTGTAAAACACCTTGGCATGGGAATAATCGCTAGTCACTTCCACGCCTGTGACCGTCACCTTCTGCACACGCGGATCTTTGACTTCGAGCCGGATCAACCCGGCCAATTCGCGTTGAATCTGCTCGGCGATACGATCCGTTCTGGCGTAATCTTTGGCCATTACAACGCGCGTGCGACCTCAACGATTTCGAATACTTCAAGTTGGTCGCCCACTTCCAGATCATTGAAGCCACGCAAAGACAGACCGCACTCGAAGTTCGATTTCACTTCTTTCACATCGTCCTTGAAACGCTTAAGCGAATCGAGTTCACCGGTGTGGATGACCACATTGTTGCGCAACACGCGAACTTGCGAACCGCGCTTGACGATACCTTCGGTGACATAACATCCGGCAATCGTACCCACCTTGGATATAGTGAACACCTGACGTATCTCGACCATGCCGATAACGCTTTCTTTCTTGTCCGGTGCCAACATACCTGACAAAGCGGCTTTAATCTCATCCACCATGGCGTAAATGATGTTGTAGTAACGCACATCGACGCCGGACGACTCTGCCAAACGACGCGCAGCTACGTCGGCTCTGGAGTTGAATCCGATAATGATCGCCTTGGAGGCAAGTGCCAAGTTAACGTCGGATTCAGTGATGCCGCCGACCGCGCTGTGGATCAAATTAACTTTTACTTCCGCTGTGGAAAGTTTTTGCAGTGAACTGGCGATGGCTTCGCATGAACCTTGTACGTCGGCCTTGACGATAAGTGTCAAGGTGCGCACTTCGCCTTCGGACATCTGCTCGAACATGTTCTCCAGTTTGGCCGCTTGTTGCTTCGCCAGCTTGACGTCGCGGAACTTGCCTTGACGAAACAACGCGATTTCGCGCGCCTTCTTTTCATCTGCCATCACGATGAAATCCGCACCCGCGATCGGCACTTCAGACAGCCCCTGAATCTCGACCGGAATAGAAGGTCCCGCCTGGTGGATAGATTTACCATTCTCATCCAGCATGGCGCGTACACGCCCGGACACCGCGCCGACCAACACCGCATCGCCGCGCTTTAACGTTCCAGACTGCACCAGCATGGTCGCCACAGCGCCCTTGCCTTTGTCCAGTCGCGCTTCGATGACGATACCCTTGGCGGCAGACTCCCTCGGTGCTTTCAATTCCAACACTTCAGATTGCAGCAGAATGCCTTCCAACAAAGTATCAATGCCCTGTCCTGTTTTGGCGGAAACTTCCACGAACATCGCATCGCCGCCCCAATCTTCCGGCACCACGCCTTCCGCCACCAACTCTTGGCGCACGCGCTCAGAGTTAGCATCCGGCTTGTCGATCTTGGTGACCGCTACCACGATAGGCACACCCGCCGCTTTGGCATGGTGAATCGCTTCTTTGGTTTGCGGCATCACACCGTCGTCCGCCGCCACCACCAAAATAACGATGTCGGTCACTTTTGCTCCGCGTGCACGCATCGCCGTAAAGGCTTCGTGACCAGGCGTGTCGAGGAAGGTAATCATGCCGCGCGGCGTGTCAACGTGGTACGCACCGATATGCTGCGTGATACCGCCTGCCTCGCCGGAGGCCACACGCGTGCGGCGGATGTAATCCAGCAATGAAGTTTTACCGTGGTCAACGTGACCCATCACCGTCACTACGGGAGCACGCGACTCCAGCACGACGTCTTTGTGATCGGGCGCATCAATCAAATAAGCATCAGGATCGTCCGGCTTGGCCGGCTTGGCCACGTGGCCAAACTCTTCCACCACGATCATCGCCGTCTCTTGATCGAGCACCTGATTGATGGTGACCATGCTACCCATCTTCATCAGTGCTTTAATGATTTCCACGGCCTTGACGGACATCTTTTGCGCCAATTCGGACACACTGATGGTTTCAGGAACCATCACTTCCTGCACGATAGGCTCAGTCGGCAAAGAGAATGCGTGCTGACCCGCATCGGCAGCTTCATGCTTGGCATGCTTATCGTGGCGACCTGTGCGCAACGATGAACCAGACCGCACTCCCACTCCGGCTCGAACATCTACACTGCGCGAAGGCGGACGTTTCTTGTGTCCAGCCTGATCCCAAGGGCTATTTTTATCAGCGACTTTATCAACCTTCTTGGGCCTGACGACCTTGTCGCCTGGCTTCAGTGTAGGCTTGTGCAGCGTTCCGCCCGGCGCTGCGGCCTCGGCTGCGACAACAGGCACTTCTGTGACAGGTACAACGGCAGGGGCAATCGGCTCCACTACCGCAACAGGAGTCGGCTCGACGATTGGCGCGGCTTTACGCTTGTTGCGCTCTAGCTTAGCCTGCACTTCTGCGGCTTGGCGTGCAGCCAACTCAGCATGACCGCGCGCCTCTTCGTTACGTGAACTCAACTCTTGTTCATCAACAACCTTGGATGGTGTAGCGACCACAACCTTCTCAACTGGGGCGGGTTCTTTGGGCGCCTCTGCGGTTGCTGCGGCCACTGTACGTTTTTTGCGCACCTCAACCTGAATAGTGCGCGACTTACCTGTGCTGTCCGACTTTTGGATCGCGCTCGTTTCACGTCGCACAAGTGTGATTTTGTTTTTGCTACTGCCGTGTGCAGTACGCAAATGCTCCAGCAATTGCGCTTTATCTTGTTCCGATACGGGGTCAGCCTCCTGCTTTTTGGCGACCCCGGCCGCCTGCAGTTGCTCCAGCAGCAGCTCAACCGGCAGACCCAGCTCACCGGCGAATTGCGCTACATTCATTTTTCCCATTACGACCCCTTAAACCAAAAACCAGACAAACTCGTCTACTAAATTACTCGTACATATCAGGCCAAATTCATCAAGCGAACCAAGGCGCACGTGCGGTCATGATCAATTGGTTGGCCCGATCCGCGTCCATACCCGTCATTTCCATCAGTTCATCCCCATCCAGATCGGCAAGCTGATCTTGCGTACCCACGCCCTTGGAAGCCAAAGCGCGTGCGGTCTTTTCGTCCATACCTTCAATCTTCAGCAAATCTTCGATGCTGTGCTCGACTTGCTCTTCATTTACGATGGCCGCCGTCAGCAACGCGTTACGCGCGCGGCTACGCAACTCATTCACGGTAGCCTCATCGAACGACTCGATCGCCAGCATCTCGTCCAGAGGCACATACGCCACCTCTTCCAAAGTATTGAAACCTTCCTGCACCAGGATATCGGCAACCTCTTCGTCCACGTCCAGCTTGGCCACGAACAGGTCGCGAACCTTAGCGAACTCTTGCTCGTTCTTCTCGGTGGATTGCTCCACTGTCATCAGATTGATTTCCCAGCCCGTCAATTCGCTGGCTAAGCGCACGTTCTGACCACCGCGCCCGATGGCTTGCGCCAGATTTTCCTCTTCGACCACCACATCCATACTGTGGCGGTCTTCATCGACCACGATGCTGCTCACTTCAGCAGGAGCCAATGCGTTGATCACACTGGTCGCCGGATCTTCCGACCACAAGATGATGTCCACGCGCTCGCCCGCCAACTCGTTGGTGACAGCCTGCACGCGCGAACCGCGCATGCCGACACAGGTGCCGATAGGATCGAGGCGTTGATCATGCGAGCGCACGGCGATCTTGGCGCGAGAACCGGGATCACGGGCTGCACTCACGATCTCCAGCAAGCCCTCTTCGATTTCCGGCACTTCCAATTCAAACAGCTTGGACAGAAACTCGGGGGTGATACGCGAAAGAATGATCTGCGGGCCGCGAACCGTACGGTCAACGCGCAACAGATACGCGCGCACCCTGTCGCCCACCCGCAGGTTTTCCTTTGGGATCATTTGATCGCGCGGCAGCAACGCTTCAATCTTGCCGAACTCGACGATAGCGCTGCCGCGTTCGATGCGCTTGATCGTACCGGACACCAGATGTTCGCTGCGCTCCATGAAGTCAGCCAGAATCTGCTCACGCTCGGCATCGCGAATCTTTTGAAAAATCACTTGTTTGGCCGCTTGTGCGCCGATACGTCCGAAATCGATAGACTCGAGCGGCTCTTCGATAAATTCGTCCAACTGAATATCCGGCTGCTGTTTTTGCGCCTCATTCAACTTGATATGCAGATCGGGGGTTTCAAAAGTCTCGTCGTCGGTCACCTGCCAGCAGCGGAAAGATTCGTACTCGCCCGTTTGACGATTAATGCTGACGCGAACATCAGCCTCTTCATCGACAAAACGTTTTTTGGTCGCCGAAGCCAAGGCCGATTCCAACGCACCAAACACGATTTCCTTATCCACGTTCTTTTCACGCGCCAAGGCATCCACTAACAACAAGACTTCACGACTCATTACAATCTCCAACCGTTCAAGCCACTCGCACCATGCATGCGGCTCAGGTTATTCAAAATTAAAACACCGGCACCAAACGTGCCTTATCTACATTGGATAGCTCGATTGCGACAGAGCTACCCTCCACATCCAACTGCAAAACCCCATCCTGAAGCTCGCCCAGAACACCTACAAAATTTTTGCGCCCGTTGAGCGGCACTCGCAACTTGAGCTGCGCCTGCTGGCCACGAAAACGCACGAAGTCCGCAATTTTTTTAACAGGGCGATCCAATCCCGGCGAAGAGATTTCGAGTCGGCCAAAATCCACGTTCTCTACAGTAAACAAACGCGTCAGCTGATTACTCACCCGCTCGCAATCTTGCAGAGAGATTCCATCGGATTTATCTATGAACACACGCATCAGCCCGCGACCGGACACTTCGAGATCGACCAACTCGTAACCCAAGCCAGTCAGCGTCGTTTCCACAAGCTTTGCCACATCCATATCCGCACCCACAAATAAAAAACGGGCCGAGGCCCATCTACAAAACGGGGCGGAGTATAGCAAAAATCCGCGCCGTTGAAAACAACTCAATGAATATTTGAAGAGAACGGCAAGAAATGGGTGCCGCACCAAAGCGCTCTCGGGGCGTTTAGAGCCTCGGAATAGACAGGGCATTTCATTTTAGGCGATGTCTCGAAACCTGCTCTGGGTGAAGGGCTGCCATGCGCCAGCCTAAATTACTGACGTGAGTGCAATGTGTTGATGGGCGGCTTTCAGGCTGAAAATAATGCAACCCCAAGTTCAGCTCGATGGACTATGCGGATGTTCCAAAATATTGAACAAGTCCACAGTGATTCACGGCTCATTTGGATCACTCGCGAAATGCACTTCTGGCAGAGCATCCGTTCCTGCCACAACCGCGTGGCATAAACGATAGCCGTGGCGTTAGGAAAAACGGCCTCCCAATATTTACTTACCGCAAACTTTTTGCACACCCCGATCGACCAGATCACCGTCGTAGCTCACAATGACTTCGACGTTTTTGCAATCATTGCTCACCGCGCTTAATGCGCCTGCTGCAACCGAATAACCACTACCGACCTTCTGTTTTGCTTGTCCGTACATAATTGCATTATTGACTACCGAGGAAAGGACGGTGCGAATATCACTATCGTCTAGCACTGGCGATACGGTATTGCGTGCATGAATTTCTCCGTTGCAAACACGGAAGTTTTCGCCCCCCCTTCTTGGCCAAATAATAGATACTGATTCGCAAAGCTTGTCAGTTTCGACATAAATAACCACAGCATCTACGCTCGGACAGGACTAAAAAAGCGAGTGAGGCCTGAACAGCCCAAAGGGATCGGCTACTCCGTCCGGCTCAACCTCGGATCGAAGGCGTCCCTTACCGCGTCGGCAAACAGATTCGCCGCCAGCACCAACACCAGCATAAAGCCGAACGCTGCAGCCAGCGTCCACCACACCATCGGCTCGCGCCCCATCTCTAGGCGCGCAGCGTTGATGAGCGTGCCGAAGCTGATGGTGGAAGGATCGACACCCACGCCGACGTAAGACAGCACCGCCTCCGCCAACACCAGCGCGCTGAACTCCATCACCACCGAAATCAATACGATATGCATCACGTTCGGGACGATGTGGCGCGTGATAATGCGCAGCGAAGACACGCCGAACGCCTGCGCCGCCTGGATATATTCGAGCTCGCGCAGCTTGAGTGTTTCGCCGCGCAACAGGCGGCACAGTCCGGTCCAACTGGTCACACCGAGAATTATGCACAGACACAACAGACGCACATCGGCGCGCGCGGCGGAGGTGGCAAACCAGTCGGCATTTTTCTCGATCACCACCTGCATCATCAGCACCGCCGCCGCGATGAGCAACACGCTGGGAATCGAACTCAGCACGGTGTAGACGTATTGGATGACATCGTCCACCCAGCCGCGCAGATAACCCGCCGCAATGCCGAGCAGCAGCGCGAACGGCAACATCACCAAGGTGGTGACGGTGCCGATCACCAGCCCGGTGCGAATACTTTTCAGCGAGAGGTACAGCACATCCTGCCCGACCTTATCGGTGCCCAACACGTGATAGAGTGTCGCCAGATTGGCGATGGCTCCGATCAGTACGGCCAGAATAAGTGCGGCAACAAACATGGCGCGCCGCACAGCGGGCGACTTGACAAGGTGCACCGCATTGGCATCCGCACTACCCTGACTCAGGAAACGGCGTCTGAGCAACTCTGCCGCCAGCAACAGCACACCGACGATAGCCAATCCGCCAGCCGCCCCCAGCAAACCACGCCGCACCACATCGCTCGCCCATTCGGTTTCCGGCAGGTGCAGATGCGCCCCGCCGTAACGCAAACGCGGATAGTCGCGCAGCTGCTTGCCATCAGAGGTTTCGATACTTTCCTTGGCGTACAAATGCGTCGCCAGCGGCGCGGAGTAAGTTTTTTCGGTATGTGTGCGCAAGCCATCGACCAGCACATCGAAAGTACTCAACACCTCAGGAGAGTACATCGTTTGTCCGTTATTTTTTTCCGATAAAGCGGCGCGAAAATGCAGCGAATCCAGCAGCCCCACCAGTAGGAACAACGACAATACCGACAGCGACACCATCCCCACCCGGCTCTTACCCACACGTGTCCACGGCAACACCAAATGGGGACGCTGACGTATCCACCATGCACCGAAAATTCCGACCGCCAGCAACACAAACACCATCGCATCAGTCCACAAAATAACGGGCATCATTTTGAAAGCACCCAAAATCCACCACAGAGACACAGGGACACAGAGAAAATAAAATCAAAAAGAACCTTGCTTAAATTCGACACAAGCATGATTTGAGTTACCAGGCTTTTGACCTTCTCTGTGTCTCCGTGTCTCTGTGGTAAAAGTTTTTCGCCTTCCATCATTGCAGCCTCACCCGTGGATCGACCACCGTATAAGAAATATCCGTCAAAATAAGCCCCACGATGTACAACACCGAGCCCAAAAATACCATCGCGCGTACCACGCCAAAGTCTTGCGCGTTAATCGCGTCAATGGTGTAGCTCCCCAAGCCGGGGATACCGAAGAACGATTCAGTGAGCAGGCTTCCCATGAACAACAGCGGGATGACAACGACCACGCCTGTGAGAATAGGAATCATCGCGTTCTTCAACACATGGCGGAACAGCACGCGCAGCTCCGACAGCCCCTTAGCGCGCGCCGTACGCACATAGTCCTTGCCGATCTCTTCGAGAAAAATGGTGCGATACCAGCGGCTGCTCGCGCCGACGCCGCCCGCCACGCCAATCAACACCGGCAACACCACGAAGCGCATACCGTCCACGCCCCCCGCATAACCGGAAATGGGCACCCAATGCCACAGCTTGCTCACCATGAACTGCCCGCCGATGATGTAAAACAAACTGGAGACCGACATCAACACCACGCACAGTGCCACGCCCGCCATATCCAGCGCGGTGGCGCGGAACAGCGTCATCAACAATGCAAAGGTGACGTACAGCAGCAGCCCGATAAAAAATGTCGGTAGCGCAATGGCGAGACTGGGCAGCATGCGCGTCTGAATTTCGCGAGTAATATTGCGCCCATCATCGGAGTAGCCGAAATCGAACACAAACATACTCGCGGATTTTTCGAAGAAGATCGTGTTCGTGAATGTGGCAGCCCCCTCCGCCTTGTCATTGAACAACAGCGGCTTGTCGTAACCATGCTGCAGCTTCCACTTCTCGATAGCCTCCGGCGTCACGCGCTTGATGCCGAGCTGCATACGTGCCATATCGTCCGGCGTATTCACCACAAAGAACAACGCGAAGGTGAGCAGATTCACCCCGATGAGAATCGGGATAGCGTAGAGGATGCGGCGGACAAGATAAGCGATCATTATTTACCGCTCACCAGCAATTCAATGGCCTGCTGCGCCTCGCCGATACCGCGCTCGGCGAGGCGTGTTTGGTTCAGCGTGTAGCCTTGCACTAGGTGTTCGAGCAGGGTGCGGGTTGCCCATTGGCGGAACTGCACGCCTCGCTTAGAATTCACACGATAACCAACAGAAATAATGACATCTAAGTTGTAGTGTTTCACTCTTCTGAAAACCGAACGACTACCCTCTTGTTGAACTACCGAGTAATCCTCGGTAGTTGCAACCTCATCCAGTTCACCCTCCACAAAAATATTTTTCAAGTGCAAACTGACGCTATCTGCGCTGGTGTCCAACAATTCCGACATCTGCCGTTGCGTCAGCCACACCGTCTCCGCGTCCAGCCGCACGTTCACCTGCGTCTGGACGCTCTCGGTTTCGTAAATCAACACCTCGCTCATAACCCATTCCTTTCAACGAAAGAACATGTGCAAATTTTGCACATGTTACCTATCCAACGGGCTAACCACACCCTTGCCGCCTTTATTGAGAACGTGAGTGTAAATCATCGTGGTGGAAACATCGGAGTGGCCTAGCAACTCTTGCACAGTGCGGATGTCGTAGCCACTCTCCAGCAAATGTGTGGCGAAGGAATGGCGAAAAGTGTGGGGCGTGGCGAGTTTGACCACACCCGATGCGACCACCGCCCTCTTCACCGCACGTTGCAATAATTTCTCATCTATATGGTGGCGGCGCTCCCGTCCGCTGCGCGGATCGACCGAATAACTGCCGGACGGAAACACATACTGCCAAGCCCATTCGGAAGCCGCATTGGGATATTTGCGCGCCAACGCGTCCGGCAAAAACACCTCCGCCATCCCCTTGATCAAATCATCCCCATAAAGCAGGCGACGCTTCGCCAAATGCTCCTGCAACGCGAGAGTCAGCGTATCCGGCAACATCGTCACCCTGTCTTTGCCGCCCTTGCCATCGCGAATCAAAATCTCGCGCTGCCCAAAATCAATATCCTTTACCCGCAGCCTGCAACACTCCATCAACCGCATCCCTGTGCCGTACAGCAAGCGCGCCATCAAACCGTACCCCCCGTCCATGCGCTCAAGCACCAGCGAGACCTCTGAACGACTCAGCACCACCGGCAACCGCTGCGGCTTTTTCGCGCGCACCATCGTTTCCATCCATGGCAAATTGATGCCCATAACCTCGCGGTAAAGAAACAGCAGCGCCGAAAGCGCCTGATTCTGCGTCGATGCCGACACGCCACCCTCAACTGCAAGATGCGTTAGGAACGCCTCCACCTCGACGGCATCCATATCCTTCGGATGACGCTTGCCATGAAAAAAGATAAAGCGTTTAATCCACTGGATATATTGCGTTTCAGTGCGGATGCTGTAATGCTTCACCCTGATCTTGTCGCGGACTTGATCGAGCAGTTTTGGCGGGTTTGTGGAAAGCGGTGTAGTCTCGTTATTCATCGCATCGTTTTATTTTTTAAGTTTTTAAAAATCAAACAGGGAGTTGAAGTTGAAAACAAGCCAGATTCTACACTTTAGCAACATAGGATATACACCGATTTCGGTGCCTACATTACGTTAAGCTCAGATAGACATGCGCCCCGGACAGTGGCAATAGTGAAGCGAGCAAACCGCAAGGAATTTTAAAGATCGCTGCCGCACTGGCAAGAAAATTGCTGTATTTACAAGCGGTTAAAAACATGATATTGAGCGAAGCGTAGCTTACGTTCGCCGCATAACTGAAGTCGTTGATGCGGACGACGATAAGCTACGCTTCGCGGCATATGACCTGTTTTTCGGGGTACACTTTTTCAGCCATCGCGCGCAGGGGCAATCAAAATGGGCGGACATCACGCAGCAAGAATCCAGAGTAACGGAGCATGTCAATCTGCGCCTAACGCCTCGTTAGAGCGGACACCGCTCGCTGCGCTCGTGGCTACGCCCCACTGGACGGCTTGCATGCCAGGCTCGTTCCCATTGTTTACTCCGTTGTCAGCATCGCTACTTGCCTGCCATAAACGCAAGCCGTCTGGCGGGGGTGCCGCTCAACTCGAACCACGTTAGGATTATCGATGTATTGCGAACACTGTTTCACTGAAACCCCGAACCATCATCCTCGATGTATTCAGTGCGGGAAACCCTTTTTTAAACATGAAGAAATATCTCAACAAACGGTGAAAGTTAAGACTAAAGGAAACTTTGACATTCTGGGATGGATCGCCGGGCTGGCTGTGGGTTGGTATTCAGGCATCTATTTATTAGTACTAATGGCATGTACTTTCACAATCTTATGGCTGTTAAAGAAAATACTAAAACCTGATGCGACCATTTATCTATCTACCATTGCATTCCAGGCTGGTTCCATTTTCATGGCGACAGGCTTCCTTCTATTCATAGTTTTCAGGACAGAAATACCCATTCGCCCAGATTTATTTTATTTAATTTTTGATTTTGTTGTACCAATTGCAGGGCTAATCTGGTTAGCACTTAACCCCGGATTGAAACCAGTTGTTTTCCTCACTGTTTATCAATCCTATGTGCTCATAGTAAATGTATATAATTTTTCAAGCATGGAGGTCGGCAGTTCCAATCACAAAGCTCTCGCTACTTATATTTTATGGAGACTAATCGCTCTATTCATAATGTGGCGCAGCTATATCTCCACAAAAAACACCAATGGCGGTACTCATGAAATTCCTTCCTAGAAAAAAGATCTTTGTGCTCAAATCAGGCGATCATGTCCATCCTAACCCGTCGTTCGAGCGGGACGCCGCAAAAGCGCGGCGCCCCTCAACTTTACGTTAGATGCCTTCTTTATTTACATCACCTCAGGACAGGAGACGACACACATG
>CAZHIC010000007.1:0-79896 GCA_964532405.1 uncultured Gallionellaceae bacterium | reverse complement strand
CCAAAAATGGTCATCGGTCAGTGCTGAAAGTTCGGGTGTTTATGGATGAGAACTAACTCAAGACACCGGCATCAAGGTTTACTTCGCCCACCCACACAGCCCGTGGGAGCGGGGTCAGAACGAAAATACCAATGGCTTATTGCGTCAGTATCTGCCAAAAGGTTCAGACCTTTCCGTGTTCTCCCGGCTCCAGCTCGACGACATCGCATGGAAACTCAACACCAGACCGAGAAAGTCGCTAGACTGGAAATGCCCGGCCGAACTTTTTCTTCCTGAAGGCACTTTTGACTTTAAGGCTTACTGGACGGACAAACTTAACATTGTTGCACTTGGACTTTGAAACCGCCGTTTATTGTGCGCGATGGCTAGGGTTTTAAGGACAGGGTGACGGTGTTGCCGGAGGCGGTGATCGTGACATTCAAGGCGCATCTGGCGAAGGTGAAAATTTTGCATAAAGAAAATTTGGCGCAGGGCTACGGCGAGGTGTATTTGCCGTTTGCGCTGGATAATAAATATCCCGCTGCCGGGCGCGAGTGGGGTTGGCAGTATATTTCCCATTGAGGAATTTGTCTCTTGATCCGCGCTCCGGTAAGACGCGCCGCCATCATGTGGATGAAAAGGGCGTGCAGCGCGCGGTGAAGCAGGCGGTGCGCGATGCCGAGCTTTCCAAGCCCTCCACGCCGCATACCTTGCGCCATTCCTTTGCCACTCACCTGTTGCAAAATGGCTATGACATCCGCACCGTACAAGAGCTGCTTGGACACTCCGATGTTTCCGCCACGATGATTTACACCCATGTGCTGAACAAAGGCGGCAGGGGTGTGGTGAGTCCGCTGGATCGGTAGTATGTGCAAAATTTGCACATTGTTGTTCGTTAGAAAGGAAACGCCATGAGTGAAGTGCTAATCTACGAAACCGAGAGCGGACAGACGCAGGTGGATGTGCGGCTGGAGGCGGAGACGGTGTGGCTGACGCAACGGCAGATGTCTGAATTGCTGGATACCAGTACGGACAATATAAGCTTGCACTTGAAAAACATTTATTCAGATGACGAGTTAAGCGAGGCAGCAACTACCGAGGATTACTCGGTAGTTCAGCAAGAGCGCAATCGTTCGGTTTCCAGACGGGTGAAGCACTACAATCTGGAGGCCATCATTTCTGTTGGTTATCGGGTTAACTCCAAGCGTGGCGTGCAGTTTCGCCAATGGGCTACCCGCACCCTGCGCGAGCATTTGGTGCAAGGGTATACGCTGAATTCAAAACGTCTTGCCGAGCGCGGCATCACCGAGGCGCAGCAAGCCATCGAATTGTTGGCGCGTACCTTGAACAATCAGGCGTTGGTCAGTGACACCGGCAGTGCGGTGCTTGCGCTCATCGTGGATTACGCGAAAACTTGGCGTTTGTTGCTGCAATACGATGAGAGCGGCTTGATGTTGCCGGAAAGCTGCAAGCCTGCACAAGGGGTGCTGGATCACGACAAGGCGCAGGTGGCGATTGCACAACTCAAGGCCGAACTGATGGCGCGCGGCGAGGCGACGCCGTTGTTCGGGCAGGCGCGCGGCGAAGCGTTCGCGGGCATCCTCGGCAACATCGAGCAAACGATGTTTGGCGAATCGCTGTACCGCACGCGCGAAGAGAAGGCGGCGCACCTGTTGTATTTCGTTATCAAGGATTATCCCTTCTCGGACGGCAACAAGCGTATCGGTTCATTCATGTTCTTGCTCTACCTCCAGCAAGAAAATATGAGCATGACGATTAACACCAACGCGCTAACAGTGCTGGTGCTGCTGATCGCGGAAAACGAACCTAGCAACAAGGAGATGATGATTCATCTGGTGGTGAATTTGTTGGCGGATGGCTGAGAAAAATGACTGACGAAGATTTCATGCGCGAGGCTTTGCGTCTCGCGGAACAAGCCGCACAAGCCGGAGAGGTGCCGGTGGGCGCGGTGGTGGTGAAGGACGGCGAGATCGTCGGGCGCGGCAGCAACGCGCCGATTTCGCGGCACGACCCTTCCGCCCATGCCGAGATGATGGCGTTGCGCGATGCGGCGCGGCGTGTGGGCAACTATCGTCTGGTGGGCTGCGAGCTGTTCGTCACGCTCGAACCCTGCGTGATGTGTGTCGGGGCGATGTTCCATGCGCGCATCGCCCGTGTCGTGTTCGGTGCGCGCGATCCCAAGACGGGCGCGGCGGGCAGCGTGTTCAACCTTTTTGCCGAGACGCGGCTGAACCACCATGCGCGCACTCATGGCGGGGTGCTGGCGGAGGAATGCGGTAAAGTGTTGAGCGATTTTTTCGCCGCGCGCCGCGCACAGCAGAAGGCACCATGAAAATCACTATCCACATTCCGACGCAAACCCTTGAGCTGCTCGACGACAGCGGCAAGCTACTGCGCCGCTATGCCGTCTCTACGGGAACGAACGGCGCGGGCGAGGAGAACGGCAGTTTTTGCACACCGCGCGGCAAGCACGTCATCCGCGCCAAGATTGGCGCAGGGCAGCCGGAGAACGCGGTGTTCGTGAAACGCCGCCCCACGGGCGAGATATACACGCCGCAGCTGGGCGCGACGCATCCCGGACGCGACTGGATATTGACGCGCATCCTGTGGTTGTCCGGCAAGGAGCCAGGCTATAACCGCAGGGGTTCGTGCGATACCATGCGCCGCTACATTTACATTCACGGCACGCCGGACAGCACGCCGCTCGGCAAGCCCGGTTCGCGCGGGTGCGTGCGTATGCGCAACGCCGATTTGTTGGAGCTGTTTGATCTGGTGCCGGCGGGGATCGCGGTGGATATTTTCGCTTGATCTGTAAGCTGTTGTAGGCTGGGTGGAGCCCTTCGATAAACTCAGGACAGGCTCCGCGATACCCTAGGGCAATCGCATTAAAAATCCATTGCAGAACAGTTGATTAGATTTTTATGTGGGTTGCCATCGATTTTCCCAGCACCACTTTCAGCAGATAATCCTCATCCCATCCAGCCTTGAGACGCTTGTTCTTGACGCCGACCTTCAGCGTTTTTTCGGATTTGACCAGATTCAGGGCGATGTGCCGGATCACCGCCATGTTGGCAGCACTGTTGCCTGTCCGTGTCCTTTGCGAGTCCTCATCAAAGGCATAGTCCAGCACCCAATGCAGGTTTTTTTCAATCCCGCAGTGTGCCCGGACGATCTGCCCCAGCCGTTTCGGGTCCGATGCGTCCATGCTGCTGATGAAGTAGCGGGGCTCTTCCGTCGTTTTGTCCCGGCATTCGCGCCTGGCGGTGACCGCGACAATGCTTTTGAGGCTGGGCCATTTGGGGTGCCGCGCTTTCAGCCAAGGGATATCTGACGAAGCCCGCACGGTGCGGGTTTCAATACGGCCATGCCCGCCATCGCAGCTTTCATGCCCTACCGCAGGGCGGGTGTTGTCGGATTCAAAGAACAGCTTCACGTCTTCGTGCAAATGACCCTGATTGCCTTTCAGGCTGAGCAAGTAGTCTGCCCCCTGATCGACGATCTGCTCCGCTACTTTCGTCTGACAGCCCATCGCGTCCATGGTTACGACAGTGCCAGTTATATTCAGTTTCATCAATAGCTTGGGAATCGCGGTGATTTCATTGGACTTGTCATCCACCTTTTGCTGCCCCAGCACCAACTGGTTCTGTGTGACCCACGCACTGACCATGTGAATTGCAGCACGGCTCGACGCAGTGTCCATGCTGCGGCGCAGGCATTTGCCGTCAATGGCGATGATTTCATCTTCGCTAAGCTCTGCCAGGTCGGCTACCCAGCGGCTGAAACATTCACTGAATCGCTCGGTGTCGATCACCGCAAACACGTTGCCAAACGTGTCATGCGAGGGAATGCCATTCTCCAGTTTCAATACCTCGGTAAACCAAGCTTTCTTGGATTCGCCAAACAGTTCGATGGATACCCAGTCATCGGCTCCATAAATAACCGCGCACAGCGTGATGAAAAAGATGTCGTTCAGCTTGTGTCGTTTCCGGCGGTCTATCCGAGGGTCGGGGATAGAGGAGAAGTGCTTGATGATGGAGGCGGTGGGGCGTGCTTGCATGCTGGAGGCTCAAAGCCGCTACAAAACCAATTTACTCGTCCTCTGTCAAGAAGGTTTTAATGCGATTGCCCTGTATTGGACCAGGCTTTTCCTATCTTTTTTGGCCGAGAGAATATCACTAGTGTCCGGTTAAATTGGGTATTGGCAGCATGAAGGCCAATGTTAATACGGGTTACAGAGCAAATAATTTGGTGCCGATTTGAAATCAGTTTTTGCATATTCAGGTTCGAGTAACTTCCAGAGATCGATTTCTCTGGAGGTGAGCTATGAACTTGGGCAAGACGTTGTTCGCGCAACTCATGGAGTTTGTGCCATGGACCAGCTTCGCACGAATCGTCGAGCGTTATGGCGGGATTCCGGTGTGCGCTGCCTGAGTTGTACCGAGCAATTCCGCGCGATGGCGTTTGCTCAATTGACTACCCGCGAGAGTCTGCGCGACATCGAAATCTGTTTGTTGGCCAATCAATCGAAGCTGTATGGCATGGATTTTCGCACGCCAGTCAAACGTTCGACGTTCGACGCTGGCCGATGCCAACGAAGGGCGCGATTGGCATATCTGGGAAGAGTTGGCGATGGTGCTTATTTGGCGTGCGCGCAAATTGTATTGCGACGAAAGTTTCGGTATCGACCTCGCCAACACGGTCTACGCTTTGGATGCCACCACCATCGACCTGTGCCTGTCGTTGTTTCCGTGGGCGCCGTTTCGTTCTACCAAAGCGGCGGTCAAGATGCATACCCTGCTGGACTTGCACTAAAAGTACGCAATCCGCTACCCGCTGAAGCGGGTGCGGGTGCGGAATTGTCAGCGCGGCAACATTCCGGCTTTCATCCATATCTCCGACGGCAAGATGGGCGATGTCAACGTGCTGGATACCTTGCCCATCGAAGCGCGGGGGCGTTCTATGTGATGGATCGGGGCTACCTCGGCCCGTTCGACAAGCTCAGGACAGGCTTCACTCGGCTGTACGTACTCCACCAAGCGGGCGCGTTTTTCGTGACTCGGGCGAAACGGGGCATGAACGCACACGGGGTGTACTCGATGAAGGTGGATCGGAGCACGGAAATCGTCTGCGATCAGCTCATCGCGCTGGACGGTTTCTACACCCAGAAAGGCTACCCGGAACAGTTGCGGCGCATCCGTTTCAAAGACCCGGAAACCGGCAAGGCGTTGGTGTTCCTGACCAACAATACAACGTTGCCCGCGCTGACCATCGCGGCACTTTACAAGCAGTGCTGGCAAGTCGAATTGTTTTTCAAATGGATCAAGCAGCATCTGCGTATCAAGCGATTTATCGGCAACAGCGAGAATGCGGTGAAGACGCAAATCTGGTGCACCAAAGGTAGGCAATCCGCATCCAACCTTCGGTTGGGCGGAATTAACACCGCCATCGCCACTTACGTGCTGATTGCCATTGTTAAAAAGGAACTTCAAATTGATGCAACCCTCTATATTTTGCTACACATATTATCGGTTTCTGTTTTTGAGAAAACCCCGCTATCTCAAGCTTTCGCGGGGGGATGTTACATTTCTGAAGATGACCCCTTGCATAACCAACTAAATTTGTTCGACTTTTAACCGGACAGCACTGAGAGAATATAATAAAGTAACCCGAACTTATCAGGTATATTAGCTGGGGCTAATTTACCTGAGTATGATCTATGTAATGGCATGCAAAAAACCTTGCTGATATCTCACCACCTATACCAGTTCTACCGAGAGTTTTTTGCGTGCGTCGAATCCCGACAATAACCTAGGAAATAATAAAATGAAACGAAGCTCGCATACCACAAGAAATATTTTCATTTCCACTCTCATGGCTGTTTCACTCGCCATGCCCGCATTTTCCGCGCTGGCGGAATCGGCTCCTCCTCCGACGATCAAGATCGACGTTCCGGTCGCGCTAAAACAGGCGAAGGTCGTTTTCAACCTGGATCATGCCGCGTTCAGCGGCGATACCCCTGTCGGCCTCAAGCACATGAGCCTGATGCTCGAACGGTTCAAGCAGACCAGCACCGAGCTGAGCCTGGTTGCTGTTTTTCACGGGGATGCCGGATACATGCTGCTTAACGACGAGGCTTACAATGCGGTACGCAAGACCAGCACCGGAAACCCCTACAAGGGCATGGTCGAAAATCTGATCAAGCAGGGCGTCCATGTCGAGGAATGCGCGATCACCATGAAGGCCAACAAGTGGGGCAATGAGAATCTGCTGTCCGGGGTGAAGGTGAATTCGGGTGCGCTCGGACGGATCGTGCAGTTGGTGCAGGAAGGTTACGTGATGCTCCAGCCGTAGAGAGGCTGGGTATGCTGACAATGAATCTTGGCCTCCTCCCCGTACCGATCACTCTGTTACTGGTGATAGTGGCTCTGCTTGTTGCGGCGGGGGTGGGCCGCCTGGTCGGGCGTGGTCAGCAAACGGGTATAGGCAATATCTTGACCGACATGCTGATCGCCGCTGTGCTGGTAGCGCGCATCGCCTTCATTTCTCCATCAATAGTGAAATAACACCCCCTGTCTGAAACTTGACGGGAAGTCCGGCATGTCACGACCGGCGAGCAAGCAGTTTTAGATGATGCGCTGATAGCCATGGCTGCCGCGAAAACGGTCGAACAACGACGACAGGCTCAGGCAGTTGCTCTGCCTCTCCAATAGGGCTTGAATCTAGCGCAGACAGGTCAAGCCATCGGAATATCCGGCGGATGGGTATGCCGGTTGCGCGACCGGTTCATGCGCGGCGAGATCGTGGATGATGGCGGCAAGCCGGCTCGCGGCGGCGGGCGCAATGAGAGCTTCACCCGCGAGCAAGAGGCCGAATGGCTCAAGCCATTTTTGAAGGAAGCCGGTATCGGTGGCATTCTGCTGGCGGGAGAAATCAAGCCGAAACCCGAAGCCTCGCTGAGGCGAGAGATGGGGCTGTCTACGCTGTACAAGCTATTGCACCGGCATAACTGGCGCAAACTGGTACCCGACAAGCGGCATCCGCATTATGCCAGGGTCATGCCGGCCCACGAATACCCCTGCGCCTATGCTGCCGGTGAGCCGCTCACCGGCATACTCGACACCTCGATCTTACCCCACGCCAACAGCGGGGGTATGCAAGTCTTTCTGGCGAGGTCTGCGCACGCCACCCTCAAGACAAGATCGTCATGGTGCTTGACGGAGCGGGGTGGCACGCAAGCAAGTCTCTCGATCCACCCGCAAACATGCGCCTATTGCCGTTGCCACCCTGCGCACCGGAATGCAATCCCGTGGAGCATAGATGGGATGAGTTGCGTGAGAAGTTCTTCCACGACAATGTGTTCGACAGTCTCGACGCATTAGAAGATCAGCTCGAATTGGTGCTGAAAGCTTGCGGAGACGATCACGTAACGATCAAATCTATCGTTGCGCGGGTGTGGGTTACTAATGCCTTATTGAGGTAGAAATGGAATAAGAGGGTAACCTTTCACATGCAGCGAACACGACAGTCGACTCAAGCAATGGATGCTGGGATTTCATGGCGTAGCCACGCGTTATCTCGAAAGCTATCTTGGCTGGCACAGAATGCTTGACCGCCTCGACCAAAGCGTCACGCCAACGGTCTGTTGGCTCTCGTCTATCGGAGGAGCAAGACAGTTTCAACAGGCAATTGCGACATAGCCATAAAAAACCCCGCCGATGAGGACGGGGTTTAGATGATGCCGGCTTCAATACTGCGTTGGTGAACTCATGATGATCTTATTCCGCAATCCTTACCGTCACACCTAGCTCGCGAATGCGCTTGGCAAAGGCCTCTATCTGCCCGAACGCAAGCGCGCCCAAACGCGACGCTTCCGGCTGCATGGAGGCGCGTGCGATGCCATATAGCAACACGCCTTGCGGCCTGACTTCCTGCTGCAACAGCGCATCCAGAAAGTCCAGATAGTCGTCTTCATCCTGTTTATCCGGCACCTTGCCGTCCAGCGCGAACCAGCAGGTTTGCAACCAGGTGTTGGGGCAACAGGCGATGGCAGCTATCAGGTTGTCGCGCACTTTGTCCATCGTGGTGCGCGTGTCGTTGATGCGCACCATGCCCTGCTCGCTGGCCCGGTCCAGTTTGAACCACACCTCGCCATTCAACTGCGCCATCAGGCGCAATCCCTGTTGCACGTTTTCACGATACACAAGGCTGCCATTGGTGATGAGCACCAGCTTGATAGGCTCGGGTAAGGCTAGCTCTTGTTTGAGCACGCCGATCAATTCGATCACCTGAACAAACTCTGCCGCACTGGTCGGCTCACCGTTGCCGGAAAGCGCGATGTCGTTGATGCGCCGTGCATCTTCCGGCACGCGGGTAGACATGAAATCGCCGTGCAACAATTCATGCAAAAAGCCGCGTAATTCTTTTTCCAGCAGCGGGAGATCGACAGGGGGAGCCATGCCGAGCTTGAGATCGGGCACTTGGCAATAAATACAACGCCAGTTGCAGGCATTGTTGGTGTTGAGATTGATGCCCACGGAGACGCCGCCTGCGCGGCGCGAGATGACGGGATAGACGTAATGCAATCCCGCCGCATCGCGGCTGTGTTCTGTTACCTTGAGATTGCTTTCATCCACACCGTTCTCAAGACTTTATCAGCGGCAGATATTGCGCCGGATCGACCGGCTTGCCGAATTTGCGTATCTCGAAGTGCAGCTTGACCTGATCCGAGTCGGTGCTGCCCATCTCGGCGATCTTCTGCCCTTTGGTCACGCTCTGCCCTTCTTTGACCAGCACCTGATCGTTGTGGGCATAGGCGCTGAGGAAGGTCTTGTTGTGTTTGATGATGACTAGTTTGCCATATCCGCGTAAGCCGCTGCCGCTGTACACCACTTTGCCTGGGGCGCTAGCCACCACGGCTTGCCCTTGCTTGCCCGCAATATCCACCCCTTTGCGGTTGGCGCTTTCAGAAAACTCGGCGATCACTTTGCCACTCGACGGCATGCCCCATTCCAGATCTTCCTCGTCGTCATCCGCATCCTTCGCTGCCGCGACTTCGCTCTTTGCGGGCGCGCCATCTTCCTGCATCTTCTCTGCCTGCGCGAGCGCAGTGGCGGAATAAGGGATCTTGCCCGCTTTGGGCTGAGACTTTATCCCTCCAGGCGGAGTCGCCGCTTGCGGAGCCGGAAGTCTTTTCTCGGCAATTTTTATTGCGCGGGGAGCGGGAATGCTTAATTGCTGCCCGATCTGTATCGCGCTGGGATCATCGATGTTGTTCAACTCGGCCACATCGCGAACTTCAACACCGTTGATGAAGGCGATGCTGTACATCGTGTCGCCTTTTTGCACCACATAACTCGCCCCGCTAGGTGCAACGACTCTCTTTGCTTGCACAGCAGCAGTTGACGCAGGCTTTCTTATTTCCACGCCGTACTCCACAATGGGGGCGCGCCGACTAGTGTGCGTTTTACACCCTGCGACAACGATGGCCGCAGTTGCCAGCAACGACCATAGCGCAATTTGCTTAGCGATTGACCTGCTTTTCACATCTGGAACTATCATGTTTTTCCCGTCAATATAGGCACGAAATTCACCGCTTCCAAACGGCTTTCGGTGAATCCATTTTCGTCGCGCTCGATCAGAGTCAAAAATTGTTCTTGCGCGCCCAGCGGCAACACCATTCTACCGCCTACCGCAAGCTGCTCCAACAGTGCCTGTGGCACATGCGTCGCGGCTGCCGCCATGATGATACCGTCGAACGGCGCAATCTCGGGGCGTCCCATCGTGCCATCGGCATAACTCAACACCACATTTTTCGCCTGCAATTCTTTCAGCGAATTCAGCGCACGTTTATATAAAGGCTGGATACGCTCCACGGAATAGACTTCGCGTGCCACCTGCCCCAGCACCGCAGCCTGATAACCGCAGCCGGTACCGATCTCCAATACGCGATTCAATTGCCCGCCGTTGCGCAGCATCTCTATCATGCGCGCCACGATGTACGGTTGAGAAATGGTTTGCGCGTGACCGATAGGTAATGACACGTCGTCGTAAGCGCGACTAGCCAAGGCTTCATCGACAAAAATGTGGCGCGGAATAGCATTCATCGCGGCCAATACCACTTCGTCCCGGATACCCTGGTTGCGCAAACGCTCGATCATACGCCCACGGGTACGCGGCGAAGTCATGCCGATGCCTGCGTGACGGACGTTCATACAGCAGCCCCCATCCATGCCCGCACTGCGTCTAGTTGCGTGTATTGTGTGAGGTCGACCTGCAACGGCGTGACCGACACGCGGCGATTCGCAATCGCGCAAAAATCCGTGCCCTCTCCCGCATCCTGCGCCTTACCCGCCGCTCCTACCCAATACACGGTCTGCCCGTGCGGATTATTCGCTTTAACAACAGGCTCGGCTTTGTGGCGCTTGCCCAAGCGGGTCACCTCGATCCCTTGCAGTTGCTCGTGAACGATATCCGGCACATTCACATTGAGCAGCCAGGGCGCGGTATGAATATTCTTTTCAAAACGATGCACCAGATCAACCACCACGCGTGCGGCCGTTTCGTAATGCTCCAGATCATGCCCTGCCAGCGAAACGGCAATGGCGGGGATGCCCAGCAAAAAGCCTTCGGTGGCCGCAGCGACCGTGCCGGAGTAGATCGTATCGTCGCCCATGTTGGCACCGGAATTGATGCCGGAGATAACCATGTCCGGCTGATAGTCCAGCATGCCTGTGACCGCCAAATGCACGCAATCGGTAGGCGTGCCATTCACATAATAAAAGCCGCTCGCGGCACGGCGCAGATTAAGAGGACGATCAAGCGTAAGGGAATTGCTCGCACCGCTACGGTCGCGCTCCGGTGCCACCACAACGATATCGGCGATTGCGGACAGATGCGTCGCCAGACAGGCTAGCCCCGGTGCGAAATAACCATCATCGTTACTAAGCAGAATACGCATCTGAACTAAGGATTTTCAATAAAATCAGGAGAGAAAACGGGGAGAAATAATTCTGGTCGGGGCGACAGGATTTGAACCTGCGACCACTAGTCCCCCAGACTAGTACGCTACCAGGCTGCGCTACGCCCCGAGGGCGCGGATTATAGCAGAGCGAAATATTCCTTGAAGAAATTTTAGGAACAATCTCTCCGCACAACATCACGCTTGCAACAAGGCGAGCACCTCGTGGATATCGCGACGCAGTTCGTTGACGTTGAAAGCTGCCTTGCTCACCACGGGTGCTGTTTCCACCTGCTTGGTGACTTGCTGATCCAGACGGCTGCGCGCGCCGCTGATGGTGAACCCATCTTCATAAAGCAACTGGCGGATGCGGCGGATGAGTAATACTTCATGGTGCTGGTAATAACGGCGATTACCGCCGCGTTTAACCGGCTTGAGCTGAGTAAATTCCTGTTCCCAGTAACGCAAGACGTGCGCCTTGACGCCGCACAGCTCGCTCACTTCACCGATGGTGAAGTAACGCTTAGCGGGGATCGGCGGCAACGCTGAATTAGGTACGTGCTGTTCCATGATAGGTCTTCTCTACCATGCTCTTGAGCTTCTGGCTGGGATGGAATGTAACCACGCGGCGCGCAGTGATGGGAATTTCTTCGCCTGTCTTCGGATTGCGGCCCGGGCGTTGCGGCTTGTCGCGCAATTGAAAATTACCAAAACCGGACAGCTTGACGGTTTCGCCCGCTTCGAGCTGCATACGTATTTCTTCAAAGAACGCTTCCACCATGTCTTTGGCTTCGCGTTTATTCAAGCCTACTTTTTCAAACAACAAGTCGGCCAACTCTGCTTTTGTTAATGTCGTCATTTCTTCCTCTTAAACCCGCATTTGCGCGCCATGTTGCTGCAACACTGCCACCAGCCGCGCGATGCTTTGGTCAATCTCGATTTCATTCAAAGTTTTTTGAGTATCTTGCAATAACACGCGGAAAGCAAGGCTTTTTTTACCTTCCTCTACGCCTTTGCCGCGATACACATCGAACAATCCCAACTCCACCACAAACGGCGCTTTGTCGCCCTGCAATGCAGTCAACAGACTTTGCACAGTCACCTGTTCATCGACCACCACGGCCAGATCGCGGCGCACCGGCGGCAACTTTGAGACTTCACTGGCCGATGGCACACGATCCGCCATCAACGCGGCCAACTCGACCTCAAACCATACCACCGACTGCGGCAAGTCGTATTGTTGCTGCCATTGCGGATGCAATTCGCCGATCCAGCCGATGGCTTTACCATCCAACAGGATGCGTGCGGAACGCCCCGGATGCGAAGCCGAATGTACCGCCGCTGCAAAACTCAAGCTGCGCGGCGCGAACAAAGCTTCAACATCACCCTTGACGTCGTAGAAATCCACGTTGCGCGCGGCGGCTCCCCACTGTTCGGACAAGACCGAGCCATAGGCCAATCCGGCCAGACGCTCATGCTGCACATAGCTGCCCGCCTCGGCGGCAAAGCAGCCGCCCACCTCGAACAGGCGCACGCGCGGCTGCTTGCGTGCGAGGTTGGTACGCAACGCGCCGAGCAAGCCGCCCAGCAAGCTGCTGCGCATCACGCTCATCTGGCTGGCGATGGGATTCTTCAATGCGATGGGCGCGGCATTGCCGCATAAATCACGCTCCCACGCCGCTTCGACAAAAGCGTAATTGATCGCTTCCTGATAATCGCGTAGCACCATGGCCTGACGCAGTTTCGCCAACGGACGTTGCGCCCCGGCCTGCGGCAAGATACTCATGCGCGCTTGTATCGGTGCCGGCTGAATTCTTTCGTAGCCGTGTACGCGTGCGATTTCTTCGATCAGGTCTTCTTCGATAGCGATGTCGAAACGATAGCTGGGTGGCGTTACCGAGAACTCGTCTCCCTGCTGCTGGAACACCATGCCCAAGCAAGCCAGTATCCGCGCGATTTCATCCGCCGCCAATGCAACACCCAACACGCGCAGTACACGCGAGGTGCGCAGCTTCACCGCATGACGCACTGGCAATGCGCTTTGCACTTCCGTCACGGCGCCCGCTTGTCCGCCGCAGATGTCGAGGATCAATTGCGTGGCGCGATCCAATGCAACTTGCGTGGATGCGAAATCCACACCGCGCTCGAAACGATAAGACGAGTCGGAAGCAAAACCAAGGCGGCGCGATTTGCCGACGATCACACCCGGTGCAAAGAACGCGCTCTCAAGGAAGATGTCGGTGGTCGCATCGTCCACCGCGCTATCCGCACCACCCATCACACCGGCGAGTGCAACAACACCCTTGGCATCGGCGATCACCAGCATGTCTTCCTGCAAATCCACTACCTGCTCGTTCAGCAACTTCAGCTTTTCTCCGACACGCGCGAAACGCACTTCGATGTCGCCGCTTAACTTACTTTGATCAAAAGCATGCAGCGGCTGTCCCAATTCGAGCAGCACGTAGTTGGTCACATCCACCAGCGCGCTGATACTGCGCAGACCGCAACGCTCCAAGCGTTGCGCCATCCAAGCAGGCGTTGCCGCCTTGGCGCTCACGCCGGAGATCACGCGTCCGCTATAACGCGGACATGCAGCGGATGCGGTCACGGTGACCTTGCGACTCTGCGTGCCAGTTTGTTTGAAAGAAGCTGCCGGAATGGCTTGCAACGCTGAACCAGTCAATCCTGCCACTTCGCGGGCGATACCATTCAAGGATAGACAATCGCAACGATTAGGTGTGAGCTTAAGCGTAAGCAGATGGTCATCGAGATCGAGATGCGCGCGGATGCTCTGCCCCACAATTGCATCGTCTGCCAACTCCAGCAGACCGCTGCTCTCTTCCGCCAAGCCGAGTTCTTTGGACGAACACATCATGCCGAACGAGGCGATGCCGCGCACTTTGGCTTGTTTGATTTCGATGCCGGGCAACTTTGCGCCGACCAGCGCACAAGGGGCTTTCATGCCCACGGTCACGTTCTGCGCACCGCACACGATAGCCAACGGTTCAGCCAGACCGACATCCACGCTGAGCAGATTCAAACGATCTGCATCGGGATGTTTTTCTTTGCTCAACACTTGAGCCACCACCACTTTGTCGAACGCGGGCGCAACGCCCACCATCTCTTCGACTTCCAGCCCTGCCATAGTCAACAGGTGCGACAACGCCTCGCTAGACAGCGACGGGTTCGCCAGAGTACGCAACCAGGATTCGGAAAATTTCATAGCGGATCAGGAAAATTGTTTCAGGAATTGCACGTCGTTCTCAAAAAACAGACGCAGATCGTTCACACCATAACGCAGCATGGCCAAGCGCTCCACGCCCATACCGAAGGCGAAGCCGATATATTTTTCGCTGTCGATGCCGACATGCTTGAGCACGTTCGGATGCACCATGCCGCAACCGCCGATTTCCAGCCAGCCGCCTTTCCAGCTCATATCCATCTCTGCTGACGGTTCGGTGAACGGGAAGAACGAAGGACGGAAGCGCACTTGCATGTCTGCCGTCTCAAAATAGTTTTGCAGGAAATCGGCGATCACGCCTTTGAGATCGGCAAAGCTCACGCGCTCGCCGACCCACAAGCCTTCGACCTGATGGAACATCGGCGAATGGGTGGCATCGGAATCCACACGGTAGACGCGGCCCGGCGCGATGATGCGAATGTCCGGCATGCTTTGCAGGTGCTTATACTTTTCCACATGCGCTTGCATGTAACGGATCTGGATCGGCGAAGTGTGCGTGCGCAGCACATGCTGTTCGTCGATGTAGAAAGTGTCGTGCATGGCACGCGCAGGATGATCTTCCGGAATATTCAGCGCGGTGAAGTTGTAGAAATCGTTTTCGATCTCAGGGCCTTCTGCCACGGCGTAGCCGATGGAATGGAACAGCGCTTCAATGCGCTCCAGCGTGCGCGTGACCGGATGCAATCCGCCCACACCGGCACCGCGTCCCGGCAGCGTCACGTCTAGCGATTCCGCCGCCAGCTTGAGGTTCAGTGCTTGTTGCTGAATAGCATCGCGGCGCGCTTGCAGCGCGGCCTCGATCTGCTGTTTCACTTGGTTGATGCGCGCGCCTGCCGCCGGACGCTCTTCCGCAGAGAGCTTGCCCAAACCTTTCAGCAGTCCGGTCAGACTGCCTTCCTTGCCGAGATAACGCGCCTTGGCATTTTCCAACTCGGCTGCATCTTCCGTGGCAGCGAAGCTTTTTAGCGCGTCATCGAGAATTATTTGTAGTTCTTGCATCGCTTTACATTCCCCGCCCCTGACAAGGGGAGGTTGGGAGGGGTTAAAACAAAAAAAGGAGGCTCTCGCCTCCTTTTTTACACTACTTACAAATTACGCGCCGAGGCTGGCTTTGGCTTGTGCAAAAATTTGCGCAAAAGCAGCTTTGTCGAACACGGCCAGATCGGCCAATACCTTGCGGTCGATCTCAATCGAAGCTTTCTTCAAGCCGTTCATGAACACGCTGTAAGGCAGGCCCATCTCACGTGCAGCCGCATTGATACGTGCAATCCACAGAGTGCGGAACTGACGCTTCCTTTGACGACGGTCACGGTAAGCATATTGTCCCGCCTTCATTACCGCTTCTTTAGCGATGCGATAGACGTTCTTGCGGCGACCGCGATAACCTTTAGCGAGGGCTAAAACCTTTTTATGGCGCGCGCGCGCCGTTACACCACGTTTTACTCTTGGCATTCTCTATACTCCTTAAGCGTAGGGCATCATGGCGCGAACAGACGCCTTGTTGGATGCGTGAACTTCAGTCGTACCACGCAACTGACGTTTGGTCTTGGTAGTCTTCTTGGTCAAAATGTGACGTTTGAAGGCTTGCGAACGCTTGATGCTTCCGCCGGCACGAACAATAAAGCGTTTTTTTGCACCGCTTTTTGTTTTCATTTTTGGCATGACAACTCCTTTTATTTGATGACGCCGGGAGGTTTCTGACAGAAACACTTGAAAACCCGGAACCACTTGTACGGGACTGATTACTACTACACTGCATCAGCCAGCCCCCTTAATTTGACGCAGCGTTAACTATAATTCTTGTCGGGTTAAAACCCGACCTACCAAACTACTTCTTCTTGGGGCTGAGCACCATCACCATCTGACGCCCTTCCATCTTGGGAAATTGCTCAATCACACCGTGCTCCATCAAATCCTGCTTCACGCGCTCCAGCAATTGCATCCCGATCTGCTGGTGAGCGATCTCGCGTCCACGGAAGCGCAAGGTGATCTTGGTTTTGTCGCCATCGGCCAAAAACTTGATCAGGTTACGCAACTTGATGTTGTAGTCCCCGTCATCAGTACCAGGCCGGAACTTGACTTCCTTGATCTGAACTTGCTTCTGCTTAAGCTTGGCTTCATGTTGTTTTTTGGCTTCCGCATATTTGAATTTGCCAATATCCATGATCCGGCAAACTGGCGGTTCCGCCAACGGTGCGATTTCCACCAAATCCAATTCCGCCTCATCCGCCAAACGCAGTGCTTCCGCAACTGCCACGACACCGAGCTGTTCTCCTTCCGCGCCTATGAGCCGCACCTGGGGTGCCGTAATCTGCTCGTTCATGCGCTGTGCTTTATCTTGTGCTATTGCAATTTCTCCATTTAAAAAATTAAACCGTGCGCCCGTTACAGCTCGGCTCTCAAGCGCTCAACCAGCGCCTCCACCGACATCTGCCCAAGGTCTTCACCTTGACGGTTACGCACGGCCACGAGACTTGCTGCCATCTCCTTATCCCCGATAATCAGTTGGTAAGGTAATTTCTGCAAGCTATGTTCTCGTATTTTATAGGTAATCTTCTCGTTGCGCAAATCCGATTGCACGCGGAAGCCTGCTGCACGCAAAGTCTCGGTCACTTTCCCGGAATAGGCCTCCTGCGCTTGCGAGATATTCATCACCACCATCTGCACCGGTGCCAGCCACAGCGGGAAAGCTCCGGCATGGTTTTCCACCAGAATGCCGATGAAACGCTCCAGCGAACCCAAGATCGCACGGTGCAACATCACCGGCACCTTGCGGGTATTGTCTTCATCCACAAACTCGGCACCCAAGCGCCCCGGCATGGAGAAGTCCACTTGAATCGTACCGCATTGCCAGGAGCGTCCGATGGCGTCCTTGATGTGAAACTCGATCTTCGGACCGTAGAACGCGCCCTCGCCCGGCAACTCTTCCCATGTCATCCCGGAAGCGCGCAACGCGGCGCGCAAAGCGTTCTCGGACTTATCCCAGATGTCGTCGGAACCCACGCGACCTTCAGGGCGCAATGCCAACTTCACCACCACATCGTGGAAACCGAAATCCTTGTACACCTTCAGCACCAGCGCATTGAACGCCGTCACTTCGGATTCGATCTGCTCTTCAGTACAGAAAATATGACCATCGTCCTGCACGAAACCGCGCACGCGCATCAGGCCATGCAAGCCGCCGGACGGCTCGTTGCGGTGGCATGAACCGAACTCGCCGTAGCGCAGCGGCAACTCGCGATACGAACGCAAATCGGCGTTGAACACTTGCACGTGGCCGGGACAGTTCATCGGTTTGATGGCGTAGTCGTGTTTCTCCGACTCGGTGGTGAACATGTTGGCCTTGTAGTGCTCCCAGTGGCCGGATTTCTCCCACAACACACGGTCGATAATCTGTGGGCAGCGAATCTCCTGATAGCCGTTGTCCAGATAAACACGGCGCATGTACTGCTCGATCACCTGCCACATCGCCCAACCCTTGGGGTGCCAGAACACCATACCCGGCGCTTCGTCCTGCATGTGGAACAAATCGAGTTGCTTGCCCAGCTTGCGGTGGTCGCGCTTCTCCGCCTCTTCCAAACGCATCAAATACGCATCAAGGTCTTCCTTCTTCGCCCAAGCCGTACCGTAGATGCGTTGCAGCATCTCGTTCTTGGAGTCGCCGCGCCAATACGCACCGGCCACCTTCATCAGCTTGAACACCTTGAGCTTGCCCGTTGAAGGCACATGCGGACCGCGGCACAGATCGGTGAACTCACCCTCGCTATACAGCGACACATCCTGATCGGCGGGAATGGACTCGATGATCTCGGCCTTGTACTTTTCGCCTATAGATTTGAAATACGCCACCGCCTCGTCACGCGGCAACACGCGGCGCGTTATCGGCAAATCGAGCTTTACCAACTCCGCCATACGCTTCTCGATGGCAGCCAAGTCCTCCGGCGTGAACGGACGCGAATAGGCGAAGTCGTAATAGAAACCGTTCTCGATCATCGGGCCGATAGTCACTTGCGCTTCAGGGAACAACTCCTTCACCGCATAAGCCAGCAAGTGCGCCGTTGAATGACGTATCAAATCGAGACCGTCAGCATCTTTGTCGGTGAGGATCGCCAGCGCCGCATCGGTAGAGATGAGATGGCTGGTATCGACTAACTGCCCGTCCACCTTGCCAGCCAAGGCTGCGCGTGCGAGACCGGCGCCGATGCTCTGCGCAACCTCCGCCACAGTAACCGGGTTGGAAAAACTGCGTTGTGAGCCATCCGGCAAGGTGATGATTGGCATATTTTTTAGAGACTCTATCAAAAGAAAATGCGGCATAGCCGCAAAAAAACCAGTGGCGCAGCTGCAATCGAATAGTTGCGCCAACTTACTGTTTAAGTGAATTCTGTTAAATTCGATTTTGAAACATAAATTGCTGCATGCTGCTCTGGGGGAGGCTATTCAATCCGGTGCAATGGTGCGCATTGTATGCGTTGCGTCCTTTTTCGTCCATCTTCCCGCCCGACTCTATATGGCGGGTTGTTTATGCGCGCCGATTTTATTGAGTTAATCTTTTGGCTTACTTGTCTCGTCCAGATTCTTTTTTTTGCCCGCTCCGGCTGAACTCTTTATTTTACTTGCCCCCTCTGGAGCCTTTGCCTTGCTTGCTCCCTCAGGAGCTTTGGCTTTACCCGCATCCTCCGGACTTTTTGCTTTATCGGTCTCACTTAGAGCTTTATCGGTCTCACCCGGAGCCTTACCTGCATCGCCCAGACTCTCTTTTTTATTAGAGCTCTTCACATTTTTCGATGTTTTCGATTTCGGCAACGCTTTCACTTTTGAAGTCGCTGTTTTTCTAATTAGCCCCGAACTTCTCTCCGTTCCCGACGTCTCCGTTAAATCCGGCTGCTGCCTCATTTTCATCCATTGCTCCGTTGCCAACTCTTGTGCAGAAACAGAGGAATTATCATCCTCAAGCTGAACATACTCTTCCGCATACCCAGAAGTTGCGACTAAAAAAATGATGGTCAAAATAAATATCTTCAAGTGGCGCTCCATTTCTCGCGTCCGTACATTAGCAATGTGATCGTCGAGCCTATAAAACTCTATCGCTCGTCCCTTACCGACAGCTTCCTATGGCGCAGCTCCGTCATTAGCAGCTCGACAATCCTTCTGACAATCGCCCTTGCCATGATGTAGGCATCCGCAACCAGCAATCACGACCAGCAGAAACATTATCAAAACAGCTTTAATCATTGCCTCTCCCGCCTAACGCTTACCGCTCCAGCACAAACTGCCAAACAACCCGACGATAATAGCGCGGCATGGATAGTATAGACATAAAAAACCAGAAACCTTGCGCTTGTCAGGTTTTCTGGACTTATTTTTACCAGGGAACAACGGAGTCAGGTCTGAATGGCACTTACTTAAACCCGAAAGCCTCGTTGGGCACACTCTACAAAAACCGCTGGCATGTAGAGTTGGATTTGCGTGCGATGATGCTCTCGTTTCGCTGTTCAAGCATAAGACTTGGCTCGCGCTTAAAAAAGGCCAAAAGGGCAGGCACATCCGCTTAGAAGTTGCGGCTGGGCAAGTTCGGCGCGATCGGCAGCTTATGTTTTCTGTCGGTGGTCACGACGAATTTACATTGGCCACGGGCTGTGATGCCGTGTTCTTGCATGAGCCGCCGAACCCGTTCTTTCCAAACCCCCATTCCATTGGCTTGAAGTTCTCGCCAGACTCGCGGCCAGCCATATTCGCCTTTGCGGGCAGCCTGCACAGCCTTGATGTGAAGCAGCAGGGCGGTATCCTTAAGGCGCTTGCTTGGCGGCTCTGTCGGAGCGGAATGTTTGCGCCGCTGACGTTCAAAGTAGCCGCTGTCATTTTTACGTCTCCTTAACTTGAGTTTTATTCCCAGTTAAGAAATACGTTTTGACGGGGCAAGGTCACTCGAACGGATGACGCAACACGATCGTTTCATCGCGATCGGGCCCTGTCGAGACCATATCGACCGGCACTTCGCAAATTTGCGCGATGCGTTGCAGATAATTTCTGGCCTGTAATGGCAAGTCGTCGTAGTTTTTTACGCCTACCGTGCTGCCGCTCCAGCCCGGCATGTCTTCATACACGGGCTCGCATCCAAGCAGTGACTCGGCACCAACGGGAAGGATGTCGCTGTACTGGCCGTTGATGTTGTATCCCACGCCGATACGCACCGTTTCCATGCCATCCATTACATCCAATTTGGTCACACACAGACCCGACACACCGTTAATCTGAATGGAACGCTTGAGCGCTGCGGCATCGAACCATCCGCAACGACGCGCACGTCCGGTGGTAGAGCCGAACTCATGCCCCTTGTCCGCGAGATGCTTGCCGAGCGGATCTTGCTTCTCTACCGCATCGTAGAGCTCGGTCGGGAAAGGCCCTGAGCCGACCCGCGTGGTATAGGCCTTGGTGATACCCAAAACATAATGCAGCGTCTGCGGGCCGACACCCGCTCCGGCACAGGCCGCACCGGAAATACAGTTGCTCGACGTGACGAACGGGTAAGTACCGTGGTCGATGTCCAGCAATGTCCCTTGCGCACCTTCAAACAATAGATTCTGTCCGGCCTTGTTCGCTTCGTACAGCGCGCGCGGCACATCCATCACCAACGGCTTGATACGCTCGGCCAACGCCAATGCCTCGTCCAGCGTCTTTTGAAAATCGACGGTGGGCGCATTGAAATAGTTCTTCAATACGAAATTGTGGAAATCCAGAACCTCGCCCAGCTTGGCAGCGAAACGTTCGCGGAAAAACAGGTCTTGCAGGCGTATCGCGCGGCGTGCCACCTTGTCTTCATACGCCGGGCCGATGCCGCGTCCGGTGGTGCCGATCTTGCCTGCGCCCTTGGCGATTTCGCGCGCCTTATCTACCGCCTCGTGATACGGCAGGATCAACGGACAAGCTTCGGAGATACGCAGACGCTCATACACCTTGATGCCAGCCGCCGCCAACTGATCCATTTCCTTGAGCAGCGCGGCAGGAGAAAGCACCACACCGTTGCCGATATAGCACATCACATGTTCGCGCAATATGCCGGAGGGGATCAAATGCAAGACGGTCTTTTCACCGTTGATGACCAGCGTATGTCCGGCATTGTGTCCGCCCTGAAAACGTACCACACCTTGCGAGTGATCGGTTAGCCAATCGACGATCTTGCCCTTACCTTCGTCACCCCATTGCGTACCGATCACCACCACGTTTTTAAACATGCTCATTCCTATCGTAGGGTGGGTAAATTTTGCCCACCGTTTTTCCGCGTGGGCACTACGTGCCCACTCTACCCAACCAAATTTAAATCTCGACGACGACCCACGCACCATTGCGCGATACCAGCTCACGGTCACAATCCAGTTCGGCATGATGTGCCGGGCTCCCCAGCAAGTCGACTACTACCATGTGTCCCTGTTGCCGCAATTGCGCAATCGCCGCCTCCAATGCAGCATCGCTTCGGTAAGGTGCAAGGATGCCTTTGGGCATGGCTTGCTTGCTCAGCAATCCGTGCAATTGGCGCAAGTCCATGCTGAATCCGGTGGCCGGACGGGCGCGTCCAAAACTCTTGCCCACATCGTCGTAACGTCCGCCGACTGCGATAGCATCGTGACTGCCCGCGTGATACGCCGCGAACACCATGCCGCTGTGATAGTGGTAGCCGCGCAGCTCGGCCAGATCGATACCGATATGCTGTGCCAAGGGCTGCAATTGCGACGCTGCGCATTCCAGTTCTTCGAGTGCGGCATGAGTGCTTCTGGGCAAGACTTGGCGCGCACGTTGCAACACCTCGACTCCGCCATACAACTCCGGCAGTGCCAGCAGCGCTGCCTGCACATCCCGATGCAAGCCGGCAACCAAACCCTTCAAACTCGGCACATCCTTGCTTTGCAGGGCATTGAACAAAGCCGCTTCCAACTCGCCATCGATTGCAGCGTCCTTCACCAAAGCCCTAAAAACAGCGACATGTCCGAGGTCGAGATGCACGCCCTGAATGCCAAGCAGTGCCAAGGACTGCAACATCAGTCGCTGCACTTCCAGATCGCTTTCCAGACCGCTGTGCCCGTACAGCTCGGCGCCGATTTGCAGCGGCTCACGGGTACGCATCAGACCCGATGGCTGGGTATGCAACACGCTACCCGCATAGCTCAAACGCGTCACACCCTTACGGTTGAGCAGATGCGCGTCGATACGCGCCACTTGCGGGGTGATGTCGGCACGCAATGCCAAGGTACGTCCACTAAGTTGATCCACCAACTTAAAGCTGCGCAGATCCATATCCGCGCTGTCGTTGATAAGCAACGACTCGACGTATTCGAGCAACGGGGGGGAGACCAACTGATAACCGGACAAACGCAGCAACTCCAGCACATCGCGGCGCATGCCTTCGATGCGCCACGCTTCGTCCGGCAACATGTCCTGTATATTTTCCGGCAACAACCAATTCGGCATTCTTATTCCATTTCCACACAAACAACATAGCCCCAATGTCCCTTCCCCCTTGCAGGGGGAGGGCTAGGGAGGGGGTAGAAACGTTGCCATTTCATCGAGTCAACCCCCATCCGAGCGTGTGTTGTTGGGGCGAATGCCCCTTACAACCACGGCCTACTCCTTGCGGGTGTAACCTTCCCCCTGCAAGGGGGAAGGAACTGTTCTGCGCTAATAAACAGCAAGGTTCAAAACTACTTGCCACCTTTGTTCGGGCTCTTCAGGTATTTGAAGAAAGAAGAACTGGGGTCCAGCACCATCACGTCGCTCTTGTTCTTGAAGGTCTGTTTATACGCTTCCATGCTGCGGTAAAACGCGAAAAATTCCGAGTTCCGACCGAACGCCGATGCGTACAGAGATGCGGCCTTGGCATCCCCCTCCCCCTTGAGTTTCTGCGCATCGCGATAAGCTTCGGCCAACGTCACTTCACGCTGCTTGTCGGCATCGGCGCGAATTTTTTCGCTGTCCGCATTTCCCGTAGCACGCAGCTCGTTGGCTACACGCTTGCGCTCCGCATCCATGCGGCGATAAACCGATTCGCTAATTTCCATCGGAAAATCCACACGCTTGATGCGCACGTCCAGCACTTCCACGCCGATCTTGCGCGCATCCACATCGGTTTTTTCCTGCACCACACGCATCAACTCTTCGCGCTTGCCGGACACCACCTCATCAATTGTGCGCTTGCCGAACTCTTCGCGCAGTGCCGCATTCACCGTTTGCGTCAAACGCGTCTGCGCGCGCATCTCGTCCCCGCCCACGCTGATGTAATACTGCTTCACATCGGCGATGCGCCATTTGACGAAGGAATCCACCAGCACGTTTTTCTTCTCTGCGGTGATGAAACGCTCGGGATCATCACTATCCAGGGTCAGAATGCGCGAATCGAAGAAACGCACGTTCTGCACCAGCGGCAGTTTGAAATACAAGCCCGGAGTCGTCTTTTCGCTCACCACCTCACCCAACTGGAACACAATCGCCATCTGGCGCTGATCGACAACAAAGGCACTCATGCTCAACAAAACCAGCACGACGATGATGCCCACCAACAGATTTCCAATATTCGCTTTCATTAACGTGCCTCCCTGTCTCGGCTGCGTAACGGTTCCCGCCCGGACGGTATAACTGATTCATTGAGTGCCGCCGCTTGCGGAGCAACTTGCTCGGCATTATTCGCCGGTCTGCCTGCGGCAGCCTGCGCTTCGTTTGCCGCACCCGCGTTCGTGCTTTGGATCAGCTTATCCAAAGGCAGATACAGCAAGCTGCCGTTACCGCTCTTTTGATCCACCAACACCTTGCTGCTGCTGGTCATGATCTGCTGCATCATGTCGATGTACATACGCTCGCGCGTGACTTGCGGCGCCTTCTCATATTCCACCAAAATCTGCTTAAAACGGCTGGCATCACCTTCGGCGTTCGCAATCACGCGCTGCTTGTAGCCTTCGGCTTCCTGCATCAAGCGCGCAGCAGCACCTTTAGCTTTCGGCACGACATCATTCGCATATGCCTGACCTTCGTTCTTTTGACGCTCACGATCCTGCCCCGCTTTTACCGCATCATCGAATGCGGCCTGCACCTGCTCGGGAGGTTGCGCATTTTGCATCGTCACCTTGCTCACCAAGATGCCAGACTTATAACGGTCAAGGATGTCCTGAATCAACTTGGTCGTTGCAGCGGCGACTTGCTCGCGCCCTTCATACAACACGAAGTCCATCTTGCTCTTGCCCACCACTTCGCGAATAGCGGTCTCGGCGGCCTGACGCACGTTCTCGTCCGGCGCACGATTGTTGAACAGATAGTCGGCGGGGTCTTTCAAGAAAAACTGCACGGCGAATTGAATATCGACGATATTTTCGTCATCAGTCAGCATCAGAGATTCCTTCAGCATCTTGTTCTTCACATTCTCGCGATAACCCACTTCCACGGTACGCACTTGACTCAGGCTGACAATCTCCACCGTTTCGATGGGATAGGGCAAATGCCAGCGCGGCCCCGCTTGGGTCGCTTCGAGATATTTACCGAAACGCAGCACGACACCGCGTTGGCTGGCATCCACGATATAGAAACCACTCGCAACCCAGATCAGAGCGACAATAATGACGATCAAACCGATTCCGCCAGCGAACCCGCCGGGTGATTTACCGTCGCCGCCGTTCTTGGGCGCTTTGCCCCTTAGTTTTCCAAACAATGCCTCAACCTTTTTATTCAGATTGCGCATCACCTCTTCCAAATCGGGGGGGCCGCCGCCGTTCTTGTTACCCCATTGCGGATCATTCAATCCCATAAGCTTTCACCTTCAGTTAACTGTTATTAAGAGGATGCCACTCTTGTGGCGGGGCGGATATTGCCGGCGTATCACGCACTTCAACCAACGCCGCGCGCAACTCATCCAAGCCCGCACCCGTTATTGCACTCAAATGAACGGCGACGATATTACCATACTCATCGCGCTTCACCGATGACGCCAAACCCTGCAAATCGATTTTGTTATACACCACAATCTGACGGATGTGCTGCGCACCGATTTCAGTCAGTACTTTATTCACCTCGGCAACTTGGTCATGCCTCTCCGGGCTGTTCATATCGACCACATGCAGCAACAGATCGGCGTGAGTGGTTTCTTCCAGCGTGCTGCGAAAGGCCGCCACCAAGCCATGTGGCAGATGACGAATAAAGCCCACCGTATCTGACAAAATCACCTGCACCTTGCTTTCGCCTTCCAAAAATAGTTTGCGCGAAGTCGTATCCAGCGTGGCAAACAACTGGTCCGCGGCATACACATTGGCATGGGTCAGACGATTGAACAGCGTGGATTTACCCGCGTTGGTGTAGCCGACGATGGATATCGACAACACATCGGAACGGTTGCGCGCTTTACGCTGCAACTCGCGGTGACGCTTGAGCTGCTTCAAACGCTCATTCAGCAGATGCACACGTCTATCCAGCTTGCGTCTGTCCAGCTCCAATTGCGTCTCGCCCGGACCGCGCGCGCCCACCGCATATTTCTGCTGTCCCATATCCATATTCATACCGACCAGCCGCGTCGAAAGATATTTGAGCTGCGCCAGTTCGACCTGTACTTTTCCTTCATGGCTTTGCGCCCGCAGCGCGAAAATATCCAGGATTAGCATGGTGCGGTCGATCACCCGCGCCTGTAGCTTGGCGGTGAGATTGCGCATCTGTGCCGGTGATAGATCATGATTGAAAATAACCAGCGGCACTTCCAGCTCTTCGACGATGGCGGCGATCTCGTCCACCTTGCCGCTACCCGCAAACGTGGAGGCGTCCGGGCGCTGGCGCTTGCCCTCCACCAGGGCGGCACAAATCACGCCGGCACTCTCTGCCAACAGTTTTAATTCTTCCAGGCTTTCTGCGTAGTCCGGCGCGCCGAAATTAAGACTCACCAATACCGCCGTATTAGGGACAGTTGTTGACTGGGACATTACTCAGCGTCGAACGGAATAGTGACAGCGCGTGCAGGGACGATAGTGGAAATGGCGTGCTTATAAACCATCTGGGTGACGGTATTCTTTAGCAATACCACATATTGATCGAAGGACTCGACTTGGCCTTGCAGCTTGATGCCGTTAACGAGATAGATGGCGACCTGAACATGTTCCTTGCGCAATACATTCAGGAACGGGTCTTGTAGTTGTTGCCCTTTTACGCTCATAGCTGTGTGCTCTTTTTGTGATTAAACGGGTGTCCACTCTACTGGAAAACAGGCCGATACGGAAGAGCCGAAACCGCATCCTTTGCATTCAAACTCTTGCTTAGAGAGCTGGAAATTATTGAAATAGCGTTAATCACGCCTCCAACATTACCCCATCCCCCACCTAGCCTCCCCCTTCAAGGGGAGAGTTGGCTTGGGGTGGGGATGGGGGGCTGTGTGACGAAATTTTTATTGGGTATTTTAGTCACTTACTGGCCAAATGATGTCAAAACATGACAAGATTTTCTCACGCGGAGACGCGGGGGGGGGCGCGGAGAATATAGGCTTCCAGCCCGCTTTGTTTTTTCTCTGCGTCTCCGCGCCTCCGCGTGAAACCCTGTTTGGCTCCGGCTCGTCCGGCTTAGGGAATTTCAACTCCCTTAGCGCCTCACACCCCTCTTTTTATCCGCAAACACTTGCAACTCAGCCAGTACCGCACTCGCCAACATCAAGAATACCAACGAGCCCAGCAATACCAATGCCAACAGAAACAAAAATGGGAATTTCATGACTGCCTCCTATCTCATCTATCGCCAGACCAACCCTCATGATTTGAGTTACGGCAACTTTCGTTAATACTTGAGATGAATGATAGTGCTTCAGAGAAAACGGGAAGTATCGAATAGCGGGAGAAAACGGGTTCAGACCGTGGCGTGGGCAGAGCATTTTTCCGTCTGCCCGCGCTATCCGGCCAGCGGACTACACTCTAAACACCTCCACCGACTGACGCACTTCCTGAGCTTTGGCTTCCAGCTCACTTGCCAGGCAAAACAATTTTTGCGCGGCGACCGCATTCGCCTCAGACATCGAGGAAACGCGCTCCGTGTTGTGCGCCAAATCGGCTGCGGCCAAGTTTTGCTCCCCCAGCGAAACCGAAATTTCGTTAATGACATTGGCGACTTCAGTGAAACTCAGTTGAATGTTAGAGATTGACGCTTGGGCAGACTCGGCATCGGACACACCCTGGCGCGTTGTTTTAACCACTTTATCCATCCCGTCCAAGGCGTGGCTGGCGACCTCACCGATCTTGGAGGACATCTGGTTGATCTCGTTAGTCGCGTTCGCGGTACGCTCCGCCAGCTTGCGCACCTCGTCCGCCACCACCGCGAACCCGCGCCCTTGTTCTCCGGCGCGAGCCGCTTCGATCGCGGCGTTCAACGCCAGCAGATTGGTTTGATCGGCGATTTCCCGGATAACCTTAACGATGTCGCTGATGCGCGAAGCATCATCGCCCAGGCGCGACACCTCGGCAGAGGCCCCTTCGATTTCTTGCGCGGTAGCCAACAAGCCCGAAACCGTTTTATTGATGACTTGCGAGCCCTCTTCCGCGTTATTGCGCGACTGGCTGGCGATCCGCCCCGCATTGTTGCCTTGCTCACTGATTTGTGAGGTCGATGCGCTCAACTGCTCGATCGAAGAAGCCATGCTGCTCACGGCCGCAGACTCGTGATCGACGTTTGCCGAAATTTGTTGCGCTGAAATCGCTAAAGCGTGAGCCATGTTGCCCACATGAAGCGAGCGTTCCTTCACTTTAGCGATCATGTCGCGCAGACTGCCCTGCATGGCATACACATGCGCAAGCACGCTGTCGGCCACGGGTCTCTTGCCCGGGTTCTGCAACAGATTACCGGAGGCCATATTTTTTACCACGGCCAGCACATCTTGCGGATCGCCGCCCAATTGTTGGGCAACCGAGCGTACAAACAGGGTAGATACCGCGAAGAGCAGCGCGATGAAAAACAGTGCCGCGCCCGCAACAAGCTTGAGGCTGGTTTTAAGCCCTTGGTCGATATCGACCATATCCTCCGCATTCAATTTTTCAACCGCTTTCACAAAGTTGCTCCGCATTTTCTGCAACTGCCTGAACAGCTTTTTACCCAGACCCTTGACCTTGTTATCCGAATCGGTAGCGTTCACATGCGCTTTGATTTGAGCTGCATATTTATCAGTCACCTCCTTATGTTGCAGAGTAATTTCTCTCAATTCATCCAAAAAAACCGCCAAAGAGGGGTCTACTTTAACCACCTTATTCAACGCTTCCTCCGCGATTGTTTGATGGGTTTGAAAATTATCGAGCTGGTCGGTAAACTCCATAATGGCTTTATTTTTTTCATCGGCATCCGCGCCGCGCAGCCAAACATCTTTGGCGGCCTTTGTCTCTCTGAGAACGGCGAAATTCATGTTGTCCAGCTGGATCAACACGGAAACGGTGTCATTCTCGCTCAGAACCATTTCCTTGTTGCGTGCGGACAGCTCGGCCATTGCGAAAACAGCCAAAGCCAACGTCCCGATCAGCAGCAGCAAAGAAATACATTGCACCGCAATGATTTTTTGATTTAGCGATAAATTTTTTAGCATGTCCACTCCCCCAAAAAACACCGCCCTTTGCGTCACCGTAGCATGGCGCGAAGGCGGCTTATTTTTATATTACATCCCGCACTTATCGAACTCGGCCGCGCGTTCCGCATAATCCGCGCAATGATCCGCGCCACCCGCTTTGTTCTTGACGGGTTTGCCGTTGAACGTCGCGGTAATCACCTTGTTCTTGGTAATATCCAGACGGTCATTGGCACAGGACGCAACCGCTTTTACGCGGCAGGCTTCCTCGGTATCGGTCGTGGCGGTATGGACACACGATGCTTTACCATCACACTTTTTGAAACTGATGGCTTCTTTTCCCGGACACGCCGTGCGCGTGTAATTGACATCGCAACTACCTGCAACCGCCCAAGCGCTGCTAAGACATAAAACCAATGCTGACAACAACAGTGAAAAATGTTTCATTTACTCCTCCATTCATTAAAGTGGGGGCGTCTGCACCATGCAGCGACCCCGCCTCAATGCTATCAAAACTGTATTACCCCAGCGTTACAAATCGCCCACGAACCGGCTTCCCCTGTGGGTAAGCGACACGCGTGCAGCCAGACACTACTCTAACGGTAAGCAGTTCATTTTCTTTAGGGGAATAGAAGGGGAAACATGGGCCAATTCAAATTGGCCCAAAAATGCCAGCCCTGCGTCAGCCGTACAGTCTGCGCCCGCGAATACGGGCACGATGGGCGGCGCGCTGTTCGCTCTCGGTGAGCGGGCGCGGCTTCTTGTCGGCGAAGGGATTTTTACCGGCCTTGAATTCGACGCGCAGCGGCGTGCCTTGCAGCTTGAAGGCATCGCAGAAGCACTTTTCCAGATAGCGCTTATAACTGTCCGGCACTTTATCCAAGGCGCTGCCGTGGACAATGATGAGCGGCGGATTGCTGCCGCCCTGATGGGCATAACGCATCTTGGGGCGGAAGATGCTGCCGCGCGGCGGCTGTTGTTTTTCGACGGCGGCCAGCAACACGCGCGTGAGTTGCGGCGTGGCCAGTTTCGTCATCGCGGCGGCATAGGCTTCGTTCACCGACTTCAGCACCGCGTCCACTCCGCTGCCATTCAAAGCCGAGATGAAGTGATGTTTGGCGAAGTCCAAAAAATGCAATTTGCGGTCGATGTCGCGCTTGGCGGTGGAGCGTTTGTATTCGTCCAGTCCGTCCCATTTGTTGACTGCCAGCACCAAGGCACGTCCGGCTTCCAGCACAAAGTCGGCCAAATGCGCATCCTGTTCGGTGATCTCATCGCTCGCATCCACCACCAACACCACGACGTTAGCATCTTCTATGGCTTGCAATGTTTTCACCACCGAGAATTTTTCGATGGCCTCGTCGATCTTGCCACGGCGGCGCACACCTGCCGTGTCGATGATGGTGTACGGCTTGCCGCCGCGCTCGAAATCAATGTAGATACTGTCGCGCGTGGTGCCGGGTTGATCGAAAGCAATGACGCGCTCTTCGCCGAGAATGGCATTCACCAGCGTCGATTTACCCACGTTGGGGCGTCCGACAATGGCCAGCTTGGGATGGTCGGATTTTACTTCCGGCTCCTCTTCGCGCACGGGCAATTCATCCAGCGCCACCTCGATCATCTCCGCAACATTGTCGCCGTGCGCCGATGAAATGGGAATCGGCTCGCCCAAGCCCAGTTCAAAAAAATCACTGGTAACGCGGGCACGCTGCATGCCTTCCGCCTTGTTCACCAACAGCATCAGAGGACGTCCGGTTTTGCGCAATTGCGTGGCGATGATGCGGTCTTGCGGCGTGAGGCCTTCGCGTCCATCCACGAGGAACAACACGAGGTCGGCTTCGTCGATGGCCTGGCGTGTCTGCTTCGCCATCTCGTGCAGGATGCCTTCTTTGGCAACCGGCTCCAGGCCGCCCGTATCCACCACCAGAAAAGGCCGTTCGCCGATGCGTCCGCGCCCGTAATGGCGATCCCGAGTCAGCCCCGGCTGGTCGGCAACGAGAGCATCGCGGCTACGCGTAAGGCGATTAAACAGAGTGGATTTACCCACATTGGGACGACCGACTAAAACCAGTGTGGGTAGCATGATGAGTTTAAATTATGTTTAATGAATAACGATGGAATACAAGCCGCCATCGCTGGTTTGCACCACGAAGCCGTCGCCCGAAACATCAGGGGCAGAGCGAATCGCGCTGCCATCTGTTCTGAAGCGTGCCACAAAGCTGCCGTCGTCACGGTTCAAGGCGTGCAGATAGCCTTCAAAATCTGCAACCACCAAATAATTATCCAACGCTAAAGGAGCCGTTGTTTTGCGCAAGTGCATTTGATCGTTCTTCCAATACGAGCTGCCACTGAGTTTGTCGAGCGCCAATACGTCGCCTGCGCTGTCGGTCAAGAACAGGTATTTGCGCGACATGGTCAAGCCCTTGTCGCTGGAAAGATCGCGCGTCCACAACGATCCTCCGCGTTCGGCATCGAAACAAGCGAGACGCCCCTGAAAAGCGACCGCACATACTTGGCTATCATCCACGATGGGAAGGCTGGTGATGTCGCTGACGCGCTCCAGTTCGGTATTGCCGCGCGGCTGCGAAACCGATGCTTCCCACACGACGACACCATTGTGCAGCCCGATAGCAGCCAATTTTCCTGCCGGAAAACCTGCGTACACGATGCCGTTGCGTATTGTCACCCCGGCATTGCTACGCGCGACCAGCGCCGGTGTCGCCCGCTCATACAACCATAAGCGCTTGCCATTCTGACTATCCAAGCCCGCGATACGACCATCTCCGGTGCGCACAACGACGACTCCGTCTGCAAAATTCGGCGCACTCAACACTTCGCTGGACATTTTGCTCTTCCAGCGCAGCTGGCCCGCACCTTCTTCGTAGGCAGCGACCTCACCTTTCTCACCGCCCACCAACGCTGCTCCACCACCCGCCCCGACGCCGCCGGAAATCACAAACCCGCTGTCGATGCGCCACAGCCGTTTCCCGCTGTTACGGTCGAACCGCTGAACGATACCTTTGCTGTTCGCAGCGAATACAGATTCCGCAGTGACCACAGGGAGCAAGACGTTGTCTCCCATCTTGCCCACACTCTGCCTCCAGCGCACTTCATACTTGGCGGACGACGTGAAATTCACCAGACTCGCCGGACTGACTGCCGCCTTATCGCTGGAGCATCCCGCCGCGAACACGACCAGCAGCGATATGGCAATGCCGCGACTTAATTTCATTTGGCGTCCCCGAGACCATCCAGCTTCAGCTGTACCAGATTGCGGTACATGCTCTTCGCTTCAATCTTGTCGAGCGCCCGCTTATAAGCAGCCCGCGCCTCTTCAGTCTTGCCTTGCGCGCTCAACACATCGCCTTTCAGATCGGCATACAAACCGGTGAAGGCTTCTGGATGCGTTGCATTGAGCTGTTTGAGCGCCTCATCGTAATTTTTTTCATCCAGCAGGATGCTGGCCAATTTCAAACGCGCGGTATCTTGCAAACCCGTTTCATGCGCATGCTCGATCACCCATTGCAACTGGGTCTTTGCACGGGTCATATCCTTGGCCTGTACATTGGCTTGCACCGCCAGCAATTGCGCGCGCGGCGCATAAGCACTGCCGCCGAACTTGTCGACCAGCGCGGCGACCGCATCGTTCACGCGCTTGGGATCGTTAGTCATTATTTGCTTTTCCACCTCGGCATACAGCTTGGAAGCCTCACCCGCTTGCTGCGCCTGATGGCTCTTCCAGAATTGCATCCCGGCGTAGCCCAACAGTGCGATCACGATTGCCGCAACCACCCATTTACCATTTTCATTCCACCACGATTTAAGGGCGTCTACCTGTTCTTGTTCTTGCAAATCGAGCGTTGACATATTTATATCCTATTCAAATTTAATTAAGTTCAAAAAATTTCTGCGGCAATTCTGTCAGTGCCACACGGGCTTGCTCGCCGCCACCGCGCAATGGCTTCAATGTCGCTTGCCCCGCCCGCGCCTCATCGTCACCGATAATGACCGCACATAGAGCACCGCTAGCATCCGCCTTCTTCATCTGCGATTTAAAACTGCCGCCGCCGCAATGCAGCACCACCTTCAAATTCGCATCGCGCAACTGTTCCGCCACTGCGCTCGCCAGTTTGCTGGCCGATTCACCCTGATGCACCAGATACACATCCAAGGGTGCAGCAGGATTCTGCATGCCGTCTTCCTGCAACAGCGCCAGCAAGCGTTCAATGCCCATCGCAAAACCGCAAGCGGGAGCGGGCTTGCCGCCGATCTGTTCGATCAAGCCGTCGAAACGGCCTCCGGCGCAGATGGTACCTTGCGCGCCCAAACGCGTGGTGACCCACTCGAACACGGTGCGATTGTAGTAATCCAGTCCGCGCACCAGACGCGGATTGATCTCATAAGCCACACCATGCCGCTTGAGGATGGCCTGCACCGCTTCGAAATGCGCGACGGCCTCGGCATCCAGCTCATCCATCAGGCTGGGGGCGCCAACGATAATCTCCTGCATCGCGGGATTCTTGCTGTCCAAAATACGCAGCGGATTAGTATGCAAACGGCGCGTCGCATCCGCATCCAATTTATCCGCATACTGTTCAAAATAGGCGATCAGCTTTTCGCGATGACGCTGGCGCGATGCACTGTCGCCCAGCGTATTGATCTGCAAATTCACATCGCGTATGCCCAGCTTTTTCCACAGGCGCGCGCACATCAAAATTTGTTCTGCGTCGATATCCGGCCCGGCAAAGCCCAGCGCCTCGACCCCGATCTGGTGAAACTGGCGATAGCGCCCTTTTTGCGGGCGCTCGTGGCGGAACATCGCGCCGCTATAGTACAAACGCTGCGGCGCGTTATACAGCAAATTGTGTTGCAACACGGCGCGCACGCAGGAAGCCGTCCCCTCAGGGCGCAAGGTAAGCAGGTCGCCGTTAAGACCATCCTCGAAGCTATACATCTCCTTCTCGACGATGTCGGTGACTTCGCCGATAGCGCGCTTGAACAGCGCTGTCGGTTCCACCAGCGGCATACGGATGTTGCGATAACCGTAGGCTTCTAGCCACTCGCGCACCGTGTCCTCGAACCACAGCCACAATTGCGCCTCATCCGGCAGAATATCGTTCATGCCGCGCACGGCTTGTAATGTTGGATTACTCATTTGATGCTGAAAGTGAACGCCACACAGGGAATTTAACAGGGGCGCGATATTAACAGGAAAGGCGTTGTTTCAGAAGCCGATTTATGTCTCATGTCTCACCCAAGCGGAAGCTGGAGCGGATAGAGGGATCAATCTTGGTGGAGGGAACGAAGATCGTTTGCGATAGTTCGGTCGCATTAGAATCGCCCTTGTAGGTGATGGTGTAGTCGCCCGTAGCCGGATCGCGCACGATGCTTTCGCCCGAATAGGCTTGCGCGCACAGCGAAATCGCCATTGCCGCAATACCCACATACAGCTTGTTGGATGCTCTCATTGTTCCGCTCCTAAAAGTCAACGTGGAAGTGCCGGTTGTTCGGTATGCCATTGCATGGAGCGCCGATTCTCAGGACACCGTTATCCGAGCAATGCAGGGCTGCTTTAGCATGTGCATCTGCTGCGCTTTTTGAGACTTTAGCGAAGGCTGTAGCAGGCACTGCGCCTTCATTGTTCACGCCGCTGTTTGCAGCGCGGATGTCAATCGACATCCCGCGATTGTGCCCGTTGTGCGGGGACATCCAAGGTGAGCTCCCGACATCGAACAAGCCGCCCCACACTAGGCTGGCATCGTTGAGGTACAACTTTGCACCGGGATTGGTCTTTTGATAGTTTGTAGCAAATTTATTCAACTTGCCTATCGCCGTGCTCGTGAGATAGTGGTTAACCGTATGTTTCCCCGCAACCGCACCGATCACCGCTCCTGCGGAATCTTGCAGCGCATACAGTTTTGGCGCAGCAGGAATCGGGGTCAGTCCGTCCACCTTCACATTAACTTGAGCCGTTGCGGTATTGCTGCAACCCGTGCAAGTGGCCGTGATGGTGTGCGTGCCGGAGATCGGTGTAGCGACAAATTCAAACGGAGCTTGTCCGCTGCCATCCGTTGTTAAAGTGCAAGTCGCTGGCGATGTCCCTAACGAGGAGGAGCACGTAAAGTTTCCCTTGGGGCGGTTTTCAGTGTGGATGTGCCCACCCGTTCCATTTTGCACAGTGGCTGTGATGGTAACTTGCTTGCCCGACTGAACCACACTATTCTGGTCTTTCACGACCGCATTGAATGGCAACAAAGTTGAATGTTGTGTGGTCGTGCCGCCTTGCAGGGTGATGATGAGGCCTTCTTGGCTTGGCACGCAGCTTGTTCCTGCGGAGTCGGGCTGGTAGCCGGCGTTGCAAGTGCAAACAGTTGGGTTAATCGGCATCGGCGTTCCCGTGGAATTGGGTGGACAAGAAGATAGAGGAACAATCGGCTCGGTGTGGCTGATGCAAAAACTGGGATTGTAAACAGCAGAGCCGGGCACGATCCCGCAAGTCATGCTGCTGATTAGTGTCCCCGGTGCCCAGCCGCAGAAATTGGGATGAGCGACACAAACAGCAGCAGGAGTTGCGCCCGTCCAAGTCGGAGAGCCGGGCAGATAGAATCCTGCGGGTTGAATTTGAACAGTACCCTCAGCGAGTGCGGGGTGGGGCAGCGCGGTTATGAGGAGCGAAATACAGAAAATGAAGTAGCGCAAGGAAGGGCGAAGCAATTTTGTTGCATCAAACAAAAACGTACTCATCACATTCTCAACACATCACATCCTCCTGAGTTCTGATTAGGATCTGTTAACAAATAACTGTAACAGTGAAAAAGTCAACTATTGCATCTATGCAGCTTCTACGTGCTGTCAAGTTACCGAAAAATGTAACGGTAATTTTTTAACGACCCCTTAGTGCTATTTTGTGGAACTGGCGCGCAATGTCCCACTTATTCTGATGGACCGTCAATAGCTAAAGCCACCTTGATTATTTGTTACACCCACGGCACGATGCGCGCCTTGCGGTATTTATCCGCACGAAATATCAGGAAGACATCACATGAAACTCATCAATGCCATTTTCCCGCTGGCCATTTTTCTCTCGACTAACGCTCTGGCCGCCGAGGGTTTTACCAATAGCCTACAGGGAGATTTGGGGCTCTTCGCCAACGTATCCTCAAGCCCCATCAGGGGTACTGCCAACAGCACCACGCTTCTACCTTATGCCTACTTCGACTATGGGCCTATATTTACCCGCATTGATACATTCGGCATCAAGACCCTGCCCCTCGGATACGGGCATCTGGAACTGGTTGGCCGAATCAAATATGACGGCTACCAGACTGCCGATAATGCCGAGCTGCGGGGAATAAACGACCGCCAAAATTCCGTTCCTGTCGGCCTTGGAACCTTCCAAGTAACGCCCTTGGGCGGTCTCTTTCTTTACGCTTTATACGACGCGAACAAATCGCATGGCAGCATATACGAAGCTGTCTATGTCGTCCCCATCCCTCTAGGCGAAATGACCGTCTATCCGCAAATCGGAATTGAACGCTATTCGAGCGACTATAACCGCTACTACTACGGCGTATCCGCCGCCGAATCCGCAGCGAGCGGCTATGCCAGCTATACCCCGGAGGCATCCACTAAGCGCTCGTTCAAAATAATGCTTGAAGCTCCGCTTGGCGACGGATGGATTGCGAACTTCTACCTACAGCGAAAATGGCTAGATTCAGCCCTCACCAACAGCCCGCTGGTTAACACGCAATTTGAAGACAACGGGTTTGCCGCGCTCGTATACCGTTTCTAATATTGGGCGCTTTCAACGGCCACCAGAGACAACAGAAAACAAGCACTCGAAATAATCCGGAAAAGTTTTGGCCACACATTTCGGATCGTTGATACGCACGCCTGCACCGCCGAACGCGACCAGCGAGAAACACATCGCCATGCGGTGATCGTCGTAAGTGTCGACGGAACCGTGAAGAGTAAAGGGTGAAGGGTGAAGGGCGGAAGCCAAGGAGGATGGGGGCGGCGTAACGCGAATGAAATCCGCCCCCTCTTCTACCGTTGCTCCGGTTTTGCGCAACTCCGTCGCCATCGCCGCGATACGGTCGGTTTCCTTCACGCGCCAGCTGGCGATGTTGCGCAGTGTGGTCGCGCCGTCGGCGAACAGCGCCGCTACGGCCAGCGTCATCGCCGCATCGGGGATGTGGTTGCAGTCGAGATCGATGGCCTTGAGCTTACCGCTCGCAGGCGCACGCGCTTCGATCCAGTTATCCCCCATCGTGATCGTTGCGCCCATTTTTTGCAGCGCTTCGGCAAAACGTATATCTCCCTGCACACTGCTTTTTCCCACGCCCTCCACGCGCACTGGCCCGCCGCCAATAGCGCCTGCCGCCAGAAAATACGAAGCAGAAGACGCATCGCCCTCGACATATATCTCTTGCGGCGACACATAGCGGCTACCTGCCACAACCGTGAAGCTGCGCCAACCGTCACGCTGCACAACAACACCAAAGCGCGCCATCATCGCCAGCGTGATTTCGATATAAGGCTTGGAGATCAACTCGCCCAGCACTGAAACCTTCACCGTGCGATTCAGCAACGGCAACGCCATCAGCAGTGCCGTCAAAAATTGGCTCGACACGTTGCCTTTCACGCTGACCACTCCCTCTCCCTTGACGGGAGAGGGCTGGGGATAACCAGCGACTTGGCTACCGTTTTGTGGTGGCCTAGTCGAATGGCTAGTTGCTTCATCAGAAGGTATCTCTATCCGCAACGGCGGAAAGCCTTCATTGCCCAGATAGCGGATGTCCGCACCGAGCTGGCGCAACGCATCCACCAAATCGCCGATAGGACGCTCGTGCATACGCGCCACACCGGACAACTCGTAACTGCCGCCAGCCAAAGCCAGCGCAGCCGTCAGCGGGCGAAATGCCGTACCTGCATTGCCAAGGAACAGCTTGGCTTGTTTGACGGGGAAGTCACCGCCGCAACCTGTTACGCGATAGGAGTTATCGCCGAGCGATTCAACCTGCACACCCAGCGTGCGCAAACCTTCCAGCATGCGTTCAGTATCGTCCGAGTGCAGCAGGTCGCGCACAGTCGTCGTACCCTGCGCCAGCGCAGACAGCAACAGCACACGATTGGAAATGCTCTTGGAGCCTGGCAAACGCACGATGCCGTGCGCGGACAGCAGAGGAGGTAGGCCGATAAATTCAGTGCGTACCATCATTCAGAATGAATACTTAGTAGATCAATAATTATGAACATCGGGAATATCAAAGCGAGGGAACAGCCCAATCGTATATCTCTCTTGCCAGCATCTCTTCCGCATCACCGCTGACCACCCTAAACCCATCCCGCTCCAATTTCCAAGACTGCTCAGCGATCAACTCATCAACATGCTTGAATTCTTTTGGCTCCATTTTCTGGGGATCTGGAAGAAGCAAAAATAAACCAATATCACTCAAATTCTTAAGCCTTGCATATGTCGTAAGATCGCGACTAGATTTGAGAAGATTGTATTCAACATGCTGGATTGTTTTGTAAACTGCCGAGACCACACTTCCGCAAGCGCGGCTAGTGCGCAGATTAAAATCTAGGTAGTGTTTCGTATCGCCATCTTCGTAGAGCATACCCGTAGAGTTCGGTAACACTATTCGCTCATAGTCTAATTTTGCAATCTCTTTCAGCTTCTCATTAACCATTTTTCTTGCTGTAACAGTATCGATAGATACAAATTCAGATTCCTTCTCTTTTGCGCGAGGAATCATTACAACAATCTCTTCAAATAGGCGCTCAACCGTAACTTCACGATCCTCGCCAGAGGTAAATTGTGGCGCAGACAATCTTAAATTGGCGGTTGCAAAATCAACATTTATTAATGGGATTTTGTCTTTTGCCGCTTGACGCAATGCAGCTTCAGCAAAAACCATCAACTCACGCAATGCACTTTGCGGAAGTTGCTCCCCATAAACACAATCGAATTTCTTAAATTCATCCAGAATTTTAAAATGAAGTCGATCATTGGCAGACTGTACGACCACACCGACATTAAACCATTGAGGAACAAAAATATCCGGCTGCAATTCAATCACGCTCCAAGCCCCGGCAAATGCGGGAGAGCCTAATGAAACGGCCTGTTTAAAAAGGTGTGCAAATGAACCATTTTCATCAGTGAATAATGATGTACTCATACGATCACTCCTATCTCATTGGCTAGCCATCCCGGCTTTGCACGTGACTCCAGAAAGTCACATACCAACGGAACAAACTGCTGGATTTTTGACGGATGAACGATTTTTTCAATGATCTCCACAACGTGCTTCTTCGACACATTGAACCCATTTTGGTGAAGTTCTGCGGTAGTAGCCATATCCACTAAAAATTGATCACGATCATCTTGCGACAAATGCTGGACGGCCATATCAACCAAACTTCTTCTCGCAAAGTGTTTACCTACTGGTATCCACAACAAATCATGCAACACTGTTTCATGGTCAATCGAAACGTAATTACCACTACTTACACGAACAACGTTCCCATAGTTTCGATCCCTGTTGTCAACCCATACATCCATTGCCGCCATTGCTCTAGCATCTTTGCTCCTTAAACATTTTTTGCTGGCCGCCAACAAAAACCATTTATGAACTTGGATGACCGTTTTCCCTCGAATCACTTCTGAACACCAGGCTGGGTAAACATCATACCTATCTAACCATTCAGGCAATTTCATATTCTTTCGTAGCTCATCCAACGGTATGAACACAATGCATGCAAAAGGCGAACACGCAACACCAGATGCACGCGCAATGAGCCAGCCAATTGCCTCACATAGAAGTGCAGGAGTATTTGGTTCCAACAGCTTGACATAGCAATCATGCAACTTGCCACTCGCATCTGCAATTTTTGCCAAATGTGTTGTCTTATTCAAACCTTTGATGTCAGGTGAGCCACGAAACTCTCTCCAAGCTGTTGTATCAAGAACCTGTATGGACATATCGCTCTCGTAAGTTATTGCGGAGTCCAAGCACTGCGCACTTCCCGCGCCAGACTGAATATCTCTTCCAGCTTGGCCGCGTCGTTGCTTTCCAGCACTTGGTGTAGAACGTAAAGCTCAGCGGCGTATTGTTGCAACTCGCTCATCAGCGCATCGCGGTTAGCCATACAGATGTCGCGCCACATCTCAGGGCTGCTGGCAGCGATACGGGTGAAGTCGCGAAAGCCGCTGGCGGCGAAAGAAAGCAACTGATCGCGGTTGTCGCGTTGTGCCAAGTCATGCACCAGCGCGAACGACAACAGATGCGGCAAATGACTCACCGCCGCGAACACCTCATCGTGCTGCTGCGGCGACAGCTCGCTCACCGTCGCACCGCACAACTCCCACGCTTTGCGCACACACGCCACGGCATCTTGTGAATTTTCCGTCAGCGGAGTGAGTACCACTTTCTTGCCTTGATACAGATCGGCCAGTGCGGCGGCAGCGCCGCTTTTTTCGGCACCGGCAATGGGATGAGCGGGAACAAACTGCGCGATCTTGTCGCCCAGATTAGCTCGCGCCGCAGCCACCACATCGCCCTTGGTGCTGCCGCCGTCGGTGACCAGCGTGTGCGCGCCGAGATGCGGTGCGATGCGAGCGAACAATTCGGCCATCTGTGCCACGGGCGTAGCGAGCAACACCAGATCGGCATCGCATACTTCGCGCGCCGCATCGCTGCCGATGCGGTCGAGAATACCGAGTTGTTTGGCTTGTTCAAGCGTCGCTGAACTGCGCCCGAAGCCCACGACTTCAGAAACCGCTCCAACCTTGCGCAACGCTAATGCGAACGACCCGCCGATCAGTCCAGCGCCAAAAATGACGACCTTTTGAAAGGCGGGCTGCATGTCTTACAGAGTCCGCCCAATCGCCCCGGCAATCGCGCCCAGCGTGCCCATCAATTTCTTCAATTCGTCCGGTGTGAGCGCCTGATCGGCATCGCACCACGCGTCGCACGGGCTGGGGTGCATCTCGACCAGCAGGCCGTCCGCACCAGCGGCGATAGCGGCTTGCGACAATGCCGGAACCATCCACGCTTTGCCGCCCGCGTGGGAAGGATCGACGATCACTGGCAAGTGGGTCTCTTTCTTCATCACGGCGATGGCGGTCACGTCCAACACGTTGCGGTAGGCGGTTTCGAAAGTGCGGATGCCGCGCTCGCAGAAGATGATGTTGTGGTTGCCGCCTGCGGCGATGTACTCCGCCGCCATCAGCCATTCGCTGATGGTCGCCGACATACCGCGCTTGAGGATAACGGGCTTGTTGATGCGCCCGACTTCCTTGAGCAGATCGAAATTTTGCATATTGCGCGTGCCGATCTGGATGACATCCACGTCGTATTCGAGGAAGGCATCGAGCTGGCGCGCATCCATCAGCTCGGTGACGATAGGCAATTTGAATTTGTCCGCCGCCTTGCGGAACATGTCCAAACCTTCCACGCCGTGCCCTTGGAAAGCATAGGGGCTGGTGCGCGGCTTGAATGCACCGCCGCGCATCAAACGGCAACCCGCCTCATGCACAAATTTTGCCGACAAATCCATCTGTTCCTGCGTCTCCACCGAACATGGGCCGCCGATGATCTGAATCTGATTGCCGCCCAACGGAATACCGCCGATGTCGATGACGGTGTTTTGTTTGTGCGATTCGCGCGACACGATCTTGTATTGTTTGGCGATGTGCATCGCCGATTCCACCCCCGGCAACGAGGTGAACATATCCGCCTCCAGCTTGCGCTCGTCGCCGATGGCACCGATCACCGTGCGCTCGATACCGCGCGAAATATTGGCCTTCAAGCCCGCCGTTTCCAGCTTCTTAACCACTGCCCCGATCTGTTCGTCGGTGACTTCTCTGCCCATTACGATAATCATTTTTTTTCTCCATTAACCTGCTGACTGATGGCCTTTTCCAGCGCACTCAAAAATTTTGCATTCTCACTTTCCAAACCGATGCTCACACGCAACCAGTCCGGCATATCGTAGTTGGCTATCGGGCGCACGATCACACCCAGTTCGAGTAAGCGTCGGTACATCGCCGTCGCCCCGCCGATGCGGAACGCCACGAAGTTACCGAACGACGGTATATATTCCAGCCCCAGCCTGGTCAAGCCCTCGGTGATCTGCACCATACCGCGCTGGTTAAGCTCGAATGTTTTCTTAACAAAGGACACATCGCGCAATGCCGCCACTGCCGCCGCCTGCGCCACGCTGTTCACATTGAACGGTTGGCGCACGCGATTGATCATGTCAGTCACCTGTTCGTGCGCCAGCGCGTAGCCCACGCGCAAACCGGCCAAGCCGTAAGCCTTGGAGAAGGTGCGCGAAATAATAAGGTTGGGGAACTGCTTCAGCCAAGCCACAGAATCGTAGCGTTTATCTTCCGGCAGATACTCGTTGTACGCCTCGTCCAGCACCACCAGTATTTCTGGCGGCAGACCGCGCAGGAACGATTGCAACTCCTCCGCGCTGAGGAAAGTACCGGTCGGGTTGTTGGGATTGGCAATGAATACGATCTTGGCTTTATTATCCTTGGCCGCTTTCTGCATCGCCTTCAGGTCATGGCCGTAGCCCTTGGCTGCGCGCACGCTGATGCCTGTCGCGCCTACCGCCTGTGTCGCCAATGCGTATATTGCAAAAGCATGCGCCGAGTACACCACCTTGTCGCCGGGCTGCAAAAACGCGCGCGCCGCCAACTCCAGTAAATCGTTGCTGCCGTTGCCCAAGGTCACATTGGCATGCTTCACGCCATAGCGCTTCACCAGCGCGTCTTTCAACTCGAAACCGTTGCCATCGGGATACAGCGCGATGGTCTTGATCGCCTCCTGCATCGCGGCGATAGCCGCAGAGCTGGCGCCCAGCGGATTTTCATTGGAGGCCAGCTTGACGATGCCGGTGATGCCCAGCTCGCGCTCCAGCTCGGAGATCGGCTTGCCCGGTTGATACGGCGCGATAGAGCGAATATAGGATGGGGCTAGATCACAGTAATTCATTTGATGCCTTGCTTATTGAAACTAATTAGACGGCCACCGGGTATGAACCCAGCACCTTGACGAACGCGGCGATCTGCTTGAGTTGCGCCAACGCGGCGGCGACCTTGGCATCAGATTGATGGCCTTCGACATCCACGAAAAAAACATATTCCCACAGCCCGGCGCGCGAAGGACGCGACTCCAGCTTGGTCATGGAAACGCCATTTTGCGCCAGCGGAACCAGCAGATCGTGCATCGCGCCGGGACGATTAGAGGCGGACATCACCAGCGAGGTCTTGTCCTTGCCGGAGGGCGCCACATCCTGTTTGCCGATGACCAGAAAACGCGTGGTGTTGCGTGCATCGTCCTCGATATTTTGCGCCAACACCTTCAGCTTGAAGTGCTCCGCCGCCTGCGCGCCAGCCACTGCCGCAGCAAAAGGCTCTTCCGCCGCCAGACGCGCCGCATCGGCATTGCTCGATGCAGTGATGCGCTCGGCATGCGGCAGATGCGCATGCAACCAATCCTGGCATTGCCCGAACGATTGCGGATGCGAATACACTTTGCGTATCAGCGACAGATCGTTTTCTTTCGACAACAAGCATTGATGTACCTGCAACAACACTTCGCCACATATCTTTAGATTGCTGTTGAGCAAAAGATCAAGCGTGCGCCCCACCGCGCCTTCGGTGGAATTTTCCACCGGCACCAGCCCGTAATTCGCCGCACCGCTCTCCACCGCAGCGAACACACCGTCGATGGAATCGGCGGGCAATCCTTCGCTCGCTTGCCCGAAGCGCTGGAACACCGCCGCCTCGCTGAACGTACCATGCGGCCCCAGATAAGCCACTCGCAGCGGCGCTTCCAATGCGCGGCACTGCGACATGATTTCGGTAAACAACTGGGTCACGCCTTGATCAGGTAGTGGCCCGTTGTTCGCTTGCACCATACGCTGCAACACCTGCGCTTCGCGCTCCGGACGCAACACTGCGCCGCCACCTTTTGCATGACCGATCTGCTGCGCCAACTTGGCGCGCCCATTAAACAAGCGCAACAACTCGTCGTCGATGCGGTCGATCTGCTCGCGAAATTTCTTTAACTCCTCACTCATTCGTCCGCCTCCAACGGCAGCGCGCGCACCATCAGCACGCCGGGAATAGCGGCGATCTGCGCGATCAAAGCATCCGGCGGCGCGGTATCGATATCCACCAGCGTGTAGGCCATCTCGCCGCGCGATTTGTTCGTCATGTTATGGATGTTGATACCTGCCTGCGCCAGCGAGGTGGAAATTTGCCCCAGCATGTTCGGCACGTTGGTGTTGGCGATCGCCAAACGGAATATAGATTCGCGCGGCATGGCCACATTGGGGAAATTCACCGTGTTGGTGATATTGCCGTGTTCCAGATATTCGCGCAGTTGCTCCGCTACCATCACCGCACAGTTCTCTTCCGCTTCTGCGGTGGAAGCCCCCAGATGCGGCAACGCAATGATCTTGTCGTTGCTGATGGTCTTATTGCTCGGGAAATCGCACACGTAGCAACGCAGATGTTTACTCGCCAGCCCGGCAATGACAGCGTCTTCGTTGACGATGGCATCGCGCGAAAAATTCAGCAGCACTGCGTCGGATTTCATGATTTCCACGCGCTTGTCGTCGATGAGGTTCCGCGTCGCATCCAGCAACGGCACATGCAGCGTCACGAAATCACTGTGCTTGAGCAGGTCTTCGATGCTGGATGCCTTCTTCACTTGCGACGATAGGCTCCACGCCGCTTCCACGGTGATTTCGGGATCGAAGCCGATCACTTTCATACCGAGGCCGATAGCGGTATCCGCCACCAAGCGCCCGATAGCCCCCAGCCCGATGATGCCCAATGTGCGGCCACGCAACTCGGTTCCGGCGTAATCTTTCTTGCCGTCCTCGACCCGCTTGTGCAGCGTCGCATCGTCACCCTGCAAACCCGCCGTGAAACGCAACGCGGGGACGATGTTGCGCGAAGCCAGCAACATGCCGGTGACGACCAGTTCCTTCACCGCATTCGCGTTCGCGCCCGGCGCATTGAACACCGGCACACCGCGCGCGCTCATCTTCTTCACCGGCACGTTGTTGGTTCCCGCGCCGGCGCGCGCGATGGCCAGCACGCTGGCCGGAATATCCATCTCCAGCATGTTCTGCGAACGCACCAGAATCGCATCGGGCTGCACCACCTTGTCGCCGACTTGATAACGCGAAGCAGGCAGACGCTTCAGACCCACTGAAGAAATTTTGTTTAGCGTGAGAATTTTAAAAATGTTAGCCATTTATTTGCCTATTTGAGTAGGGTGGGCACGTTTTTGCCTCGAATGAGGTTCTTGCACCCTTTGGGTGTGCCCACCGATTCTTCAGCCATTTTTCTGGGCGAACTCGTGCATGAAATCCACCAGCGCCTGCACGCCTGCCAGCGGCATCGCGTTGTAAATGGAGGCGCGCATACCGCCGACGGAACGATGCCCCTTCAATTGCAACAAGCCGCGCGCATCCGCCTGCTTGAGAAATTCGCCATCCAGATTGGCATCCTTCAACGTGAACGGCACGTTCATGCGCGAGCGATCCGCCTTGTTCACCGGGCAGCTGTAGAAACCGTTGCTGGCATCTATCGCCGCATACAACAGGTTCGCTTTGGCGATGTTTTTTTGCTCCATCACACCGATGCCGCCGTTCTTCTTCAGCCATTGGAACACCAAGCCCGCCATATAGACGGCGAATGTGGGCGGCGTGTTGTACATCGAATCGTTTTCAGCATGCGTCTTATAGTCCAGCATGGTCGGCAAACGCGGATCGGCATGGCCTATCAGGTCTTCGCGCACGATCACCAGCGTCAAACCAGCAGGGCCGATGTTCTTCTGCGCACCCGCATAAATCAAACCGTATTTCCACACATCCACAGAGCGCGACAGCATATTGGAAGACATATCCGCCACCAGCGGCACATCGCCCGTATTGGGCATCCAGTTGAACTCGACACCGCCGATGGTTTCGTTCGACGTGTAGTGCACGTAAGCCGCATTCTTATCCAGCTTCCAGGTATTAAAAGCCGGAACGTAAGTGCAGTTCTTGTCGGCGTTGCTCGCCACCACGTTCACGTTGCAGAACTTCTTCGCTTCGGCTATGGCCTTTTTCGACCATTCGCCGGTATTCACATAGTCGGCAGAGAGCTTGCCGCGCAACAAATTGAACGGGATCATCGAAAATTGCAGATGCGCTCCACCTTGCAGGAACAGCACTTTGTAGTTGGCGGGGATGCCCATCAACTCGCGCAAATCGGCTTCGGCTTGGGCGTGAATGCCCATGTATTCCTTGCCGCGATGCGACATCTCCATCACCGACATACCGCTGCCGTGCCAGTCGATGAGTTCCGCCTGTGCCTGCAACAAAACTTCTTTCGGCAATACGGCGGGGCCTGCGCTAAAGTTATAGATCGTCATCTCAATTCCTCTCCACTAGTTTATTTATTCGGGAATGCAATACCTGCGTTAGCGGCTATTTTTGCCGCCAATTTCTCAAAATCTTTATAACAACTTGCAACTGCCTCCTGATGCGACCCAATAGCACCATCAGCGGACTTCAGAAAAAAAATCGGCTTGTTTGCTTCCATCGCCATCGGCATCAGGCTGCGATAATGCTTCAACAGTGCAAGCATATATGGGTCATCGGCTAGTGCAGGCATGTTACCTGTAACTGCCTCGTTCAACACAGACCCACGATAAACTTGAGGAATCTTGTCTAACCAACGTTGGTAGGCTTTTACCGGACGACTGTCTCGAATCCCATGCTGCATAACAATATAGCCTACTGGCTGCATCGCTCCTTTGGGCATCGGGACATCAGCAGGTGCTTTCTGCAATAGCTCTTTCCAAACTTCACGCCACTCATTCAGTGTTGGCCCAAGATTCTTGAGGCCTTGCAAAGAAAATAAATCCGGTGCCAGAGGCAAACAAACTTGATCAGAGGCAATCAACGCAGATCGGTTAATCGCCCCTAAATTTGGGCCGACATCAATCAACACCAACTCCGCACCTCGATCTGCACCATGTTGCACAAGACGATGAAAAGCGGTCATAGTACGAAAAGCAGATTCATCGCCCAACTGACAACGAGGCCAAGCATCCGAGAGCTTGTCTTCAAAACGGGATAAACCAAGATCGCCAGGAATCAACCCCAGCATATCCGTAATTTTTTCAATGTGCGGCTCGGCAATATCACCTACACCTCGCAAAATCGGGCGGATAGCCCCATAAACAGTATCTGGATGCTCACCATCCGGCCACAACTCTTCCAGTCGCTCCTCATTGAGAAACATGGAGGTTAGATTCGCCTGCGGATCAAGATCTACAGCCAGCGTTTCAATTCCACGGTCTGCGAACATCCATGCCAAGTGATACACCAAGGAGGTCTTCCCGACACCGCCTTTGTTATTAAAGAAGGCAATGGTTCTCATCGCGTTCCCCGTCGAATCGTCACCGCGACAACCCGGTCTTCAAAACTAAATTCCGCTGGGGGATTGCCGTTTTCTTCCAATAAATTTTGCGTTTGCTGAATACCAAAACCGAAACGGTTTACATAGCCCATGGCCTTCAACGCTTCAGCCATAACCGGATTACGGTAACTGTTCCGGCTCATAATGGTTTCCGGCGTAACCTCTCCGTATAAGCCGCCGGGACTTTGTATCTCGATACGGTCTGCAAACCAATAAAAACGAATAGGAGTATTAGACTGATAATCGCGGTGTATCACAGCGTTATGCAGCAACTCGCGCACCGACCATTCGGGATAATCGGGCAACAACTGATCCTTAAAATTTTTTCCCGGCTTCATTCCCACTTGGTTGCAGGCTCGAAATTTATCGCGCAAACCGTCAAGCACGGTACGCATATCCCCGGAAAATTCCGCTTGGTCTACCGGCATGTCAGTCATCTTCGTACCGGGGAAGCGCAAAAATTGCACGTATGCACCGGGCAAAAAATATCGCGGATTATTGCCGAACAAAAGAATGCCGGAAGTCGTTGGACATTGCTTTGACAGATCAAACAACCGCAGGGAAGCCAATTGCTCTTCGACTGTTCGGTGGTTCGCCTCAATCACTTCGGGTGCAACCACCTGAGCGCGGTATTCACCAAACAAGCGAATAGACAAATCCGCAAGTTTCGCTTCGGGAAAAGGCAGCACATCAAAAGTATGCGCCCGTGCAACACGCCTCTCGGTTAACACCCGCTCTTCCTGCTCATTGGCAATTGCCTTGCGTGGGCCGACGCGAATATATACGCGCCCTTTATAACGCACTGGAGGCATGTCGGATGGCAGCACCTCCACAACGGCAACCTCGCCACCCTGCAACTTAAACCTCGCCACACTCATCACGGGCTGCGGCAATACATTGCCGTTAGCGCGTATCGCGCCAAGATTTTGCAATAGCTGATCCGTCACACTCAAGCCAGACAGACTTCCGTCATCCCCAACACCAATCAACAAATAACCCGGCTGGCGATGATTGGGCAAGTCATTGGCAAACGCACAAACCGCCTGGCAATATTTATCCGTATCGGAAACGGAAATCGTGCGCTCGACACGATCCGATTCCAGATCGGACAACAACTCGGCCAATTGTGCTTCAGTCAGCATGGGGTTACTCTGCGTCGTCGTCTGCAACATCGTCCGAAAGGTCTTCCGCGCCGTCATCTTCCGTCTCGGCGATACGGCTCAATCCGGCCAACTTCTCGCCCTTCTCCAGATTGATCAGCGTCACGCCCTGTGTAGCGCGGCTCATCTCGCGAATCTCTTTGACGCGGGTGCGGATCAGCACGCCGTTGGTGCCGATCAGCATGATCTCGTCTTCGGTGCTGACCAGCGTCGCCGCCACCACCTTGCCGTTACGCTCGGAAGTCTGAATCGCCATCATGCCCTGCGTGCCGCGACCATGGCGGGTGTACTCGACGATAGGCGTGCGCTTGCCGTAACCGTTTTCGGTCGCGGTCAGCACTGTCTGCTGTTCGTTTTCGGCCACCAGCAGCGCGATGACTTTGCCGCCCTTGGTGAGTCGCATACCGCGCACACCGCGCGACACACGGCCCATCGAACGCACATCGTTTTCGTCGAAGCGCACGGCCTTGCCGCCGTCGGAGAACAGCATCACGTCGTGCTTGCCGTCGGTGATCGCCACGCCGATGAGGAAGTCGCCCTCGTCCAGATTGATGGCGATGATGCCGGCCTTGCGCGGGTTGGCGAAGTCGGACAGCGGCGTCTTTTTCACCGTACCGTCGGTGGTGGCGAAGAACACAAACTTGTCTTCAGGGAATTCCTTCACCGCCAGAATGGCGTTGATCTTTTCGCCCTCTTCCAGCGGCAACAGATTCACAATCGGCTTGCCTCGGCTGATGCGGGTACCCTGCGGCACGTCATACACTTTGAGCCAGTACACGCGACCGCGACTGGAGAAGCACAGGATGTAATCGTGCGTGTTGGCGATGAACAGGTTGTCGACGAAATCGTCTTCCTTGGTCGATGCGGCTTGCTTGCCGCGTCCGCCGCGCTTCTGCGCACGGTATTCGTCCAGCTTCTGCGCCTTCATGTAACCGCCGTGCGACAGCGTCACCACCACATCTTCCGGCGTCACAAAATCTTCCATGCTCATGTCTTGCGTGTGGGTGATGATCTCGCTGCGGCGTTTGTCGCCGTATTGAGATTTGATCGCCACCAGCTCGTCGGTGATGATCTGCGTCACGCGCTCCGGCTTCGCCAAAATATCGAGCAGGTCGTTAATCTTATCCATCACTTCACGGTATTCGCCGACGATCTTGTCTTGCTCCAGACCCGTCAGGCGTTGCAGACGCAATTCCAGAATCGCTTGCGCCTGTACATCGGACAGTTTGTAAGCGCGCTGATTGCCGCTGCCCAGCATGCCAAACTCGGGCGACAACGTTTCAGGACGCGACGCATCGCTCACGCGGCTCAACATCTCTTCCACCAGCGACGAATGCCACGCATGTGCCATCAGCTCTTGCTTGGCAATAGCCGGAGTCGCTGCCGCTTTGATGAGCGCGATGATCTCGTCCACATTGGACAGCGCAACCGCCAGACCTTCCAAAACGTGGCCGCGTTCACGCGCTTTGCGCAGTTCAAAAATAGTGCGGCGCGTCACGACTTCGCGGCGGTGACGCAGGAACGCGTCGAGGAATTCTTTCAGGTTGAGCAACTTCGGTTGCCCGTCCAGCAAGGCCACCATGTTCATGCCGAAGCTGTCCTGCAACTGCGTGTGTTTGTACAAATGATTGAGCACAACTTCCGGCATCTCGCCGCGCCGCAACTCGATCACCGCACGCATACCGGACTTGTCCGACTCGTCGCGAATCTCGGTAATGCCCTCGATCTTCTTCTCGCGCACCAACTCGCCCACCTTGATGAGCAGATTGGCCTTGTTCACCTGATACGGCAGCTCGTCGATGATGATGGCCTGACGCGTACCGGCCTTGTCCAAATCCTCGAAGTGCGTGCGTCCGCGCATCACCACGCGACCGCGACCGGTGCGGTAACCTTCCTTCACGCCCGCCAGACCGTAGATGAATCCCGCCGTCGGAAAGTCCGGCGCGGGAACGATGTCGATCAAATCTTCGATATCGATTTCGGGATTTTTGAGCAGCGCGAAACAGGCATCGAGCACTTCGGAAAGATTGTGCGGCGGAATGTTGGTCGCCATACCCACGGCGATACCGGAGGAGCCATTGACCAACAGATTGGGAAAACGTGCAGGGAACACCAGCGGCTCATGCTCGGAGCCGTCGTAGTTCGGCCCGAAGTCCACCGTTTCTTTATCCAGATCGGCCAGCAACTCGTGCGCGATGCGCGCCATGCGGATTTCGGTGTAACGCATCGCCGCCGCGTTATCGCCGTCCACCGAACCGAAGTTACCCTGCCCGTCCACCAGCGGGTAGCGCAGAGAAAAGTCCTGCGCCATACGCACGATGGTGTCGTACACCGCCGTGTCGCCGTGCGGATGGTACTTACCGATCACGTCGCCGACGATACGCGCCGATTTCTTGTACGCGCGGTTCCAGTCATTGGATAACTCGTGCATGGCGAACAGCACGCGCCTATGCACCGGCTTCAAGCCGTCGCGGGCATCGGGCAAGGCACGCCCGACGATCACGCTCATCGCATATTCGAGGTAAGACTTGCGCATCTCCTCTTCGAGACTAACGGACAGTGTTTCTTTAGCGAATTGTTCCATCTGTGGCGGCTTCCTAAAAGGCTTTAAAAACAGCGGGCGAGTTTATCATGCCGACCCAGTTCGAGCCAAAGCAAAATTGGCTAGCCGCCAAACCACCCATTACACCCCGTCGCAAGCCTCGCATAAACGCACCACTGCGCTTGACATACCCCCCCCCCCCCCTGACTTACAGTGCCCGTGTTTTGCCAATTCTATTGACCCACCAAGCCCACGTCAGAAGGAAGCCACTGTGCCCTCGAATAAACAATCCGAAACAGAATCATCGTCTCCCACCCCGAAAAAGCTTCCACAAGACGAGTTAATCAATTTTGTTTTCAACAACCTCCGAAACGTCATAATTTGCGCCTCCATTGTGGCTGCCGTACCTGCCACGCGTCACTTACAGGGCAATTTATCTTTGTGCCCATCGTGCAATGACTTCCTCGCTTTAATTCTCGTTATATTCGGCATCGGGTTGCTAACTTGGAATCTAGTGCATGGCGCTGCCACCATACTGCAACAGTTCCAAATGAATCGCTGTGTACTCACTCTTATTGCACTACCCTTGATGGGTATTTACATGTATCTGATGTGGATCATCTGGGCTGGAGTTCTTAGCGTTCAGTTAAAAACCCTACATCTGTAACCACACTCAAAAGGAAACCTGCATGAATAAGTTAATCATCGCAATTATTGCTCTGTTTTACTCCGGGCTTTCTATGGCAGAGTCAATGGTAGTAACCCAAGTTCTAGCTCAGTCCCATAAAAAGGATTTTTCTGATTGTGATAACGCCCTCAGAAGTTATTTCGAGACATTACCGTTTCAGTTTGATTCACCACCACAAGTAACGGTGCGCCCTAAGTTTATCGAAAAGAAAAACGAGACTACTGGGAGAGTAGAACGCTATCGGTTACAAGACCCTGAAATTCAAGTGGTAGTAAGTAGCAACAACCCAAACAATGACGAGACATCTTTTGTGGAAGTAGGCATCCAAAAACGTGGCAACTATTGCATTTTCAGAAGAGCAACCACCTTACTGTCCGGTGAAAACCCTAGCGGGTGCGACGACGACAAACGAATGCCAGGTACCGCAGTTGGAAAATTTTATTGGAGAACCTCGAAAAACAACCCAGATTTGGGTGATAACATAATATGCGTGGACATCAACACCAGCCTTAACAATAGCGGCAAAACTGAAGTTTCCTTCATTCTCGAACACGGTCAAAAAATCACACAATTTCCGGCTGACGAAGCTAAAAAATAATCTGAAACTTCTCCAAACATGAAGTGCGCCACACCAGCCCGTCCTCGCGACGGGCTTTTTTATTGCCCGTGTTTTTGCATCATCCCTCCTCTACCCCGTTCAACCCCAACCCAAGTATCACCGCATCACGCGTAAGCAGTGTGAGTCTTTCATCATGCGCCTGAGCAATAAGTAATCTGTCGAATGGGTCGTTGTGGGCGCAATTCAAATTGCGCGCTGCTTCGATATGTCGCGGTAAAATCGGCAGCAGAATAAACCCCTGCGCTTCGAGTTGTTCGGTGAGCGAACCTTGCGGCAAGGGTAATTTGCCTTTGCTATTTTTCAGTACCATTTCCCATAGACTTGCGGTGCTCACCACGATGTCGGATTTGGCGATGATGCGTTGTGTTGCTTTGCCCAAGCGCGCATCTGCCGTCATCCACCAGTACGCCAAGTGGGTGTCGATCAAATAGCGCTTCACAGCAATTTGTTTCCACCGAGCATTTCAGCGATGGCTGCATTGGTAGTGGCAGAGTCCCAATCTACTTTTGCCTTGGACAGACCCGACCATGCACCGGGCTTGCGCGCAACGCTTAGTGCATCCACTTTAACCAACCTGACGACAGGCACGCCCTTGTTGGCGATAACGACATCCTCGCCTGCCAATGCAGCTTGCACCAGTTTGGAAAGTTGGCTTTTGGCTTCGAGCATATTGCATTGCACGATTCGACTCCTCGGAGATGTTTGAAAGATGCGCGCAGTGTAACTCAACCTGGCTAAGTTGGCCAAGAAAAACTTGATGGCTCACGCCGCCCCAGTTCGAGCCAAAGCAAAATTGGCTAGCCGCCAAATCGCCCATTACGCCTTGCCGCAAGTCACACGTAAACGCACCGCTGCGCAATGGTAGCAACCCAAGTTCTAGCGTAGTGTTGCATTCTGTTTGGAACTTAAACGCTCGTTGGCACGAATGACCTTTGGCAATATATCTTTTGCCTTGGCAGTCCAGATAAAAGGCTTTGGTTTAGTGTTGTGGTGACCGATGTACGCATTGATGGCCGCGATGAGTTCCGGCACGCGGGTGAACACACCACGACGTAGCCGTTCCGTGGTGATGTCCCGGAAGAAACGCTCAACCCTGTTCAGCCAGGACGCGGATGTCGGCGTGAAGTGCATGACAAAGCGCGGATGCTTTTCCAGCCACGCTATCACGACCGGATGTTTGTGTGTTGCGTAGTTGTCCACGATCAGATTAGCCTCTTTCCTTTGGGCGTTTCACGATCAATTTTCTTCAGAAAATTCAACCACTCGACATGGCGGTGTTGTTGCTGACACCCGACGATCACTTGGCCGCCGAGCACATTCAGTGCAGCAAATAATGTCATTGTGCCGTGACGCTTGTCATCGTGAATGCCCCCTTCTTGAGTGCCAATCCGGGCTGCGTTCTATCCAATGCTTGGATCTGACTTTTCTCATCACAACACAGCACGATGGCATGTTCCGGTGGGGTTAAATACAACCCCACAATATCTTCGAGTTTCTCGACGAATTCCGGGTCGCGCGATATTTTGAAACCCCTCGCGAGGTGGGGCTTGAGGCCATTGGCGCGCTACGCTGGCCGCGCTAATGCCAAGCTTTTCAGCCTCACGCTGGTGAGTTTTGAGTTCACCAGCTTCGTCAATCCTTTTCGCTGTCCCTTCGTCAGTACAATCTGGGCGGCTACTCGATGGTCGTTGATGCCAAGGATAAAAAAGTAGCGGCCTTTTACCAGTATCACGGTTTTATTCCTTTGCCAAACTCACCGTTGACTTTGTTCCTACCGTTGGCGACGGTATCCGCGATCTAGACCCAAAGACCGGATTGCCGGAAAATCTCAGTCAAGCCGCCTGCTGATGCTGTGACGATTTAATCAAACATTCCGCCGGAATGCCCAGCCCTTCATGCAAACGGCGAATCATCGGCAGCGTCAGCGGGCGCGTGTAAGCCAGCACCTCATACACGCGATTCAGTCCACCGATCATCGGCTGTAAATCTTTCGGCTTCAGCCCCAAGCTTTCCATGCGGCACTTGATCGCCTCAATCGGATCGGGCAACTCCATTGGATAATGCTTGCGTTCGTATGCTTCCACCAGCGTCACCAGCACATCCAGCCGCTCGCCTTCCGGCGTATTGGCGCGCGCCGTCATCAATCCCTCAATATCTTTGAGGGCGGCACGGTAATCCGCCTTGGTCTTGATTGGTTTAATGTCCATATTTGCACCTCATATCGTTTGCGCATCTATCGCGTCATACTGCTTGTGTGTGCCGATGAAGCGAACATACATTACACGGTAAGTGTAATTGATTCACACCACCAGCCGGTATTTGTTACCTGCGATGTTGAACACCCCCCACCCGTCTTTAAGAATGCTGGCATTACCAAAGCTCCCCTTCACCGCAGCGGGTGAAGCCCAATCAGCTACTAGCACTTGCCGATACCACGCGAGGCACGGCTCGCGTGCATCCAGATGACTCGGATTGTTTTCCCAAAAGGCTTTAAGGGTTGATAGGGTGATCACACGCATAGGCGCATTTCAGTCCCGTTTTGGGATTAGCGGCAATACATATTATTGTTGCGGCAGTGTTTGTAAAATGGATTAGGCTTTACTTTTGATACTACCGTGCTCATCAACCAAAGCCCTATATGCAAAGAAAACAGCTCTCATACGATCCGCTTCCGCCGCCAAGATAGGCAAGGCATCGCTGGTAACCAACGGAGGGGACTCACCGAAGGTATAACTAACGGAATAGCCGGGCGGAAAACTTTGTACAACATTTGTTGTATGGCCGTAGTCCAGCCGTTGCGGATGACGGTGTTGTGCCTTGTTGCGATAGTTGTCCGTGGATTCACGATATTGCTGTGCGTCAATATCTCCTAATGTTGCTATAAGCTTTGCGCCTGAAGACCAATGCTTCGCAACATCGACCAAGGCACCCATATTTATTTTATCGTCAGGGCGAGCACACTCCTTCGATACAAGATTTTCGGCGACTCCCTTCATGTAGCACAGATGAGTCGCACAGTAGACGATTCGAGACTTAAATTTTTGTGGGAAAGAAAGGCAGTAATCAAGAGGGAGCGTTGTGAATTCAAGACGAAGTTCAAGAACTTCGTCCTCCGAGTAGTCGCGCAATACCTCCTCTCATAATCCAACTCGACCTACCCAAAGGGCGTACTGATTGAAGGCATTAACAAGCTCTCGCGTGAAATCCTGCTCTTGCCAGCCATAGATGAAATCTGGCTGGTCTTTCGGATACTCGTACCCTAGAAATGGCACGCACGGAGGCTCACTACGCGAAGCAATCAGCTCGTGTAGCCTTGAATACGCGCCAACTGTGATGTCTCTGAATTTCATAGGAAACCTAGCGTGCCAAATTCAACGCCAACAACCGCCGCAAAACTTCCTCATCCGGCATTTCCGGCGTGTAGTCGTTCCAGCCGTAAGCCTTGGCGACAGCGGCATCCAACGTTTTGTGTGCATTGTCCAGCCATGCGGGGCGGGCATTGTAGAGGTTGGTGAGGGTGCGTTTTTTCAGGTCGGCTTCGTGTCCGGGTTTGGCAACGGGGCGCAAGGGATAGCCTGCTTTTTCTTCTTCGGATGTGCGCACCCAATCTGTCCATTCGGGTGGATTGAGCCAGTTGTCACGGAGTTGGCTCAATGCTTGTGCGGCGGCGACAATCGCATCACGTTCCCCCGTTCGTGCTGAGCTTGTCGAAGCCTGTCCAGAGCTAGTCGAAGCGGCATGAACGGGTTGCGCGTCCGTACACCCTTCGACAAGCTCAGGGCGAACGGAGGGAATGGTATCGGCGGGAGCTAGCCCTTCGGGGAATGGAAAAGTATCGAAAATAAGCGAGGAGTTGTAGCGCGGGTCGTTGCCCATTCCCATGCGCCCGCCTTTGGCTAACGCCCAAACGGTATGCAGACGCGAGGACAAGAGGCCGAACACTGCATCGCTATCCACAGGGATGACGATGAGGCTGTGTTCCGGCGCGACGCTGATCGGGAAGCTGACGAAGAAGCGATGCTTGGCCGTTTCCGGTGTGGCGATGTAGCGTTGCAGACTGGCAAGTTTGCTGCGCAGTTCTGGACGCGCTCTGCCATGCCGCCACCATTTTTCGGCGCGCGACGCTTCGCGGTTGCTGGCGCGCACAGGCTTGACGTGCTCCACCACGTAGGCGAACGGTGCTTCGTATAGTGCGGCTTGCTGTTCATCCAGCAGGGCAAAGTCGATCACCCAATCGCCCGCCCAGCGGCGCGTGATGTCGGAGCCGTTGTAGATGGGAAGCAGCACATCCGAGTTCGGCTTGCCATGCGGGTTGGGCAGCTTGAGCAAAGCTTGTGCTATTTCACTCGGGACTTTGAAAGCGCCTGCCAGACATAAGCCGAAGTATGACCATCCAGCGTTTTGTTTGAGCGGCTGCGCACTCGTCAAGTCGCTCCCGCCATTGCCGCCTGCGGTGAGGTCGGCATGGATGGTGGTGACAGGCGCTCCGTTGAGAATGCAGACCCTCTCCCCTTGCCCCTCTCCCGCCTGCGGGCGAGGGGTAACATCAAAACACACCAGCGATACGCGCACCGCTGCGCCTTCGTTAATCCATTCCTCATCGCTCCACGCATTGAAAATATTCCCACTCTCCAATATACGTTCCAACACCGGGCGGTTGCGCTTTTGCCGTAGCGAGTTGGTGGCAACCAATCCGGCGCGCAGGCACTTGTCCGCTTCGATCTGTGCGCGTGCTTTCTCAAACCAGTAGGTGACCAAGTCTGCGCCGCCCGGCACACGCTCTGCGTAGCATTTGCGCAGGGCTTCGGTGTAGTCATCACCTAATTCGCCGTGCATTTTTTTGTCGCCTAGGAAAGGCGGATTGCCGATGATGGCATCGACGGTGGGCCATTGCGCTTCAGAAACCTCAACCCCTCCCAGCCTCCCCTTGTCAGGGGAGGAGTTCATACGTGGCTCGCTCCCTGTAGCGCTGTTATGTTTGGAGTGCGCAGTCTCGACTGCGCTTTGCAGCGACACGTCGCTGCACTCCACAAGAAGCGCACTCGAGGTTGGCTTTGTGTTCGAGGTCTTTTAAGGCACGCAGCGCAAGATAGAGAAAGTTTCCGCTGCCGCAGGCGGGGCATGGCCTCTGCCATTCAACGACTGCGCGAGGGCGGCGAATTTGCCTGCGGCCTCTTCGGTGATCTGCGCGATAGTGCGCTGCGGATGAAATTTGTCGGGTGCGGTGAAAAGCCAGCGCAACTTGTCGAGGTTGGTTTGTAAGGCTAGGTCTTGCAGCGCGATGGTGTGAATTTCGCTGGGTGCGTTGGTGAAGTGAGTGTGTATCTGGATGATCTGTGTGTCGCACACCACCAGCAGCGGCGGGTTGTCCAGCGCCAGCGCGTAGGTCATCAGTTGTTTGAGCGCGGCATCTAGATTGTGATCCGGCGCTTTGTATTCGATGGCGAAACAGCCGCGCTTCCACACGTCCGCCCAGCCATGTTTGCTGCCCGTCTTGGCGACACCGCGTTCGTAACAGTAGTTGTCCGCGCTGGCGGGAGTTGGTGTCTCGGCACCGACCAAGGCGCACAGGTCGGCAAAATGCGCTTGATAGCTTTGTCGCTCGTTGAGTGTGCTGCCTTGCCATTTTGCGATGAACTAGCGAGTTACTCCTTAGCCTGTTGGTCAAGTTTCGGCCTCAAATGTTGGGTATCGCTACGCTCCACCCAACCTACAACTGCGGGTTTCCGGCCTACGCCGGAATGACGGGGCTTATTCGTAGCCCAATGATTTCAGCATCTGCGGGCTATCGGCCCAGCCGCTGCGCACTTTGATCCACACTTCCAGATAGACTTTTCCGTCGAACAGTTTTTCCATATCGAGACGCGCTTGGGTGGCGATCTCTTTGAGTTTTTCGCCTTTGGCACCGATGAGCATGGCTTTGTGCGCATCTTTGTCCACGAGGATGGCGGCATGGATGCGGCGCATTTTTCCGTCCATTTTGAATTGCTCGATCACCACGCTCACGGAGTAAGGCAGCTCCTCCCCGGTAAAGCGGAATACTTTTTCGCGCACGATTTCTGCCGCGAGGAAACGTTCATTGCGGTCAGTCACTTCGTCTTCTGGATATATTTTTTCGCCTTCCGGCAGATAGGGACGAATCGCCTCCAGCAGAGTGTCGAGTTGACTGTCATGCTTGGCACTCACCGGCACGATGGCCGCAAAATGGTGCTCTTTGGCAATGTCTTGGATGAACGGCAATAACTCGCTTTTGTTCTCCATGTTGTCCACTTTGTTGATGACCAACAGGACGGGGATGTGGGTGGGCAACAGGTTCATCACTTGGCGGTCGCGTTCGTCGAAGTGGCGCGCCTCGATGACGAACAGCACGACGTTGACGTCGCGCAAACTGCTGGTCACCACTTTGTTGAGGCCTTTGTTCAGCGTGTTCAGATGCTGGGTCTGAAAGCCCGGCGTATCGACGAAAACGAATTGCGCCTGCTCTTCGGTGAGAATGCCGGTGATGCGATGGCGCGTGGTTTGCGCCTTGCGCGAAGTGATGCTGATCTTCTGCCCGATGAGGTGGTTGAGCAGCGTGGATTTGCCCACGTTGGGACGCCCGACGATGGCAATGAAGCCGCTGTGAAAAGTGTGGGGAGTATCGGTCATGATTTCGTTTTGTTCAGTAAGTTATAGGCAGCTTCGGCTGCGGCTTGTTCGGCGATGCGGCGGCTGCTGCCTTCGCCGCGCGTGGTGATTTTCATTTCGGCGATGTCGCATTCAACCACAAATAGTTGCGCATGCGCCTCGCCCTGGGTGGCGACCACTGCATACTTGGGCAGAGCCAGTTTGCGTGCTTGCAAATACTCCTGCAACTGGGTCTTGGCGTCTTTTCCCAAACTCTGTACATCCATCTGCGCTATGAAGGGCACATACAGGCGCAACACGACCTGTTCGGCGGCGGCGAAATCCGAGTCCATAAAGATCGCACCGAACAGGGCTTCCATTGCATCGGCGAGTATAGAAGGACGGCGGAAACCGGCACTTTTGCGCTCGCCCTCGCCGAGCAACAGCAACTCGCCCAGATTCAAACCTTGCGCCAAAGCGAACAGCGTCTGCTGATTGACCAGATTCGAGCGCAACCGGGATAAGTCGCCTTCCGGCAGGTCGGGATGCTGATCGTAAAGATATTTAGCGATCGCGCAGTTCAATACGCTGTCGCCCAAAAACTCCAAACGCTCGTAATGCGCCGCACTATGGCTGCGGTGCGTCAGTGCTTTTTGCAGCAATTGCGGTCGCGCAAATTGATAACCTATCTGCCGACACAACGACTCTCGATCCATGGGCTGATTATTTGGTGCTACTCGGATTGAACTCAAGCACCAGACTGATATTGCCGGTCACCGGAATCTTCACCGTATAACTGGCACTCAGGGTAAGGCTTCCGCCGTCCTTGCTCACCTCGATATCCTCGGCGGTGATGTTGGTGATGTAGTCCATCGTGGCGCGCTTGGCATAGGAAGCGCGAATGTCTTTGACGGCGGCGTTCTGCATTTCAGGATCATTCACGATTACCTTGAATATATGCTCGATCTGCGCGCTGTGCATATAGGCGGGAATAAGTTTCATCCCCAGAATGGCGACGAATAGAAAACCCGCAATAATCAGAATAATCCCGGTCATGCTCATGCCGCGTTGTGTGTTTATGCCTGCTTTCATTATCGCTCCTTGTGCCCGTTTAGTTAATCGACAAACCAATGCGCTTCAAATCACCAAAATTCATCCAGATAAAAAAGGCTTTGCCCACGATCATCTTGTCGGGTACGAAACCCCAATAACGGCTATCGCGGCTATTGTCGCGATTATCGCCCATCATGAAATAGTGCCCCTCTGGAACTTTGCAGCTTACCTCTGCCAAGCTATAGCGGCAATTCTCGATCTGCGGAAATTCGGCGACACTACCCAAGTGTACCGAAGGCATCTCGGGATTCACTAGGATCGGATGCACATGCCCGCTCAAGTCTTCATTGGAGCGTTCAGTGTGGACGAAACTCAAGCCGCTCTCGACATAATTATAATCGCCATCATGCTGCTGCGTTTGCTCAGCCCCGTTGATCCATAGCTTTTTGTTACGGTAAACAACCGTATCGCCGGGTAATCCGACCACGCGCTTAATGTAGTCCACCGATGGATTCTCCGGGTAATGGAACACCATCACATCGCCGCGCTTGGGGTCGTTGATCTGCACGATTTTTTGATTGATGATCGGCAGACGAATACCGAACGTGAATTTATTCACCAGAATAAAATCGCCCACTTGCAGCGTCGGAATCATCGAACCGGAGGGTATTTTGAACGGCTCAACCAAAAATGAGCGCAACAAAAACACCGCCAAAATGACGGGGAAGAAGCTCTTGGCGTATTCGACCCACCAAGGCTCGGCAGTCTCCGCCACGCGCTTGGGCTGCAACACGAATTTATCCAACAGCCAGATGCCGCCTGTCACCAGCAGCAAAGAAAACATGATTAAAGCAAAGTCCATTTCAGTTCCCGTTTATTTATCGTCCACACGCAGAATGGCGAGGAACGCCTCCTGCGGAATTTCCACATTGCCCACTTGCTTCATGCGCTTCTTACCGGCCTTTTGTTTTTCCAACAGCTTGCGCTTGCGCGAGATGTCGCCGCCGTAACACTTGGCCAACACGTTCTTGCGCAACGCTTTGACGTTCTCGCGCGAGATGATGTTCGCGCCGATGGCGGCTTGGATCGCCACGTCGAACATCTGGCGCGGGATCAGTTCGCGCATCTTGGCCGCCACTTCGCGCCCGCGATACTGGCTGTTGGCGCGGTGCACGATGATGGATAGCGCATCCACCTTCTCGCTGTTGATGAGGATGTCCACCTTGACCACGTCCGACGAACGATATTCCTTGAACTCGTAATCCATCGAGGCATAACCGCGCGACACCGATTTCAACTTGTCGAAGAAGTCCAGCACGATCTCGCCCATCGGCATCTCGTACTTCAGCAGCACCTGCTTGCCGTGATAGCTAATATCTTTCTGCACGCCACGTTTTTGCGTGCACAGGGTGATTACCGCGCCCACATATTCCTGCGGCATGTACAGATTCACATCGACGATGGGTTCGCGGATCTCTTCGATCTTGGACATATCCGGCAGTTTGGACGGGTTGTCCACCATCAACACCGTGCCGTCGCGCAGCACCACCTCATAGATCACCGTCGGCGCGGTGGTGATGAGATCCATGTCGAATTCGCGCTCCAGACGCTCCTGCACGATCTCCATGTGCAACAGGCCGAGGAAGCCGCAGCGGAAGCCAAAGCCCAATGCCTGCGACACTTCCGGCTCATATTGCAGCGCGGCATCGTTGAGTTTCAATTTTTCCAGCGAGTCGCGCAGCGCCTCGTATTGATTTGATTCCACCGGAAACAAACCCGCAAACACCTGCGGCTGCACTTCCTTGAAACCGGGCAAAGCACTGCTCGCCGGGCGCGTCAGCGAAGTGATGGTGTCGCCGACTTTGGCGTCTTTCAATTCTTTGATGCCCGCAATCACAAAACCCACTTGCCCGGCGGACAGCTCGTCGCGCGGCTGCGATTTCGGCGTAAACACCCCGACATTTTCGGTGAGATGTTGCGCGCCAGTCGCCATAAACAATATCTTGTCTTTGGGTTTGAGCGTGCCGTTCACGATGCGCACCAGCATCACCACGCCGACGTAGTTGTCGAACCACGAGTCGATGATGAGCGCCTGCAAAGGCGCGGTGACATCACCCTTGGGCGGCGGCACTTTGACGATCAGCGATTCCAGCACATCTTGCACCCCCAAGCCGGTCTTGGCCGAGCAATGCACCGCATCGTGCGCGTCGATGCCGATCACATCCTCGATCTCGGCAATCGCGTTGTCCGGGTCGGCGGAAGGCAGGTCGATCTTATTCAGCACCGGCACGACTTCCACGCCCAGATCGAGCGCGGTGTAGCAGTTGGCCACGGTCTGCGCCTCCACACCCTGCGAGGCATCCACCACCAGCAGTGCCCCTTCGCAGGCGGAAAGCGAGCGCGACACCTCATAAGAAAAGTCCACATGCCCTGGCGTGTCGATGAGATTCAGGTTGTATATCTGCCCGTCGCGCGCTTTGTAGTTCAGCGCGGCCGTCTGCGCTTTGATGGTGATGCCGCGCTCACGCTCGATGTCCATCGAGTCCAGCACTTGCGCTTCCATTTCGCGGTCGGACAAACCGCCGCAAAGCTGGATGATGCGATCCGCCAATGTGGATTTGCCGTGGTCGATGTGGGCAATGATGGAGAAATTACGAATATGTTGCATGAGGTTATCTGTCTGCTAAAAACGTATCCCGCCAAGTTTAGCGGGAATTCGCGAGGGGCGGATTCTAGCCGATTTTGGCGGGACACGCTGTACTGACGGAGTTACAAGCAACGCGAGGCCAATCGCTCACTGCCTTTGCGCCACCAGACTCGCCCCCAGCAAACCGATCTGCGGATTGGTGACAATAGACAACGGCAGTGTGGACAGCAAATCATGGAAACGCCCCTTATCCAAAAAAGCGCGCTTGAAACCGCCGCTCTGCATCTGTGTCGCGATCTTTGCCGCGATGCCGCCCGCCACATAGATGCCGCCGCGCGGCAAGGCCGCCAGCGCGACATTACCCACGAACGCCCCGTATATCTGCGTGAACAACTCCAAAGCCTGTCGCGCGATGGCCTCGTTCTGTTCGCTCGCAAAACGCGCAATCACAGCGGCACCATCGCCCGCTTGCATAGCGGCGATCAATTCAGCCGAAGGCGTGGCGCGACCGCTGTCGTGCAAAAATTCGTAGATCGCCGCCAGACCGGGGCCGGAGACGATGCGCTCATAGGAAACGTGCCCGTGGCGTTGTTGCAGATACTGCAACAACGCATATTGCAATTCATCGGTCGGCGCAAAATCGATATGCCCGCCCTCGGAGGGATGTACCGCGTAACCGCCTTCTTGCCAGGTCAGCCAGGCCACGCCCAAGCCCGTGCCTGCGCCCACCACGATGCGCACGCCACGCGCCTGCACTTCACCTTGCTGGAGAGGTAATAAATCCGGGGCCTCCAGCGCTGCCACGCCCAATCCCACCGCTTCAAAATCATTGATGAGTGAGATTGTGGGAATATTGAAACGCAGCGAGAGTGCATCCGCATCCACGACCCACGGCAAATTCGTCAGCGTGACTTTCCGACCGGAGACCGGCCCGGCTAAAGCCAGACAGGCGGAGGAAATTTCTTGCACATTCGCCTCACGCAGAAATTCCGCGACGATTTCGGCCAACCCGGCGTAACCCGCGCTGGGATAAGATTTGCACAACAACGGCACGCGTGCCTCACCTGCTTTGAAAATCTGCAACAAGGTCTTCGTGCCGCCGATGTCCCCTGCCAAAAAATATTGCATCAGTAGGCCTGCAAATCCGCACCGTCAAGATTCAAAGAGTGACGCCAGAACTGATCGTCGCGATCGAACAAACGATAGGTGCCGCGCGGCCCCCAGCTGCCCGCCGGATAGGTGTTGATGAAGTCGCGCTCCATCGCCCATACCTTGAGAATGGGATCGACCACACGCCATGCCGCTTCCACTTCGTCTATGCGCAGGAACAGCGAAGGATCGCCCTGCATCACGTCCAGCAACAGGCCCGCATAGGCGTCGAAATCCTCATCGCTGTCCTTGCGGTAAGTGGCGTCCAGGCTGATGGCGCGGGTGTGCAAGTCCAACCCCGGCACTCTGACCTGCATTTCCATTTTCATGCAATCGTCGGGCTGGATGCCCAGCATGATCCAGTTCGCTTGCGGCGGCCCCTGACGTGTGCGTTTCAACAAATCCTGCGGCGGCGTTTTGAAACGAATGCAAATCGCCGAGCTGCCTTCCGCCATGCGTTTGCCGGTGCGCAGGTAGAACGGCACCCCCGCCCAACGCCAGTTGTCGATGAACAGCTTCAGTGCGGCATAAGTTTCAGTCGTGCTGTCCGGCGCCACGCCCTCCTCCTCCAGATAACCGGGAACCGCTTTACCGTTGATGCTGCCGCTGGCGTACTGCCCACGGAAGGCATGGGCATGCACCGAGTTTTGCGTGATCGGGCGAATCGCCTTCAACACTTTTACTTTTTCGTCGCGCAAATTTTCCGCCGAGATGGTCAGAGGCGGCTCCATTGCCACCAGCGCCAGCAGTTGCAACAAGTGGCTCTGAATCATGTCTCGTAGCGCACCGGCACCTTCGTAGTAACCTGCACGCCCGCCGATACCCAAGGTCTCGGATTGGGTGATTTGCACATGGTCGATGTAGTGATGGTTCCACAGCGGCTCCAACAGCAGGTTGGCGAAACGAAACACCATGACGTTCTGCACCGTGCCTTTGCCGAGGTAATGATCGATACGGTATATCTGCGGCTCATTCAAGTGTTTGTACAGACTGCCTTGCAACGTTTGCGCGCTCAACAAATCGTAGCCAAACGGCTTCTCGATCACCACGCGACGCCAGCCGTGGGTCTGCTTTAGCAAACCCACATTGCCCAGCTTCTCCACGATGTCCGGGAACGCGGACGGACTCACCGACATGTAAAAAACCATGTTGGGCGGAAACGTCGTACTACCTTCCTGCATCTGCTTCAAACGCAGATAAGCCGCATCATCTCCGGGCGGAATGGCGTGGTAGTGCATGCGTGCGCAAAACCGATCCAATGCTGTTTGATCGATACCCTGCGGATAGACTGGTTCCAGCATCTGGACCACTTCGGCAACCCATTCTTCGCGCTGCCGCAGCTCTATACTGCAACCGATGATGACTATGTGTTCCGGCAAGCGGTTAGCCAGCTCCAAACGAAACAGCGAGGGGATAAGTTTTAGCCGGCTCAGGTTGCCGGCGGCGCCGAAGATCACCAGCGTACAAGGTTCTAGGACTTTCATTCGTTCACCTCTATAAATTTATTTCTCGGTCAGCGCAACGTTCCTCGTAGGGTGCATAGCGCACCCTACATTCGTCCGTTATCAACTCGTATGTTTGACGGCATGCCCGCCGAAAGCATTGCGCATGGTGGAAAGCAGACGGTAGCCGTAACCGGTTTCGTTCTGGCTGGTAAAACGCATCTGCAAAGCCAGTGTCAGTACGGGTGCCGCGACACCTTGGTCGATTGCTTCCACCACTGTCCAGCGGCCTTCGCCAGAGTCCGGCACGAACGGCGCAATGTTGGTCAGCTCTTGATCGACCTTCAATGCTTCTGCGGTGAGGTCGAGCAGCCAGCTGCGCACCACCGAGCTGTGCCTCCACAATTCGGTAATCTGCGCCAGATCGAGTGCAAATTCTTTTTTGCCGCGCAACAATTCCAGTCCCTCGGCAAAGGACTGCATCATGCCGTACTCGATACCGTTGTGAATCATCTTGGTGAAGTGACCGGAGCCGACCGGTCCGACATGCGCCCAACCGCGATCTGCTGCGGGTGCCAACACTTGCAAAATCGGCGTCATGGTTTTCGCCACTGCGTCAGCGGCGCCCACCATCAGGCAGTAACCGTTCGCCAGACCCCACACACCACCGGAAGTACCGGCATCCATAAAGCCGATACCCTGCTCCGCCAGCCATGCGCCACGACGCTGACTGTCGTGATAATTGGAATTACCGCCATCGACGATGATGTCGCCTTGGCTCAGCAACGGTGCCAGTGCGCGCAGTTGCTGTTCGGTGGGATCGCCGCTGGGCAACATCAGCCACACGATGCGCGGGCTGGATAATTTGGATACAGCGTCTTCAACCGAAGACGCCGCAATCATGCCAGCCTCTTTAGCGAGCTGCGCGACGACTTCGTTCGCGCGGTCAAAACCCACCACTTCGATCTTCCCCAGACGCAGGCGACGCACCATGTTGCCGCCCATCTTGCCCAAACCGATCATCGCCATTTTCATTATTCTTCTCCCTTAAATTAACTGCCCAATTTAGCCTTAACGGGCAAAGCATGAAGCCACTCAGATGATAAAAGCGCCATGCCCGTTTCCCTCTCCTCAATCCTCTCCCGCAAGCGGGCGAGGAGACAATCGAATCGCTACGCGAATTTCACATTAACACCGTAGAATCATACCTGACACGACTATTCTATCGGATGAATATTATGCTCTCATTAAATCGTAGACAATCAGCGCAGATTTGCCGTTGGCATCCTTTCGACAACGCCCTCCAACTTGAGCGAGCTGCGGTAAGCGAAATATTGCGCGCCGCACAACAAGCCATCAAAGATCGCGGTATATTTCATATCGTGCTGGCGGGTGGCACGACTCCACGCAAGGTGTATGAAGCACTGCGCGAGGCACAGACAGAATGGCGGGCGTGGCATATCTATTTTGGCGATGAACGTTGCTTGCCGAAAGACCATGCCGAGCGTAACAGCCGCATGGCGACCTCGGCTTGGCTGGATTATGTCGCCATTCCAGCAGCACAGATTCAGTCCATTCCGGCAGAAGAAAGTGCAGCAGTCGCGGCGGAGAGATATGCTCAAGTCGTGAATAAAGTTGGATTGTTCGATCTGGTTTTACTCGGCCTGGGAGAAGACGGGCACACCGCGAGTTTATTTCCTAATCATGAATGGGGTTCAAACGAAGATGCACAGTGCACGCTCACGATCCTTGATGCGCCAAAGCCCCCCTCTCAACGCATCTCACTCAGCGCGCACCGCCTAAGCGATACACGTCAGGTCATATTTTTGGTCACGGGGGGCAGCAAGGCACAAGCGGTCAGCGATTGGCGTTCAGGAATATCGATTCCCGCTACCGCGATCACACCGGAGAATGGTGTGGATATTTATGTCGAAAGCGCGCTGCTGGATGAGTGCCTCAACCGATCCGCAGCACAGCGCCCGCTCTCTGCGGTTATTTCATAAATTCTTTTCGTGTGTTCGGGCATTAGTTGCGCCCAAGCGAAGCGCCACTCCCAATAGCCATCAGCCTTGCCGGGCAGATTCATTCTATGCTCCGCACCCAGCCCGAGTACATCCTGCAATGGGTGAATGGCAATATCGGCAATCGATTCTGATGCCGCACGGATCATGTCCCAATTGATCTCGACACCATCGGTGCCGAGATATGCGCAAACGAAGGCACGCTCTTCCGGCGACGCTGCGTTAAACCATCCGATGGCCGTGTCATTATCGTGCGTGCCGCCATAGACGACGGTGTTGTGCGTAAAGTTGTGGGGCAAATACGGATTGTCATTTTCGCCGCCGAATGCAAACTGCAAGATGCGCATTCCGGGCAGATCAAACTTTTCAAGCAGGGCAACCACGTCTGGCGTCACGACTCCCAAGTCTTCTGCAATGATGGGTAGCGTACCCAGTTTTGCCTGAACGGCATTGAACAGATTTTCACCCGGACCGGGCATCCATCTTCCATTCATCGCGGTCGGTTCTGAAGCAGGTATCTCCCAATATCCGGCAAATCCACGAAAATGGTCGATGCGCACAATATCCGCCAGTTCGATCATCTTGCGTATACGCTCAATCCACCATGCGTAACCTTCGGCTTCATGTGCAGACCAGCGATAGAGCGGATTGCCCCAGCGCTGTCCGGTTGCGCTAAAGTAATCGGGCGGAACACCGGCGATGACGGTGGGCAACATATCCTCGCCCAGCTCGAACAAATCCTGACGCGCCCACACTTCCGCGCTCTGATAGGCGATGAAAATCGGAATATCGCCGATGATCTGAACGCCATGCTGATTGGCATACTGCTTTAATTTTCGCCACTGGCGGAAGAAGCTCCACTGGCAAAAACGCCAGAACTTGATTTCATCCGCCAACTCCACAGCGGCTTTCTCCAAGGCTTCTTTCTCGCGCCGCGCAAGACCCGGTTCCCAATGCGCCCAATCTTCCCAACTGTATTTTTCTGCCAGTGCCATGAAAAGCGCATAGTCGTCTAACCACGCTTGCTCGGCCGCGCAGAACGCTTCATATTCGGCATAGTGTTTTTTATCCGCAAATAATCCCGCCAATAAACCTCGACGCGCCCTACCCGCAAAGAAACATTTTGCGGCAATGTGCAGCTTCTTCATGCGGTAATGATAGACAACGGAAAAATCCACGCGCCGCGCATCAAATTCTGCATGATGAGATAAATCATCGGCGCTCAGCCATCCATGCGTGCGCAAGTCGTCCAGGTCAATCAACAAAACATTGCCCGCGAAAGCCGAACTGCTCATATAAGGGGAGTTCCCCGGGCCAATCCCCCCGAGCGGGAGTATCTGCCACATCTGCTGTCCCGCTGCGGCAAGCCAGTCCACGAAACGAAACGCATCCTTACCAAAATCGCCCGAGCCATAGGGGCCGGGCAATGAAGTGGGATGAAGCAAGATGCCACTGCTGCGCGGGAAATACATGTACCAACCTTTCAGACTCGGGGGCAGCCATCACCCCCCAAAATAGTGCTCCGATTTAGACTCTCATGAACCGCGCCGCATTGTACCGCCCCCCTCGGCCGCACCACCGCCCTGACTGATCGGGGAATTTAAATTCGGCGGCACCGGCAACTTCAACAAACGATAAAGCTGCATCAAGTTATGGCGATACAGGCGGTCGAAACTGCCCACCGCATCGGAAGGGTTGTAGTCACCGAACCACCAGAACCAATCCGAGCTTTCGCAGGATGAAAGCTGTCTCTCTGCCGCCTCTTTCTCACTTTTGCTCAAGCGCCCCGCCGCCATCACCATGTCATAGCTCTGTTTCGCCATACACAACAAATCCCATGCGTGATTTTTATCCGGCGAACCGATCCAGGTGGAGAAAGTGCCATATACCCAGCTGCCCGCAACCAAACCGGGCAATTTTCCCTCTTGGGCAAAACCCTGCGCTTTTAGCGCATCACGTTCGTCCAGATATTCCGAATAAGTTGTCGTGCGTATGCCGGTATGCGCCTCCAACGCCGCATAAAGGTCGTTCAGGAAATGGTAGCCGTTGTAGGGATAATATTCCCAAGCGTTTTCCCCATCCAGAATGACGCCGACCAAAGGCGTCTCATCGTCGCTCGCCTGACTGGCGATGTCCTCCAGCTGTGCCACAAAGTTATCTGCGGCGTCTTGGCCGTTCCAGTTCGAATATTCGAAACCGATCAGATCGGACAGGCGGTCATCGCGGAAAAAACAATTCACACTTTTGGCGGCGCCTTGCAAGCGGTACGGGCGATACAGATATTTCGAGCGTTCCGGGAGGTCGCCCGCTTTGCGCAAACTATTGGCCAGCACCCCTTCTCCACTGGCCACCCAGCGACACTCTTGCCCCGCCAGCACTTCGATCAACGAGGTGGACACGGCACCTTCCGCCGGCCATATTCCATGCGGCGTAACGCCGAAGCGGGCACGGTGACTCTTGATGGTAGAAACGATATGAGCCTGCACACGAGACTTGCCTCCCGGATAACTCGTAGCCTGCGGCAGGCTGCTACCGGGCTCGCATTCGCGCGCACTGTTAAAATCCAGCAGCAACGGCGCAAGGGGATGGTAATGCGGCGTTGCCGATATTTCGATTTGTCCGCTCTCTGCCAGCTTGCGATAACGCGGAATAATTCTGGAAACCACTTTTCCGATCAGGTCGAAAAGTATCTTGCGATCCGCATAGGTAAAATTCTCGTCCTTGGTCATCATCTGGATCAGCACGTCGTGCTCGCGCCGAATGCTCTCGCCGAACCAGGCCAAGTGATACCAGGTCAACAGATCTGCCAGATATTGCCCCGACAAATACGACAACGCGACACTGCCACTGCCCTCAAGCATCTTGAACAGGTCGAGCAGCCGGCCGTAGGAAGGATACGGCGCGACCATTTTATCCAGGTTGCTGCGGAAACAACTCTCAAGCACCAGCAGACGCTCGTCTTCGCTGACCTCGTTAAGATCTTCGCGCACCAGCAAACGCAGCAAAGGATCGCGGATCTGTCCCGTTGCGAATTGTTGCTCGTAATCCTCCAGCTGATCCAGCAGGATCGGCACAAAATTGACCACGGCCTTCATCTTTGGATGCTGCTCAAGATGGTAGGCCATGTCCGAGTAATCCTTCATCGCGTGCAAATACACCCACGGCAACACGAAGTCACCGGTACTGTAGTCACGATAATCCGGCTGGTGCATATGCCAGAGAAAAACTAAATCTAGGGGTTTGCTCATGAGAAATCCGTTTGAACTCGCGGCATCCTTTGCTAAAGGATGTTTTTATCGAGTGGTGATTAAATACTGTTAATGGTTATTTCTTAGCCATCCGAATGCGCCCCATATCCTGCCCCAGCATCTCAGGGGTGATCAGAACGACGCCTCCGTCACTCACATGAAAACGCTTGGCATCCTCTTCGAGATCATAACCAACAACCAGACCTTCAGGAATGAGGCAATTTTTATCCAGTACGGCGCGTCTGATCTTCACATTACGCCCAACCTCCACATTGGGAAGCAGGACGGAATCCTCAACCGTGGTAAAGCTGTGTATTTTTACATTCGAATAAAGCAGGGAACGCGTAACCGATGCACCGCTGATGATACAGCCTCCGGATACCAGCGAGTCAACCGCCATGCCGCGACGCTCGTCTTCATCGAAAACAAATTTTGCCGGCGGCAATTGTTCCTGATTCGTCCAGATCGGCCATTCTTTATCGTACATATTCAAATCGGGAACCACTTTGGTGAGTTCCATATTGCCTTCCCAGTAGGAATCGATGGTTCCCACATCGCGCCAATATGAATTGCCTCCCTCGTCACGCACACAACTATCTTCAAAGCTTTGGGCAAACACGCGATACCCGGCCGACATTAAGTGCGGAATAATGTCCTTGCCGAAGTCGTGGCTGGAATGAGGATCGTCCGCATCACGGGTCAATTGCTCAACCAGAAATTTGGTGTTGAACACATAGATGCCCATGCTGGCCAGCGAGAGTTCCGGCTTGCCCGGAATCGAGGAGGGCTTGTCGGGTTTCTCGACAAAACTTACCACTCTCGATTCCCCGTTCACTCCCATGACACCGAACGCGCTGGCATCGCTGAGCGGCACCTCGATGCAAGCAACTGTCATATCGGCATTTTTCTCGACGTGACAGGCCAGCAACTTGCCATAGTCCATCTTGTAAACGTGATCACCCGCCAAGATCAGCACATATTCGGGATTGCTATCGCGCAAAATATCCAGATTTTGGAACACGGCGTCCGCCGTACCGGAATACCACGACTCCTTCACCCACTGCTGGGCGGGCAACACATCGATAAACTCGCTGAATTTACCGTTCAAGAAACTCCAGCCGCGCTGAATATGTTGGAGTAAACTGTGCGATTTGTACTGTGTCGCCACACCGATACGCCGGATACCAGAGTTGACGCAGTTCGATAAAACAAAATCGATTATCCTGAACTTACCGCCGAAAGGCACAGCCGGCTTCGCGCGCCAATCCGTCAATTGGTGCAGGCGGCTACCGCGCCCTCCTGCCAAAACCATGGCGTAAGTATTCTTTGTCATCAAGCTTACAAAACGCGCCTTTTCGTGCTTTGACATACCATCCCCCGACCTGTTATTTTTTTCGCTGCCCGCTGTTGATTGTATCAGAAGCAAAAGTGATTTCGCCCGATGTCATCGAAGTTTCACAATGCAAGAAAATATAAAATACCTCTTGCTTTTAATAAATACCTCCCTATAATGCGCGCCTCGCTGCGATGTACCTGCAGCGCTGAGTCCATCGTTTCCTGACCCCTAGCGTCTCCGGCTTAATGCCGTTCTGATGCGTCCTGTTTTACCGGTTAGCGACGATGTTTTGCGCCGGTAGAGCTTTATCACTCCTACTGAATTTCATTGTGTGGCCATTGCGCCACGCATGCGCTGTTACTTTTTAATGTAAGGAAAAAACGTGTCCATAGAAAACACAACTGAAACCGCTGTTGCCGCGCCCGTAACATTTGCAACTCTGGGTTTGCACCCTTCCATCCTCAAGGCTGTGGAAGAGTCCGGCTACACCATCCCCACCCCGATCCAAGCTGAAGCGATTCCGACCATCATGGCCGGACACGACCTGATGGCTTCCGCACAGACAGGCACCGGCAAAACTGCCGCCTTTATTTTGCCTGCCCTGCACCGCATTTCCACCCCGTCAGCGGTTCACAGCAAAGGCCCGCGCGTATTAGTGCTGACGCCTACCCGCGAACTCGCACAACAAGTCTCGGACGCAGCCGCGAAATACGGCAAAAACATGAAGGTGAAAGTTGTCAGCATCTTGGGCGGCATGCCTTACCCGCTGCAAAACAAATTGCTCTCCAGTCCGGTCGATATTCTGGTGGCAACACCGGGTCGTTTGATCGACCACATCGAGCGCGGTCGTATCGACTTCTCCCGTCTGGAAATTCTGATCATGGACGAAGCCGACCGCATGCTGGACATGGGCTTCATCGACGATGTAGAACGCATCGCTGCGGCCACCCCAGCCACACGTCAAACGCTGCTGTTCTCGGCCACGCTGGATGGCGTGATCGGCAACCTGGCACAACGTCTGTTGAAATCGCCCAAGCGTATCAGCGTAACTTCAGCCCAAGCGCGTCACGAGAACATCGAGCAAAAGCTGATGTATGTGGACGACATGGCGCACAAAAATCGCCTGCTCGACCATATCCTGCGCGACACCGAACTGAATCAAGCCATCGTTTTCACCGCCACCAAGCGCGATGCAGACGCCTTGGCTGACAGCTTGTCGGCACAAGGCCACTCGGCAGCCGCTTTGCACGGCGACATGAACCAGCGCGAGCGTAACCGCACACTGGTCAACCTGCGTCGCGGCCAGATTCGCGTGCTGGTTGCCACCGACGTTGCCGCTCGCGGCATCGATGTGGCCGGTATCTCGCACGTGATCAACTTCGACCTGCCCAAGTTCGCCGAAGACTATGTACACCGTATCGGTCGTACCGGTCGCGGTGGTGCAACCGGCATCTCCGTATCGTTCGCATCCAACCGCGATGCAATGCATCTGAAAAAGATCGAGCAATACACAGGTCAGCGCATCGAAGCCCATACCGTAGCCGGATTGGAGCCGAAGTTCAAACCGCGTCCCGCACCTAGCGGCGGCCGCAGCAACGGCGGCCCGCGCGGCGCAGGTGCTCCACGCAGCGGCGGATTCGGTGCGCCGCGCAACGCAGGTTCCGGCGCTCCGCGTCATCACGCACCGGACAGCCGTCACAGCTTCCCGCGCGATGACCGTGGCGCACAAGCCCATCGTGAAGGTCAGTCGCATAACCGTTTTGGCGCCAACACACAAGCGCGCACCGGCAATGTCGATGGCAACCGCGCGAGTGCCCCGCGTGACTTTAACGCCGGAAACAGCACACGCACGCACACTGGCGCGGGTGCTGGTGCGAGTGCAGGCGGTCAACGCAGCAGTTTCGGTGCCGGCGCAGGTGGTGGTCGCACTGGAGCGGGTGCAGGCGGCGCGCGTCGTCCAAGCACGGGCTTCTCGCAAAATCGTAGCGGTAACGGTAATGGCAATCGCTAGGAGAGCAATCAAACACAGGCAGATTATCGCTGCCTGAATTTTGATGAGTCCACAAAAAAACGTCCCGAGAAATCGGGACGTTTTTTGTTTTCCCCCTGTTTTTGTTTTCCCCCTGTTTTTTAAGACGCCGAATTCAACGGAAAAGCAACATTTTCAGATAGTTATGATTGACGCGCAGCCCCTCGTCGGCTACTATCGCGAAAATTTTTCCGACGGATTCCGCTAGTGCTTATTAACCGACTGTTTTTAACTGCTCTTTTCGCCACGGTTGCGCTCGCGCATACAGCGTTCGCCGAAGAGAACCTGGATGACCGCAGCCATCTTGCGTTTGCGCCCTCCGCAAATTCAATCAGCACACCGGAATCCCCACTTCTTATACCCGCCACTCAGATATCCTCCATCACCGCAGACAAAGTGGTCGCAGCACCGGAGCGTATCCCTGCGGATCTGTGGCAACGCATCCGCAATGGCTTTGCCATGCGCGAACTCAATAGCAAACTGATCGCCCGCCACGAGAAATGGTACGCCAACCGCCCGGAATACATGGCGCGCATGTCGGAACGCTCCCAGCGTTATCTGTTCTATATCACCGAAGAAGTCGAACGTCGCGGCATGCCCTCGGAGATCGCATTGCTGCCCATGATCGAGAGCGCATTCAATCCGGGCGCCAACTCGGTTGCGCGTGCCTCCGGCATCTGGCAATTCATGCCTTCCACCGGAAAGAATTTCGGCATGCAGCAAAACTGGTGGTACGACGGACGTCGCGACATCATCAGCGCAACCAATGGCGCATTGGATTATCTGGAGCGACTGCACGCACAATTCGGCGACTGGGAGCTGGCACTCGCCGCCTACAACTGGGGTGAGGGTGCCGTAGCCCGCGCTCAGGCACGCAACCGCAAAATGGGCAAGCCCACCAACTACGCCAGCCTGCGCCTGCCGAGAGAGACGCAAAATTACATCCCCAAACTGCTTGCCATCAAAAACATCGTCAGCGACCCCGAACGCTTCGGCCTAAAGCTGACCGACGTTCCTAACCAACCATATTTTGCCGCCGTAGCCACCTCGGGGCGCATCGATGTAAAACTTGCAGCCGAGCTGGCCGACATCTCGCTGGAAGAATTCATCGCCCTCAATCCCGCGCACAATCGCCCGGTTATTCTAGAAGAAACGGCCAGTGTGATACTGCTCCCCATCGACAAGGTGGAAACCTTTCAGACCAATCTGGAAAACACCAATCAGCGTCTCGTTTCCTGGCAGCCCTACCAGACCAAGAAGGGTGATCACTTCGATAAATTAGCCCCGCGCTTCGGGCTTTCCGCCGACAAACTACGCAGCATCAACGGCCTTTCCTCTCGCGCCAAAATCAGTAGTGGACAAACGTTACTGGTACCGCTCAGCGACGAAGAGACCGTCACTGCCGAATTCACCGCATTCAACACCCACTTGGCCTCCATCGATGAAACAACGGCTGGACGCACCCTGAAACATACGGTGCGTAAAGGCGAAACGCTCTCCACCATCTCGCGTCGCTACCATGTCAGCCAAGCCCGATTGCTGACATGGAACAGCGGCCTGAGCAAACTCAAAGTCGGACAACGGCTCACCATCGTCCAAGCGGCACGCCGGGGCCACAGAAGACACTTGGCGCGTGCCAACAAAAGCCGCAACACCAAGCTCGTGCGCAACAACAAAGTACAAAAGCAGAACACGCCCAAGAGCAATCTCAAAATCGCCTCGATCCGCTAACAAACTGTTAGTGCTCAATCATGGAAACAGATGGCAATGCACGCGATGCGGAGCCGCGCTTTCCGACTCCTTCGATAACAGGGTTTCCCCGGGATAAACAGAGCGGCATTGCGCATTGGCTTGGGCGCAACGCGGATGGAAGTGGCAACCCTGCGGCGGATTGGCCGGCGAAGGTATTTCACCGGACAAACGAATGAGCGTATGTCCGCCATCGATACGAGGTACTGCAGACAGCAGCGCTTGCGTGTAAGGGTGACGGGGAGAGTGCATCACATCCGCCACTGCACCCCGCTCCACGATGCGCCCCAGATACATCACACACACCTCGTGCGCCAGATAATCCACCACCGCGAGGTTGTGGGTGATGAACAGATAACTCAGCCCCAATTCCTGTTGCAGCGTCTTCAGCAGATTCAATATCTGCGCCTGCACCGACACATCCAATGCACTCGTCGGCTCATCGCAGATCAGCAATTGCGGATTCACCGCCAACGCACGGGCGATGGCGATACGCTGGCGCTGCCCGCCGGAAAACTCGTGCGGATAGCGCCATTTGGCCGTGCGCGCCAAGCCGACCTGATCCAGCAACTCGTCGATGCGCTGTTGCCGTGCCGCGCTGTCGCGCCCGATGTTCAGCGCATCCATACCCTCCTGCAAAATTTCCGCCACACGCATCTTCGGGTTCAACGAAGCGAACGGGTCTTGAAACACCATCTGCATCCCGCAACGATGTTCGCGCAATGCGCCCGCACTCAATCCGGTCAATTCATTTCCCGCAAAGCGCACACTGCCCGCCGTCGGTCGTATCAGTTGCAACAGCGCCTTGCCCACCGTGGTCTTGCCGCAACCGGACTCACCCACCAGCGCCAAAGTTTTGCCCGCACCAATTTCCAGCGACACCCCATCCACCGCTTTGACCTGCCCCACCGTGCGTTGCATCAGCCCCTTGCGGATGGGGAAGTGGACTCGCAAGTCGGAGACTTGCAAGAGGGATGGGGGAATGGGTGTTTTTTGTGAACGGTGAAAGGTGAAAGGTGAAACATCGAGGCCACTCTGCGCTCCACTTTTCACAGTTTCATCTTCACGTTTCACATTTCCCGTTTCGCTATAAAGATGGCATCTCGCCCCCTGCCCCTTATCGACCTCCACCCACGCCGGGGCTTGCTCGTGGCACAGCGCCCAAGCCTCCGAGCAGCGCGGCGCGAAACGGCAACCAATGAACACCTCGCCCAGCGGCGGCACGTTGCCCGCGATGGCGGCCAACGGCTGCCCGGCATGTTTACCGTCGGGCTGCGCCGCAAATAATTTCTGCGTATACGGATGGGCCGGATGCGCGAACAACTGTTCGCGGCTCGCCATCTCGACAATCTGCCCCGCATACATCACCGCCACCTGATGCGCGTTCTCCGCCACCACGCCGAGATCGTGAGTGATGAGCAACATCGCCATGCCGTTTTGCTGCTGCGTGTCGCGCAGCAATTGCAGCACCTGCGCCTGTATCGTCACGTCCAGCGCCGTGGTCGGCTCGTCCGCGATAAGCAATTGCGGCTGCCCGGCTAACGCCATCGCGATCATCACGCGCTGCTTCATACCACCGGAAAGCTGGAACGGATATTCGCCCAAACGCCGTGCCGCATCGGGAATGCCCACCTGATCCAACAGCTCGATGCAGCGTTGCGTGATCGTATCAGCACGTAGGGTGGGCACGCCTCTGTGCCCACGCGCTCCTCCGCGTGGGCGCACAATGAAACCGTGTGCCCACCCTACAAAAGTAAACGGTGCAGCAGATGACTCTTGATGCAACTCCAGCACCTCGGCGATCTGCTCGCCCACCGTCATCACCGGATTCAAACTCAAGCCAGGCTCCTGAAAAATCATCGCCATCTTGCCGCCGCGCATCCCGCGCATCCCGCGCATCCCGCGCATCTCGCGTTCCGGCAACGTCACCACATCCACCCCGTCCAACTGCATCGCACCGCTTTCGATATGCACACTGTCCGGCAACAAGCGCATCAGCGACAACGCCGTCATGGATTTACCGCAGCCGGATTCGCCCAGCAACGCGAACGTCTCGCCTGCTGCAATATTGAACGAAATGCCATCGACAATACGCACACCGTTGTGCAAAGAAGTGGTCAGCAATTGAACAGATAAGAGACTCATGGCGTAACGCGTTGCCTCCAAAATAAAGGCGTAGCAAAGCCCCGCACTCGCAACCTAAACAGCCCCAGCGTCATTCCGGCGCAAGCCGGAATCCAGTTAATTAAAAATGCCCCGCAAAAGCGGAACAGCATCGCGGTTTTGTCCGCTTTGCGGGATATTTTTCCCGCTGGATTCCGGCTTGCGCCGGAATGACGAGCTTGCTGCGCCTCGCTGATGCCGCGCTCGGCGAGCCGTGTTGAATTCAGCGTGTAACCCTGCACCAGATGCTCGCGCAAGGTGCGGGTTGCCCATTGGCGAAAACGAGTAGCCTGCGTGGAATTAACTCGGTAGCCCACCGAAATGATGGTATCGAGATTGAAGTAGTCCACCTGATAGGTTTTTCCATCGGCAGCAGTTATTGCAAATAATGCAACAACTGAATCTCGTACCAGCTCCCCCTCTTGAAAGATGTTTTGCAAATGGCGGGAAATAACAGATTTATCGCGACCAAAAAGCTCCGTCATCTGGTTAAGACTCAGCCACACCGTCTCCGCCTCCAGCCGCACCTCCACCCGCATCTGCCCGCGCTCGGTTTCATAGATCAACACTTCACTCATGGCATTTCCTTTCAACGAACAACAATGTGCAAGTTTTGCACATGCTACCGATCCAACGGACTCACCACACCCCTGCCGCCTTTATTCAGCACATGGGTGTAGATCATCGTGGTGGAAACATCGGAATGGCCGAGCAGCTCTTGCACGGTGCGGATATCGTAACCGGCTTGCAGCAAATGGGTCGCAAAGGAATGGCGCAAGACATGCGGGGTAACAGGCTTGTGAATTTCTGCGATCTTCGCCGCCTCGCGAACAGCGCGTTGCACACTCGCCTCATAAAGATGATGGCGGCGCTCGATACCGGAGCGCGGATCAATCGAACGCACCGCAGAGGGAAATACGAATTGCCAGCCCCATGTGCGCGCTGCCTTCGGATATTTGACGGCGAGCGCATTGGGCAGGTACACCTCGCCGAAACCGGCTTCAAGATCGCGTTCATGCAATGCTTTCACTTTAGCCAAATGCGCCTGCAAGGGCAGTATCAAATTCTCGGGGAGCACGGTCACCCTGTCCTTGTTACCCTTCCCTTCGCGAACGACAATTTCGCGCCTTTCAAATTCCACATCTTTCACCCGCAGCCGCAAACCTTCCAGCAATCGCATGCCTGTGCCATACAGCAGGGCTGCGACCAAGCCCATCGTCCCGGACATGGCATTCAACAATGATCGCATCTCGGTTGCAGTTAAAACGACCGGCAAACGCTTGCCCATCTTTGCCGCAATCACCTCATCCAGCCAAGGCAGCTCGATATGCAGCACATCGCGGTACAAAAACAACAGCGCAGACTTGGCCTGATTCTGCGTAGAAGAAGCGACATTCCGCTCCACCGCCAGATAGCTCAGGAAACTTTGGACTTCATCAGCCCCCATATCCTTGGGGTGGCGTTTATCGTGGAACAGAATAAATCGCCGCGCCCAGTCAAGGTAGGTTTCCTCGGTGCGGATACTGTAGTGACGCACACGGATTTCCGCACGCATCCGGTCGAGTAACTTGGGCGAATCCAGAGAAATAACTTTAGCTTCCATCCGCGGAATTTTAGGTTGCCCTAAAATTAAAGTCCAGCAGAGAATTATGCTAACAGCATGAATATATGAAAACCATAAATGTGGTATTGACAACTGGGGTGGACATAGGCGACATTGCCGCCCTATGAAACTATTTTCTATTTTACGTTAGCCGCTATGCGAAACCAGCACACATTTTCTAGGTTTGGTGCAGTTCATAGAACTGTCACGGTTGCCGTTTTGTTGGAAAGCTATGGGTTGGCTTCTCGCTTTTTGGGTGCGGCTGATCGAGGTCACGTTTCCCGTTTGGCGGTTGAGTTGAAAGGGCTGTTGCCCGCTTCACTCTTTTCGCGTGCGGCGGCTCTCGAAGTCTCGTGCTCTTCTTTGGCGTGCTCGCTCTTGCGCCGTTTGCAGTTGGTTTCGGGTGCGGTTGTTGTTTGCCGCTTTTGGTTGCTGCGCGCTGTAGCCAAGTTAGCGGCTAACCCGGCGCTCGAGAGGGACGCGGTGAACGGCGTGATTTTCTCTTCCACGTTTTGCGCGCCGCGCCCCTCAGCTCTACGTTAGATGCCTTCTTTATTTACATCACCTCAGGACAGGAGACGACACACATG
>CAZHIC010000006.1:0-87566 GCA_964532405.1 uncultured Gallionellaceae bacterium | reverse complement strand
ACATACATCTCACAACCCTCTTCGCTCAGGCTCATCTCTGGATTGGAAAATACTGTGTAGAGTGCTTTGTGCGCAGTCAAAAAAATCTATACATCCTCCAACCCGAGTTCCTGAATCTTGCGCGTCAGCGTGTTACGTCCCATGCCGATCAATGTGGCGGCTTCGATGCGCCGCCCGCCGGTGTGTTGCAGCGCCTGGGTAATGAGGGTGCGCTCAAACTGTTTGGTGAGCGATTCGAGGATGTTCGGCTCATTGTGTTGCAGGGCGAGTGCGACTTGCTGCGCGAGGGCGCTACGCCAATCCTGATTGAATGCGGCGCCTGTCCGCGTATCTCGCCATTCCGAGGGCAAATCGGCGATTTCGACTAGCTGCGAGGGCGTCATCACGGTGAGCCAGTGACACAGGTTTTCCAGTTGGCGCACGTTGCCGGGGATGTCTTGCGCGGCGAGGAAATTAAGCGCGCTTTCGCTGAGGGTCTTTTGTTCTGCGCCCAATTCGCGCGCGCTCTTTTGCAGGAAATATTTCGCCAGCAACGGAATGTCTTCGCGGCGCTCGCGCAACGGCGGCAGGCGCAGGCGGATGACGTTGAGGCGGTGGAACAAGTCTTCGCGGAACAAGCCCTGTTTTACGCGTTCGTCCAAATTCTGGTGGGTGGCGGCGATGATGCGCACGTTGGCTTTTATCGGTTGATGGCCGCCGACGCGATAGAAATTACCGTCCGATAAAACGCGCAGCAAACGCGTTTGCAATTCGGCGGGCATATCGCCGATCTCGTCGAGGAACAACGTGCCGCCTTCGGCTTGCTCGAAACGCCCGTGCCGCGTGGTGGTCGCGCCGGTGAAAGCGCCGCGTTCGTGGCCGAACAACTCGGATTCCAATAAGTCCTTCGGGATCGCGGCGGTGTTGATGGCGACGAAAGGTTTGTCGGCGCGCGCGCTGTGGCGGTGCAATGCCTGCGCGACCAATTCTTTGCCCGTGCCGGACTCGCCGGTGATGAGTACGGTGGCGTTGGATTGCGCCAAACGCCCGATGGCGCGGAAGACTTCCTGCATGGCGGGCGCGTGGCCGAGGATGTCAGGTGCGGCCTGTGTATCTTCGGCTTGCGTGTTCTTGCGCTGGCTCTGTTCCAGTGCGCGGCGTATCAGTTCGACCGCGTGATTCACGTCGAACGGTTTGGGTAGATATTCGAACGCGCCCCCCTGAAAGGATGAGACCGCGCTTTCCAAGTCGGAATAAGCGGTCATGATGATGACGGGCAGATTGGGGTGATCGTTACGCAGTCTCTGCAACAGATCCAAGCCGGAACTGCCGGGCATGCGGATGTCGCTGATGACCATCTGCGGCAGGTTGTTGGGCAGTTCCGCCAACGCTTCATCGGCAGAGGCAAAACTTTTGAAATCGATCTGTTCGCGTGCCAGTGCTTTTTCCAGCACCCAGCGGATGGAGCGGTCATCGTCGATGATCCAGACAGGTTTGGCCATGTTTATTTTCCTAAGTGGGGGAGAGGAAGCACTACCGAGAAGCAGGTGCGTCCCGGTTCGCTTTCAAATTCGATGATGCCTTGATGCTGGCTGACGAAATCCTGCGCCAGCGTCAGTCCCAGCCCGTGTCCGTCGGCGCGGCCGGAGACCAGCGGATAGAATACTTTGTCGCGCAAGTGGCCGGGAATACCCGGGCCGTTGTCGGTGATCTGCACCATCACCGCGAGGCGATGCAGTTTTTTCATCAGCGTGACTTGGCGCGTAATGCGCGTGCGCAACACGATCTTGCCTTTGCCGTGCATGGCCTGCGCCGCGTTGCGCACGATGTTGAGCATCACTTGAATCAACTGTTCTTTGTCTCCGTGCAGTTCCGGCAGGCTCAGATCGTAGTCGCGCTGGATGGTCAGGTCTTCCGGCAGTTCCGCCAGCACCACGCTGCGCACGCGCTCCAGCACCTCATGGATGTTGAGCATACTGAAATGGGGCGCATGTTGCGGGGTGAGCAGCTTCTCCATTAGCGAGCTCAAGCGGTCGGCCTCCTGAATGACAACTTGGGTATATTCGCGCAAAGCGGGCCTGTCCAATTCCTGTTCCAGCAATTGCGCCGCACCGCGTATCCCGCCCAGCGGATTTTTAATCTCGTGCGCCAGATTGCGCAACAGCAGGCGGTTGGCTTGGGTTTGGTCGAGCATCTGTTCTTCGCGCGCCAATTTCAGCGGACGGTCGATGGCGTGGAACTCCAGCAACAGGGTGTAGCGACCGAGGTGCAAAGGCGTGGCGGTGCAGCTTAGATGCAGTTTATTGCCGAACGCGTGCGTGCCCAGCATCAGTTCATGCTCGATGTGGCTGGCATGGCTGGCAAGCGCCGATTGGATGGCACTAAACAGTTGCTCGGTATGCGTGAAGGCATATTGCAGCGGATGCCCGATCAGGTTGGTATTGCTCAAGCCGAACGAGTGTTCTGCCGCCGGGTTGAGATAGGCGATGCGCGACTCGCTGTCCAGCAGGATGACGGCCGTGGCGAGATGTTCCAGTGTCGGGAAGGAGGAGGTGGACATGGTTATCTCTAAGCAGAATACATGCCAATGTTTGGAGTTATTTGTTGCGGTTGGAGAGTTCGGTTTTAAGTGCGCCGATGTTTTTTTCATGCACCTGCACCTGTTTTTGCAGGGCATTCATCTTCTCTTCCTGTTTGGCGGTGTTGGTATAGACCTTGCCGTCTTTGTCGGTGTAGCTCTCCGGACGCTCGTTGCCTTTTTGCAGATTTTTGCGCGCCTCGTCCAGTGCTTTTTCTTCGGTAGCGAGCTCGTCTTCCAAAATTTGCCTGCTGGAGTTGTCGCGGCTCTTTTGTGTGGCGGAATCCACACGGGGAAAATCGGAAGCATCCTCGCTGCTGCGCGCACGCGGGGGAAGAGGCGGCATCGTCGAGAGCGGTTCCAGATGAAGTTTTTTTGCACCTTTGAGCGGTGTGCTGGAATAGGTCACATGGCCTTCGGCATCGATGCGCTTGTAGATTTCGGCTTGCGCCCAGCCGATGTAGCACAGGCTCCATAGAACTAGGATGTAACGTAGCTTCATGATTGCGTCCTGATGATGGGATGGAAAGTATAGGTTAAGGGGCGTGCGCTGAAAAGCGCCGCGCCATTGTGGTGCGGTCGATTGGGATGGGCACCAATCGGGTGCGCAATGCTTGATGTTTTAGTTCCTATGAGAAATCTCCCCACAGCGTTTGTAATGCGCTGATGCCGGCGATGGCTGCGGTTTCGGTGCGCAGCACGCGAGGGCCGAGCAGGACGGGAGCAAAGCCCATTTGCTGGGCGACGTTGGCTTCGTCGGTAGTGAAGCCGCCCTCGGGGCCGATCACCAGAGTGACGCTATCTTTAGGTTTGGGCTGGGCTTGCAATTGGGTAGCGCCGCCCGGTAGCAAAATGAATTTGCTACCGGGAACGGTGCGCATTACCAGCAGCCAGGCATCCAATTCTTGCGGCGCGTGGATTTGCGGCAGGTTGTTGCGACCGCATTGTTCGCAGGCGGAGACGGCGACGCTGCGCCAATGTTCGGTGCGTTTTTCGGCGCGTGTGCCGCTGAGTTTGGCCACGCTACGCTGGGTCTGCACGGGCAATATCTCGCTGACGCCGAGTTCGGTGGCTTTCTGTACGATCCAGTCCATTTTGTCGCTGCTGCACATGGCCTGCGCCAATATGATGCGCAAACCGGATTCCTGTTGCACCATGCAGGTTTGCAGGTTGCCGAGCACCACATGTTTGCCGCTGATCTGGTTGATGGTGGCATCCAGCGCATTGCCGCTGCCGTCGAATATCTGCACCGCGTCGCCGAGCCGCAGACGCAACACGCGGCTGGCATGATGCGCTGCCGCAGCGGGGAGTTCGAAGTTGGTGCTCAACGGCAACGGGGGTGGGCAATAAAAGCGTGGTGCGGACATGGCTGGGTTCGGGATGGATGCTTGGGCGTGATAATATAACGTCTCAAAAAATATTTGTGATTTTAGGAGAATTTGATGGTCAGTTTACAACCGCCGTTGTGCGACTTCGGTTGGAAGGCGCGTCCTTTCGACTTGTTGGGGGTGGATGGCAAACGCCATTCCCTGGAAAGGGCGTGCGGCAAAAACGGTTTGCTGGTGATGTTCATCTGCAACCATTGTCCCTATGTGAAGTCCATACGCGAGCGCATCATCCGCGATGTGCGCGAGCTGCAGCAGCATGGCATCAACAGCATCGCCATCCTGTCCAACGACCCCGCCGACTATGCCGAGGACTCGTTCGACAACATGAAACTGGTAGCGCAACAATATGCTTACCCTTTCCCCTACGTGTGGGACGAGACGCAGCAGATCGCCAAAGATTACGGCGCGGTATGCACGCCGGATTTTTTCGGTTTCAACGCCAAGCTGGAATTGCAATATCGCGGGCGTTTGGATGCCTCACGTAAAGAAGCGCTGGCGGATGCGCCGCGCGATTTGTTCAATGCCATGCTGCAAGTGGCGCAGACCGGGCAAGGCCCGCGCGAGCAGCTCGCCAGCATGGGCTGCTCGATCAAATGGAAAGAACAGGCATGACCCGTGCAACAGGCCAAAGCGCGATGCTGAAGGCGGTGATCGCGGCGGTGAAGCTGGTCGCGGCGGAAGAGATCATGCCGCGCTATATGAAGGTGGTGTTGCATCACAAAGACGACGGCAGTCTGTGCACTGACGCCGATCTCGCGGCGCAGGAAGTGCTGACGCGCAAGCTGCAAGCCATTCTCAACGTGCCGGTGCTCGGCGAGGAGATGAACGAAAAAGATCAGGTCGCGCGCTGGGCGGAAGGAACGCAAGGTGTGTGGTGCATCGATCCGATCGATGGCACCACAAATTTTGTGCGCGGCTTGCCATATTTTGCGGTGTCCGTGGCGTTGATACGCGAAGGGCGCAGCACTTTGGGCGTGGTCTACGACCCTGTGGCCAAAGAGACTTTTGCCGCCGAGCTAGGGCGCGGCGCTTTCCTGAATGGCACAAAACTGGTGGGTCGCAATGTGGCTAAAAACTTGGGCGATGCACTGGCCAATGTGGATATGAAGCGCCTCAGCGCCAAGCTGGCCGTCAAGTTGGCCGCCGAGCAGCCGTATTGCTCGCAGCGCAATTTCGGCGCAAGCACGCTGGATTGGTGTTATACCGCTGCCGGGCGATATGACGTGTATTTGCACGGCGGCCAAAAATTATGGGATTACGCGGCAGGCTCGCTGGTGCTGCAAGAGGCCGGGGGCAGTGCGTGCAGTTTGGAGCAGGATGATTTCAACCGGGGCGACGTGTGGAACCGCTCGGTGATCGCCTCGCTCGATCCAGCTTTGTTCTTACAATGGAAGACATGGCTGAGAGCGTACCAATAAGGCAGACAGCAAAGGGGGCGAAGTGAAAATTTTGATCTTGGGGGCCGGGCAAGTCGGCTCGACGGTGGCGGAGAGTCTGGTTAGCGAGGCCAATGACATCACGGTGGTGGATATCGACGGGGCGAAGTTGGCCGCGCTGCAAAATCGTCTCGATCTGCGCACTCTGGTGGGCAATGCCTCGCATCCCAGTGTGTTAAAGCAGGCGGGACTTGCCGATGCGGATATGCTGCTGGCGGTGACGCAAAGCGACGAAGTGAACATGGTGGCGTGCAAATTAGCCGCAAGTTTGTTTAACACGCCGACACGTATCGCCCGTATCCGCTCTGCCGATTATCTGGCCCATCCCGAGATTTTTTCCAAAGACAACTTCTGCGTGGATTTCTCTATCTGTCCGGAACAGATCCTCACCGACTACATCCGCAAGCTCATCGAATTTCCGGAAGCCTTGCAAGTGTTGGAATTCGCGGGCGGGAAAGTCTCGCTGGTGGCGGTGCGCGCGTTCGAGGGCGGGCCGCTGGTCGGGCGCGAGCTGAAATATTTACGCACCCACATGCCGCAGGTCGATACGCGCGTGGCGGCGATCTTCCGTCATGACCGCCCCATCAGCCCGGAAGGCAGCACCATGATAGAGGACGGCGATGAGATCTTTTTTATCGCCGCGAGCGAAAACATCCGCAGCATCATGAAAGAATTGCGGCGCATGGATAAACCCGCCCAGCGCGTGATGATCGTGGGCGGCGGCAACATCGGGCGGCGTCTGGCTTTGTCGCTGGAGCATGACTATCAGGTCAAGCTCGTCGAGTTTAATAAGAAAGCCTGCGAGCAATTGGCGGGGGAGCTGACCAAGGCGCTGGTGTTGCACGGTGACGGTACGGATGAAAATTTGCTGGAGGTGGAGCGCGTAGGGGACGTCGACGTATTTTGCGCGCTCACCAACGATGATGAAAACAACATCATGTCCTCGTTGCTGGCGAAAAAAGCCGGTGCGCGCAAAGTGATTTCACTCATCAACCGCAGCGCCTATGTGGGTCTGGTGCAGGGCGGCAAGATCGACATCGCGCTATCTCCGGCGCACGTCACCATCGGTTCGCTATTGGCGTATGTGCGCCAGGGCGATGTGGCGGCTGTGCATTCCTTGCGGCGCGGAGCGGCGGAAGCGCTGGAGTTGGTGGCGCATGGTGATCGCCAGTCCTCGCGCGTGGTCGGACGCCGCCTTGACGAGATCGATCTGCCCAAGGGCGCGACCATCGGCGCGATCGTGCGCAACGGCGAAGTCATCATGGGGCATCATGACCGCTTGATCGAATCGGAAGATCACGTCATCGTTTTCGTCATCAACAAGAAGATGATCAGCAAAGTCGAAAAGCTGTTCCAAGTGAGCATCGGGTTCTTCTAATGAAACGCATCCTTACTGTCGTCCACGCTCTGGGGCTGTTGTTGGTGGTCTTCAGCATCGCTTACGTCATGCCGATCGCCAGCGCGTTGATCTATGCCGAATATTCAGTGCTGTGGGATTTTTTGCTGGCCATGGTGTGGACATTTTCGGCAGGGGTGTTGCTGTGGATGTTATCGCGCCGTTACAAGGGCGAGTTGTCGATCCGCCACGGTTATTTGCTGGTGGTGGGGATGTGGACAGCGATGCCTGCCTTCGCCACTTTGCCGCTGTTGCTGGTCATTGACGGGCTTTCTTTTACCGACGCCTATTTTGAAACCATGTCCGGGCTATCCACGACCGGTGCCACCGTATTGACGGGTCTGGACAATCTGTCGCCTTCGATCAACCTGTGGCGCCACGAGCTGAACTGGTTGGGCGGCATGGGCATCATCGTGCTGGCGGTGGCGATCTTGCCGCTGCTCGGTATCGGTGGACGGCAATTGTTCAAGGCCGAAACGCCCGGGCCGATGAAGGATTCCGCACTGACACCGCGCATCACCGAAACGGCGCGCAATCTGTGGCTGGTCTATTGCATGATCACGCTGGCGTGCATTCTGCTGCTCAAACTGGCGGGGATGAATTGGTTGGACGCGATCTGTCATGCCTTTGCGACGATGGGTTTGGGGGGATTTTCCACGCACGATGCCAGCGTCGGCTATTTCAATTCTCCCCTCATCGAATTCATATTGATCGTCTTTATGTTGCTGGCGGCGATGAACTTCGCCACCCATTTTCTGGCGGTGCGCGGCAGGACTCTGCGCGTGTATTGGCAAGACACGGAAGGGCTCGCGACGGTGGGCGTGGTTGTCGCCAGTTGCTTCGGAGTCGGGTTCTTTCTGTGGTGGAAAGGAACGTACGCCGATTTCTGGACGGCGTTGCGGCATGCCAGTTTCAACCTCGTCTCGGTGGCGACCGATTGCGGTTTCGCCAGCGTCGATTTCAACCAGTGGCCGATTTTCGCGCCGATGTGGATGCTGTTCTTGAGCAGCGTTTCCGCAAGCTCGGGTTCGACGGGTGGCGGCATCAAAATGGTGCGCACGATGATCCTGTTCAAACAGGCCGGGCGCGAATTCCTCAAGTTGCTGCACCCTGCGGCAGTCAATCCGATGAAGATCGGCGGCAGCGTTGTGCCGAACAACATCGTGTTCTCTGTACTGGGATTCATCTTTTTGTATTTCATGACGGTTGCCACGTTGACCTTCGTGCTGCTCATCAGCGGGCTGGATTTCATTTCGGCGTTCTCCGCCATCATCGCGTGCATCAACAATGCGGGGCCGGGATTGAATGCGGTAGGGCCGGCGGGTAATTATTCCGGTCTGACGGACTTTCAAACCTGGGTATGCACGTTGGCCATGCTGGTAGGCCGACTGGAGATATTCACTTTTCTGATTTTGTTCACCCCGCGTTTTTGGCAAAGATAAAGCGAAATTCGTTATGCGGCAGCTTTTTCCTGAGTCAGTTTTCAGATTTATAGCGTCGCCATAAATCGTTCATCATGCTCCCCTAGCAGGGGTATCGAATATGAGCTGAGTAGCGATTGCATATGCGCTACTCGTTGGTTTTTGCCATCGTTGTAAACATCAACACCGTCTCTGCCTGATACGCTTTATCTTCTTTGCATTTGAGCGCACGGGTTTTAGTGACACCTTCTTTGGTGCTGGTTGAAATAACTTCCAGCTCGGTCTTTTTATCCAGCTGCTGCTGAGGCAGGCGGCTCACCGGATCATCTTTACTCGCCATGAGTTGAATGCTTTCCACGCCGAAAGGGGCGGTTGCCTCAAATTTACCGATGTTCATCCACTTAGATTTCGCGCACGCCCAGCTAATAAAGTTAGGCAGATCGTGACTATTCAGCATAGGCAGTTGTTGAAATTTAGAGTGCGCATCTTACAAAGCCATCGTCGGCCAATCGTTTAACCCAGAAAATCCATTAGAGCCAGACTGTGCTACGAAGCGACATTCCCCCTTTGCAAAAGGGGGAAGTGGGCTACATTTTCTAATGGATTATCTGGGTTTAATGCAGCCCGATAAGCACGGAATGAAGCTAGAAAAAGCAGTTGTCTACGAAAGTCACGAAGCGGTTTAAGCAGGCATTTCGCCGCAAGGCGAAGCTCGCAAAAACACGAACAAATTCAAAGAACGCCATGCTACGAAATTCAACCCTATGGGTGAGTCGCCGAACCAGTCCAGCCGATTGTTTTATTTCGTGTTTTTCGTTGACCAATTGCCGTTTTTAGGTTTATGCACTGATGTTTATCAGATGCCCTTTGTCTTCTTGGGCCTGGTCAATCGCTTCAGCTATGGCGATGATTTCTTTTGACGGGAATTGGCTGATGACCTCGTTGGTGACTTTATCCAACACTTTGACCACATTGATGCCGGTAGACTTGTCTCGTTCAATCGAGGCGTACAGATTCTGTCCCTTTTGGGTAAAAGTCTCGTTCACTTGCCGGATCGCTTGTTCGACGCGTTCGGGCGATGGGGCTTGAGTGACGGCATCCGATTCTGCGGGCATCGATTTTTGAGCGACGGAACTTGAAGTTGCGGGGGGGGCTTGCACAAGAAGCCGTGTGCTGTCGCTCTGGGCGGTAGCCGCTGATCTTGTGGCAATGAAAGAAATGGTCATGTTTAACCTTTCCTGCTAACGGCTGGCATCAGGCCCATGTGTTGATGAGGTTGCCGACTTCTTGGCCGCTGGTATTGATGGAGGAGCCGGGTTCAGTTTGTGCTGATGCACTGAAAACACCGCCGTTATTGTCGCTGACATAGTCCACTTCCTGCGCGCGCGCAGGCTTGTTTTGTGGCTGAACGGCAATAGCTATTTGCACGTTTGAATGACCTGAGTTGATTTCCATGATGCGGCCTTTCGATGAATTATGGATAGAGCACAATTTACGGCGGTTGGTAATGTTGCTATCGGCAAGCTTTGGGCGAACTTTAGGGTTGTCGGAAAATAAATTTTCAGCGATTCATAATAGGGGGCAGCGCCAACCACCGGAACGCCACTTTTACCTTCAGCGTGCGCTGTGTTAGAGTGCCGCCCGTTATGAGATTAACCAGAATTTTTTATCCGCTGCTATTCGCTTTTGCTTTGCTGTTCGCGCAGCAAGGCGGTGTCGTGCATGCCTTGCATCACGCCATGGCGGAGCAAACGCAGGATCAGTCGCTGCCGCACGACAAGCCGTGCGACTTGTGCGCGGTTTACGCGCAGATTGGTAGTGCCATCGGCAGTAACCCCGTTTTCTTTGCGCCAGTCGAACAAGAATTTTCTTACATTTCAGCATCTTTCGCCGCATCTCATTCCTTTGCGTTCACCGCTTTCGCGGCGCGCGCCCCGCCTTACTCCGCATAAGCTCAATCATCGTCCCCGCCCCGTGAAGGGCGGGTTTTGTGGTTATTTTTACGGAGTGATATATGCTCAAAAATAGTTATATGCGCACGGCTATCGCCGTGCTGTTGTGCCATGCCACGTTTGCCCATGCTGCAAGTAGCGGCAACAACGAGGCGGCTCTCAATCCCGCCTTTTCGCTCATCCTGTCCGGTACCTATGGCAACTTGCAGCGCGACCCAGCGACTCCCGCCACCGGCTTCGCCATGAACCCCAATCCGGCGCACGAGCAAGGATTTAATCTGGGCGAATCCGAGATGGGCATCTCCGCCAACATTGATCCCGAGTATCGTGGCGTCGCCACGTTTTCTCTGGCGCCAGCGGGTGGGATCAGCGTGGAGAACGCCTTCGTGCAAACCACTTCACTGGGCGACGGACTCAATCTGAAATTCGGACGGTTCTTTTCAGGATTGGGCTATCTCAACGAGCAGCACGCCCACGCATGGGATTTTGTCGATCAGCCGCTGGTGTATGCAGTGCTCTGGAACAACCAATTGGGCGAGGATGGCGTGCAACTCAAGTGGTTGGCACCGACCGAGATGTTCGTCGAAGTGGGTGGCGAAATGGGTAAAGGTCGCGGCTTCCCCGGCAGCGACACACCCAAGAACGGTTCCGGTGCGGGTGTGTTGTTTGCGCACATCGGCGACGATATCGGCACCGATCATAGTTGGCGCGTCGGCGCATCACTGCATCAGACCCGGCGCGTCAATGCGCTTAGTGCTGCCGTGCCTAATCTGCCCGGTAGCGCAGGCGGCGTCAGCAACAGTTTTAGCGGCGACAGTCAGACTGCCGGGCTGGATTTCGTGTGGAAATACGCCCGCAATGGCAACATCAGCGAGCGCTACGCGAAACTGCAAGGCGAGTATTTTCGGCGCAAGGAAAGCGGCGAGTTAACTTACAACACGGCAGCGGTCGTTCCGAATGCACCAGATGGCTTCAGCGTGACGCAGAGCGGCTGGTATGTGCAAAGCGTGGTTCAGTTCATGCCGCGCTGGCGCAGCGGTTTGCGTTATGACCAGCTCGATCCGGGTATCGCACAGGTGGGTGCGGCGAACGCGCTGAAGGTCATCAGCGATTACGCATACAACCCGACCCGCACCACACTGATGCTGGACTACAGCCCGAGTGAATTTTCGCGTCTGCGCGTGCAACTGGCACGCGATAGCTCGCGCCAAGATTTGGCCGACAACCAGTTCTTCGTGCAATACATCATGAGCCTAGGCGCACATGGCGCACATCAATTTTGATATGAAGTGCGGCGACGCGTCGCCGCCTAAAAGCGCAGACATGTCTGATATAGCTACTGGCCATTCGGCCAGGCTGTCAAAAGACGACAGCTAAGTCGCTGCTTATGCGCACTCCAAAACTAGTTAAAGGAAACACCATGAAAAAAATATTCGTAGCCTCATTGCTGTTGCTGCTCAGCGGCAACGTGTACGCAGCACTTAATATCTTCGCCTGCGAGCCGGAATGGGCCGCACTGGCGCAAGAACTCGCGGGCGATAAAGCCAGCATCTATGCCGCCACCAATGCGCTGCAAGACCCGCATCGCGTCGAAGCGCGTCCCAGCCTGATCGCCAAGGCGCGTCGCGCGCAGCTCGTGATTTGCACCGGAGCTGAATTGGAAATCGCGTGGTTGCCCGTCGTGTTGCGCGAATCCGCCAACGCGGATGTCGCGCCCGGCCAGCCCGGTTACTTTGAGGCGTCGCACTACGTCACCATGCTGGAAGTGCCGACGCATCTGGATCGCGCCGATGGCGATGTGCATGCTGCGGGTAATCCGCACATCCAGCTCGGCGCACCGGGCTATCCGGCGATTGCGCGCGCTTTGTCGGCGCGCTTGAGTGAACTCGATGCGGCCAACGCCGCGTTCTACGCCGCGCGTCTGCAAACTTTCACGCAGAAGTGGCAAGCCGCATTGCAGCGTTGGCAGCAACAAGCCGCGCCGCTAAAAGGGGCGAGCATCGTGGTGCAGCACAAAGCGTTTCCGTATTTGAGCGCCTGGTTGGGGCTGCAAGAAGTCGCCTCGCTCGAACCCAAGCCCGGCATGGAGCCCAGCGCCTCGCATCTGGCGCAGGTAGTCGCCACCTTGCGCCAGCATCCGGCGCAGATGGTGATTCGCGCGGCTTATCAAAATCCGAAACCGTCCGAGTGGATCGCCGAACGCGCGCACATAGCGGCGGTGGTATTGCCGTTCAGCGTGGGCGGCTCCGAGGGGGCGAAAGATTTGTTCAGTTTTTTTGATGATACGGTGGCAAGATTGTTGGCAGGGCAAAAATAAAACGTAAATCAAAAGCTTTTGTCCGCAGATTACACAGATTACGCAAGATTAAGTAAGACGTTTCAAATGACAAGTGTTCAATCTCAAGGTGCGATTTGTTGTTCGTTATCGAATTTAAATCTGCGTGAATCTGCGTAATCTGCGGACAAAACGCCGTTACTCAGGAAAAAATTATGGACTCTATCGACCTCAGTATCCTTATCCCCGCCTTCGTCGCGGGGCTGCTCGTGCTGGCCACGCATGTGCCGCTGGGCATGAAGGTGTTGCAGCGCGGCATCATCTTCGCCGATCTAGCCGTGGCGCAGATCGCCGGTCTGGGTGTCATCATCGCCGGGCTGCTTGATTTCACTGCTTACCCGCTTGCGGTGCAATGCACGGCGGCGCTGAGTGCCTTGCTCGGCGCCGCGTTGCTGGCTTATGCCGAGCGCTGCTTGGCCGAAGTGCAAGAGGCCGTCATCGGGCTATTGTTCGTCCTCGCAGCCACTGGAGGAATTCTGCTGATGAGCCGCGATGTGCACGCCGGAGAGCATCTGAAAGATTTGCTGGTGGGGCAGATCTTGTGGGTGAGCGACAGCCAGCTCATCGTCACCGCGCTCATCACTGCGGCCCTGTTGGTGTCGTGGCGCGTATTCCGCCAGCGCCTCGGCGGCCTCGGCTTCTATGCCTTGTTTGCCCTTGCCGTCACCGCTTCGGTGCAGCTGGTCGGCATCTATCTCGTGTTTGCCAGCCTCATCGTTCCGGCGCTGGCGACGCACAAACTCAAGCACTGGCGTATGCCAGTCGCCTATGTGATCGGCGTCGCGGGCTATCTGCTGGGATTGCTGCTCTCGGTGTGGTTCGATCTGCCCGCAGGCGCGGCTATCGTGTGGATGATGGTGTTGGTTGGTGCGCCCGTGCTGCTCAAGCGGCGCGCTGTTTAACGTTATAATCCGCCGCCGCATAAGGCGCGCCACCATTAAGAATCCCGACCCATGACTGACCGATATGCCGTAATAGGCCACCCCGTCTCGCACAGCAAGTCCCCGCTGATTCACCAGGCTTTCGCTGCGCAGACGCATCAGGATATGTCTTACGAGGCTATCGAAGCACCGCTGGACGGTTTCAAGTCCACCATCGAACGGCTGATGAGCGAAGGCTATAAGGGCTGCAATGTCACCGTGCCGTTCAAATTCGAAGCGTTCAAACTATGCCAGCAACTCAGCGGACGCGCGCAGGCGGCACAGGCGGTGAATACTTTGTTTTTTCGGGACGGCGCGATCTTCGGCGACAACACCGACGGTGCGGGGTTGCTCACCGACATCGAGCAAAACCTGAGGTGCAAATTGCTGTTCAAGAAAGTGCTGTTGATGGGGGCGGGCGGCGCGGCACACGGAGTGATCTGGCAGCTGTTTAATGCGGGCGTGACTATCACCGTCGCCAATCGCACACTGGAGAAGGCGCAGCAGATGGTGTCGGAATTTGCGCCTTACGGCACGGTGATCGCCAGCAGCTATGCAGCACTCGCGGGCAAGTCTTTCGACGTGGTCGTCAATGCGACATCGAGCAGTCTGGCGGACGAGTTGCCGCCGTTGCCGGACGGGCTGTTTGCGCCGCAGGCTCTGGCTTACGACATGATGTACGGCAAGCAGACGCCGTTCCTGAAATTCGCCGCAGAACAGGGTGCCGCGCAGCTTGCCGACGGGCTGGGTATGCTGGTCGAGCAGGCGGCAGAGGCGTTTTTCAAATGGCGCGAAGTGCGTCCCGACACGGCACCGCTCATCGCCCGGTTGCGCGCAGGATGAAGAAATTCTGGTCGTGGTCCTGGCGCATTCTGCTGGCGCTGTTTGTTTTGATGCTGCTGTATCAAGCCTGGGTCGCCGCGCATGTATGGTGGTGGATAGATCGCAATCCGGCCTCCAGCGCGTTCATGCGAGACCGTTTGGACGTGATGCAGGACAAGAATCCCGATGCCGAACTCAAGCACCAATGGGTGCCGTACAAGAAAATATCCAACAATCTGAAGCGTGCTTTGATCGCGTCGGAAGATGCCAAGTTTGTCGACCATGAAGGCTTCGACTGGGAAGGTATCCAGAAGGCTTACGAAAAGAATCTGAAAAAGGGCAAGCTCGTGGCGGGCGGTTCCACCATCAGCCAGCAATTGGCGAAGAATCTGTTCCTTTCCTCCGGGCGCACGCCGTGGCGCAAAGGCGAAGAAGTTATCATCACCGTGATGCTGGAACACATGATGGAGAAGGAACGCATCTTCGAGATATATTTGAACGTGATCGAGTGGGGGAATGGTGTGTTCGGGGCCGAGGCTGCCGCACGGCATTACTACCGCATCAGCGCCGCGCAACTCTCGCCCCAGCAAGCGGCCAAGCTTGCCGCGATGGTGCCCAACCCGCGCTACTACGACAAACATCGCGAAGCCAAGGGATTGCTGCGCAAGACCGACATCATCCTTTCGCGCATGGATGAGGCGGACATTCCTTAAGGTGCGTTTTGACTGAAAAAGCGCGCAGGTTTCAAGTGTTGGTTTTTTGCCGCTTCTCGATGAACTTTAAAAACACATAAGTCAGCCAGCCGACGAGCACCAACCCGATGGTGAAGAGGCCGTAGGAGACCTGCCAAGGGACGCCTTGGGTCATCATCGAGAATTCGGACATGCCGCCGATGCCTGCCAGCACGTTGAGCGGCATGAACACCACGCTGAGCACCGTCAAGCGCTGGATCACTTTATTCTGGTTGATGTTGATGAAACCGACGGTGGCATCCATCAGGAAGTTGATCTTGCCGAACAAGAAGGTGGTGTGGCCGTCGAGCGATTCGATGTCGCGCAGAATTTGTTGCGCGTCTTCCACCTGATGTTTTTCGAGGAACTTGCTGCGCATCAAAAATGAAACGGCGCGGCGCGTATCCAGCACATTGCGGCGTATGCGCCCGTTCAGGTCTTCCTCGTGAGCGATGGCGACCAATATCCTTGCGGCATCTTCATCGGTCATCTTTTTGTTGAGCACTTGCTTGCCCACGGCTTCCAAGCCTTGATACATGTCTTCCATCGCGTCTGCCGAATATTCTGCATCGGCGGCGTAGAGATCCAGCAGCACATCGCGCGAATCCGAGACGTAATTGGGTTGGGAAAAGGCGCGCAGGCGCTGCAAACGGAACACCGGCAACTCTTCCGAGCGGACCGAAAACAAAATGTCCTGATACAGGATGAAAGCGACGGCGACGTTGCGCGACTCGTCTTCGAGGTCGAGCAGGAAGTCGGAGTGCAAATGGATTTCGCCATTTTCCTCGATATAGAAGCGGGCGCTTGCCTCAAGGTCGCTCAATCTTTCCGGGTCGGGCAGCTCTATCCCGAAAATATCCCCCACCCAGGCGCGCTCCTCGAATGTGGGGCCGACCAGATCGATCCATACCGGCTTGGTCTTGAGCAGCTCTTCGCTGGTGTGGATGGTAATTTCGCGCAGACGCCCCTCATGCAGGCCGAATGCTTTGATACTGGATTTTTCGTTCTTGAACTCGCGTTTTCCCAGTGCGTTCAGTACCGAGATCGGCACATCGCGCAGGATCAACTCCTTGCGATTTTCACTGAGTTGATCCCATACAAAAATCTGTTCATCGGGTGAGAGATCGCCCAATATCTGCGCAACATCAGCCGGGTCGGATTCGTTCAAGACTTGCTTCAGTTTAGCCAGATTCTGCTTGCGCACCAGCGTTTCAACCAGATCGTGGTGGGGCATATCCTGCTTGCGCACCATGCCTTCTACCAGCTGATGTTTCTGCAACAGGTTAAGTATGGCTTCCCTGTTACTTGTATGTTCGGACAGTTGATCGTTTGGCATAGTCAGCGCGAGCGTGTCGATTGGGCGCGCGGATGATACGGTAGAAGATGCCCCTGTGTCACCGGGTTTAACTTGCGGGCGCAAAACAGATACCACACTTTCTTGCAATGAATCGGTTTACTATCAAATTTGAAGATGAAATACCGCAGTTATAAAGAGTCCCGTTTACACGACCTCTGGATTATCAAGAAGGATTAGTGCGTATGAAATCCGCAGAACGTTTTATCTCCTTGCTGGAATGTACAACTGAGGAGGTGTGGCAAAAATCTATTTTCCAACTGGGAAATGCTTACGGCTTTGAAAAAACGCTCATCGCCGTCGTGCCTGAGCGAGCAACATCACTAGGCGACGCATTTCTGCGTAGTAACTATTCAGATCAATGGCGCAGCAACTATGACAGAAAACAGTTGCTTAACATCGACCCAACGGTTGCCCACTGCGTGACACGGTCAACCCCGTTGATATGGGAGCCCGCGATATTCGCCAACAAGAAACAAAAAGAAATGTACGAAGAAGCATCCAGCTACGGCCTGCGTTCCGGGATAACACTGCCATACCATGGGGCGAATGGCGAGTTGGGTATTTTGTGCTTTGTGAATGACGCCAAGCCCGGCAAGTATTTTCAACGAGACGCTTTACATTACATGCCCGCGCTTTCAATGATGCGTGATTTTGCTTTTGAGGCTTCTTTGCGATTTATAAAACCAGCCAATCACGAGCTAAGACCCAAGCTCACATCTCGCGAATTGGAATGCTTGAAATGGTGTGCAGCCGGAAAGAGTTCTTGGGAAATTGCCAAAATATTTTGTTGTTCAGCAGGCGCGGTTAACTTCCATTTTGGAAATCTTCGCAAAAAATTCCAAGCCACCACCCGCAGGCAAGTAGTAGTCAAAGCAATCCAGTGCGGACTACTCCGCCCTTACTAGGCAGCAATGGGTATTGTTATAGCGCATTCAACGTAGGCGCAAACTAAATGATTTCCACATTGCGGCCTTAGCGTTCGGGTTGTGGCAAATCGTGGTCAGAGATTTTTCCATTCAAATAGAGTTGCAATAAAATAGCGATAGGTGACGGTATTTCTGTCCCCATTTCAAAGCGGCTTCCCCTCGACTGGCTAACGCCGAACCGTGACCAAAACAGGGACTGACTCTCACGTCGAGATTTCCGGTGCTCACGCAAAATTTCTGGCTTCATCCTTGCCTTTCTCATTTGCTGCTCTTTTAGATTATCGCTCTGTAATTTCAACCAATGCCGCATGACCGCAATGCTCCGCCAGCTGCGGTTCAAATTCTGCGTCAAATTCATCCCCGGCACACCTAGCTGTTTGGCTAGGTGTGCGGATTACCCATTGAGCATATTTTCTATGCGTGCTGGGTAATCCAGCCAACTAACCGGAGGATATGAAATGTCTCAATTGATAAAAATCGCTGCACGCAAAGAATTTCAAAGCAAAGACTTGTGGAATATGTATCGGCTTCGCGCCAAAGTCTTTAAAGACCGAATGGGATGGGATGTCCCCATATTGAGTGGCATGGAAATCGATGGCTACGATGCCCTTGATCCTTACTACATGCTAATTACTACAACAGACAACGAAGTGAGCGGATGCTGGAGGCTATTGCCCACTGAAGGACCATATATGCTGAAAGACACCTTCCCAGAATTGCTATATGGTCATCTCGCACCAGAAGGAAAAACTGTCTGGGAGCTCAGTCGATTCGCTATCGAAACAGACGGCCAGGCAGGTTTTGGATTCGCAGAACTAGCACTGGAATCAATGCGGGAAATTGTTTCTTTTGGCGACCATATGGGTATTGATCGTTACGTAACAGTAACGACTACAGCAATTGAACGAATGTTGCGACGTGCGGGAATCGCCATTACTCGTTTTGGTCCGCCTATGCGGATCGGCGTAGAAAATGCTGTGGCACTAAACATTGATCTTGGGGTGCAAACACATACGGCGCTGTTTGGCAAAACTTTGCAAGTAGCGAATTAAGGGAACGCAGCTCCCTACCTCAATTCTTATCAAAAATGTACCTAGCCAAATAGCTAGGTACATCAAGTCTTGTTTTGTGAAAAAATAGCATTAAGGGAGTTATCAACTAATGCTTATTCGTTCAATTCGTATCGCGCTATTTGGCGCACTTGGATTTTTACCCGTCACTGCCTTTGCCGACCTTCCATTAACCGTTGAGGGCATGCTCTCCGCGCAAAATAAATGGCGCGCCGAGCTGGGCATCAACTATGCCAATCTCGAACAACGGGGCGTGAGCACGGGTCAATCTATCGCGGTGCAAGTTGCCCCGGCACAATTTGTTTATGTTCCCACCCAAGTCGGTACTGCGCGCACCAACAGCGACACCGTCGTGCTGTCACCCGGTCTGCGCTACGGCCTATCCGAAAACACCGAGCTGTATGGGCGCGCGTCGTGGTTTAGCTACAGCGCCCGCATACAGGGTGTGAATGGGACGGACAGCCAATCGATCAACCGTTTCGACAGCTTGTGGTTAGGCGTTAACCACAAGCTGGTCGAAGAAGGAAAATCGCCCGCGCTGCTGGGCTTTGCCGAAATCGCCGCCGTGGAAAGATCGCCACTGCCCGGCTCGAATGAAACTCGTGATTTTTCGGGACGCTCCGGGCTGATCGGCGCGACCACCTACCGCGTCATCGACCCCATCGTGCTGTCGTTCACCGGCGCATACCGCATCAATGCACCGCGCGACATCAAAGACCAAAGCTATATCCCCGGCAATTTTCTGCTGCTCAGTCCCTCCCTGTCCTTCGCGGTGAACACCGACATCACGCTCTCGGCAGGCCTGCTGTGGCGCAACGTGCGCCCCGATACGATCAACGGCCAAGATCAAGGCTTATTGCGCACCAGCACCGACTTGAATCTCGGGCTGGCTTGGCTATGGGACGAACGCACCACGCTCAGCATCAACAGCAAATCCAATCAGTCGGGCAGTGGCGGCGCAGATATAGGGATGATATGGACGCGCAAGCTGGGTGAGCTACCCCAGCGCAAACGTCCCGGCAAAACCGTCACCCCGTAAGAACTCAAACTTGCCCGACGGTGCTAGCCCGTCGCGCAAGGTGTTGAGGTGTAGTGTTGGAGTAATTTAACTTTCTCGAAAGGAAACAAAAATGAAAAAGCAATTATTGTCTTTAGCAATCGTAGCCCTGTTCGCCAGCAACGCCTACGCTTCGGAGCCGCAAGAAGCAACACTCTTGCCGGGCATCGTGGCCGCAGCTCAATCCCAAGCGGTGGACGCAACGCCGGCATTGAATGCGCTGGACATGCAGGCCGCGTTTCAGCAGGACAAGCAACCGATGCAGGTGGCTGCGCTTTCCGGGCAGGAGATGAAGGCGACGGAGGGGGCGTGGGGGTGGTTCTCCGCAGTAGTCGCAGCAAATTGGGCATGGGGTCGTACAACAGGATCGGCACATGACAGAGCGGTATCAAGAGGGGTAGGTCGGTTCTTGAGTTTCTTCTAGTGATTTGGGTTGCGAAAAATATTTTTCGCAACCCGCTTCGTTGGTAACTCTAACAGAACGGCTACCGTTTTTTATCGTAGCAATTGGGGCTGGGATTTGTTCCAGATAGAACATGAGAAATATAAATTTGTGATGGAGGGTGGAATGAAAAACTTAAAGCTGATCATTATGAGTTGTATGGCGGCAGCGCTTTCATTTAGTTATGCAGCAAGCTATGCCCAAGAAAGCGGAAGTCCTATTTTCCTTTTAGGAAAGTTTGGAAGTAGTGCGGGCCTAGAAGGCTGCCCCGGAAACTGTCGTGCTGATCCGACTGGAACGATAGGGGTCGGTTTCAATTTTGACTTAAGCAAATATGATTTTGCATCATTCTCAGATTCAAGCCCAATCAAGGAGAACGCCTCGATAAGCTTGGAGTATTCACAAGCACGATTTGACGTTAACGGAAATAGATTAGACGTTCAGGGCAGGGCCATCAATTTTGCCTTTGAGTTCTCTTTGAAACAACATCCCGAATACGTTCTAGCATTGCAGATAGCGCCTGTTTGGATGACATCAAGCGGGCCCAATATACCTAAGCGCAATATTGCAACCAGTGGAAGGGGAGGTGTGGATTTGCTTTATCAAGTCAACCCTAGTCTTTATTTGACCGTCGGCACTAGTTCCGTCGCTATTCTTTCTTCCAATCAACCCGATTTTATTTCTAGGACCGTGGATGTGGGACTTAGATGGTATCCGTAGTTTGTATCTTTTGTATCTTTTGTATCTTTTGTATCTGATGTCGTTGTGTTGAGCGAAGGGGGAAAGAAATGAAAGCCGCAAAGTTATTCATCATGAGTCATTTGGCAATTGCATTCGCGCTGGGTAGTTCCGCAAGTTATGCCCATGAAAATGGGAATGAGGGGGCTGTATTTTTATCGGGCAAAATCGAGGCGAGTGACAGAATCGCAGGCTGTTCCGGCAATTGCAGTGCCGCCCCTAGCGGGACAATAGGGATCGGATATGATTTTAGCTATATGGCAATTGGTGGCCCAGTGAGAGCCGCAGTCAGTATGGAGTACTCGCGTCAACGATTTAACATCAATGGCAATACATTAGACGTGACTGTAAAAGCACTCACCCTTTCTCCGGGGTTTTCCTTTGGTAAAGACGACCAGTTCATTATGGCACTCCCAATTCAATTGGGAGCAATGACATCTGGCGGCACGAACATTCCTGAGCGAACTGGCTTTGGCGGCAGTTACGGAATAAATTTTCTCTATCAAGTAGAGCCCCGACTGTATTTGATAGTTGGTGTTTCCTCTCTTATGGTTGCCACTTCCAATCAACCTGATTTTTACTCCAGCACAACCAACGTTGGGTTCAGGTGGCATCTCTAGATTGCTTGTCGTTTGTTGTGTTGCGTGAAGGAATATAACTATTCATTTGGAGGATAAAGATCATGAAGAAAATAATCATTTGTTTGAATGCTCTGATGCTGTTGCTAATCGCTGCGGGCAATGCGTTTGCCGCGCCGGAGAGCGGCTTTGGGTTAAATGCGGGTATGACTAGCAACCGTATGAGTGGGACGGCGAGCCCCGCCGGTACCGCTTATTCATACAGCAGTTCTGGTTTAAGTGTCGGTATGGATTATCAGTTCGCCCTGTCCGATAGCTTTTCGATTAACCCGATTTTTATGATTTCGTCCGGCGAATCGCTTACTAGCACCTTGCAGGCAGGAACAATGTTTAGCGGCGCCCAGCCTCCAGATAGTGCGGGACATGGCATTTTTGGTTTGCAGCTCAGATACTGGATAGATGATTTTTTCATCGGCGGGCATGTCGGTAGTTACGCCGAGTTTCTCTCCAGTACTAATTCCAATACGAATACATCAACAACTACCGTTGGTGAGGGTATAGGAAGGGGGCTTGTGCTCGGATGGGCACCATCAAGTAGCAAGTGGTTTTTGATGGGGCAAATTGATACGGCAAACATAGGCTATACGAACGCAAATGTTAAGTTGACCGGAACGCGCGTCAGCATCGGCTATCGCTGGAAGTAGGCATTAGTCCCTTGCCAGTTAGTTGATGTTAAAACGTGACAAGAATTTCACATAACTTTGGCGGTTTGGTAGGAGCGTGCCTTGCACGCGAACGGAATCTATCGCGTGCAAGGCACGCTCCTACCTCGTTTATTTGGTTCCGGTTTGTACGGTATACGGGAGAGGCAACGATGCGCTTTTTCGGCTTTATTTTGTTGGGTAGTCTAAGTATTTTGCCTGCCCATGCCGCTCAACTGAACACCCTTAGCGCGCATGGCGAGGTGGCCGCGCAAAGCTGGAAAGAGCTGCGCGATGCGCATGTTGTTAAACAAGACCGCGATTATTCTTGTGGCGCGGCTTCACTGGCGACGTTGCTCGATGAGTATTACGGCTTGTCGCTGACCGAGGCGCAAATCCTCAAGGACATGAACAAGCCGGATAGGATGGCGAATTTTGAGGACATGGCGCGGGTGGTGAGTCGTTATGGTTTTAAATCGGGCGGAATCGCCTTGAGCTACGAGCAACTCTCCAAGCTGACCGTGCCGGTGGTGGTGTATTTGCAGCATCGGGGCGAGGATCACTTTTCGGTGCTGCGCGGGATTTCCGCGACGCAGGTACAGTTGGCCGACCCTTCGTGGGGCAACCGGATTTACTCCAAGGCGCAATTTCTGGCGATGTGGGAAACGCGCGAAGATGAAAAACTGAAAGGTAAAATCTTGCTGGTATTGCCGCAGAGGGCGGGGACTATTGCGCAACACGCGGACTTTTTTGCACCGCCGGAGTCCAGCAGTTTGGGTGTTGAGATGTTGACGGATCGGCGCAATCGGTGAAGGCATGATGCCGGTGCGGTGTTTATCCTTGTAGTTCGTTAACCACATCCCCTTGTTGGAGATAGCTTGCTGGCGATTGCTATTTGGGGTTAACGCCGCTCCAACAAAGAACATGCCGCTTGTGCAATGGAATGCTTTTGGGCTGATGGCGTCTTGCGGTAGAATGCGCGCTTTCGTTAAAACGGCGAAGACCATGATTACAGGCAGCATCGTTGCGATAGTCACCCCCATGCATGCAGACGGCAGTCTCGATTGGGATGCGTTTCGCTCTTTGATCGACTTTCATATAACGCAGGGAACGGACGCTATCGTGGTGGTGGGCACCACCGGCGAATCGCCGACTGTGGATGTGGAAGAGCATGAGCAATTGATCCAGGTGGCGGTGGAGCATGCGGCTAAGCGCATTCCTATCATCGCCGGTACTGGCGCGAATTCGACCAAGGAGGCGATCGAGCTCGCCTCGTTTTCCAGAAAAGCCGGAGCCGATGCTTCGCTGACCGTCGTGCCGTATTACAACAAGCCGACGCAGGAAGGTCTGTACCAGCATTTTAAGGCCATCGCCGAAGCGGTGGAGATGCCGCACATCCTCTACAACGTGCCGGGGCGCACCGCTGCGGACATGAGCAACGACACCGTGCTGCGTCTGGCACAGATACCCAATATCGTCGGCGTCAAGGATGCGACCGGTGATATCGAGCGCGGCAGCGACTTGTTGCAACGCGCCCCCAAAGATTTCGCCATCTACAGCGGCGACGACGCCAGCACCTTGGCGCTGATGTTGCTGGGCGCGCACGGCACCATCTCGGTCACCGCCAATGTGGCGCCGAAGTTGATGCACGAGATGTGCGTCGCGGCATTGAACGGCGAAGTCGCGAAGGCCCGCGAGATCAATTCCCGTCTATTGGGGCTGCATCGCCACTTGTTCGTTGAAGCCAATCCGATCCCGGTGAAATGGGCGGTAGCGCGTATGGGAAAGATGGAAAATAATTTGCGCTTGCCGCTCACGCCTCTCTCCGCCGGCGCCCAGCCGATTGTGGAAGCGGCGATGCGGCAAGCCGGCGTAATTTAATGTGAAACTCGCGCAGCGAGCCCGCGTCCCTCTCGCCCGCTTGCGGGAGAGAGTTAGGAGAGAGGGTGCGGGCATGGCTGGTTTTTATTATCAGGGGTGGCACATTGCCATGCCCGCAAGTAAGGAATGGCATGAAAATTCGAAATATCGCAATATTGGTTTTGGCTGTATCGGCGCTTGCATCCTGCAGTTTCGACAAAAAACGTATCGACTATAAAGTGGCCTCCTCCGGCGTTCCTGCATTGGAAGTGCCGCCCGATCTGACTACGCCCGCAGCGAATGAACAATATGCCATTCCGGGCGGGGATGGCGCATTGGTGGCGAACTATTCGGATTATTCCAAAGGTGTTTCCGCGCAACCCGCCAAAAGCGCAGTGCTGCCCGAGTTGAAGAATGTTCGCTTGGAGCGCAAGGACATGCAGCGCTGGCTGGTGGTGAACGATAAGGCAGAGAATGTTTGGCCTGCGGTCAAGGCATTCTGGCTGGAGATGGGTTTTCATGTACAGGTGGACAACCCCCAGGCCGGAGTAATGGAAACGGATTGGCAAGAGAACCGCAGCAATGTGCCGCAGCATTTCATGCGCGGTGTGCTCGGCAATGGCAAGGTGTTGGATACGCTCAAGCCGGCAGGGCAGCGCGACCAGTATGTGACAAGGCTTGAGCGCAGCAAGGATGGCGCCGGCACTGAGGTCTATGTGAGCCGGCAGGTCATGGAGGAGGTGCAGGTTTCCGGTAAAAAAACCAGCAAGTGGCTGCCTCGTGCGAATGATCCCGAGATCGAGGTCGCTGTACTGCAAATGTTGATGGCCCGGTTGGGAGGGGAGGCGGGCGCAGCCAATGTGACGCTGCCAGCGAGTGCTGTCGCGGCGGCTGCTCCGGTCAATGTGCAACTGAAAGAGGTTGCAGGCGGCAAAGTCATCCAGATCAACGAGCCATTCGACAAGAGCTGGCGCAAGGTCGGTTTGGCTTTGGATAAAGGGCGTATCGCGGTTGAAGATAAGGATCGGGTCAATGGTGTTTATTTGCTGCGCGCAACAGTTGCCGAGAAGGGTAAGAAAATCGGCGGCTATCAAGTGACGGTGCGCGCAAGTGGCGCGACCTGCGAAGTTTCCGTGCGCAATGCCGAGGGCGAGAGCGATCAAGAGAGTTCGCGTATTGCCGAAGTCTTGTATCAGAATATCGAAAAATAAGTTTATCTACGGATGCGCTTTGCGTTACTCGGCAGCGGCAGTGAGGGCAATTCGCTCGTCGTAGAAGTCGGACAGTCGCGGATATTGATGGATTGCGGATTCTCGTTGAGTGAAGCCGTGGCACGTTTGGCGCGTCTCGGTCTTGCTCCAGAGCAGTTGTGCGGCATCGTGGTTACGCATGAACATGGCGACCACATCGGCGGTGTGGCGCGCCTGGCGCGCAAGTTCTCGCTTCCGGTCTTTCTCACACACGGCACACTGCGTTCGCAGAATGGTGCGTTCGCCGACCTATCCGCCGTTTCAGAAATCAATCCGCATCTACCGTTTGCTGTCGGGGAGGTGCAAGTGCAACCCTATCCTGTCCCGCACGACGCGAGCGAGCCGGTGCAATATGTCTTCAGCGATGGCGTAAAGCGTCTGGGCGTGTTGACCGATGTGGGATGCTCGACACCGCATATCGAAGCGACGTTGAGCGGGTGCGATGCGCTGGTGCTGGAATGCAATCACGACGCCCAGCTACTGGCGAACGGCGACTATCCCTATAGCTTGAAACAGCGTGTCGGCGGGCGTTTCGGGCATCTCAGCAACCATGCTGCGGCCACTTTGTTGGCATGTTTGGATCACAGCAAATTGCAGCACATCGTGGCGGCCCATCTGAGTCATAAGAACAATACACGGGCATTGGCCGTAAGCGCGTTGAGCGGCGCATTGTCTTGCCCGGAAGAAAGGATCATCGTTGCGACGCAAAACGAAGGATCGTCCTGGTGCGAGATTGTGTGAGGGAATATTGCGGAAATAAAAAAGCCGACTCGCGTCGGCTTTTTTATCGAGCTGTTGCCAGCTTAGTGCTTTGCTGGCTCAGCGGCTGCAGCTGGAGCGGCAACAGCAGATGCGGCAACTGGAGCAGCAACAGCGGATGCGGCAACAGGAGCTTCAACAACTGGAGCAGCAGCAGGAGCAACAGCCTTTTCGCCACAAGCAGACAGAGACAGAGCCAACAAAGCAGCAACGAGTGCGGAGTATTTCATTGTATTTCCTTAAGTAGTCAGATTGATAAAAGTTTATGGAGGCCTGCCGCGACAGGGCTGCCGTTGCAAGGACGCAGCATTCTATCAACTTTTTTGAAAAAAGCTAGAGTTTTATGCTGGGATATTAGGGGGTTACAGACCCAGCGTGGCGGCTGATGCGCTGGGATGCGAACTTGCCCACATTTCTTCAAAACGCGACTTCAGCAGGCGCGCGCCTGCGGGATCGTTTTGCGCGAATAAGCCGCGTGCATCATCGAAGTGAAAACGCCGCACGAAATGCTTTTCATCCGCCACGGCGAAAGGCTCGGACAGATGGCGGAGATTGATCGGTGTCTGATAGATGTGCATGCTGTGACTGAATTGGCGCAGCAACATCATCATGCGCGGGCAAAAACGCACGAGCGGCTGCGCGTCGTGCGCCAGCAAATGCAGACGCACATTCGGGCTGGAGAGCAGGAATTGTCGCAGCGTGTTGAAGCGGGCTGCGGAATTGAAACCGAGGTTGTCGAAATCATTTTCGAATATGAGCAGGGAGTGTTGCGCCGAGCCGCATAACTCATCCAGTGCCGCGACGTAATCGGTGACGCCATTCAATGCTGTGTGTTGCAGTTCACCTTCACTCATGAAAATCACCTCCGCTTGCTTGAGACCAATGCGACATATCCATCCAGATAGAACTCATACAGCAATGCTAGCGTTTCCTTGGTCAGCTTGCCGGCCGCTGCCAGCTGGCGCGTGTCGGCCAATTCGCGCAGCGTACGATAACTTCCCTTGCCGACTGGGTGCGAATCGCCGTTGATGAACAGGGTGTTGCCGTGGCACAGCATCTGCGTCTTGAGATCGAGCGCGATGCCGCGTGTTTGCAGTGCCTGCTCGAAACGGACTGCGGATAGCGGCTTAACCGGCGCATCGAAAAAAATATGCGGCTTGGGTTCGCTCAAATAACTGCCCAGGAAGTTCGCGATATCTTCATCGTCCCAGCGCATTTTGCGTATGGTCTGGCCGACTTGTCGCAGCATGTCGGCGCCGATTTCCGAGGGGTGCGTCTGCGTCTTGAGTTCGGGGTCGGCATATATGCCATCAACGCAAATACGGTCTTGCAGATAGACCAGAAACTGCTCCGTCAACTCTTGATGCGTCGGCGTGCGGAAGCCGATAGAGTACGTCATGCAATCGTCTTCCGCGATACCGTTATGCCCGCATTGCGGCGGCAGATAAAGCATATCGCCCGCTTCCAACACCCATTCCTGTTCCACATTGAAATTTCGCAAAATGCGCAATGGAGCTCCGGGAATGAGGCTGCGGTCTTCCTGTGTCGAAATCTGCCAGCGGCGATGCCCCGAGCCCTGTAACAGGAATACGTCATAGGCATCGAAGTGAGGCCCAACGCCGCCGCCTTTGGCTGCATAGCTCACCATCAAGTCGTCCAGCCGCGCATGCGGGATAAAACTGAAGCGTTGCAGTAGCGCCGTCGCTTCCGGCATAACGTGATTCACCCCTTGCACCAACACTGTCCACTTGCCGCGCAATTTAGCTATGTCGTCCGGGTCGAAAGGCCCCTGTGCAAGTTGCCACACACCGCGCGACTGTTTGACCAGACGCGCTTGGGCATCTTCCAGACACGCCATCTCGATAAGTTGTTGCGGATCGAGCAAGCCTTTGAATCCGGGAACGGCCTGTCGAATAAGCAGCGGTTTCTTCTGCCAATAATCGCGCAGAAACTCCCCGATAGTCAGCCCGCCGAGCAGGGTAAGTTTGTTTTTCATGCGGCGATTATAGCCTTGTAAAAATCTCCGCAAAATAAATTTGGCACAAAATAAATCTCAGTTAGAATGCCGCTCAGGGGGATCACATCATGCACTTACAGGTTGGAATGGAAGCGCCACATTTTGAGTTGGCCGATGCCGACATGGAGTTATTCAAACTCTCATCGCTGCAGGGTAAAAAAAATATCGTGCTGTATTTTTATCCCAAAGACGACACGCCCGGCTGCACAATGGAAGCCACCGAGTTCAGCGACCACGAAGAAGATTTCGCTGAATTCGACACTGTCGTAATAGGCGTCAGCCGTGACGACTGTATCAGCCACGGAGCCTTCCGCGACAAATACGGATTGTCCGTCTTGCTGCTCGCAGACACCGAGTCGCGCGTCTGTAAAAAATACGGCGTACTGTACGAAAAAGAAGTAGATGGGCACAAAAAAATCGCCATACAACGATCCACTTTCGTGATTGATAAACAGGGCAAATTGCGTCATGTCCTATACGGAGTGCAGGCGCACAAACACCCGGATGAAGTACTCAATTTAATAAAGGAAATGAAATGAAAGTCGCCAAAGACAGCGTTGTCTCACTGCGTTACGAACTGACTGATGTGAACGAAGGTACAATACTTGAAAAAGCCGACGATCCCATCAGCTATGTTCACGGCGGCTACGACGGCATCTTTCCCGCAGTGGAAGAAAAAGTGCATGGCAAGAATGTCGGCGACAAATTTTCCGTCACCATGGAACCGGATGACGCATTCGGCGAATACGAACACGATCTCGTGCGTGGCGAGCCGCGCGAAATGTTCCCCAATGAAGTCGCAGTAGGCATGCAGTTCGAAGGCGGAGCGGAAGACGATGACGAGGAAGACTTCATGCTCTACACCGTCGTCGAAGTAACGGATAAAGAAGTCACCGTCGATGGCAACCACCCGCTCGCGGGCAAGACCATCAAGTTTGAAGGTGTCATCACCGGCGTGCGTGCCGCTACGCAAGAAGAGCTGGATCACGGTCATGTGCATGGCGAAGGCGGTCATCACCATTAACAGGTTTCGCCGCCCGCGAAACTATCGGCGGTGACACCCCCAGTGTGCCCGGATTCTATAGCGCGGGGCGCATTGGGGGCGGCTTGCATCGCAGCGTTCCCCCCATTTTCGGTTGCCGAATGAAAAACAGGTATAAGCAAGACAAGGCTGCCAGTGCCGAGATTTTAAGGTTGCTACTGCAAAAGATGGCAGCCCATCCGGCTGCCTTCAATCCAACCACCTATACTGTGTGGTACGAATACATCACCGGCATCAATCCCCCGCTGAACAAGTCGTTGAACGAATTGCTCGCCGACGGACAGATGCTTACCGACGAAGCTGTATACGAGTTGTATCAGCGTCACATCGCCGACGGCAATCTCGATGCGGAACAGACCTTCAAGCAGAATATGCAAAAGGTGCTGCTCAATCTGACGCGGTTGACCGAAGTCACGGGCGAGGAAGCGGGAAAGTTCAACGAAGGGCTGCAGAAGCACGGCGAAAAGCTGGCGCAGGAACTGGATGCCGATATGCTGAAAAGTCTCGTCGGAGAGATCGCACGGGACACGAAAACCATGCGCTCCTCCGTCGAATCGCTGCAGGGCAAGCTGCACGAGAGCAAGAGCGAAGTGGGCAGGCTGCAACAGGAGCTGCTGAGTGCGCGCAGCGAGGCGCTGAACGATCCACTTACCGGGATATTCAACCGGCGCGGCTTGGAAACGCAGATGAGAAACCTCTTTGGCAATCCGGAAATGCAGGGCAAGTACATCAGTTTCCTTATGGTGGATATCGATTTCTTCAAGAAGATAAACGACGGCTATGGCCATCTGTTCGGCGATAAGGTTATCCGTGTCATCGCCGAAGTATTGAAGGCGCAGGTGAAAGGGCAGGACTCGGTCGCCCGTCTGGGCGGCGAAGAGTTTGCCGTGATCCTGCCGGATACACCGCAAAAGGGTGCCTATGCGGTTGCCGAACACATTCGGCAGGTCATCGAAAAAGCCAAGATTCGTCGTTTGGACAAGGACGAAAGTGTCGGAGGTATCACCATCTCCATCGGCATCGCAGGCTGCCAGGTGGGAGAGGATTGGCTGGCAACGATGGGGCAAGCCGATGAAGCGCTCTATCTCTCAAAGCAGCAAGGCCGCAACCGCTCCACGATCTATGTGCCGGAGCAGGCAGACTGATCCCCTGGCGCTTCGCGTGACCATTGCGCCTTCGTTTAATAGGCGTAAGTGTTGTGCTGCAAACCTGAAATTACGGGAATGGACATTATGGATAAAACAGTAAAAATTCGCGCATATTCCGACGACGCAAAGTGCGATGCCCCGCTGGGCAATTTGACGGAAGATCAGAATATAACGCTGGAGCTCGCAAAGAAAAATTTCCGGCTTGAAGAAGAGCTGAAAAATTCGCACGAACATTTAAATACGATCGAGCAGCTAAGAGAGAGCCTCAGGCAGGAGCAGGCAAAATCGGCCGAGATGGCAAAGAAGACGGCGGAGCTGGAAGCCAGAATAAGAGAATTTTCTGTATTGGATGCGAATGACCTCGCAAAGAAAAATGCCCTGCTTGAAGAAGAGAAAAGAAAGTCGCTCGAACACATAAAAATCATCGCGCAGCTGCGGGAAAGCCTCAGGCAAGAGCAAACAAAAGCCGCAGAGATGGAGAAGCAGACGGCTGCGCTGGAATCCCAAACAAAAGAACTGGCTGCGTTGCAAGCAAAAATCAAAGAGTTGCCCGCGCTGGAAGCCAAGGTAAAAGATATGCTTGTGTGGGAGGCTAGGGCAAAAGAGTTGAGCGAGGTGCTCGGCAAAATTTCAAGTATCGCCGCTATGGGAAAAGCGGGTTAACAACGCCGGAAAAATTCAGCCCGGCTAAAATTTAGCATATTTTTTACTGAAAAAAACATCTCCGACCCGCATGTCATTCAGACTAGATTATTCCGTGCTTATCCGGCGAGTCAATGTGACGAGCAGGGCACTCCTGATTCGGCTGGTAAGGCAACATCCCATTGAGTGTTCAAGCGTAACTGTCGCTGACGCGAAACCATCCTGCGATGCTGCGGCGAGTGGCATGGGAGAGCAGAACTTCGTGCGGAAAAGATTCGCTTAAAAAAATGATCATCGTGCCGAAGGTCGGGTTCACTGTCGCGATGACAATCTCACCCGCCGGCTCAAATATCACCAACTCGCCCCCATCGCAGGCATGCCAGTCTTCATTCAAGTACAGCACCGTGCTCAGAATCCGGTTTTTCTTGCCTTGCAGCACATCGGAATGTTTCGCATAGCCATCGCCTTTGCCATAGATCGAGTAGTGGCACTCGTAATCGAACAAGCCCAGAAAAAGCGCCGCATTCAGCCCCAGGCGCAACTCTTCCATACAGGCGAGATAGGCTTGATCGGTACTGTTGCCCGCATCCAGCCAATTGATCACATCGCCGCGTATCGAATCCACCTTTACTTTTGTCGCGCCTCTTCCAACCTGTGCGGCATGAAACCGGGTGGGGTCGTCATCGTGGCAACGCGTGAATAGCTCTGCCAATAGTTTATCGACCAGCGGCTTGTCCAAAACGATGTATCCGGTGTACTCCAGCTGTACAGCGATTTCGGCGATGTCCATAGGTTATTTTTAGTCTGCTCCTTTGTGCTTCGATTTAAAACTGCAATTCCAGTGCCTTGCACAGGAAACGCATATAGGGCGCAGCTTGGCGGAAACGTTCCACCACCTGCGGACGCAGGTTTTTTGAAGTCACGGTCGCCTCGCTCAACGGCGCAAGGCAGATGAAATCCTTGCGCTTCAAATCTTCCGCCAATGGATGATCTTTGGCGAAGCCGCGCGGCGCGTTGGCAAGCGCATCACCCTCTAGCGTGAAATGCTTGCGGAAAGCCTCATCGTCGCGCGCAGTCAGCCACGCATCGCTTTTTTGGGCGATGGCCACGCGTATTTTGAACAGCGCGTCGGCATCGGGATGCCACAAGCCGATGCCGACGAAACACTCGCCCGGCGCTATGTGCAGGTAATAGCCCGGCGCATGTATATCCTTGCCGATCTCGTGGCGGAACTGGATGCCGATGTTGGTCTTGTATGGCGTCTTGTCTTTGCTGAAGCGCGTGTCGCGGTAGATGCGCATCAACGAGCCGCCCACCCTCTTCGGCTGCGCTAGAAAGTGCCGCGAAATGGTGGGCATCTCGTCCGACATATCGCTGATGAAATCCAGCGCTGGTTCGCGCACGAAATCTTCGTATTCCTGCTGATGCGCCGTGAACCATTCGCGCTCGTTGTTCTGTTCCAGCGCTGCAAGGAACGCGAAGGTTTTTTTAGTGAAGTAACGGTCAGTCATTGGTGGCCTCCGTGGTCAATCATGGCCTGCATAAAATTACAGGCCGTTCGTGCTGGCTTGTCGAAGCACATAAAACGTTCACATTTCGACCCGCTCAATGCGAACGGATTTATATCACTTCAGCACCTCCGCGAGGAATACTTGCAACTGCGCCCAAGAATCCTTGTCCGCCGCCGCGTTGTAGGCCAGCGGCAGATTGAACTTCTTGCCGTATTCATCTGCATCCGGGTTGGTGAAACTGTGCATCGCGCCGGGATATACCACCGCCTTGTAGCTCACGCCCGCTTTCTCCATCTCCTGCTTGAAGCCATCCACCTGCGCGGCTGAAATCATCTTGTCGTCCGCGCCGGTAAAAGAACGCACCTGTGCTTTCACATGGCCTGCCTGCGCCGGACTATCGGTGCCGAGGCCGCCGTGGAAGCTCGCCACGCCTTTCAAGTCTTCGCCCTCGCGCGCCATGTTCAGCACCACCGAGCCGCCGAAGCAATAACCGATAGCAGCCAGCTTGCCGCTGTCCACATTGCGCTGCTCGCGCAATAACTTCATCGCCGCCTCGAAGCGCGCTTTCGCCATCGGCTTATTCTTAGCCACCTCGCCTGCGAACTTGCCCGCATCGTCCGGGTGCAGCGCCTGCTTGCCGTCGCCATACATATCCACCGCCAGCGCCACATAGCCCAGCTCCGCCAGCATGTTCGCGCGCTTGCGCGCGTAAGCGTTGTGCCCCCACCATTCATGCACCACCAGCACCGCAGGGCGCTTGCCCTTTACCGCGTCATCGTAGGCGATCCAGCCCTTCAGCGTCGTGCCGTCGGCGGAGTAACTCACCTCCTTGCCTTGCACGGTAGCGAGAGCGGCAGAAGTGGGCAGACAAAGAAGTGCAAGAGAGAGAAACAGTTTTTTCATTGGAGTTTCCTTAAGTGAACGTACGTGAATATATTGACGAAAGCCCGACCCTTTTTAGTCTAATGCAAAGGCGCTCAAGGCGCGCTCACACCTGCCATGCCTCATCGCGATACACGAGCGCATCGCCGAGCGTAACCGATTCCGTGATGGCAAAAACATCAACGTGATATTTGGCATCCGCCCGCCTGATCTGCGGCTTGGTGTAGCTGCCATGTTTAGCACCGAGCGACAAGTGAATGCCGCACATGCGCTCGTACGTGCCGATGTCGCTGACCAGAATGTCGCGCGTGAACGTCCGGTTCAAACCGAAGCCCACTTCGCGCACCCAGATTTCGCCCTCATCTGCGCGAATCTGCGCGAGCACCTTATCGAATTCGGGCGTGGAGTCGATGGCCCCGGTGACGCGGCCTTGGTTGACCACCAGCGTGATCGGGTGCGCGGGTTTGTTGACAGCAAAGCTAGTGTCGCCAAAAACAAAAATGCGCACACGGCCATTCACCGCCTCCAGATCCAGCGATTCGGTAAATACTTCGCCGATAGGAAACTGGCCGCCGACATTTTTCATATTGCGGTAATCGCCGATGTTCATCTTGGCAGGCTCAAAACCTGCGGCAAAAACCAAATGCTCACCGCCGCTGTCGATAACCCCCGTGGCTGCTTTGTCGATGTGCGCCTTCAAGGCATTGCCCACACGGCGAACATACGCCGGATCATAAGCCAGCGCGTCGATGTAGAGCAGCGCTTCCACACCGGGCATGCGTGACAAATGCGGGTGTTCGATCACCTTGAGCTCGCGTTTGAAAAGCTCGACGCGCAAGCGGAACGCATCCAGCCTGAAACTGCTGGATTGAATCAGCACCACCAGATCGGAGGGCGCGAGTTGTTCGAATGCGGCGCGGATCGTCTCCGGCGCAACACTGTCAAAGTCGATGAAAGTCGCGTTTGGAAAGCAGCGCCGGTAGGCCGCAGTCAGCGCCAGCGCAAGATCACATTGACCATCCCAAACCACCAGCGCGGTATGCGTGGCGTCATGTTCAAAGGCAAGCGTCAGAATGTCGCGCAGATGTTTTTCGGCGGTATCGATTGCCGAGTCGGGCAGGGTGGAGGTACTCATTTCACGCAATCAAAAACGTTGAAGAGGCGGCAAGCTACACGCGGGCAGCTGGAAGAGCAAGCGTTACTCCATCGGATTATACTTTGCGCATCATCACGATTTCAGCTGTAGCCACAGAAAGGAAGGCAATTATGTCTCACCCAAATTATTCCGACGGGCGCATCAGCATCGACCCTGCCATCTGCAATGGCAAGCGCATTACCGTGCAAACAGTATGGGGATATTTGCACGAGGGCGACAGCGCAGACGAAATATTGGCGCAGTATCCGAGTCTGGATGCAGATGATATTCGTGCCTGCCCGCCTGTCTGAGGTTTTGATTCGCAGGCAGCAGGGGCTACAATAGTTCACAAGGCGTCAATCATGAATATATCTGTTTTGAACCAAGTTCCCAAAGGCGACGACCTGGCCCGTGCAGTAAGGGGCTGCGCGCTTTTGCGCAGTCCCGCTTGAGCGCGGGGTTAGGGCACAAAAACCTCTGCGAGGTAAACTGATTGCGCCCTTCCTTGGGAATTCGAAATGCAGCCTCCGGTGTCCCGTCTAAAAATGCCTTGATCTGTGCCAAGGTCATAAGCTTTGCTTCTTCCATGTTGATCACCATGCTTCGCATAATGACCGAAGCAGAACTTTAGCTTCTCAGACTTATTCCTTGATGGAAATACGCAACTCCTTCAGACTCATTTCATATTGGAAGAGGCTGCAGGAGGAAGTCGGAGTTGTTCTGGGGTAAAATCGGCAGCAGGGCGAGTGCAAGCAGGCATTTTTTACGAATCGGTTTTTAGAGAGCTCCAGCTATATCAAATGTGTGTCGTGATAGTCGCCCTGTTTATGCAATATTCAGCTAGGAGATATTTGTAATGGAAAGAGATCAAGCCACCGAACTGATTCACAATTTGCTGCGCGGCATGATCAGCAAAAAAGCCTCCGACCTGTTCATCACCAGTGGCTTTCCGCCCTCATTCAAGATGGACGGCAAGCTGACACCGGTATCGCCGCAGGCGTTGACCTCCGTACACACTCAGGAGCTTGCGCGCAGCATCATGAACGACAGACAGGCGGCGGAATTCGAGTCCACTCACGAATGCAACTTTGCCATCAGCCCGCCCGGCATCGGGCGTTTCCGCGTCAACGTGTTCATGCAGCAGCAACGCGTGGGCATGGTGCTGCGCACCATCACTACCAAAATTCCAGACTTGGACGAAATGGGCTTGCCATCGGTATTGAAAGATGTGGTGATGACCAAGCGCGGGTTGGTCATTCTGGTCGGCGGCACCGGCTCGGGTAAGTCCACCACGCTGGCCGCGATGCTGGGACACCGCAACAAAAACAGCTACGGCCACATCATCACCATCGAAGATCCGGTGGAATATGTGCACGACCACATCAACTGCATCATCACCCACCGCGAAGTGGGCGTGGACACGGAGTCTTGGCACAACGCGCTGAAGAACACTTTGCGCCAAGCACCCGACGTGATTCTTATCGGCGAAATTCGCGACCACGAAACGATGGAGCACGCGGTCGCCTTCGCCGAAACAGGCCACTTGTGTTTGGCCACGCTGCACGCCAATAGCGCCAATCAGGCGCTGGACCGCATCATCAACTTCTTTCCGGAAGAGAGGCGCACGCAACTGCTGATGGATTTGTCACTCAACGTCAAAGCCCTCATCTCGCAGCGCCTGATTCCGATTAAAAATGGAGCTGGGCGCGCGGCGGCGATCGAAATCATGCTCAACTCGCCGCTGATCTCCGATCTCATCTTCAAGGGCGAGGTCAACCAGATCAAGACAGTGATGTCTAAATCGCGCGAGATCGGCATGCAGACCTTCGATCAGGCGCTGTTCGATCTGTACGAGGCCGACAAAATCAGCTACGAAGAAGCACTGAAGAATGCGGACTCGCTCAACGACCTGCGTTTAAACATCAAACTCAATAGCAAGCACTCGAAAGATACCGACGTGATGTCCGGCATCGGCGATTTGAAACTGAACTAATCTTTGTTTAGATCATAAAAAATGCCGCGCAAAACACGCGGCATTTTTTATGGCTGACTGTGTGCCACATCATTGGCTATGCAGCTTCAGCATCGCCGCTTCCAGCTTGCCTTCGATCACCAGCGGTGCGACATCCTGCGCATGCTGCATCGCCTCTTCGATCAGTGATTGTTCTTCTTGGCGCGGTGCATTCAACACAAAATTGACTACTTCTGCCCGATCACCGGGATGGCCGATACCAAGGCGCAAACGCCAAAAATCCTTGGTTCCGAGATGCGCGATGATGTCCTTTAAGCCGTTGTGTCCGCCGTGTCCGCCACCTAGCTTGAGCTTGGCACTACCCGGCGGCAAATCGAGTTCGTCATGTACCACGAGAATCTGTGCGGCTTCGATTTTGTAAAACTGTGCCACTGCGCCGACCGCGCACCCGCTGACATTCATAAAGGTCTGCGGCTTGAGCAGATGCACGTCATGCCCGTGCAGGGCGACACGGGCGATTAGCCCGTGGAATTTGCTGTCGGCTTTGAAATTTGCGTTGTGACTACGCGCAAGCTCATTCACCCACCAAAACCCCGCATTGTGGCGTGTGCTTGCGTATTCTCGGCCGGGGTTGCCCAGGCCGACGATCAGTTTTATTTCACTCATCATGAAAAAAGCCCGTCATGCTTTTGTTCTGCATGACGAGCTTTTCAAGATAACGACGCCCGAGCGACGATTATTTTTTAGCTGCGGGTTTTGCTGCGGCAGGTTTTGCTGCTGCCGCAGGAGCTGCGGCAGCAGCCGGAGCAGCCGTTTCTGTTGCTGCGGCTTCTACTGCACCGCGCGGCACTTGCACGGTAGCAACCGCATCGGCAGCGTGATGGTGGCCAGCTATTTCCACGCCCTTGGGTAGTTTGACGTCGGATACGTGAATCGAGTGACCCAGGTTCAGCGTAGCCAGATCCACTTCGATGGATGTAGGCAAGTCAGCCGGCAAGCAAGCGATGGACAACTCGTTCAATACATGGCTGATGATGCCGCCGCCAGTTTTTACGCCGGGAGCGATGTCGGCATTGATGAAGTGCAACGGCACTTTCATGTGGATCTTCTTCTTCGCATCGACGCGTTGGAAGTCGATATGCAGCACTTGCTGACGGAACGGGTGCATGTGGAAGTCGCGCAACAAGACATCCTCTTTTTTGCCGTCTAAATCCAGCGACAAAACAGATGCGTGGAAGGCTTCTTTTTTCAGCGCGAAATACAGGGTGTTGTGATCGAGGTCGATAGATACTGGCTCGCTGTTGCCATAAACGATACCGGGGACGCGATTCGCTTTACGCAGACGGCGGCTCGCACCCGTTCCTTGCGTCTTGCGTGATGTTGCTGCTATTTCGATTGCCATTTTACTTCTCCACTTCTAGTGAAGCTCTCCGCGACCAGAGGGCTTCGGGTTGTGCAGCAGCCAACACGGCTGCTGCGAAATTTATTCCATGAACAGCGAGCTGACCGATTCTTCCGCGTTGATGCGGCGCATGGTCTCGGCCATCAACTCCGCCACGCTCAACTGGCGGATGCGTTTGCAGTTGCGCGCTTCTTCGCGCAGCGGAATGGTATCCGTCACCACCAACTCATCGATCGCCGATTTTTCGATGCGCTCGATCGCCGGACCGGACAAGACCGGATGGGTGCAGTAAGCGATCACGCGTGCAGCGCCCTTTTCTTTCAGCGCATTGGCCGCTTCGCACAGGGTGTTCGCGGTGTCCACCATGTCGTCCATGATGATGCAAGTGCGCCCGGCGACATCGCCGATGATGTTCATCACCTTGGCCACATTGGGCTTGGGGCGGCGCTTGTCGATGATCGCCAAGTCCGACTCCAGACGCTTGGCCAAGGCACGGGCACGCACCACACCGCCGACGTCCGGCGACACCACGATCAGATTCTGGTAGTTCTGCTTCCACACATCCGACAATAAAATCGGCGAAGAGTAGATGTTGTCGACCGGGATCGAAAAGAAGCCTTGGATCTGATCGGAGTGCAAGTCCATGGTCAGCAAGCGGTCGACACCGACGCCCACGAGCATGTCGGCGACCACTTTGGCCGTGATCGCCACCCGCGCGGAACGCGGACGACGGTCTTGGCGCGCATAACCGAAATAAGGCATCGCTGCGGTGATGCGCCCGGCGGAGGCGCGTTTTAACGCATCCACCATGACCATCACTTCCATCAGGCTGTCGTTGGTCGGGACACAGGTAGATTGCAAAACGAACACATCTCTGCCGCGCACATGCTCGAGGATCTCGACCATGACTTCGCCGTCGGAGAACTTGCTGACGGTGGCACGCCCCAGATGAATATCGAGATGCCGCGCCACTTTTTCGGCGAGCTTAGGGTTGGCATTACCGGTGAATACCATCAAGCTGTCGTGAGACACGTTGAGCCCCCTAATTTAAAACGGGCGCAAGCGCCCATACGATTTGGCTGGGGAGGTAGGGATCGAACCTACGAATGCCGGAATCAAAATCCGGTGCCTTACCACTTGGCGACTCCCCAATAAAACTCTGCGGATTAAATTTTTTAAACCGCTTATGCTGCAAAATCTTTTAACGGATGCTGCTGCAAGCCGCGCGCTACGAAGCCGCGCATATTTTCCGGCAATTGCTGCAACACTGCGCGCGCTTGCTCTTCCGTGGCGAACTCGGCGAATACACACGCGCCCGAGCCGGTCATCAACGCGGGCGCGAACTGCGCAAGCCACGTCAGATGCCGCCCGATTTCCGGGTATAACTTGCACGCCAGCGGCTGTAAATCGTTGCCGAATTGGCCTGCGCGAAAATCGCGCCCAATCGGAAGGGCGCGAATTGTGATGGAAATCGTATTTCGTGTCAATTCCGGGTGAGTGAATATCTGAACGGTCGGTACGTGCACGGGCGGGGACAGTACGACATACCATGTTTCCGGCAGATCGTAGGCTTGTAACTTTTCCCCCACGCCCTCGGCAAAAGCATTGCTGCCGAACACGAATACCGGTACATCGGCACCTAATGTGAGCCCGAGTTGCATCAGGCGTTCGCGCGACAAAGCCAAGCCCCACAGCTGATTCAGAGCCAGCAAGGTGGTCGCTGCATCCGAACTGCCGCCGCCCAGGCCGCCGCCCATCGGGATGCGTTTCTCGAGGCTGATATCCACGCCCAGCGTGCAGCCCGTCTCGTGCTGCAGCAGACGGGCTGCACGCACGCACAAGTCTTGTTCCGGCGGTACGCCGTTCAGTTCGTTCACGCGGCGCACGTCGCCATCCTCGCGCAAAGTGAAGTGCAGGGTGTCGTTGAGGTCGATGAAGCGAAACAGGGTTTGCAACAGGTGATAGCCGTCGGCTCTGCGTCCGACGACATGCAGGAACAGATTTAATTTCGCCGGGGCAGGGCAGGTGAGAGAATTTATTGCTTTTCCCATTCGTCGATCAATATCAGGATTTCCAGTTTTTCGCGGCGCAAGGCAACGCGCATCGGTAAGCTGTCCGCCGCCGCAGTAGCATAACGCGAGTAATTGATTTCCCAGCCGTCTTGGCGTAACACGGCGGCCTGTCCGTTTGCGTTGAGTTGAATATCAAATGCGCTTCCGTTTGCGGGCAGGGCCATTACCCAATAGCGTAGCCCGGACAAAGGCAGCTCCCAACCCAGCACCTGCTGCGTCAATGCCTCTGCATTCTGCGCGACGTGATGCTTTCCGGACGCATCCAGCGTTACGCCCTGCGGGTCGCGGTGGATGCGCGCAACGGTCTGTCCCAGCGGCGCGAGCAACAAAATCTCATCCTCGTTTGCGCCATGCGTCCAGCGTAAGTTTGCAGAAGAACGCTCGCCGTCGTGCTTGATCGCCACGCGCCCGTTAAAAGCAAAAGGCGCGTCGGGTTGGGCTGGGCGTTGCAGAGTTTTGATGGTCGTATGGGTGGCGCAGCCGGTCAACAGCGCCAATACAGACAGCCATAGGCAAGGCGAAAAGCGGATGCGCATCAGGGGATGAATCTTTTGATCAGCACGCGCAACGAATCGCTATCGGGATGCGTTTTTAGGGTGTCCTGCCAAATCTTTCGGGCTTCATCTTTACTGCCTTGTACCCACAACACCTCGCCCAGATGAGCCGCAATCTCCGGATCGGGATTGGTTGCGAAAGCGCGCCGCAAGAATTCCAAACTCTTGTCCAGCTTGCCCAAACGATAGTAGCCCCAGCCCACGCTATCGGTGATCGCGGCGTCGTCCGGCGCGAGCTGATAGGCTTTTTCGACCAGCTGCATCCCTTCTTCCAGCCGCACGTTGCGCTCCAGAAAACTATAGCCCAAGGCGTTATTGGCTTGGGCATGCTCCGGTGCCACTTGCAAGAGTTTGCGCAATAACTGCTCGAAGAGTTCGGGCTTGCCCAATTTATCCGCGGCCATCGCGGCCTCGAACAACAATTGCGGATGATTGGGGAGTTTCTCCAAAGCTTCCGTAAGTATCCGGTACGAAGCGTCGAACTGCTTGGCTTCGCGCAGCATCTGTGCTTCGATCAAGATAAGGGTCACCCGCTGCTGATTGCTTGCCGCCGGAGCGCTTTTCAACGCAGCGCGTGCTTCATTGAGCTTGCCCTCTTTATTCAACAAATACGCCTCGCGCAAACGGGCCGCATAAACATATTCGCCATCCAGCACCTGGCGATATTGTGCCAGTGCCGCAATGTCGTTTTTCTTCGCCTCGTTCAATTGGGCGAGGTAATAATGCACCGTGCCCGCGTCTTTTTTCCCTTTGGACAAGGTCTCCTGCAGTTCTTTTTCCGCGCGATCCAGTTCGCCCATTTGCAGCGACAATAAGGCGATCGCGAAAGCCAGCTCGATATTTTCCTGATTGCTCGCCAACAGCTGCTGGAACTGTACCCGCGATTCGCCATAGAGTTTCTGTTCCAACAGGGCGCGGGCATAAAACAAGCGCACGTCTTTATTGGCGAAATTCGCTTTTAAAAAATTCTGCACTAGTTCCAGCGCTTTTTTTGGCTCGTTCGGCATTAACAACTGCGCTTCGAACACCACCGCCATATCCCACTCGGGGCGCAATTGCACCGCCAGATGAATTTCGGCCAGAGCCAGTTCCTTGTTATTGGCCGCCGCCGCGACTTGAGCCACGGCCCAATGTGCTTCTGCCACTTTAGGATAAGGCCGCGCCACATCGACCAGCCAATCCAGAGCCCCGGCCTTATTTGTGGCACGCATCAACAGGGAATATATCTGCATGAATATGTAGCCGGCATTTTTGGGGTCGGTAGCCAGCCAGCCCTCAACATGCGGGCGCGCTTCTTGCAACTTACCGCCGCTCAACAGCAGCGACACCAGCATTTGTTTCGCCAGAGGCGCGGAGGGCTCCAGTTCCTGCCACAGCGCAAACGCTTCTAGCGATTTATCCATCTGGCGCGATTCGAAAGCCATCTGTGCGGCGCGGCGGGCCACGCGCGGATCGCGCGTCGTTTTGGCCAGATCCCAATAGGCCTCCGCAGCCAATTCCGGCCTGCCGCGCTGCAGCGCAATATCGCCCAGCAAGAATTCATAGAGCACGCGCTCATCCAGCGCGACATTGGGTAGGACGAGTTTGACAGACGCTGAGCTGTTTTCCTCTGCAGCGTTGCGCGTTTGCGACGTTGCATCATCGCTGCGCGGCGCATGCGCGCACGCGCTCAACAGTAGTGGAAATAAGATTATTTTATAGTGAAAAGAAGTCATTTTATTCGGTTGGCCGGGCTGGGTATTTTGGTGCGAGAGCGCATATTAGGTTATATTCACCCCAACTCACAACCGTCCCTCCCCGGCATGACTGCACCGCTCACCCTGTCCGCACGCAATCTCGGCCGCCGCTACGGCCAACGGGATGTCGTCCAAAACGTCTCGTTCGAGCTCAAACGCGGCGAAGTGCTCGGCCTGCTCGGCCACAACGGCGCGGGGAAAAGCACGACACTGCAAATGCTTACCGGCGCGTTGACGCCGCACTCGGGAGAAGTCGAAATTTGCGGATTCAATCTGCAGCAGCAACCCGATCAGGCCAAGGCGTGCATCGGCTATCTGCCCGAGACCCCGCCGCTGTATCGCGAGATGCGCGTGGATGACTATCTGATATTCGCGGCCAAGTTGCATCGCGTGCCCAAGAGCCTTCTGCCCGGTGCTCTGGACGAGACCAAGCAGCGCTGCGGCCTGCAAGAGAGCGGAAGGAAGATCATCGGCACGCTGTCGAAAGGCTACCAACAGCGCGTCGGCATCGCGCAAGCCATCATCCATCGCCCGCAAGTCATCGTGCTGGATGAGCCTACCGTCGGCCTCGACCCTGCCCAAATCCGCGAGATTCGCACCCTTATCCGCGAGTTGGGCGACAGCCACAGTGTCATCCTTTCCACGCACCTGCTAAGCGAAGTGGAAAACATCTGCGACCGCGTCGAGATCATGCAAAAAGGCCGCTTAATCTACGGCGACAGCAGCGCGCGTATGCAGCAATACGGCTACCAACCCGGCTTCGTCGTCACTTTGCTGGCACCGCCGCCACTGGACGAACTGCAAGACATCGCCGGTGTTGAAACTGTCGAAGCGCTTTCCGACACCCGCTTCCGCATCATGCACACCTTGCAGGCCAATACCAGCGCGGTATTGCTTGCGCTCGCCGCCGAACGCGGCTGGCAAGCGCAGCAACTGACACCGCTCAAAGGCAGCATCGAAGACGTGTATACGCAAATCACCGAGAACGAACCCGCATGATATTCACCATTGCCCACAAAGAGTTTCGCAGCCTGTTCGCCACGCCTAGTACCTGGCTGATCCTGGGGGCGTTGCAATTCATCTTCGCCTGGTTCTTTCTGGCCCGCCTCGACGCGTATCTGCAAGTGCAGGCGCAACTGGCCTTGGTCGCCAACGCGCCGGGAGCGACCATGACTGTCGCGTCCCCCCTGTTCGGCACACTCGCGCTGATGTTGATGATGTTGATCCCGCTTTTCACCATGCGCCTGCTCGCCGAAGAGCACCGCAATCAAACGCTGGCACTCCTGCTCGCCGCGCCTGTTTCCAGCAGCCAGATCGTGATCGGGAAGTTCCTCAGCTTGCTGCTGTTCATCTCGCTCGTCATCGCCAGTTGCACGCTCATGCTTGCCATTCTGGGATTCGGCACGCATCTCGATTTCGGTCTGCTGGCCGCCAACGCGCTGGGACTTTTGCTGCTGACGGCCAGTTACGCCGCGCTCGGACTCTATCTTTCCGCACTCACCAAACAGCCTATCGTCGCGGCCTTGAGCGCCACCGCCTTGTCTTTCGGTTTGTGGTTGATAGACATCGGGGGAGCCGACAATGCGAACGCATTGCGCGCCCTTTCTCCTACCGCCCACGCCCAGAGCCTGAACGCGGGGCTGGTCTTTAGTGCGGACATCGTCTATTTCACCTTGTTCATCGCCACGTTTTTGTTGCTGACGATACGTCGCGTGAATAACAACCGTATGTACGCATAATGAAATTCTTTCGCCTGCCTCCTTTGCTTCTTAAGAACATCGCGTTCACCGTGTTGTTGCTCAGTGCTGCGCTAGCGCTGTATCAGCTTTCCGCGCGCTATCCTTTGCAGTGGGATGCGACACAGACCCAATTGAACAGTCTGGAGCAAAGCAGCGTGGACGTGCTCAAGCTGTTGCCCGGCGAGGTCAAGATCACCGTCTATGTCACCGAACAGGATGTGAAGCAGGGCGATATGCGCCGGCTCATACGCGAGTTCATCGGAATCTATCAGCGTTACAAGACCGACATCGCGCTCGTCTTCGTCGATCCGCTAAAAGACCCGGAAGCGATGCGCAAAGCGGCGATACAGAACAACGGCGAGATGGTGGTGGAATATGGCGGACGCGCCGCGCATCTTACGTCCCTGAACGAACAGACGCTCTCCAGCGCCTTGCTCGGCCTGGCCCATTCCAAAGATGCGTTGCTGATGTATCTGGAGGGTCACGGCGAACGCAAGTTGGACGGCATGGCCAATCACGACCTGGGCGAATTCGGCAAGAAGCTGCAGCAGAACGGTTATCGCATGAGCAGCCTGAATCTCACGCTGGCTCAGGAGGTGCCGGGCAATGCCAGCCTGCTGGTGCTCACTCACCCGCAAGTGCCCCTGTTGCAGGGCGAAGTCGACAAAATATTGCGCCACATCGACAACGGCGGCAACCTGCTCTGGCTAATCGACGCCGAACCGCTGCGCGGTCTGGAGCCTGTCGCCGAAAAACTCGGCTTGCTGCTCACCCCCGGCACGGTCATCGATCCCGCCGCTCAAGAGATGAACGCTCCGGCGAACTGGACCTTGAGCGCGGGCTATCCGCCGCACCCGGTCACCCGCAATTTCGACCTCATCACTGTGTTCCCGTATGCGCGTTCGCTCGGCGGAGAAGAAAAAAGCGCATGGCAGCGCCACACCTTGGTCGAAGGCGCACCGCGCGGCTGGGTCAGCCGCACCCCATTCAAACCCGCCGACAAGCCTCGCTTCGACAAGAATCACGACATCCCCGGCCCGGTCAATCTGGCCGTCGCACTACAGCGCACGGTGAACGACAAAGAGCAGCGCATCGTTATCGTCGGCGGTGCTTCGTTTTTGGCCAACGCCTATTCCGGCAACGGCGGCAACATCGACCTCGGCATCAACATGGTGAACTGGCTCGCCAACGAAGAAGCGCTCATCACCATCCAGCCCCGCGCCAATAAAGACGGTACCGTCACCTTTAGCGCGCGCGCGCTCGCGATCATCAGCATCGGTCTGGTGATCGTGCTGCCGCTGTTGCTGTTGTTGGCGGGCGGGGCGGTTTGGTGGCGCAGGAGAGGTTAAAAGTATTGCGTTACTTTTTTATACTCGAGCCGGCCTTGCCGGAAGAGATCGCATCATAAGCTTTGTTAAGTGCCTTTTGCTCCGGTGTCAGCGGGGTCGCAGCGCACCCCGCAAGTGCCAAGAGAGTCGCTGTCAGCAGCAAGTTTTTTATCGAAAGTGCAAGTTTCATTTAAGGTCGCTTTTTACGGATACCTAAGCCGGACGAGCCGGAACCAAACAGGGTTTCACGCGGAGGCGCGGAGACGCAGAGAAAAAACAAAGCGGGCTGGAAGCCTATATTCTCCGCGCCCCCCGCGTCTCCGCGTGAGAAAATCTTGTCATGTTTTGACATCAGTTTGACCGGTAAGTGAATAAAATGATCGCGTCTGGCGGATGTATTGCATATTAGAGAAGTGCTCTAAACCGGATTGTCCTGATCGAAAAAGCGATGCCCGATGCCGCAATGCTGCGCGAGATGTTCGCCCAGAGCCATCACACCATAACGCTCTGTTGCGTGATGTCCGGCAGCGATGAATGCCACACCCGTCTCCCGCGCCACATGCACATTTTGCTCGGATATCTCGCCGGTCATAAAGGCATCCACACCCAGCGCGATGGCTTGCTCGAAATAGCTTTGCGCGCCACCGCTGCACCATGCGATACGTTTCACGCCAAGAGTCGGATCGCCGATGATCTGCGGCGTTCGACCCAGTTGTTCGGCGAGCTGCGTCGCGAGTTGCGCCAACGTTTGGGTTTGCGGCAACATGCCGTAACTGGCGATGTCCTGTTCGCCAAAGCGGCCTTGTTCTATCCAGTCCAAGCGTTTTGCCAGCTGTGTGTTGTTGCCCAGTTCGGGGTGCGCATCCAGCGGCAAATGATAGGCCAACAGGCTCACATCGTGCTGCAATAGGTGTGCGATGCGGCGCTTCTTGATGCCGGTCACTGCGGCATCTTCGTTGCGCCAGAAATAGCCGTGATGCACGATGATGGCATCCGCCCCCCAGGCCGTCGCGGCTTCCAGCAGGTGTTGCGAGGCGCTCACCCCGGTGGCGATGCGCAGCACCTGCGCACGCCCCTCCACTTGCACCCCGTTCGGGCAGTAGTCGCGAAAGCGGCTGATTTCAAGCAAGCTTCCGATATAATCGCGCAACTCGTTTAACTGCATTTAATTCGTCCCAATTTATATAGCGATACCATCATATCATGCGCAAATTCTGGCTCTTATTCGCCCAAGCCACCACCTTAGGGCTGGCAGCCTTATTCATCATCCAAACCCTGAGACCCTCGTTGTTGCCCAATGTGGCGCGTAGCGGCGTGGTCACGCTGTATGAGAATGCCAGCGACAGCGGTAGTCAGATACCCTCCGTAGGATTCAGTGTCGCAGCGCAGAAAGTGATGCCTGCGGTGGTGAACATCTACACCAGCAACGAAGTGAAAGCACCGACGCATCCTTTTATCGATGACCCGCGTTTCAAGTTTTTCTTCGGCGACCAGTTCGAGGATAGCGCCCCCCAGCAAAGCTCCAGCCTCGGTTCCGGGGTCATCGTCAGCCACGATGGCTATATCCTCACCAACCATCACGTCATCGAGGGCGCGGATCAAATCGAAGTCGCGCTGGCGGACGGACGCAACGCCAAGGGACACATCATCGGCTCCGACCCGGAGACTGACCTCGCCGTCATCAAGATCGACCTCGCCAAGAACTTGCCCGCCATCACCTTCGGACATGCCGAACAATCGCGTGTCGGCGACATCGTGCTGGCTATCGGCAACCCGTTCGGCGTCGGGCAGACCGTCACCATGGGCATCGTCAGCGCGCTCAAGCGCAACCATCTCGGGCTGAACACCTTCGAGAACTTCATCCAGACCGACGCCGCCATCAATCCCGGCAATTCCGGCGGCGCGCTGGCGGACGTGAACGGCAACCTGATCGGCATCAACAGCGCGATCTATTCGCCCAATGGCGGCTCGCTCGGCATCGGTTTCGCCATCCCGGTCAGCACGGCGAAGAAAATTATGGAACAGATCATCCAGAGCGGCTCGGTCACGCGCGGCTGGATCGGTGTGGCGGTGCAGGAACTCACGCCCGAACTGGCCGAATCGTTCAAGCTGCGCGATACTCAAGGGGTGCTGATCTCGGAAGTGGTGCGCGGTAGCCCCGCCGACAAAGCAGGCGTCAAAGCCGGAGACATCCTCACCAGCGTGGCCGACAAGGTGCTGTCCGACTCCAGCATGATGCTGGAAACGATCTCCGCTTTGCCGCCCGGGAAAGTGATCGTGCTCAAGCTGCAGCGCAATCAGACGGAAGTCGTGGTACAGGTGAAGGTGGGCAAGCGTCCCAGACCCAAGCCGCAAGAGTAACGGCGAATTAACTCGGCCCGCCTGAAACTCCCGCAGCCATGCGATCTTATTCCATTTACCTTTCAAAAGAGCATTGACCATGTAGGGTGCATTCCATGCACCATTGCCTGAATAGAGACAAAAAACAAGGGAGACCTAAGTCTCCCTTGTGCATTACCACTTGGCTTTTGTTTGACGGGTATCGCTACGTCTGTCCTGAGCCAGACGCAGGGCTCAACCGAGCGTGTGTTGTCGGGGCGAAAGCCCCTTACAGCCACGGCCTACCCCTTGCGGGTACATCCTGCGCGAGCTGTTTTTAAAACAACATATACAGCGACACAGTGGTAGCTGTCTTACCCACCGCCTCTACGCCATTGTTGGTCTTGTACGCATCCCACGCGCTACCCGACTGCATGACGTAGTCCAGACCCAACGCAATGTTTTGCGCCAAATCATAGGTTGCGCCCAGCAGAATAGCGTTATCGCTACCGTCCATCGTTACTTGTACAGGTTTAGCTGCAGTGGCCACAGGAGCTACACCGCTGCTGAGATTACCCATGCGCACCGCACCGTGCAGAGTAGCGAGGTGGGGAACCACCTCTACGGTTGCAGCGATATTCAAAGTCGACGCTGACAGGTCAACGTTGGAAACATTGGCCACATTTGTACCTAATCGAAGTGTCGAACCGGCAGCGGCCAGATTGTTACCATTGGCATTGGCGGGCGCTTTGCCGTAAGTCACATAGACACCGGTAGACATGCCAGCGAGTTCGCCTTGAGCTTGCGCATCAATGATAGTCGCTTCGTACACAGAGAGATCGCCTGGAATATAGGCACTCATCTCGCCGCTGAACATCTGCACACCTACCGCAGAGTCCCAACCCGCCACATCAAACGTGCCGGCCACGCGGACGTAGTTTAACGGCAGGGAATAAAGGGTAGATGTACCCGGACCCTTAGCGGCGTATTGACCGATGTTGATGAAGCCCATCGAGTTATTCGCCACCAGGCTCACACCGGTTGCATTCATCTTGGTGCCAAAATAGGAACCGGCATAAGTTGCGGCCACATATTGGGTAAGTGGGCCCGGATTATCAGTCATCTTATGGGTGTCCACTGCGCCGGTATTCAAATATTCAAAGCTATACGCCGCACCTTGACCGCCGCTGTAAGTTACAAAACCGACACGTGCATCGGCCACCGGGAACAGGAAGACGGCTTTAGCTGAGCCAGTTGATGCTGCACCACCCGCACCTGTAGCACCTAGTTCGGACAGGAAGCCGGCAAACTCGGACATACGGCCACCGTAAAATATCGACAGTTCGCCGCCGGAAGATGGCAAGCCGTGCGTCGGTGCAGTAGTCACATCGCCAGATTGTTTTTGGTAGAAGGAGGAAGTCAGCACCGCCATGTTCAGACGATCAGGAATATCCAGGTTTTCGCCTTCAACCTTGCCTTGTGCGCCCATCATGGTGAAACCGGCTGCCTTGAATGCGCGACCGAAGGCGTTAATCAAGGGAAAGCGCTGGAAGTGACAAGCGGAGCAAGCCATGCCAGTTTGACGTGCAAACACGGGAAGAGCGGATGCTTCTGGAGCAAATACAGTTGCTGCGGCAACTGCTGCTAATGTGAGAGCTACTTTTTTCATTATTTCTCCTCGAGAGATTTATAAAAACCCAAATTCCCAACCTTGGTAATGCCTTCGTGCGATTGGGTATACGAACTACTTGCACAAGACGGGGGCGATGCTAGCAATGCGCATGTGAAGAATTCGTCAAGAAACCAGAGATTGTGTCATTTTTACAACAACGGGCCGTGATGTGGGTTTTTCAAAGTGAACGTAATCTCTACCGCCGTGCCCAGCCCTTCTTGGCTGGCTATCGAAATGAGCCATCCGTAACGGTCACAGACCCGCTGCACTAACGATAGCCCGACCCCCGCTCCGGTGCTGGCAGTCCCCTTGTAGTGACGCTCAAAGACATGCGCCAACATTTCCGGCGGAATACCAAAGCCGGTATCTTTGACGACGAGCCGCCCAGCTTCAAGCCGCAGCAATACGGTGCCGGACTGAGTATTGAACAAGGCGTTGCGCAGAAGGTTGCCGATCACGATATCCAGCAGGGGGCGCTCCGCGTTCACCAGCGGCTCACCGATCAACTCAAGCTCCAGACGAATCGGACGGGTACCGATCAGGTGCCGGTGCTTGTCGACACAGGCGCGTACCACCTCGGCAACATTGCAAGGAGGCTCGCCGGTAGCGGTGACAGGTTCGCGCGCCAGCAATAGTAAAGCGGCGGATAGTTCGCTCATATCTTGTTCCGCGCGCCGGATACGTTGAATCCGTTCTTTTTGTTTTGCTGAGAGTCCTCCATCCTGCTCCAACACTTCGACGGCACCCAAAATGATGGCGAGGGGAGTGCGCAATTCATGGCTGACATCGGAAGTGAAGTCCCGTTCTCTTGCGATGAACCCGCCTATGCGGCGAAGATAACGGTCAAAGGCGCGCGCCAACTCGCCCACTTCGTCGTTACGGGCCATTTTGTCCAGTGACAAGTTGGTATCACCCGGCTCGGCTTGACTGACCTGTCGGGCTAGCCGCGTGACTGGGGTAACGATAGCGACAGCCAGCCAAAATCCGCCGCCCGCCGAAGCGAGCGTCATGAACAACGCGAAATAGACTAATAAACGAAGAAACTTTATTTCCCGCTTATGCTGTTTATCGGTATCGAACAGCATGAAATAGCGAAACCCATTTCTGTCTGCAACCAAGACGCGGTAGTCGATTTCACCGATGGTGGTGGCGTGCCTGCCCGGCAGTAAACTGATAATTTCGGCAGGCACGTTGCGGTTATGTACTTCGTCGGCCAGTACGTAACCTTTGATGGATATAGTATTCGGGGGAATAAAGGTCGGGTTACTGGCATGGCGGGCAACGGTGTCATCCAGTTCCGCATTCAGAGTCTCATCCATGAGCCGATACCCCAGTTCGTGCGTCGTCAGGTAGATGCCCCCTGAAAACAAAATGCTTAACAGTGCGCCAAAGATGGCGAAGACAAAGGCGACCCGGAAACGCAGGCTATCAATCTGGCGCATCGGGGCTGGCCAATTGATAACCGATACTACGAACCGTGCGCAGCAGTTTGCGTTCGAACGGTTTGTCGATCAGATTTCGCAGCAAATGCACATGCGCTCTGAGCGAATCGCTGTCCGGGCGGGCATCCGCCCACACTGCGTGCTCAAGGTCTTCACGGCTCACTACAGCCGGGGAGCGCAGCATCAGAGCCTCAAGTATCTTGTAGGGAATAGGGGGGAGTTCGATGATTTTTCCAGCGCGCCGCACGGTGCATCTTAAAGTGTTGAGGGTGAGATCTTCCAGCACCATTCTTTGCTTTGGCATGCGTGCGTCTCCGCGTCTGTTTAACACGCGCAAACGTAACTCCACTTCGCGCAGCTCGGCCGGCTTGACCAGATAGTCGTCCGCCCCCGCCTCCAGGCCGATGATCTTATCCTCCAGCGAATCGCGCGCGGTGATCATCAGGATTGGGGTGTTCTTGCTGCCCTCTTCACGCAACTTGCGACACAGTGCGATGCCGTCTATTCCCGGCAACATCAGGTCGAGCACAATCGCATCGTATTGGTTGACCAGCGCCAGATGCAGCCCGGTGATACCGTCTCCCGCCGCGTCCACGATATGCCCCTTCGCTTCCAAAAAATCGAACATGTTGGCAGCGAGATCCCGGTTGTCTTCGATGATGAGTACACGCATAATTTATTTTCCTATCTATCTTTTAAACCCGGCAATTATCCCATACCGCCCTACCGGGCTTGAAGAACTTGGAGTGGCGGGTATCCGCAGCGAAGCCATCATTTGATGTTACCCTGCCGCTATGAATATTATTGTTGACTCCATCCTGAGCTATAACGCCGGCCGCGAGCCGGAACGGGTTGCCTTGAAATATAAGGCCATGCGCCAAGACGCCTTTGCCTTCATGCGCGGAACCTGCCATCTGTATTATCAGGATTGGCCTGCCTCTGACAAGCAGTTGAACGATGCGCCTCTGGCCTGGATTTCCGGCGATCTACATCTGGAAAACTTCGGCTGTTACAAAGGAGATAACCGCCTCGTTTATTTCGACCTGAACGATTTCGACGAGGCGGTACTGGCGCCAGCCACTTGGGAGCTGGGCCGCTGGCTGACGAGCATCATGGTGGCGGCTAAATCTTTGCAGCTGCCAAAGGGCGATGCCATCCGCCTGTGTCAGCTTGGATTGGACAGCTATGCGGCCGCATTGATGACAGGCAAAGCCAGATGGCTGGAGCGTGAAACCGCAAAAGGAATGATCCGTGATCTGCTCAACCCCCTGACCTTGCGGAACCGAAAAACATTTCTGAACAGCCGAACCAAACTGCGCAATGGGAAACGCTGCATCAAGGTGGATGGACAGCGCGCCTTGGCGCTGGCGCCGCAAGAAAGAGCGGACGTCATTGCCTTTGTTGAAGGGTATGCCCTGCAGCAGCCTAACCCTGATTTTTATCGTCCGCTGGATGCGGCGAGACGCATTGCCGGAACCGGTAGTTTGGGCATCGCCCGCTACGTCATATTGGTCGAAGGCCACGGCAGCCCGGATAGCAATTATTTGATCGATCTCAAAGAAGCCATACCGGGCGCGCTAATGCCATACGTCCGCCACAAGCAACCCGAATGGCAGAGCGAAGCCCATCGTGTCGCTAGCGTGCAACACTGGGCTCAAGCAATCGCCCCCGCGTTTTTGTCGGCAGTGACTTTCCAGGAGAAGCCGTTTGTTATTAAAGGGCTGCAACCGACGCAGGACAGATTGGCTCTTGAGGGGTGGAACGGCAAGTTAAAACGTCTTGAGCAGGTGATTCGCGGCATGGGAGAAATCGTTGCGTGGAGCCATTTGCGCAGCGGCGGTCACTCTGGATCAGCCATTGCGGACGAGTGGATCACATTTGGAAATCGGCGCGACTGGCACGCTCCCTTGCTTAAGCAGGCAACGAGCTATGCGGCAAAAATTGGCGCGGACTGGCAGAAATATTGCCGGGAATATGATCGTTCTGGAAAAACCTGGAGCGATGCCAACAGCAAGAAAAAATAGCAACGCCAGACTCTCTCGGTACCGAACAATTCACATTTTAAAGTTAAGGAAGCAATATGTCAGAAGATGAATTCGATGTTAAAGGCGCCCACGAACACGAGGTCGAGCATCATGCAGAAGGTGGAGATAAGCTTGCGGGGCAGGTTGCCATTTTCACTGCAATTCTGGCTTCTCTAGGGGCGATCATCAGCTATCAAGGCGGGGCGACTCAGAACGAGGCCATGTTAATGAAAAACGAGGCCGTCCTGAAGAAAACCCAAGCTTCCGACCAGTGGAATTTTTATGAGTCCAAAAGCAACAAGGGACATTTGATGGCGCTGGCGGCTGAATTGGCACCTGCCGGAAAACAGGGCTATTATCAAAACCAGTTGCAAAAATACGAAACAGATAAAAAAGATATCAAGCTCAAGGCAGAGGCGCTGGAGGCGGAGTCGGAAAAAGCCAATCAGGAAAGCGAGCATTTGTTGCATCCGCACCATAAGCTGGCCCAGGCAATGACGCTGATCCAGATTGCCATTTCTCTGGCATCCATTACCGTGCTGACCCGCAAAAAATGGTTGTTTTTTGTGGCGGCTGTAGCTGCGTCAGGCGGCGTCATCATGTGGGGAGCCGCTCTGTTTGCATAGGGGCATACCTTCATGAAAGAAATTTTGTATGACTGGGGTGGCGCCAACGTTTGGCTGTTTCACGCCATCAACGATATTCGTTCCGAATATTGGGATCAGTTCATGCTGCTTGGCACCGCACTGGGAGAGCATGCGCTGTTTCCGCTTTACCTGGGGTTGACGGTACTGATTGCGCTTTCCGCCCTTGTGAGAATACCAGTGCATGATCCTTTGCATTATCAGGCTCAGGCAATTCGCTGGACGTCAGTCATTGCGGCTTTCAGCATCGCTTACTGGCTGGACGGCCTGTTGATTGGCGCACTCAAACCCCTGCTCGATTTTCCGCGCCCGCCATTGGCATTAGCTCTGGACTCCGTGCACATTGTTGGCATACCGGAATACCATCACAGCCTGCCGAGCGGGCATTCGTCATTTGCAATGCTGAGCGTGACCAGTCTGTGGCCCATCCTGAACCGCAAGTGGCGCGTGGCAGGGATATTCTTTGTGTTATGGGTCGGGATTTCCAGAGTGAGTCTTGGCGCGCATTTTCCGGCGGACGTCATGGCTGGTTTCCTGTCCAGCTTAGCCGTGGTGTTACTGGTATATGCAGCAATACAGGTGCTGATACGTTTTTTCGCTAGGCGAGCATCACTATGAATCAAAAAATGCGTAACGAGAGGATGGGCATCAAACTGCGTCTGGCGCTCTAGCAGCCTGTCGGGCTTCCACCTAATCTGACCGTTTTCTCGGTTTTGCCGATGGCATTAATGCTATCGCATCGCCTGAGTGGACATATTTTGTGTGAGTTAAACTGGCACGAATACAGCAGGGCTAATGCCGAAGAACTTACCTAATTTTCCTGCCAGCGTTGCGCTGATTTTGCGTTTCCCAGCCAAGATTGCCGACAGATTGCTCTGTGGCACAACGGCAGCTAGATCTTCTTGCTTTAATCCGCGAGCCTCCATTAAAAAGCGCAGGGCATCGTTAGGTGCGGCAGCTTCGATGGCATGATGTTCTTGTTCATACTTTGACACCATGTCACCAACTAAATTAAGCAAGCTATCCAGCGGATGATCTTCATTGTCTCCGACAGCGTCGAGAAGCGAATCCATGAGCGCAACCATCCGCTCGTACTCTTTTTCATTTTGGATAGGACGAAGATGCGCCATCTCATCAAATGCCTGCCAAGAGGTTTGAATCGCTCGAATATCAAATTGAGTGTGTGTAGCACGCATAATTAACCCTTACCTTTCCGATATAGCTTGTTCCAGTTGTCGTATTCGCGGTGTGTCATCACCTTATGCACAAAAATTTTCTTGAACCGGTATCTGGCAATCACCACCAAACGATAATTATTTCCGCCCACATCAAACACCGTATAAGGCGGCACATAATCAGCAGAGTTAAAAAATTCCCGCACATGGTTGAAGTCAGCAAATTCGGTATGCTCAACGACAGAGTGCCACTCTCGCAACACCCTCTCTGCCTCGGGGTGTTTTTGCCAGAACTCACGAAGCATTTTGATGGAGATAATGTGCATGCGCGAATTATATCGAAATGATATATTGATGCAAGGTCAATTTAGAATTTAGGGACGACTGGTCGCAATGGAGAAACAATGTATGCGGCTGTTGTATGGCACGACCATAGCAGATTGCAAGCTGCTTGCCGCAAAGCGGACCTTTGTATTCCCGCCTCGATAACGTCACCACAATTTGAGACTGTGCTTGGGGTCAGTCTGAATTGTTCATGGCTTCTAGCGGACGCGTCATCCATCCCGCCACCACGATGCCGGCTTCGTAGAGCAACCACAGTGGCACCGCCAGCATGAATTGCGATACCACATCGGGCGGGGTGAAGATGGCGCCGAGGACGAATGCGCCGACGATCACGTAAGGGCGGACTTCCCGCAGCTTGGCGGTGGTCACTAGTTTCATTTTGACTAACAGCACCACGGCGATAGGCACTTGGAAGGTGATACCAAAAGCGACGAACATGCTCAGCACGAAGCTCAGGTATTTATCGATGTCGGTCATCACCGCAACGCCGACTGGCGCACTGGCAGTGATAAAGCCGAACACTATCGGGAACACCGCAAAATACGCAAATGCCATACCGCTAAAAAATAGCAGCAAACTGGCTGTCACCAGCGGAAACACCCAGCGTCTCTCATGCTCGTACAGTCCCGGGGCAATAAAGCGCCATATCTGATACAGGATGTAGGGCAGGGAGATGAGGAACGCCGCCATCAGGGCGACTTTCAATGGCACAAAGAACGGGGTGGTGACATCGGTGGCGATCATCTGCCCGCCTTTGGGCAGCTTGGATAACAACGGTCGCGCGAGTATCGAGTAGAGATCCGACGCCCAAGGGAAGAGGCAGATAAACACCAGCAACATCGCGACGACAGAATTGAGCACGCGGGTACGCAATTCGATCAAATGTGCAATGACGGTTTCGCTAGTGCTCATCAATCAATCGGGAATTTTTGTTGCTCGGGAATCTTCGAGTCGAGCGGCACTAATTTTGCGGGGCTTTGAATCTCTTGCATGATGGTCTGTGCAGGTTGCGTGACAGCCGTGTTGAGTTGCTGAACTTGCTGCTCCAGTTTTTGCGAGACGAGACCAAGCGCCCGTTCTGTGGCATCTGCTTCCTGCTGCACTTTTTGCTGCATTTGGCGCAGCTCGTCCAGTGCCATATCGCGAGAAATATCGGCCTTCACGCCATTCACATAACGCTGCGCGCGCCCCCACAAATGCCCCAGAGTGCGGGCAACTTTGGGCAAGCGTTCAGGGCCGATGACGATGAGCGCAACCACCGCGATCACCATCATTTCAGAGAAGCCGACGTCAAACATAACGGCTCAACGCACTCAATGAGTATGCGTCTTGTCTTTCACTTCGCCTTCGATAGTCTTGCCGTCTTGCGGCAGTTGCTGGGGAGCATCGTCGGCACTTTTCATGCCGTCTTTGAAACCCTTCACCGCCCCGCCCAGATCGCTGCCGATGTTGCGCAATTTCTTGGTGCCGAACACCAACATCACCACCACCAAGACGATCAACCAATGCCAGATACTCATCGAACCCATTTTATTCTCCTCTAGTAAATTTACTCCTTCCCCTTCAGGGGGAAGGCTGGGATGGGGGTGGGTTGAACTCTTTCCGTTCAGCCACTAAATCCATCCCTAGCCTAACCCTCCCCTTGAAAGGGAGGGAACGAACATCCTATTTAATTTCGTTTGACCATAGGCGGGATATTGCCGCCGCCGATGACGTGTATGTGCAAATGAAACACTTCTTGCCCGCCGCCTTTGCCGCTATTGATGACGGTGCGGAAACCATTATTCAAGCCTTGTTCCTTGGCCAGCTTGGGCGTGAGTAGTAACATCCTGCCCAGCAATGCCGCATGTTGTTCATCCGCCTCCAATAGGGAAGCGAGGTGCAATTTCGGAATCAACATGAAATGCACCGGCGCAACCGGATGAATGTCGTGGAAGGCCAACAGCTCATCATCTTCATACACTTTGTTGCTCGGGATCTCGCCGCGCGCAATTTTGCAAAAGAGACAGTCGCCGCTCATTTTCGACCCGCCTTTTCTTCGATACCTGAAGTGCCTTCGCGCCGCGCTAATTCTTTTAGTACGTCGTCCGCACTCAATCCCTTATGCGCCAGCAGCACCAGCGTGTGAAACCACAGATCGGCGACTTCATACACCAGATGTTGCTGGTCTCCGTCTTTGGATGCTAGCAGAACTTCACCCGCCTCTTCGATCACTTTTTTCAGAATAGCATCTTCGCCCTTGCTGAATAGTTTGGCGACGTAGGAAGACTCGGGCGCAGCCTGTTTGCGCGCTTCCAGCGTCTCGGTCAGGCGTTGCAGAATATCTTGTGTCATTTCTTGTATATCTCGTCGGGAGACTTTAGCACGGCATCCGTCGCCACCCATTGTCCTTGTTCCAGTTTGCTGAAAAAGCAACTCTCGCGTCCGGTATGACAAGCGATGCCGCCTTGTTGTTCCACTTGCAGCAAAACCACATCGCTATCGCAATCGAGGCGTATCTCTTTCACCTTCTGGATATGGCCGGATTCTTCGCCCTTGTGCCACAGTTTTTTGCGCGAACGCGACCAATATACCGCCTCGCTCTTTTGCGCGGTCAGCTTCAATGCCTCGCGGTTCATCCACGCGACCATCAACACGCGACCCGTCGCGGCATCTTGTGCGATGGCGGGCACCAAGCCGTCTTCCGACCAGTTCACTTTATTCAGCCAGACTTCGCTCATTGATTTCACCTAAAGCAACCCTAAAACTTATCCGCAGATTACGCAGATTAACGCAGATTTTTTGAACCGCCTGATTACTCAATCTGTGAAATCTGCGTAATCTGCGGACAAAAAGTTTCTAAAGCCGTACCTCTATCCCTTGTTGCGCCATGAACTGCTTGGCCTGTTGCACGGTGTATTCGCCGAAGTGGAAGATACTGGCGGCCAGCACGGCGTCCGCGCCGCCCTGTTTTACGCCGTCGGCGAGATGCTGCAAGTTGCCCACGCCGCCGCTGGCGATGAGCGGAATCTCCAGCACATCGGTCACGGCGCGTGTCAGCGCCAGATCGAAGCCGCTCTTCTGTCCGTCTTTATCCATGCTGGTCAGCAGAATCTCGCCCGCGCCCAAGCGCTGCATTTTCTTCGCCCATTCGATGACATCCAAGCCCGTGGCTTTGCGGCCACCGTGCGTAAATACTTCCCATTTGCCCGGCGCGACCTGTTTGGCGTCGATGGCGACTACGATGCACTGCGAACCGTAACGCGCTGCTGCGTCGGCCACCAGCTGCGGGTTGACTACCGCCGAGGTGTTGATGCTGACCTTGTCCGCGCCGGCATTGAGCAGGTTGCGCACATCCTGCACTTCGCGCACACCGCCGCCGACGGTCAGCGGAATGAACACCTGTTCAGCCACTTGTTCGATGATACGAAAGATGATGCCTCTATCATCGGAGCTGGCGGTAATGTCGAGGAAGGTGAGTTCGTCCGCGCCCTGTGCGTCGTAGCGGCGCGCGATCTCCACCGGGTCGCCCGCATCGCGCAGCTCGACGAAACTGACGCCTTTAACCACGCGCCCGGCGGTGACATCCAGACAGGGAATAATACGTTTGGCTAACATGCTGTAAGTGTCTAAGAGGGGGGCTCTTAAACTTTAGGTCCTTTTTGCGCCATCAATTCATCCGCCAACTTTTGTGCTTCGGCAAGATTCAGCGAACCTTCATAAATCGCACGTCCCGTGATTGCGCCGGTGATACCTTCGAACTGCACATCGCACAAGGCTCGCACGTCGTCCAGATTGGTGATGCCGCCGCTGGCGATGACCGGCACATGCAATGGTCGCGCCAGCTCGACGGTGGCGGGAATATTCACGCCGGACAGCATGCCGTCGCGCCCGATGTCGGTGTAAATGATCGCCTCCACGCCGTAGCCTTCAAAGCGTTGCGCCAAGTCGCACACATCGTGTCCTGTCAGTTTCGACCAGCCGTCCACGGCCACTTTGCCGCCTTTGGCATCCAAGCCCACCATGATGTGTCCGGGGAAGGCATCGCAGGCTTCGTGCAAGAAGCCCGGTACTTTGACCGCTGCGGTGCCGATGATGATGTAAGTCACGCCGATGTCGAGATAGCGCTCGATGGTTTCCAGATCGCGGATGCCGCCACCCAGCTGCACCGGAACATCGAGTCCCACCGCAGCGATGATGTTGCGTACCGCCGCTTCGTTTTTGGGTTTTCCCGCAAATGCGCCATTCAGGTCGACCAGATGCAAACGTCTGGCGCCTTGAGTCAGCCAATGTTGCGCCATTGCGGCGGGGTCATCGGAAAAAACCGTGGCGCCTTCCATCACACCTTGCTTGAGGCGCACGCATTGTCCGTCTTTCAAATCAATCGCAGGAATAATTAACATGGCAATAATTTATTATTTAAGTGAAAGTTAAACGGGATTCCAATTTACAAAATTTTTCAGCAGCGTCAAGCCGGCACTCGCACTCTTCTCCGGGTGAAACTGCACGGCGAATAAATTATCACGCGCCACGGCGCAAACAAAGGGCTGCGGATAATCGCTGGTGGCCTGGGTCAATGCCTTGTCGCGAGGCCGCACATAGTAACTGTGTACGAAGTAAAAGCGTGCGTCTTGCGCGATGTTTTTCCACAACAGATGTTCGCCGTGGTGCACCTCATTCCAGCCCATGTGCGGCACTTTCAGCCTATTGCCTTGGGCATCCTGCAAATTACTTTCAAAGCGCACGACATCACCCGGCAAAATTCCGAGCCCCGGCACATCGCCCTCCGCACTGTGCTCGAACAGCATCTGCAAGCCGATGCAGATGCCGAGGAAAGGCTTGTTGCGCGCCGCATCCATCACCGCTTGGCGCAGATCGCGAGCATCCAGTTCGCGCATGCAGTCCGGCATCGCGCCTTGACCGGGGAACACCACGCGAGTTGCCCGTGCTACGACCGCAGGATCAGCTGTCACCGAGATGTTGGAATTGGGGGCGACCTTGCGCAAAGCTTGTTCTACCGAGCGCAAATTGCCCATGCCGTAATCTACAACCGCGATATCAACCATGAGCCGTTATAACGTCCCCTTAGTGGAAGGCATCACGCCCGCCATACGCGGATCGAGTTCCAGCGCGACACGCAGGGCGCGACCGAATGCCTTGAAGATGGTTTCGGCTTGATGGTGGGCGTTGTCGCCCGCGAGATTGTCGATGTGCAAAGTGACCAGGGCGTGGTTGACGAAGCCTTGGAAGAATTCGTGAATCAGGTCAACGTCAAACTCGCCAATGTTGGAGCGCACAAATTCGGCATTGAACACCAACCCCGGGCGGCCGGAGATGTCCAGCACCACGCGCGACAGTGCTTCATCCAGCGGCACATAGGCATGGCCGTAACGGCGCAGGCCTTTCTTGTCGCTGATAGCTTGGGCAAATGCCTGCCCCATTGTGATGCCGATATCTTCGACCGTGTGATGCGCGTCGATGTGCAGATCACCTTTGGCGGTGATGTCAAAGTCGATCAAGCCGTGGCGCGCGATTTGATCCAGCATGTGTTCCAGAAAGGGCAGGCCCGTATCCAGCTTGACTTTGCCGGAACCGTCGAGATTGAGCTCGACGCTGATTTGGGTCTCCAGGGTGTTGCGAGAAACTTTTGCGCTACGCATGATTTGCCTTAAGCGAGTTGGTTAAGAGTGTCCTGCAATGCTGCAATAAACTGCTCGTTCTGTTCCGGCGTGCCTACCGTGACGCGCAGGCAGTCGATTAACGCCGGATGTCCGCCGTTCAAATTCTTGATCAGCACACCGCGCTGCTTCAGACCGTCAAACACCTGCGTGGCGTGCGCCACGCGGAACAAAATAAAATTAGCTTCGCTGGGATAAGCGCGTACATCCACTGTGCCCACCAGTCGTTCGTATAGCCACTGGCGGTCGCATTTGATCTGTTCGGCCTGTTGCAACAACACGGCATGGTGTGCCAATAGTGTCTCTGCCACCAATTGCGGTAGAACGCCCACATTATACGGTAAGCGCAGCTTTTCCAATTGTTCCAGCCAAACTTTGCTGCCTGCCAGAAAACCCAAGCGCAAACCCGCCATGCCGAGTTTGGAAAAAGTGCGCATCACCAATAGATTTTCATACTGACCTAACTGCGGCAAGAAACTGTCGCGGGCGAACGCGTAATAGGCCTCGTCCACCACCACCAATCCCGACGCTGCTTGAATGATCTGCTTGATGGCGGCAGCATCGAACAGATTGCCGGTGGGGTTGTTGGGGTAGGCCAGAAACACCAGCGCGGGCTGATGACGGGCAATCGCATCCAGCGTGGCTGGCAGGTCGAGAGCAAAATCCTCGGTCAACGGCACGCCGACATACTTCATGCCGGTAAAAGCCGCGATCATCATGTACATCACAAACGACGGTTCGATGCTCAGCAGCACGGCGTCGGGCTTGGTCACAGCCAGTGCCAGCAGTTGAATGAGCTCATCCGAACCGTTGCCCAGCAGCACGTCCATGCCGGACGGCAGGTCGGTGACACTGCGGATGCGTTCTTTTAACTGCGTTGCACCGGCATCGGGATAGCGATTGATTTCTGCGTTTGCAACAATTTGCGCCAACTCTTCGCGCAAACTCTGCGGCAACGGATAAGGATTTTCCATCGCATCCAGCTTGATCATGCCGCTACTCGGCGGCACATGATAAGCGTGCAACGCCAATATCTCTTTGCGGATTAGGCGTTCGGGCGTGATGGTGTTGCGCATGGAAGACATGGGTTATGAGGCTTTAATGACTGCGGCATTTTACCTTAACCGCAAAAATCGCTAGGCAGTTTTTAATCCAAATTGTCGATCAGCGCCGCCCCGGTTCCTTCCCCCTTGCAGGGGGAAGGCTAGGATGGGGGTAGGGTTGTAGAGTGTTGCCCGACTTTCCCCCGGCACCAATCCTGAAACACCAAGCCGCAATCGGACAATCATCGCACTGCGGCGCGCTCGATGTACAAATCTCACGTCCAAGAGAAATCATATTCACATGCAACGAATAACGCAGCTCCGGCGGAATCTTGGATTGCAAGCGATCCATATCGCGCGGCGCACAGTGCTTGTCCTTTTGCGTCGGCCTGACCCAGCCGAGACGTCGGGCGATGCGCCAGCAATGCGTATCCACAGGAAAGACCTGCCTGCCCAGCGAATACATCAAAACGCAGCGCGCCACTTTCTTGCCTACACCCGGCAGCGACAGCAAAAAAGCTTCGGCATCCTCATCGCTCATCTTGTGCAACGGCTTCAGTGTCGGCTCGCCGAACTTTGTCACGATGATGTCGAAAAGCTCGCGGATCGCCTTCGATTTTTGGTTCGATAAGCCGCCGCTGACGATAGGCCGTGCAATATATTCGGCGGGCGCTTCGGCGATTTGCAGGTGGGAGGGGAAGGACTCTTTCAGTGAGCGGAAGGTGCTGCGGTAACTTGCTTCGCCAGTTTTGGTACTGCAAATGATGAACAGCAATTCGTCCAGCGGGTCTTTGAGGTTGTAGTGGTTGAAGTCGCGGTAGCGCTTTTTTAGCGCTGCCGCAGCGTCCAAAGCAGTTGGAGGGTATTTTGGCGAGGCCATGTCTGGAAGTTAGGGATTAACCGGGGAGCCATCCAATCTGGTTACAAGGCCTGCGTCTATTGGCCTGCCAGCTTTCTGATGTCCGGGGTTGCGGCAAGCTGCTGTATGGTTTCACCCAGTAAAGTCGCACCGCGCGCTTCGATGGCAACTTCGGCAATAGCCTGCCGCAGTTCCACATAAAAATTTTCGTCGCCCGTCAGGCGATGCCAAAATTCTTGTCCGATGAAAAGAGGGTAATCGTATTCGTCCCGCAATTTTTTGTAATGACCGCGCTCTTGGCCTGGCTCGCCATACAGTATTGCCACCACCAAATCACCCTGCGCAACCTTGACGTTGTTGGTGCGTCCAAGGTTGCGCGCGGCCTTAAAGTGATTGTGGATTGTTTCCACGTCATCTTTGTTGATGGTGTTTGGACCCAGTTTCACTTGGCAATATTTACGCCTGCCATCCAGCGCATCTACGAACTCGATGTCTATCCCGCTCACCATGGAGCCAAACGAATTCTTCAGTACATCGCTGATGAATTTCTGCATATTCATACCAAAACTGGTATTGATTGAGGCTCCAAGCACTCTGGGGTATATCAGGACTTTTGCAACGGATTCCGGCGTAAGCTCGCCGGTCAAATAGGTTGCCAAATAGGGCGTAAGAAATGGGTTGATGTCTAATTTGGAAGGCTTGTTAAGCTTCTTTGTATTTTTCAAGTGGTTCGTAATAATAACGGTACGGAACCATTCCTTGACCTGCTCCAAGATGCGCTTACGTTCTGCTTTTGTCATCACTTTCCCCATTTTCATGCGTGTAGCCGCCGCATATTCTCCACGCTTTATTTGCCAACACAAAGCTATCACATTCAAATACAATAACCACGCACACAACCTTACACATGGTTATTTTATGAAAGAATTTTTTCCCTTATCAGAAGTCGCCGACATCTTGTCAGTTTCCAAGGAAACACTGCGACGCTGGGATAAGTCAGGCAAGCTCGAATCTGTTCGCCATCCCATCAACAACTACCGCGTTTACCGCTCCTGCGATCTTAAGCAATTCGGGGAAATCGGTTTCATGTTTGATGAAGAAACGCCGAAAGTCGTGGTCACCCCAGAGGGCGCATACACTGTCGCGGAATTGTTTGCAGGTGCAGGAGGGCTTGCATTGGGAATGGAAAAAGCGGGACTGCACTGTGTACTACTGAACGAGATTAACCGTGAGGCTTGCGCCACCTTGCGCAAGAACCGCCCTCACTGGAATGTAATCGAAGGCGATGTGGCGACACTGGATTTTCACTCGCTACAAGGCAATGTTGATGTACTGACTGGCGGCTTTCCGTGCCAAGCATTCAGCTATGCCGGGAAGCAACTGGGGTTCGAAGATGCGCGTGGCACCATGTTTTATGAGTTCGCGCGGGCGGTGAAGGAAATAAAACCACTCATCTGTGTTGGTGAAAATGTGCGCGGGCTGTTGTCACACGACGGGGGGCGCACAATACAGGGCATGGTTTCCATACTCGAAGAACTGGGATATGAAGTTTTGCCACCCCGCCTGCACAAGGCGATTTTTCACCGCGTGCCGCAAAAGCGCGAACGCCTGCTTGTAGTTGGGTTGAGGAAAGATGCTGGTTTGTCTTTCGAATGGCCGAAGCCACACAAGGAGTTTTATACCTTGCGCGATGCACTCAAAAAAGGGCGGTTGTTCAACTGTGATGTCCCCGTCTCTCCAGGGCAAGCTTACCCAAAACGTAAACGCGAAATCATGACCATGATTCCTCCCGGTGGCTATTGGCGCGAATTGCCATTGGAAATTCAGAAGGAATATATGAAGGGGAGCTTCCATCTTTCCGGCGGCAAGACCGGCATGGCGCGCCGCATATCATGGGACGAGCCTTCCCTCACGTTAACTTGCGCCCCGGCGCAAAAACAAACGGAGCGCTGCCACCCGGATGAGACTCGGCCTTTTACTGTGCGCGAGTACGCGCGTATCCAGACCTTCCCGGACGATTGGATATTTGAAGGCTCCATGACTTCGCAATACAAGCAAATCGGCAATGCAGTTCCGGTCAACCTCGCCGAGGAAATCGCCAAGTCGCTGGTCAAGACGCTCAATGCCTATTATGCGGAACAGGCCAAACCAGCGAAGCGCGCACAAGGAAAAAAACAACGTGTTGTCTATTTATAAAACGCAAGCGACAACTGCGGTTAATCTCGCTTACCTTGCCCGATACACCTGTCTTGCATCAACAAAATCGTTACGCGCCCCCAGCCTGTTCGCCAGCTCGCGACCTATCGTCTCTCCCAGCAACACCGGAACCGCATTCCCTATCTGGCGCATCGCTTCGTCCCATGCGCCTTTGATGACGAAGTTATCGGGAAATGTCTGGATTCGTTTTGCTTCGCATACTGTGAAATAGCGGACGCTGCCGTCCGGGTAGCGGATCATGTTTTCTCCGCCGGGAACGCCGTGACCTCCGGCTTTGATGGTTTTCGCAGGCCAGTCAATGTCGCTGCCTGTGTGGCCGGGATAGGTGCGCGCGCCGTCATGAAAAACATGATCGTCGAAGCCGTGCGAGCTCTGCGGGTCGGGGATGCCATGCAGCGCGTCTCTGACCGTGCGCCAAGGCAGCTGCTCCGGTTCAAACATCCCATACTTTTCTTTTAGGCGAGCAACCTTTTCTTGCAGCGGCTCGCTGATCGGTGCGCGTTCTGATTTGGGAACTTGGTGACGTTTCCAATATTCACCTGAAACGTACATTTCCCAAAGCAACCTATCTTCGGAATGAGTCTCTGCGGGGAACGACCATTGCGCGCCGAGATCGCTTCTAGTGCCGACGATAACAACCCGTTCCCGCGTTTGGGGGACGCCATAATTCGCGGCATTGATTAACTTGAACGAGACGTCGTATTTTGTTCCGGCATAGGAAAGTTGGCCGATGCTGCGCAGGTCGGCCAAATGATCTTTCCAATCCTCATCTGGCTTTGCGATAAAGCCGGGGTGGGTTAGCCGCAAGATGATGTATTCGAAGTAATCCGCAAAGGATGGTCTGAGTAAGCCTTTGACGTTCTCGAATATAAAAGCTTTGGGGGTGAGTTGTTCGATTGCCCGGATCGCATGGGGAAACATATCGCGGCTATCTTGATCCGTGCCATGTTTGCCGCCCAATGAAAAAGGCTGGCAAGGTGGGCCGCCTGCCACGACATCTACATTGCCTACGGCATTAAGATCGAAATCTTTAATGTCGCCAAAGAAAACTTTTTCAGCATCAAAATTTTCAGAAAGTGATGCGCAGGCGTGTTTATTAAATTCCACAAATGCGGAATGCTGGAATCCGGCAAGCTCCAGCCCCTTGGCCAATCCACCCGCTCCGGAAAATATCTCTAGCGACTTCATGGTGCGAGTCCGATATTCTTGAAGTGATTATTGATTTTGGCAAGGATGTCGCTATTCTCGGCATGAGTGCCGTTGCATTTTTCTGCCCAAGTTTGGCCCGGATGAATCACGTCCCAACCTGATTTTGCTTGCTCGTAACGCCCGCTGCCTGGATCGTGGTTGCCAAAGCCATCCACGGCAGTATTCCAGAGCGGTATATTCAATTTGATCAGTGCAGCTTCGATGGTGCTAATCATGTCCGAGTTGGCGTCCTCAAAGATAACAAACCGGCAGCTAAAGTCTTGAGGCTCTAATCCTTGAGCAATGCCGATACTCCTGCTGTGTTCCCGCAGACGGCTGATGAGTTCTTTGGATTGATCGAGCTTGTTATCGGAAGTCCGCGCTTGGCGCCAGCCCTTTGGCACTGCTTTGCCGACGTATATCGGGTAGCTGTAAGACAGACGGTTCAGCTCCGCATATTTTTTGTATGCAGGATTTTTGCCTGTGTAATAGATGGCGTAAACCCCGGTGCCAAGGAAGGACTCAGGCGGGGGCAGTGCATGTACGGGGGTGCCGTTAAAAAATCGGATGGCATCTTTGACGAGCTCGGCAAAAGCGTCGTTTTTGTAAACGTGTTCACTTCTGTCGAATGCTTTTGATTTCATGAATGTGTAACGCGCATGGGCTTATTGGTTTGAATTTTCTCATGCGGGGGTAGTAAATGCCACCTTGGCGTCATATCTGTCTATATGGGCGCGTGTGGAAGATGGCGCTTTTGCATTCGGAATTGCCCAAAACTACTTGTCTGTAGTAACCTCAGCTATATGCAACTTAACGTATTGATAACCGCAGCCTATAACTCCTGACCGTGGCCGAGACCCCGCCGAAACATTTACGTTTAGACAACTTCATCGCCAACCTTCCGTGTATGGCGTTTCAGTTGGTGCTTGACCGGAACAATTCCTTTTCTTTCTCTTATATTGGTGACGGTAGTCAGGCGCTGCTCGGCATTGCCCCTGCTGATCTTGCAGCGGACATCAATCTGTTCCTGAGTTTGATCCATCCGGAGGACAGCCCCGCTTTCATCGAGAGCATGCGTCTTTCTGCGCAGAATCTCGCTTTCTGGAGCTGGGAAGGCCGCGTCGTCTTGGCTGACGGCGAGCTGAAGTGGTTGACGCTGGGTTCGTCCCCGCAGGCTCGCCCCGACGGTAAGGTGGAGTGGGAAGGTCTGGTGGTCAACGTGACCCAGACCAAGCTGGACGAACTTGAACTGGTGCGTTCCCAGCAACAATTGCGCGAATTCTCCTCGCATATTCAAGACGCCAAGGAGCAGGAACGTCTGCGCATCGCACGCGAGGTTCACGATGAGATCGGCGGTCTGCTCACCGCCATCAAGATGGACTTGGCCTGGATGAAAGAGCGTCTGCCCAAGACCAAAAAAATACTCACTGACAAAGCTACCACCATCGAAAATCTGGTGGACAAGGCCATGACTGCCGCGCGCAATCTGGCGCACAGTCTGCGCCCGGGCTATCTCGACAGCTTTGGCATCGTCGCCGCCATCGAAATGGAGGCCTGCGAATTTGAGCAGCGTACCGGCATCAAATGCCTGCTCACGCATAACGATGAGGAAATGGAACTTGATCTTCATCCCGATGTTTCCATCGCCATATTCCGTATTTTTCAGGAGTCGCTGACCAATATCATGAAGCATGCGCAGGCCAGCGAAGTGAGAATACTCATCCAGAACAGCCCGCAGAATATCGAGTTGACCATCAGCGACAACGGGCGCGGATTTAGCCACGATGCGCGCCTCAAGCCCAGATCGTTCGGTCTGCGCGGCATTCAGGAACGGGTGGCGCACTTTGGCGGACAAGTCAGTTTCACTAGCGCGCCCGGGCAAGGCACGACCGTGTCGGTTAACGTTCCGCATGTTCCGGTGGATGTGATGCCAAGTGATACACTAGCCCCTCCGCAGCAACCTCTGTTTTAACGGTCATACATTTTTGATATGAAGTCCGCGATGCCCGTTTCCCTCTCCTCAATCCTCTCCCGCGAGCGGGCGAGGAAGCAAACGAATCGCTTCGCGGCTTTTGTTTTCCTCCAACTCATGCGCAAGGAAGTTTAACGATGATAAATGTGCTGATAGCCGATGATCACACGCTCATTCGTAAAGGATTGAAACAGATTCTGGATGATACTGCCGACATGCGCGTCACCGGCGAGGCTGAAACCGGCGCACAAGCCATACAGATGGCGCAAAAGTCGCCCTTTGACATGGTCTTGCTGGACATCAGCCTGCCGGACAAGAACGGCATCGATGTGCTCAAACAACTCAAGCTCAACAACCCGGACGTGCCGGTATTGATGTTGAGCATGCACGCGGAAGATCAATACGCGGTGCGTTCCATGAAGGCCGGTGCGGCGGGGTATCTCAACAAGCAAAGTGCGCCCTCGCAATTGGTTACCGCCATCCGCACTGTCGCCAGCGGCAAGAAATACATCAGCGGCGAACTGGCGGAACAACTGGCCAACGGGCTCTCTCAGGGCTATCAGGAGTTGCGTCATCAGGCTCTTTCGGATCGCGAATATCAAACACTCTGCCTGATGGCTTCCGGCAAAAAACTGAGCGAAATGGCCAAGATCATGTCGCTCAGCGCCAAGACGGTGAGCGTGTACCGCGCACGTTTGCTGGAAAAAATGAATCTGAAGACCAACGCTGAAGCGATCCACTACGCCATCAGCAATCACCTGATCGAATAGCCGCCCACTTTGCAAATAAAGGCCGGAAAGCGCCTCTATTTGCAACTTTGCAGTGCGGCGTATCTCCGATAATAAGTGCCATGTTAAACAGCGTCACGCCATCGACACTATGAAAAAACATATCAATCCTTCTGAGGCTGCGCGCGAGACACTTATTGTCTTGTCGTCGCGCAAACTCGCGCCCACTCCGGAAAATTACACCAAGGTGTTCCAGGAAATTGCCGGTTCCCAGACAGCTGCGGCGGCAACCAGCGCACCGGCTGCGGATACTGGCACGCCGCAGCTTGAACTCGCATGGTCTGACCTCATACAAGATTTATTGCGCCAGCTGGAAACGCCACACAAAGGCATTACCATCACGCGTAAAAAGGACGGCTTGGAAACGGTACTCAACCGTTTTGCCGCCAAACCGGATGAGCTATTCGGCAAGTTGCAGGGGCTGCTGCGTTCATGGTCAACCGCGCCCACCGCGAGCATGGATATGCCCCCTCCGCCGCCTCCATTATCGACGGCCAGCCCTGCCGCACCCGCTGCTATAACAAAAGCAGGCAGCTCCCCTGCTCCGGTGAGTGCAGCGCAAAAAACTGGCAACAAGGACGGTGCAATCGGGCATCAAGAGCTCATTTCGCAATTGCGCGAATTGTTGGCGCAGACACTGGAAAACTCCCTGACAGCCCAGCCCGAGTTGAGCGAAGAAATCAAGGCACTTGCTCAGCAAGTACGTGCGACCGACAACAATCATATCTACGAACTCGCCAGTAAATTGCGCCATTTCTGGCTCAAATTGGAATTGCGCGGTGGCGACAAAACCAAGATTCAAGAGGGTTTGGCGCGCTTGTTGCGCCTCCTGGTGGAAAACGTGGGCGAGCTGGTTGCGGATGACCAGTGGCTGCACGGTCAGATTGTCACTCTGCAAGAGATTATCGCCAATCCCATCGACAAGCGTGTCATTGCCGATGCTGAACGCAATTTGCGCGACGCGATTATCAAGCAGGGTCTGTTGCAAAAAAGCTTAAGTGACGCTAAATCCACGTTAAAAGGACTCATGACTACTTTCATCGACCGCCTCGGCGACTTGAGCGAAAGTACCGGCCAATATCACACCAAGATCGAGGGCTACGGCCAAAAAATTGGCGGCGCGAGCAACCTGGCGGACTTGGGGCACATATTGGAAGACATCATGCACGACACGCGCATCATCCAGGACAGCGCCTTACGTTCGCATCAGGATTTGGTTTTTGCCCGCAAACAAGCGGATGAGGCCGAGTCGCGCATCCGTCAGTTGGAGCAGGAACTGGAGCAGGTCAGCGGGCTCGTCCATGAAGATCAGCTCACCGGAGTTCTCAACCGTCGCGGTATGGACGAGACCTTTGAACGTGAATTGACTCGCGCCAACCGTAGTCAATCGCCGATGTGTGTTGCGCTGCTCGATATCGATAACTTCAAAAAATTGAACGACACTCTCGGTCATCAGGCAGGAGATCAGGCACTGATCCATCTTGCCCATGTGATTAAAGAATCGTTGCGCCCTGCCGATACAGTGGCACGCTACGGCGGAGAAGAGTTTGTCATCATCCTGCCGGATACTCCATTGAAAGAAGGACTGGAGGCAGTCGAGCGTTTGCAGCGTGAACTCACCAAGAAATTCTTCCTGAATAACAATGAGCGCATCCTTGTCACGTTCAGTGCGGGCGTTGCTTTGCGCGATAGCGAAGAAGATCAGGAAGATCTGGTGGGGCGTGCCGACAAAGCTATGTACATCGCCAAGAAGACCGGCAAGAACCGTGTTGTTGCGGCGGAATAATATAAGCGCGCTATAAATTCTTAACCAATACTAAAGTTTTCTCCAAAAACTCCGATAACTGGACTAACGGCGGTTGAAGTGCCCGACAAAAAGGGCGAACCGCAGTAAACGGCAAAAGCCGGATGTGCAAATCGAGTCACAAGGAGAATTAAAATGGCCTCATATATCAATACCAACCTCGCTTCGCTGAACGCTCAACGCAACTTGAACGGTTCTCAAAGCGCACTGCACACCTCTTTGCAACGCCTGTCTTCCGGCTTGCGCGTGAACAGCGCCAAAGACGATGCGGCTGGTTTAGCGATCGCTTCCCGGATGGAAAGCCAGATTCGCGGTTTGAACCAAGCGGTGCGTAACGCCAGCGACGGCATCTCTCTCGCACAAACGGCTGAAGGCGCGTTGGGTGCGATCCAGAACAACATGGCGCGTATGCGCGAGTTGGCCGTACAGGGCGCCAACGCCACATCAAATGGTGACGTGGGCTCGATCAACGCCGAGTTCACCCAGCTCAACGCGGAAAACGCACGTATTATCGCGGGCACTTCGTTCAACGGCATTGCACTGCTGTCGCAAAGCGTCAGCCAAGTGTTCCAAATTGGCGCGAATAGCGTAGCGGGTGTCGACGACATCACGGTCTCGACTGCGGCGGCAATCGCGCCGACCTCGACCACGCTGGGCGACACATCGCAGTCCTCCCAGGCCGAGATCGCCAAGCTGGATGTGGACATCGCCTCTGTCGCGTCGGCGCGTGCCACCTACGGTTCGGTGCAGTCCCGCTTCGAGTCGGTCATTTCCAACTTGCAGATCGCGGCAGAAAACCAAACCGCAGCGCGCAGCCGCATCATGGACACCGACTACGCTGCGGAAACCGCTTCGTTGACCCGCGCCCAGATCCTGCAACAAGCCGGTACGGCGATGTTGGCCCAGGCGAACCAATCGCCCAACACCGTGTTGACCCTGTTGCGTTAAGGCTAGCGTAGTAGCATGATTACTCGGCCGATATCCAATTGTCGGCCGAGTGCGCCAAAAAAAGGAGCATAAAATGCTAATTCAAAATATAACCAGTGTAGTAAGTTCGACGTGGTTCGCTAACGAAGGCGGTGTTACGGCGGTTGCCGCCCCGAAAAGCGAGCCCGCCCCGGCCAAACAGCCCATAGCCGAAACGCGTAAGCCGAGTGTGGCGGAATTGGAAAGTGCCGTGAGAGAGTTGAATCAATCCATGAAAGCAAATAACTCTAACCTTGCTTTCGCCGTCGACCCGGATACGCAACAAACGGTCGTCAGTGTCATGGATTCCAAGACGGGTGAAGTTATCAAGCAATTCCCGTCAAAAGAGGCGATTGCCATTGCCAAAGCAATCGGCGACATTCAGCAGGGCTTGCTGCTTAAACAACAGGCTTAAAGAGGGACGATCATGGCGGTTTCTGGTCCGGCGTCTGCAACAACAGGCACAAATATCGACGTGAATGGCATCGTCGGTAAGTTGATGGCTGTCGAGCAGAAACCGCTAACCGCCCTCAATACGAAAGAAGCCAGCGCGCAATCCAAGATATCCGCTTTTGGTCAAGTGAAAAGCGCGCTGTCTGCCTTCCAAACCGCGCTGCAAGGACTCAGCAGTGCGAACAAGTTTCAAGCCAATACCGCCACTTCTTCGGACCCCAGCGTCTTTACCGCTTCCGCCATGACCTCGGCATCCGTCGGCTCTCATTCCATCAATGTCCTCAGCTTGGCTCAAAGCCAGCGGCTGGCAGCGCAAGGCGTTGCCAGCAGTACGACTCCCATCGGCAGTGGCACGCTGAATTTCGATTTCGGCACCGTCTCAGGCGATAAATTTAAACCGAATGTCGGGAAATACAGGGAAACTGTGCTCAATCATGCGACGGTTTCCACGAGTACGGTCGCTGCCACTGCAGGCACTACAATCGCTGTAACAGAAACGACGCCGCTTGCTATGGATGTCAACAGCTCAGGAACAATTCCGGCAGGCACTTTGACCATCAACGGGGTCGAAGTGCCCGAGATCAACCTGCTTGATGCGGGCAGCCCGGTGCATAGAGCGAGGAACATCGCTGACGCCTTTGATGAAGCCTATGTTGACTCGGGCGGCGATTCCGGCACGTTCACCGCAGTGGATGGCAAGGTGCTCATCAAGTCTGAAGATGGCGGCAAGGCCGTCAAGTTCGGCATGGCAGGAAAAGCGGCCAGTCCGGCGGATGCCGCAAAAGATCAGGCTGCTCTGGCCGCTAAAACCGGGCTGTCTGCCGCCCAGCTGGGCACTCGGGAACATACTAGCTCCAACTCCAACGTGACGGTCGAGAGCACGGTCGGCCTTAATGTCGGAGATTCGATAAAGGGCGGGGGCTTCCCGCCGGGCACGACGATCGCGGAGATCACCGATGCCACACATTTTCTGGCGAGCGCCGCCGGCACGGATAACATTGATGGCGACCCCGTCTCGCTCAAGGTAAGCACCGTATCGAGCAGAAAATCGGTGTCCATTGATCCCGGCAACAACTCCTTGCAGGGCATACGCGACGCGATCAATGCGGCCAAGATCGGCGTTACCGCCAGCATCGTCAATGATGGTAGCGCGACGCCCAATCGACTTATTCTAAGTTCCGATACGATCGGCGCCAGCAACAACATGAAGGTCACGGTCAACGGGGGCGATCCTGAATTGGTCAATCTGCTCGGCCATGATCCTGTCGGAACACGGAATCTATCCGAGATCGCCGCCGGAAAAGATACCTCGCTGGAGGTGGACGGGATACCGATAACCAAGGCCACTAACAGCATCAATGATGTTATTCAGGGAGTCACGCTCAATCTGCTCAGCCCCAGCGAGGGGCCGGAAAGATTGGATGTCACCCGCGATACCGGGGCGGTGAAGACTTCCGTGGATGATTTTGTAAAAGCCTATAACGAGCTGAAGAAAGTCGTCACCGAATTGACCGCTTACAATGCGGCCACGAAAAAAGGGGCCGCATTGCAGGGCGACTCTGCCATGCGTTCGTTGGAGACGCAGATCGACACCATCTTGAGCACGCCCCTCGGTACGCCGGCGGGATCGCTGACGACCTTGTCGCAGATCGGCGTAAGCAAACAAACAAACGGCACGCTGGCCATTGATGCCACCAAGCTCAACAATGCCATCGAAACCAAATTCAACGATGTTGCCGGTCTGTTTGCCGCTATCGGCAAGGCGAGTGACAGCCTGATCAGCTTTAAATCCACCAGCGCCGCCACCATGCCCGGCAATTACCCTGTCTCTGTGACCGCATTGGCTGCCCAGGGTAAAACGCTCGGCAACGTGAACCTGAATGCGGGGGCAACGACAATTGACTCGGGTATTTCGGTTGCCGCGTCGGTCGATGGCGTTAGCGCATCGGTTGCGCTGGTGTCGGGCACTTATGGTGCAACACAATTGGCTAAAATGGTGCAGGATGCGATCAATGGCAACAGTGCTTTTTCTTCTCATGGAAAATCGGTCACGGCTTTGATCGATCGCAACGGCTTCTTGAATATCAAGTCCAATACATACGGTTCCACTTCTGCGGTCAGTTTGAGCGGCGATGTTGCGGGCAAGGGCACTCAACGCACGGGAACGCCAGTGGCCGCCTTCATGGGGGCTGCGGTCAGTAGCGCCGGTGTCGATGTGGCGGGCACGATCGGTGTGGATGAACTTGGTAAAGGGGTCGCTGCCACCGGCTCCGGACAGTTGCTTAAATCGAGCGCTGGAAAATCTTCCGGCCTGGAAGTTCAGATCGCGGGCGGTCAGCTCGGAGATAGAGGCACGATCAATTACACGCAAGGCTATGCCCACAAGCTCAACGATTTCGCCAACGCCGCACTAGGCAATACCGGCGTGCTTACCGGGCGTCTGGACGGGCTTAGCGCAACGGTAAAAAGTATCTCCAAAGAGCGCGATACGATCAACTCCCGTCTGGCGTCAGTCGAAGAGCGTTATCGCAGGCAATATACAAAATTAGATGCCACACTGAGCAACATGAATACGACCAGCACGTACCTCTCTCAACAACTCGCCAAACTGTAAGCGGAGAACAAAATGAACATGACTGCAGCCATAAAAGCTTACTCCAATGTCGCTATCGAATCGAAGACGCATTCTTCCGATCCGCATAAATTGATTTTGATGCTATATCAGGGCGCATTGCTGTCCATCGCTTCGGCAAAAAATCAAATGCTGCGCAATGAGATCGCCGCCAAAGGAAAGTCCATCAGCCAGGCCATCGCGATCATCAACGAAGGCTTGAAAGCCAGCCTGGATATGAAGGTGGGTGCGCCGCTGGTGCAAAACCTGTCTGATCTGTATGACTACATGTGTCAACGTCTGCTGGTGGCCAATATGAAGAACGATACCGCCATTCTGGATGAAGTCAGCGCGCTATTGATTGACTTGAGAGGTGCATGGGAAGGCATACGCCCAGCCGAATCGCGCCCTCAAGCAAGTTCACCGCAACAACCCGCAGCCAAAATGCCGTTGGTCTATGGAAGGATGTAAGGAATGAATCTCGTAATCGAAAAATATGAATCCCTAGCCAACATCACCGGGAAAATGCGCGAAGCTGCGGCGCAGGGTGACTGGGATCGGCTCTCCGAGCTGGAGGTGCAATCCAGTGCCCAGGTGGCCGAGATGAGGATATTGGATCTGGCGCCCATCAATGAAGCGACACGTTTGCGCAAAGTCGCGTTGATAAAAAAGATATTGGCGGACGATGCGGCCATCCGCAGTCAGACCGAGCCTTGGATGGCGCAACTGCAACGCATCATGGGTAATGCCCGCAGCGAGAATCGTGTGCAAAAAGCCTATTCGACGGGGCTTTAATGGGGGAAGGGTAAAAAAACTCCGAAGGGACAGCGGTTTTACCCTTCTCTCTTCCCCATTTACCCTTCCCCCGGTTTCCTAATCTAACTCGCGCAAGCTAACGATGCATGCTACCCACCGACGTTCTCAATACGCTCAGGGCGCTTTCACTTAACGAAAGGCCGCTGATAACGCCGCTGCCGGACAAGGACACCGGCGGCAAGGGCGCGTTTGAACTGGGCCAGAAGGTACAAGGAGCGATCCAGGCGGAAGTCAGTCCCGGCGTATTCAAGGTTCGCGTACTCGAACAAATGTTGCAGATGCAATTCCCCGCGAACATCAAGAGCGGCGATGTCGTGGAGCTGCAAGTTATGTCCTTGCAGCCGCGCCTCACTTTCAGCCTGTCTGTTTCCGCCAACCCGCTTTCCATCCCCGAGCAGTTGAGTAACACTTCGCGTCTGCTCTCAGCACTCTCGCAGCAGCCGCAGGAACAAGCCCACATACGCGCTACACACAGTGAACCCTTGATGGCAGCGACGACAGCACTGCCCGACACCGCAGCGCTTGCCGGCAAGCTGCATGAATCCCTCAGCCAAAGCGGCTTGTTCTACGAAGCGCATCAGGCGCAATGGATAGCCGGTGCGCGCAGCACCGCGCAATTGCTGCAAGAGCCGCAAAACCGGCTCACGGATACGGTCAAAACGGCGCTGACCAGTTTAAGCAGCGCAGCCGGACAGGCCTCCTTGCTGCATGATAACGCGGCATCCGGTATCCCCAGTCAGCTGCAACCGCTAGTGCAACAACAACTGAATGCGCTGGAGACGCGTCAGGTGTTGTGGCAAGGCCAAGTATGGGCGAACCAGCAAATGGACTGGGAGATACACGAGGAAACGCCCCGCCAAAGTGCCTCGGGATATGAGGAAGCCGGCGGGCAATGGGCCACGCAGATTCGGCTAGACCTGCCCAGTTTGGGCGAAGTGGCGGCGATGTTGCGCTTCAACAGTCGCGGCTTGAGCATCACACTCGATGCGACAGGTGAGCAGACGCGCGCGTTGTTGGGTACGACCAGTTCGCAACTAACCGCCGCACTGTCCGAGCGCGGCATCACGGTCTCCAGCGCGCGGGTGGCTTCCCATGACAAACCCTGACAAACGCCAGATGGCGGTGGCACTCGCTTATCAAAGCGGCGATGCGGCGCCCAAGGTCGTTGCCCGGGGGCGGGGAATCATCGCAAAAGCGATCATTGAACGGGCGAAGGAGCACGGCGTATTCGTGCATGAGTCGGAGGATCTGGTCGGGATGCTGATGCAGGTGGAACTGGATGAGCACATCCCGCCGCAGCTATACCTCGCCGTGGCGGAGTTGCTGGCTTGGCTATACCGTTTGGAGCACAGAGAAATCCCTTCTATTCCCGGCATTAAACCCGGCAGCCCCAGATAAAATTTCAATAGCCTTTGAAAGTTCGGGGCTGTGAGATTCGTAAATATTTATCTGGATGGAGGCCGACCATGGTTAGAGAAAAAGAAATTCCGCTCAAAATCGAAGCATTTCCCAATGGCGCTGACAGCGATTTCCTCATTCATTCCAAAGCTGAGATTAAAAATATCCTGCAAACGATTTGCGAGCGCAACACGCGCAGCGCTTTGTATTACGACGGGAGAAGAAGCTTTGTTCTGACGATGTTGCTTGCGGTGAGTGAAGAGGGGATATGGATAGATCCGGCATCCAGATCGACAGATAACCGCCACCTTCTCAATAGCGACGAAATCGTCTTCGTCAGCACCCACAACAACACCAAGGTTCAGTTTGTTGCGACCACGCCGTGGCAAGTCGCTTACGAGAGTGGCAACGCCATCTTCTTGCCGCTCCCGCAGCAGCTGCTGCGTTTGCAGCGCCGCGATTATTATCGCCTCGACGCCTTGCCGCTGCACCCGCTCAAATGCGTTCTCAATCCGTTGCAATATCCGCACCACATCAAACATGAGGCGCGGGTCATGGATATTAGCGTGGGCGGACTTTCTTTCGTATGCCAGGAAAAAGACTTTGAGTTGAGACCCGGAAATATCTATCCCGATTGCGAGATCGACCTGCCGGAGGTCGGCACATTGACGGCTACGCTTCAGGTTAAGAACATATTCGATATCACCAGCCGTGTCGGCAAAGTGAATCGGCGCGCGGGTTGCGTATTCGTCAAACCGAACAGGGAGACGACCTTGCCGTTACAGCGGTATGTCGCGCAGATGCAGCGTCAGACTGCCGTGATGAGCGCCAATAGATGAATGGAAGGCAGCGATTGAATCCGCAGGCAAGGCTTTTTACAGGATAATACGCGTCAAATTTTAACGTCGGCGGATATTTAAACATGAGCACATTGCACGAGGACGCAGCAGAGCCGCATTATCTGGGGCAGTTCATTCCGCTGCACTACCATCACAACATGCTGATGGACAAGAACCGCATGGATAATTTCAAAGCGGCCATTGAATTTTCCGTTTTCGAGGGCGCGAAGGTACTCGAACTCGGCGGCGGTACGGGTGTGATGTCGTGTTTCGCCGCAGCCAAAGCCAGCAAAGTTTGGTGTGTGGAATTCAATCCTGATCTGGTTGCCGAGTCGCGGCGTTTTCTGGCACTCAACGCAAATGGGCACAAGGTCGAAGTCATCCACGCCGATGCTTTCGAATATCTGCCGCCCGAACCTGTGGACGTCGTGATCTGCGAAATGATCCACGTCGCCATGCTGCGCGAAAAACAGGTGGAGATGATTGAAGCATTCAAGACCCGCTACCGCCAACGTTTCGGCGACAAGCTGCCGGTATTTATTCCCACGGCGATCATCATGGCGGTGCAGCCCTTGCAGCAGGACTACAATTTTTCCGGTTTCCATGCGCCCATCATCCAGTTCCAGCGCGTGTATGCCGAACATCCCGGAACGATAGAGTTGTCCCCCCCCCAGACCTACAGCGTTCTGGATCTCAGTCAACCGGCCTCGCGCGAAATTGCATGGGAAGGCGCTTTCAAGCTGGAGCAGGATGGCGCGGTGAATGCTCTGCGCTTCTTTACGAAAAATATTCTGGCCATTGATGCGCAGCGCTCCACTACCATCGATTGGGTCATCGACTATCTGGTGTTGCCGCTGGCTCGCCCCATCACCGCAAAAGCGGGCGACGAATTGCATGTCTCGTTCCGCTACCTCACCGGCGGATCCATCCGCTCATTGGAAAAAAATATGCGCGCCACACTGAATATTTCTGCAAAGAGATAATGCGCATCCAGACAGCAGATCAATTTGTAAAGATCGGGCTGACGCACCATCAGGCAGGCCGGTTGGAGCAGGCCAATGAAGCTTATCAGCAAGCGCTCCATGAAAATCCTAATCATCCCGATGCGCTGCACCTGCTCGGCATGCTTGCCCATCAGGTAGGCGACAACGAATTCGCATTAGATCTCATCAATTTGGCAATACACGCCAACCCGATTTCTCCAATTTTTCACTGCAATCTGGGAATCGTACTGCAGGCACAAGGCAAACACGAAGAAGCCATCGCGAGTTTTCGCAAGGCACTCGCCATCGATCCGGGCAATGCGCTGTTTCACTACAACCTCGGCCATGCTTTGCAGTCACAAGGCCAATTGGCGGATGCCGCCGCCAGCTATCGTCAGGCGCTTGCGCTGGCACCGAAGCATGTCGAAGCGCACAGCAATCTGGGGCACACATTGCGCGCGTTGGGCGAGCTGGATCAGGCCATTGCTTGTTACCGCAGTGCGCTGAGTATTGCGCCCGGGCTCGCAGAAATGTATTTCAATCTGGGGGCGGCACTGAACGAGCGGGGCGAACTTGATGCCGCCATTGAGCATTACCGGCGTGCGATTGCGCTCTTTGCGGACTATGCCCAGGCTCATTGCAATCTGGGTGCGGCCCTGCTGGCACAAGGAAAACTGGATGCCGCCGTTGCAAGCTACCAGCGCGCCCTCGCGGTCAACCCCGAAATGACTGAAGCCCATTACAACTTGGGTATCGCTTTGCAGGCGCAAGATAAACTCGATGCCGCGATTGCCAGCTATCGTCGCGCGCTCGAACTCCAACCGGAGTTCGTTGAGGGTTACTGCAATCTGGGAAATGCGCTGCGTGCGCAAGGCCGATTGCAAGCTGCCACCGAGTGTTACCAAAAAGCACTCGCCATTAAACCGGGCTATGCGAAGGCCTATAGCAACCTGCTCTTTCTCCTGAGCTACCACGCCACCATCCCGCCCGCGCAATACCTGACTCAAGCGCGCGAATGGGAGCGCACTTGTTTGAGGCCCCAGATCAGAGAAGCGGCACGGGGAAAAAGATTCGCGCGTTTGCCGCTTACCGGACGACGCTTAAAAGTAGGCTATGTTTCCGGCGATTTTCGCAAACATGCCACCAGCTATTTTGCAGAGCAGTTATTCGCACAACACGATCATGCACGCATCGAGCTCTTCGCCTACTCGAACAACCCTGCGCGCGACGCCGTTACCGAGCGCCTGAACGGCTTGGTGGATCACTGGATGCCCATAGCGGGCATGTCTGACCTCGCGGTATGCGAGCGTATCGCGGCGGACGGCATCGACGTGCTCATCGACCTCTCCGGTCATTCTGCACACAATCGCCTCGGCGTTTTTGCACACCGCGCCGCACCGGTGCAAGCGACGTATCTATATTTTGCCAGCACAGGTTTGTCGGAAATGGATTACTGGATCGGCGATAAGATTTTGACGCCGCCCGGGTTGGACGCTCACTTCAGCGAGCAAGTGTGGCGGCTCCCGCGCACATGGCTTTCATATAAAACCATCGCCACAGCACCTGCCATCAACTGGCATCCTGCCGACAGCCCTCTCCCCAACCCTCTCCCGCAAGCGGGCGAGGGGGCGAACGAATCGCTGCGCGATATTCGTTTTAACACTGGCGCCATCCGGCTGGGCTGTTTCAACAACCTGGGCAAGATCACCCCGCAAACGCTACGCCTGTGGGCGCAAGTGCTGCACGCACTACCGGAAGGATGTTTGCTGCTCAAGAATAAAGACCTTGGCGACGCGGGCAATCGGCAGCGTATTTTGTCCGAGCTGGCCGCGCACGGCATTGACGCGGAACGTATCGAACTGCAACCTGGCTCGGACTGGGACGATTACATGGCGCAGCACGACCGGCTGGACATCGCCCTCGACCCGGTGGGCGGGCATGGCGGCGGAACCTCGACGTGCGACGCGCTGTGGATGGGCGTACCCGTCATCCACCTGTTGGGAGAGCATGTCGGCGCGCGCTTCGCCGCCTCGATGCTGAATGCGATCGGACACAGTGAATGGATCGCACACTCCGAGGCGGAATACATCGATAAGATAATCGCACTCGCCAAAAACACGGAACTGCGCCAACAGTTGCGCTTCTCCCAGCGCAATACCATGGCGCTCAGCCCGTTGTGCGATGCCCAAGGCCTTGCGCGCGCGCTGGAAGACGCTTATTCCGGCATGTTTGAACGCTGGCTCCTACAAAAGAACAGGAAATAACGGACAATCCGGTAGCGCTATCCATGAAAAGAAAAGAATGAGCAGAGGTTCCCGTATGCAAAAAATCAGCGTTCCAGACTATTACCCAAAATTCAATTGCACCGGCTCAAAGTGCGAAGACACCTGTTGCAGCGGCTGGTGGAATGTGAGCGTCGATTACGACACCTACCGCAAGTATCAGCAGAACAAACAAGTGAAATTGGCACCGCTGATTAAACTCGCAATCAGCAAAAATACCTTGCCCAGCGCCGACAACAAAAACAATTACGGCATGATGAAAATGAAGCCGGATGGAGAGTGCTATTTTTTACAGGAAGACAAACTCTGTGCGATTCACAGCCACATGGGGGCGCAGGGACTCAGCGACACTTGCCGCCTCTATCCGCGCTATCTCAACCAATTCGGTTCCCGGCGCGAGAACGCACTCGGTGTCTCATGCCCGGAAGCGGCGCGGCTCATCCTGTTAAACCCGCAGCCGATGCAATTTGTCATGATCGCCCCGGAGCCTGCAATCGACGATAAAGCATTTACGTCTTACCGCTTCCCCTTGCAGGGTGAGGGAGACCCGCAGCAAATCGCCGTGTTGAACGATTTCCGTATCGTCATCATCGCGATCCTGCAATTCCGGGAAATCAGTCTGGGCGCGCGCGTGATGTTGCTCGGCTTCTTGCTGGAAGAGGTTAACGGCATCGCTTTTTCCGAAGATTTTACCCATGCTTCGGAGCTGTTGCCCACGCTCGAATCTTTCATCGGCATGCTCTCGCGCCCGGTGCAACTCGAAGCCCAATTTTCGCAAATCGACCCGAACATCCCGCGCAAACTCGAAGTCGTTGCAAAGCTCATCGAGCAGTCATTGGCGGACAGAGCATCAATCCGCTTTCAGGAATGTTTGCATGCTGCTGCCGAGGGGCTTGCCGCCGCAACGGGGGGCACGATGTTGCGCCAGTACACGCAAAGTTATGACGCGTTCTATCGCCCTTTCTTTCATGACAAGGAATACATCTTCGAGAACTATCTGGTGAATCAGGTGATCACCCGTTTGTTCCCGTTCACCCGAGGGGGGTATCTCGACCTGTACCGCGAATTGGTATGCAACCTCTCCGTCATCCAGGTGCTGCTGGTCGGCATGGCCGCGAAACATAAGGGCTTGAATGAAGAACTGGTCATCCAGCTGTTCCAGACCTTCGCGCGCAACTCGAATCACAACAGAAGCCATCTGGATAATCTGATCGCCTCATTGCGTGCGGATACGCAAGATTCTTTCGTTCATGTCATGTGGATGCTGAAGGAAACAGAGCGATAACTTTAGTCACTTACCGGTCAAAACATGACAAGATTTTTTCACGCGGAGACGCGGGAGGCGCGGAGAATATAGGCTTCCAGCCCGCTTTGTTTTTTCTCTGCGTCTCCGCGCCTCCGCGTGAAACCCTGTTTGGTTCCGGCTCGTCCGGCTTAGGGTTTGCGAGTCTGCTGCGAGAAACGTGCAAGCCAAGTTTGCCGGATGATTAACGTAAAGGTATCGCACAAGTGAATCGGCCTGAAACATATCAGTATTCTATTTCGGCAAAATCGCCCTAAACTTTAGGCCACAGCAACTGTTTCAGGTAAGACCCGGCGGGTATTTTGAAAATACGTTGAATTATGCAGCAAATAGCGGCTTTTTGGCGCGGTGTGAAGGAAAGCGCAATTGTTCGAAAATGCCCTGTGGAAACTCAATTGTCAAAAGGGAATGACACGCCCATTCCCCAAGTTACGTGACTTTGATTGTAGTCGAGCAAGCTTTCTCCGAAACCGTTGAAATAGTGAAGATGGACATTGATGTCGTGTTCCTCTGAGTTGTCCAATGCGAGCCATGATGACCACGGAGCGGCGATGTCCAGCTGGGTCGAACGGATTCTTGAAATCACCGAGAGTTCCCAATTGCTGTCCTCGATATAGCGCAACTCGAATTCCCGGTAGCCCAGAAAATTCACGATGTCGGGATTGTCGTCGACGAGAGGATCCTCCTGGATTCTTTGCCACCAACGCGCCAGCAATACCAGCCTCCCTCCGCCATCGCCGAGTTCAATCCCGGGTTGTATGTAGACCCTGTCCCAGCTGCGCGACCGCGGGTTGGACTCGCCGTTCGATTGATGCACTACACCAAGATTCAGGATGCTCGAATCGTCGGGACGCAGTGAGTAGATGAGTTCGGGTTCGTAATTGTTTTCTCTGAACGGACGGGAGCGGGCGCTATCATAATATTGCCAGAATGACCGTTGCGTATAAGCAAGCCACAGCGAGCCATACTCCTGAAAGTCGACCAAATCGTGTTTCAGGCTGATCTGGAACTGTACTTCTTTGATATCCAATGCAGATGGAGTTAACACCTGATTCTGCGGATTTGGGCTGGTCGGCAGGTTGTTGGGCTGCGAGGAGAAGGCAAAAAACAGCAGATAGTTTTTTTTATAGGCTTTAAGTTCATCGCTTGGCTCCCACTCATGGGCAAGCCCGTGAGCACTTGAAGATTGTGCAACAGGTGCTCTGGCCGGGGCAGCTTTGACCGTTCTGGCCGGGGCGGCTTTGACCGTTTTGCTGGGTTTTGCCTTGGCGGCATAAGCCTGCGATGGCATTCCCGCCATACAGAAGATGGCGATCAGGCTGCCGAGAGCGAATACGCCCAGCCTGGACTTGGCTGTACAAAACTTGCCGCAGTCACGCGATATTGAAAGCTGTTTCTGGAGGGTTGCAGACATTTTTGTTATCTCCATGATGCTGCTTGAACGAGCTGCGCGACTTTATCCAGCGCACGCAAAGCTCGTTTGATCACAAGCTGTTCGTCCCCGCCGTTTTGCTGCACCGCCTCTACGACCAGACGCGAGCTGGCGCACATCCGCAAAGTGCTTACCGCGATTCCGTCGCGCTGGCCGCAGGCTACCGGTTGCGCCAATTGCACGCGGTCGATCTCATGCGACTCATTTTGCAACGCGAGATAAATTTGCGCGGTTTCTGCGCTGCTCAAAGGGTTTTTTTCGGATGTGCCGACGGGATGAAATAACAGGAACGGAAAAATCGTTTGAATATCGTCCCAGCCCGTGGTGGACACAAATGGGTGGCGCTGCAATTCGGGAACCGGCAAGGCCTCGAAAATGGGATTGCTTGCCAAGTGCAGCCGAATAGCCTCGGCGAAAGTGCGCAGGAAATGCGTTGCCGCAGCGTTGGATACGGAGCGGAATGCGCGCAATTCTTTCATCGCACCCTCCCAACGCAACAGCAGGCCGAAGTTCGCTACAGCGTCGAGTTGACTGGCCTTGCCCCAGCTTGCAGGCCAGTCTGCGCGGGCGGAATAGGGTCGCAATTTATCCGCCACCGATCCGGTGCGCAGTTTTTTTGACAGTTTTTCGGGGATGAGCAATGCGCCGGAGAAGCTGGGGCCGGTGATGAACTTGGAGCCCGTCACGCCGACCATGAAACCCTGTTTCAAATAGGCTTGCAGTGTCGTCGGCGCGATGCGGAACTGGCAGGCATCGACCAGCACATCCAGCGTGTCCGGAAAGCGCCGATGCAGCCCGACGGAGCACGCGACGCTGGGTGCGATCATGCCGGTCTTGGAGACGTCCACCATCGTCAGCAATACGCGTTGGCCTGCCGCTGCCGCCGTAACTACCTGCTGTTCAAAGTCGGCATCGATGTCGGCGCCGGGACGCGGCGTCCCATCGGCTAGACGTATCGGAATGGCAACGACATCGTTGCGGCCACTCTGCGCAAGCATGGAATCTTGCGCCACCACATCGCCCAATGCCGAACGGCTGCTGAAGTGCCGCCCGGAAAGCGCGGCGGGTACGCCGCTGCCGGTCTCTGCGGGATCGACGATCAAGATGCGCACGGCATCCGATCCGGCTTGTGCGGCAAGTTGTGCGGCGATCAGGTGAACATCGGTGCCGGAGGCGGCGAATACGATATCGGGCCCATGACAAGTGTCCAAGCCGCACAGCTGGATCAGTTCGTGCCGGATACGGTTCATTTCATCCGCATAGACATCTGCCGCGTCAATAACATTAAATTTGCGCAGCGATTCGATTGCCTCCTCGCCCGCAGGGATTGAAGATTGCCTTTCACGTTCGCCTCCTCTCCCGCTTGCGGGAGAGGATTGAGGAGAGGGCTCTATCGGGAGAGGATTGAGGAGAGGGAAACGAGCATGCTCGTTAGTGGCGACATGCTGCGCCAGCCGATTGCGCAATTGCTTGGCGGCAAAGAATGCCGTCTCGGAAATCGTGGTTGCTGTCGCGGAACCGAAGGCGGCGATATTCGCATCGGGACGGGGGCGGCAGCCGTATTTGTTGGCACCCGTTGCCGGGTTCAATGCGATGCGCGCATCGCCGCCTTCCGCGAGCAGTTGTTCGGTCGCGGGGAAATGGCGGGCGGCACGCGGATGCGCATCGTCTTGTGCCGGTATCACCGCGTAAACTGTTTCAATCGCGTTCATGTCGCACCGTCGTCCTTGCATGCCGCTCTGATGAGCAGCGCCCTGAATGCGGCAAATACTTTTTGCATTTGCGCTTGTTTGTACGGGAAGGTGTCCACGGGGTCGAAGGCGTGCACAACCATGTTGCTGTCCACTTCGAAAATCAGCAATTCGCCCGTGGAGGTCTCGGCGCAGTCGATGCCCAAATAATCCAGACCCATGCGTTGGTAGATGATTTGCAAGGCCTGCGCATGGCGCAGCGCGAAGCCGGAATCGAAACTGGCAAAGCAGCGTTCCTCCTCGGCACGCTTTTCGGCACTTTCCGTCATGCCGGCATTGAGGTAATGGATCATCCAGTGCGACGAGATGGCGAGGTGGCAAATATACGGGCGGCCATCGATCAGCACGATGCGATATTTGCGGAACAATCCGTCCGCGCTACGGTAATCGACGAAAGGCGAGATATAGAATTCGCTCTCCGGTATGGCGAGCAAGTAGTCATGCAACTCTTGCGCTTGCGTGATCTTGGAAAGCCCGCGCCCGGCATGGGAATCGACCGGACGGACGATGACGGAAAATACGCCGTGTTCCAGCACGCTGGCCAATGGCTGCCTTTGCGCGGCGATCTCCGTCAGCATCTGACGCGATACGCGCGCCGCGACCGGCATGACGATGCCGCTGGTGTCGCCCAGCAAAGCACAGGTGCTGTCGCGCGACAACAGGGCGATACGCGCCGGTGAATTTAAAAACGGGCGCGGCCATACTTGTTGAATTTCGGCGAGGGTGTGCAGTAGCGGCAAGTTCTCATCCGATTCCGCCACCGCTACAAAAAGCACATCGTGGTCGGGCACTGTTTCGGGGAAGGGCAGGGTGGAGGAGACGTAAAGCATATCCAAGGCGATGTCGGAATCTTCCAGCAGGCATTCCACGGGGGTATTGGATAACAGGTCGCAGGTTCCCATCATTGCCAGCAAGCGTATCTTCGCAGGCTGTGCTGCTGAGGGAAGGCTGAATATGCGTTGCGTCTTGAGCGCTTCCGCCTGCACCTGCATGGCGAGGTCGTGCTGGAAGCTGAGTTGCAGGATAGTCGATAGATCCATCAAGGCATTGGCGTCGAGCGGGTCGTGTTGCGCGCGGGCGGACAATTCTGCCGCGAGTGGCTTCAGATCGGTTTCCGAGAACACCCTGCGCATCAAGGCCGCGAGGCCGATCAGGGGTGGCGGAGTATTCGATACGCTGTGGGAACGGGTGGTCATTTTGCGGCTCGCGTGAGTGTCTCGCCGAGGGTGATTGTTTCGCGCAGCAAGGCGTCGATATTCTCCTGGGCCGTGCGATGATTGACGATGGCGGCGCGAATCGCGAGTTGTCCATTCACTGTCGTGACGGACGGGGCGGCGATCCCCGATTCCTGTAGTGCCACGACGATGGCGGCATTGACGGTGTCGGCATCGGCGCAACGATAGCGAAAGCACACGATGTTCAATGATACGGGCGCCAGTATTTCGAGTTGAGGGAGCGCTTCGATACGCTGCTTCATGTATTGCGCCAATGCACAGGTGTTGGCGATGGTTTCGCCCAGCTTCTCTGTGCCATAGACTTTGATAGTGAACCAGGTTTTCAGCGCGCGAAAACCGCGCGATAGATCGGGGCCGAAATCGCACGGCCACGGCGAGCCGGCTGCCATGCCGCGTGTATCGCGTTTCAAGTAGGCGGCGGGGGCGGCGAAGGTGGCGTGATGCAGCTCGCTGTCGCGCACCAGAACGAATCCGGCGTCATACGGCACTTGTCCCCATTTGTGGAAATCGAAGGCGATGGAATCGGCGCGCTCTATGCCGTGTAGGCGCGGCGTGAGTTCGGGTGACAGCATGGCGAGCGCACCATACGCCCCGTCGATGTGGAACCATATTTCCTCACGCTCGGCCACATCAGCCAGCGCGGTGAGATCGTCGATCGCGCCGACATCCACCGAGCCTGCCGTACCCGCGATGAAGAACGGGGTGAACCCGGCATGGCGGTCTTCGGCGATGGCGCGGCGCAAGGCGGCGACGTCCATCTCGAATGCGCTGTTCATGGGGATGATGCGCAGTGCATCGATGCCGATACCGGCAAGATCCATCGCCTGCGCGATGCAGCCATGCGCGCCGGCCGAGGTGTAAGCGCTCAGGCGCAACTCGCTTGCAGCTATGCCGTCTTTGCGCACTTCCGTGCCCAGTGCTTTGGTGCGCGCCACCCACACGGCGATCAGATTCGCCATCGAGGTGCCGGTCACGAACAGGCCGCTTGCCGTAGCGGGAAACTGGAAAAGTTCGCGCACCCATTGCAACACTTGCCGCTCCACCTCGATGGGCATCTGGTCGCGTCCGCCCAGATTGGCGTTCAGCCCGGCGGCCAGCATCTCTGCCAGCATGCCCACGGGAGTGCCGCCGCCGTGTACCCAGCCCATGAAGCCGGGGTGGGCATTGCCCACCGCATAAGGCAGCACTTCACGCATGAAGGTGGCATGTACTTCGCTCAGGTCGGAGGGGTGTTGCGGCAGCGGTTGCTGAAAGTTAGCCCGTACTTCCTGTGGAATGGGCTGCCACACGGGTCGGGAGCGAATATGCTCGATATAATCCAGCATGTCATCCAGCATTTGATGACTCTGAGTTCGCAGCGACGACCAGTCCGCCGGATCGAGTGTGGTGGGTGGCTTCATAGGATAGTCGTTAGTCATTAGTCACTTACCGGTCAAATGATGTCAAAACATGACAAGATTTTCTCACGCGGA